>JALXBF010000074.1 GCA_026991575.1 Planctomycetota bacterium | reverse complement strand
GGTGTCGGCTCGGGTGTGGCTGGATCTGGAGGAGATGGGCGTGGTTGGGCCGGCGGAGCTGTATGAAGTGGGGCCATGCCCGCCGATTGATCCGGGGCCGGGTGCGGTGGTGACCGGCCGGTTCCGGATCACAATCCGACCGACCGGAACTGGCCAAATCAAATTCACAAAGACTTTTTCCGCCACGAGCGATCACGCCTTCAGGATAGCTGAGCAGCAGTTGCAAGAGTGGTTGAGTGTTCCCCGAAACCAGCGACGGCTCTTCAACCAGGTTCGACGAGCCTTTGAGTACCTTCGAACCAATCACGCCAAAGGCAAGGTCTGGGCCGATAGGGCCGGAGAGCTACGGTTTCTGCTAATAGACCTAAGAAGAATGTTCGGTCTGTGATCCGGAAATCGTGTCATGCAGTTGCACCCACCGAGCGGCACGGATCTGTCGACATTTCTTGTGCGTCTGTGCTCGGCGCGACAGTTCCCCGGTCTGCCACTGGGGATACACCATACCGTCGTTCTCCGCACGTGCGGGTGTCCGGAGGACATACTCGACGGTGCAGAGCTCTTCATTCTCAAGTATCCTTGGGGGGAGTTTGTATTCGAAAGGGGTTTGGGACTACAGGTGGCTACCATCTTCCCAAAGCGAGGTGGTGCTACATCTGCCCCGAAACCGATCGGGAGTATCGTGCTCGGCGCCCCGTCGCTGCCCGATGTTCTGAGCAGCCTACGGCAATCACGGACTCCGCACGCGTGTCATTTGTTTGCTCCGTCTCGCACGACCCTCTGTCTAATCGTCAATCAGCACGTGTATTTCGAGTTCGCGCCCCGCGAGACCACGGTGGGGGCAGGCTCAGGAGATGCCTCATCTGCCCGATGGCAACTGACCGAGATCACGGTCCGCAAAACACCTTGGGAGCAATGGTGGTTGCCTGACGCCCCTAGACGCGGGTGCGCAGCCAGCTTCCTCGTGGGGGGCTGAGGTAGCGTCCCATGCCGGACCCGCAACGACACGGCAGTTCGATGCTACACAACGGACCAACCGCTATCCTGTGCAGCGCGGTTTCTCCAGACCAGAGCGTCACAGTTGCTGGCGGCTACGGTGGCGTGCTCCTCCTACTGGAACCCAGCTCTGGGACCCTGACGCAGCGGTCATTACCGTCCCGAAAAGCGATCCTCGACCTGTCCGTTTCGTACGGCAGCCGCTTGCTAGCGCTGGCGGTCCACGACGGATCGGTGATCGTCTGGGATATGCTGGGCGAGCGTCCCTTCACCCGTCTGCGCCCGCGTGCTGGGTTCGTTCGACGGGTGGCCTGGTGTGGCGGTGGCGCCGCTGCGCTGCTGGCGCTCGCCACCTCAGAAGGAACGATCGAAGTGTGGGACCCGCGGAAGAGAGCAGTGCTGCGTGTCATCTCGGCCCACCAGTGTCCAATCACGGCTCTCAAGGCCAGCCCGTCGGGTGACCAACTACTTGCTGGCGATTGCAACGGGACAGTAACGCTGCACGCACTGTGGGGACGTTCCGATGCGTCAGTGGAGCAGCGCGTCAGCCATGATGCAATCGTGGCAGTGGCCTTTGTGTCGGATAAGCAAGTGGCTGTCGCCACCGCCACCGGAAGGTTGTTCGTGTTGCCACCGGACCTCGGGCTCGCGCGCGCCCGGCAGTGCGTGCCTACTCATGGGACGGTAACGACCCTTGGTTCTTCCCCTGAAGGCTTAATCGCGATAGGCTACATATCAGGCGAGGTGCACGTCCTTTCCGCAGAGACCCTTCAGGTGTGCGGCAGTGTACTCCGCTCCTCTGTAGCGGTGTGTGGTGCCCACTTTGTGCGCGGCAGCACATTGTTGCGGTGGTGCGCGGATGGCTCGGCCACATTGTTTGATTGGCCTTACGATCGCCCTGGCACGGAATTTGTGATCCGAGTCGACCCGCTCGTGGACGTGGCGCAGCCCAGACCAGATCTGACCCTGATCGCCACGGCCTCCGGCGGGCTGTTAGCCGTTAGTGGGATCGAGCAGCCCCAGGTGTCGCTAGTCACTACCCTGGAAGAAAGCGTCGTTGCCGCTGCCATCAACCCCCACCACCAGAGCCTAGCTGCGGTGACGTTGGAGGGAGACGTGGTCGCACAGGAGGGCCCGCCTTCCCGCCGCTCAGCGACGCGGTGGTCCGACTCGCTGGCCGCGACCGCAGTGGCAGTAGCCGCCAAGTCTGGGACCATAGTTACCGGCCACGCTGATGGCCAGGTCGCCATTCGTACAACAGGCCATGGCGGAGAGGTTAAGCATAAGCAACTGGGAGACGCACCGGTCTCCAGTGTTGCCACGGATGCGGAAGGGCTCCGTGTCGCATATACCACGTGGAACGGGGACTTCGGCGTCTGGGATGTCTCGCGCGGGGACGTATGGTGGCAGCGACGATCGGGCCACAAAACACATTCCGCCGTCCTCAGTGCAGATGGTGACAAACTTGCCGCACTGGGCCCCGGTACCACAATCAGCGTGTGGGATACCTCGTCCAGGAAGGAAATCGCGCGCCTGCCCACCGCATCTTGGGATTTTGTAGACATCTGCGGTCAGTCACTGTCACGGTACTTCGTGCTGACCAAATGCGGCGCGCTGCTGGTGTGCGAAGCCACGCAGCGGACCGCCTGCATGCTAACTGAGCCCGAGGCAGGCGGGCCACGATGCCTGAGCACTACCGACGACGGATCGTCCCTGGTTGTAGGCTTCACTAATGGCCGCATTGAGGTTTGGGATGCGCAGACACTGAGGCGGCGTTGGAAGGCGCAAGTCGTGTCCGAGGCCGTCATCGCCGTCGGAGGAGGCCCAACGGGTATCACTCTGGTCACCCAAAGCGGTCGTGTCTATCGCTACTCCAGGCTCACCCGCGAGATCAAGCAAGTAGGCTACTTGGGCGACCCGCCTACGGCGGCTGCCGTGAGTCGCGACGGGGGGTGCGTTGTTGCGGGAGCGAGCGACGGAACGGTCGCCTCATGGTCCCTCAACGGCGGCGTCGTGCAGCGGCCCCCGCGGGAGGTTTGCGCGCGCGACATCACCTTCGACCCCTACGGTCGCTGCGCAGCCGCCATCTTCCAGGACGGGTATGCTATCATATGGCAAATGCCGTCCCTTCGCGTGTTTCGCGAGTTCCGAGCCGCCAGGCCATCTGATGGCGTTCGGGGAGTTGCATTATCGACCGACGGGTCAACCATCTGTATCGCATGCTCGCGGCAGCTATCTTTCTGGCACGTAAAGCAGGCCAGAAAACTCAGCAGCTACGTGTATCGGTCAGCCACGGGCACTGTTCGTGGGGTGAGCTTTCTGTCCACTGACACCGTTGTCGTCGCGTGTGACAACGGCGTCCTGTGGATTCAAGACGTGTCTAACAAACAGCGCCACATGTTTTCCTTCGCCCTTGGAACGCCCACTGCAGCCACCTTCGCGCCGGGCGGCACACTCGTTGTCGGCGACGCGCAGGGGCACTTGGCACTGTGGGACATCGGAACCAACCGGTGCGTAGCCGCACTGGCATCGGAATCAGGTGCGGTGTGTGCGGTGGCCGCTGCGCCCGACCGAGATACCGTCACCGCGGTCACCGACGCAGGCCGCTTGATCCGCTTCTCGCTATCAACTCGCCCGCCAGACGTGCGTATCTGGCGATTGCTACGCTGCGGCCCTCACTGGATAGCCGAGGCACGGAACCCCGGGGGCAGTTGATCTGTTGCGGGAGATCAAGCAACAATTTCCTGATGGCACCTTCCCTTCTCGACAAACGCTAGGACGCATACGGAACAGCGCCCATGGCAAGGGTGTACAAGGACGATGCCAAAACTCGCAAGCGACGGCCAGCGTACCACAGTATTTGGTCCCCTGATGATATAGAGCGGCCGGGTAACTAGGTAAGACAGGCACGACCAACCCTGAACAAGGCACGTTCGCTCGTAGGCTTTTGGGTCCCGTGTGAGATAGGCTGGTGCCGGACGGCAGACTTGCCAAACGAGAACTTCTCCTATCCGATTAGTGCATTGGATTATTCCTGGATTGGCATGGACGAGGTGGCACGGAGTGCGCTGAAGCCGCTAAACGGGTCGTCAGCGACTGTACGCGCGCTTGTTGGGCGCGGAGAATAGGTTCCTCCCCGGTCGCTGTCGCGGACGAGTTCTTGCGACAGGATCGCGAGGAGGAACCGCCATGGATCGAAGAACGCGGCAGAGAAGGCTACAACGGTGTTGGAGTCCGCTTTCGCCTGGTGAGCAGGACCGGCTGAAGCGGTTGGGCCGATACAGCACGGACGCTACGCTGCGGCTGCGAATCCGTGCGGTGCTGCATTGTATGGGCGGGCTGTGTTGCCGGGAAGCGGCGCGGCGGCTGAGGCGTAGCGACCGGTTTGTCCGGCTGGCGACGCAGCGTTTTCTCCAAGAGAAATCCGGGCGCATTACGGGGCGGGCGCCGTGGTCGGGACAGGCCGAAGCGCTTGACGACAGAGTTGGCCGGGCTGCTGCAGGAGGCAGCGAAGCGTGGGCCGAAGGCGTTTGGTGATGACTGGAACTACTGGACGGTGAAGCGGTCTGTATCGGCTGGTGGCGGATCGTTTGGGGGTTCGGTTGGCGGTAGCGACGATGTGGCGTTACCTGCGGCGGCTGGACATTCGTCGGGTGCGAGCGAATCCGCATGTGGTGAAGCCGTGACCCAAGAAGCAGCCATTGGGGCGGTTGCGGGTTGTTTACGAGCATAGCGCACGTGTGGCACATGGGTTGGGGGAGGCGCGCATGGTAGGGAGGGCGGCTAGAGCAGCAGTGTTCCTGATCCTCCTTGGGTTGGTCATTTGCCAACCCGCCCTGTCGGAGGACGTTCGCTCAGCCAACGCTGCCGAACTCCGAGAACGGCTTTCGGGGCTGCTTGAGACCATGCACCGGCGGCTGGGAGCGAAGCTCTTTCTTGAAGAGAGTGTGCTCGGCTCGTGGCGTGTAGCAGACCTGGCGAACTTGCCTCCGTGGTCGGTGGTGGCGTGGTCCGACACGGGCGTCGCTGCGGTACGCGTGAGGGTGTTTGGTCTAACTGGTACGCTGCAGGCAGACGTCGTCGCGAGCTTGGTCGTCGGCGGCGAGGCGTGGTCACTGGGGGAGGCCCTCTTCACACTGGGAGCCGATGCCCCCCCGAGCTCGGGTGCAGTGTTGGAGTGGCTGCTGAGGTGGAGGAGATCTCAGCTCCGCAACGTCAGCGTCACCACAACCCGGGAAGAGCCCGAGCGGGAGCTCGCAGCCTACCACTCGTCCGCGCTGCTGTGTGCGATGGCCGCCTGCTTTGGCCGGAAAGGCAGCGAACTGGTTTGGATTGGTCCGGACCTCGGCGACGATTGGCCGGGCCATGGGCCAGGAGCTTCAGGCTTGACCGTCATGTTCGAACGCCACTACGAGGCTCTCTCGCACCGCGATCGCGAGTTTTTCCGGCAGCAGATGTTTGATGCGGGTTTGCCCGTGTTGGTGCGCCACGCACGGAAGGTAAGCGTTGATCCTGAAAGCGGCCTAGTGATTGTCGAGGCGGAGAAGACGAAGCTGTGGTTGTCGCCTCAGTACGGATACCAGCCCGTCCGGAGGGAGTGGTACTGCCTGGTGGAAGACCATCTGCTAGCGGTGGACGAGTTCAGCGACTATCGGGAAATTGGCGATGGAGTGTGGCTGCCGTTCCGGTGGCACCGGACCCATGCGCGGGACGCTTATCGGGGCGAGGTCTCCGATGCAGTCGTGGTCGTTCGCAGAGCGGAGTTGCGTGCACCGGATGAAGCGGAGTTGCGTGAGCTGTTCTTGAACGCGGTGCCTGAGGAACGCACGATTGTGGTGGACTTCCGCTGGATACGCAATCCGTTCACGGGGCGGCCACGGCACGTGATGTATCCGTTTCGACGTGATCCTGCGGAGCTGGCGGCATTGCGTGAGCAGGCCGTAGCGCGTGCCCGGGCACAGTTGGCATGGATCCTACGGGTGGGCCCACGCGCGCGACGCAATGCTCAAGGCAACGCCGCGGTTCCCCTCGCCGTCGGCGTCCTGCTCCTTGCTGTGGCTGGCCTGTTCGTATGGATCGCCTGGCACCGCCGCAGACGTAAGGAGAAAGCATGACGTTCCGGACGACTCGCTTCCGCCACCTGCGGTGCGAAATGACAGTCCGTCAGCAACCGGTCGCGGACGGATGGAATCGATCCGGCCTCCCAGCGAGCGCATCGGCGCAGCCGGTGGATCGGGGACAAGTGGTCCGACCGGTTAGGTTCCGCTGGGGGCAATCGGGCTTCCCGGCCCGCGAATACAGAATTGGACGCGACGGAGAACAGGGGCTTGACAAGGAGGAGGAGGAGGAGGAGGAGGAGGAGGATAACGGCATGCGCGATAGTCTCGGGAGCGTGGTTCAGGGTGTTGGGCTTGTGAAGGAGCTGGGGTCCGAGGCGGTTGGTGTCAGAAGCGGCGACTTCGCAAGCCCAAGGGTTGTCGCCAGATGGATGGAGGTTTGGTCATGTCGCGACGCGTGATCGCCAGAGCGAACTGGGCGTGGCTGATGAGCGGCATCGTGCTCGTCGCCGTCGGTGCCACGATGTTGTGGGCTTCCAGCGCATCCCTGACGCGTCTGCCCGACGCCACCGCCGCAACCTTGCAGGGCGCCGCCTGCCAGTGGTATGACGCCTACGGTCAGGGATGCACTATGGGACAGTGTACCCGCCCGTCCGGCTACTACCTACAACCCGATAAGTGGTACACGTGGGCAGATTATTACGGCGAATCGATCGAGAACGTCATCTGCTACCCAGAGACGCCGAGCTGTGGGTACTTCCAGGTCGTGATACCGTGCACTCAGTAGGCCTCGTTCGGCGCCAGCTGGCTAGCGCGTCGAGCCTAGCCCGATGTGCAGATGACGGTAGGTGGTCTCTTTCTGTCAGGGGCGCATGGCAAAGCTTCACCCTTTGTTGGAACTGGTCGTTCCGCTGTTGTTCTCTGCGTCGCCCGCGGTGGGCACTGACGGTGGGGAGCTGAGGGACCGGGTGGCGGCGGAGCTCGAGATGCTACATCGCCGACTGGGTGAGGGTTTGGTATGGGAGGAGAGGGTCGTTGGTGGGTGGCTGGCGGGCGCCCGGGCCCATATCCCCCCCTGGTCCGTTGTCCTCTGGGCAAACAAACCGTCCCACACTAGTGTTGCATGTGTCTCAGTCTTAGTCAGCAGACGCGGGAGTCATTTACGGGCAGACGTCTGGGCCGGACTGTTGGTTAACGGAGAACTATGGGGACTTGTTGGAGCCATCTATCAATGCAGCCAAAGTGGTCCACCTCCCGATGTCGATCTCTTCTCATGGTTGTCCGAACAGCGGAGGCTTACCCCAGCTAACGTTAACATCTGGAAGGACACCCGTGAGCAACGTCCGCGCGTTCTTGCTATCTCTCACAGTTGCCTCTCCATGCTGTGTGCTCTTGGGGTGTGTCTTGGCTGGGAGCAAGGGAAACCGGTATGGTTGGGACCACACTTGAGCAACGAGGACCGGCCTGGCTTTAGCATGAGCGCCATCGCTCTCTACTCCAACGAGCTACATACCGAGCCCATCTGGCAGAAGGGTCGCGAGTACTTCCGGAGGCACATATTCGATGTGGCCCTGCCGGTCCTGGTGCGTGAGGCAAGTACCGTTCGGACCGATCTGGAAACTGGACTGGTAATCGCCGAGGCCAGTAACACCAAAGTATGGCTCGCGCCAGACTATGGATACCAGCCTGTCCGCAGGGAGTGGTACTGCCTGCTGGAACATCACCTGCTGGCGGTGGACGAGTTCAGCGACTATCGGGAAATTGGCGATGGAGTGTGGCTGCCGTTCCGGTGGCACCGGACCTATGCGCGGGACGCTTATCGGGGCGAGGTCTCCGATGCAGTCGTGGTCGTTCGCAGAGCGGAGTTGCGTGCACCGGATGAAGCGGAGTTGCGTGAGCTGTTCTTGAACGCGGTGCCTGAGGAACGCACGTACGTGGTGGACTTTCGCTGGCTACGCAACCCGTTCACCGGGCGGCCACGGTACGTGATGTATCCGTTTCGCCGTGATCCTACGGAACTGGCGGCATTGCGTGAGCAGGCCGTAGCGCGTGCCCGAGCGCAGATGGCATGGATCCTACGGGTGGCTCCACGCGTTGGAGGCAATGCCGCGGTCCCCGTGGCCGTCGCCGTCTTGCTCCTTGCTGTGGCTGGCTTGTTCGTATGGATCGCCTGGCGCTGCCGCAGACGTAAGGAAAAAGCATGATGTTCTGGACGGATGGCTTGGGCCACCTGCGGGCGGAATGACATCCGTCATCAACAGGCCGCGGACGGATGCGATCGACCCGGCCTCCGAGGCAGTGCCTCGGCGCGAGCGGAGGATGCCCGGATGAACAGCCGCACGGAATCGCTCTGCTGGGTCCAATCGAACGCACCGGCGTGCGAATACAAGATTGGAGCCGGCCGCAGAACGGGGGCTTGACAAGGAGGAGGAGGAGGATAATGGCATGCGCGATAGTCTCGGGAGCGTGGTTCAGGGTGTCGGGCTTGTGAAGGAGCTGGGGTCCGAGGCGATTGGTGTCGGAAGCGGCGCCTTCGCAAGCCCAAGGGTTGTCGCCAGATGGATGGAGGTTTGGTCATGTCGCGACGCGTGATCGCCAGAGCGAACTGGGCGTGGCTGATGAGCGGCGTCGTGCTCGTCGCCGTCGGTGCCACGATGTTGTGGGCTTCCAGCGCATCCCTGACGCGTCTGCCCGACGCCACCGCCGCAACCTTGCAGGGCGCCGCCTGCCAGTGGTACGACTCCTATGGTCAAGGCTGCGCCACGGGCCCGTGTCCCGAGCCTGTAGGCACATACTACCAACCCGATGGATGGCACACATGGGCCGACGTCTACGCTGAATCGATTGAAAATCGCCTCTGCAACCCCACCAAACCTGGCTGCGGGTACTATCAGGTACCGGTTCCATGTACGCAGTGAGGCACCGGCGCGCAGGCAACTCCGCCCGTGCGTTGCGTAGCCTTCGACTCTAGATTCTGACCAAGCGACGTTGTGCTGGCTACGCAGCGTCTCCATCCAGGAAGGCGGGCCCGAGCTAAGCGCGGCTATCTGTGGTTGGTTGGTTCTGTCGTAGGGAACGGAGCGAGATGGCACCTTTCATAAGAGTCGCGCTGTTCGTCGTTAGCACTTGCCGCGCCGCAGGGATCCCCGAGACGGGTTCTCCAACAGAGCGAGACCTGCGCGAACGTGTAGCTGCCGCAATCGAAGCTCAGCAGCAGCGGTTGGCCAGGGGGCTGCTACTGGAAGAGATGATTCTCGGAAGAATGGACGTTGCAGCTGTTGCTCGCCTGCCTGCCTGGTCCTTGTTTGCCTGTTACACCACGTCTGATCGGAGCGGTGCTCTGAGCCTTCCGCTGAGGGTCTATAGCACAGCGCTGCTGCCTCGCAGGATTGCTGCGCGCGACAACCGACTGTGGGCGCGGTTGTATGGCACGCTCGTTCTAGACGGCACACTATGGGAACTCGTAGCAGCCGACTATCTGTGCCAGCCTGCTAGTCCTTCAGAGGTGACCGACGTTGCGCGCTGGACACTTCGACAACATCTGTTCACCACGCCAGCCCTCAATATATACAACAGACGTGACAGCGTGAAAAAGGCATCGATCGTGTATCATAAGTCCGCGGTGCTGTGTGCAGTGGGAGCGTGCTTTGCCTGGCGGGAGGGGCAACTGGTCTCGGTTGGGCCTCATCTCAGCGAGGAGTCCCAGGCTTATGGGCCAGCAGCATCTGCGATTGTGCTAAGCAACTCTGAGCGGCACGCTGAAGATCTAGATCAAGCGGTGAAGGAACACGGGCGCCAATTCTTGTGGCAGCGAGTGTTTGATGCGGGCTTGCCTGTGCTGGTGCGGCACGCACGGAAGGTGAGCGTTGACCCTGAAAGCGGGTTGGTAGTTGTGGAAGCGGAGAAGACGAAGCTGTGGCTGTCGCCTCAGTACGGATACCAGCCCGTCCGGAGGGAGTGGTACTGCCTGGTGGAAGACCATCTGCTAGCGGTGGACGAGTTCAGCGACTATCGGGAAATTGGCGATGGGGTGTGGCTGCCGTTCCGGTGGCGCCGGACCTATGCGCGGGACGCTTATCGGGGCGAGGTCTCCGACGCAGTCGTGGTCGTTCGCAGAGCGGAGTTGCGTGCACCGGATGAAGCGGAGTTGCGTGAGCTGTTCTTGAACGCGGTGCCTGAGGAACGCACGATTGTGGTGGACTTCCGCTGGATACGGAATCCGTTCACGGGGCGGCCACGGCACGTGACGTATCCGTTTCGGCGTGATCCTGCGGAGCTGGCGGCGTTGCGTGAGCAGGCGGTAGCGCGTGCCCGGGCACAGTTGGCATGGATCCTACGGGTGGGCCCACGCGCGCGAGGCAATGCTCAAGGCAACGCCGCGGTTCCCCTCGCGGTCGCCGCCCTGCTACTGCTCGCTATGGCCGGGCTTTTCGTATGGATCGCCTGGCACCGCCGCAGACGTAAGCAAGACGCGTAAGAGTCAGCGGCACAGAGCCCCGGGGAACAGTTTTAGAGCGGGGGGAGAACATGCGGCGTGCATGTCCTGCGCCCCTGTGCATCCTGATGAGCACTTTCTGCCTGTTGCCAGGCTGCAGTCATGCCTTGTTCCGCAGTCTGGACACATCATCTGCCGCATCAGGGACGCCGACCGAACACAGCAAAGTAAGCTGGCGCAGCGAACGTGCCGCCGGTGCTGTCGCCCTCTGGCTTGTCCTGCGCGGCCACGGCCTTCAATGCTCCTTGATCGACATCCTGCGCACCGCAGGCCCGTCCGCCTCCGCCGAACAGCTACTCCGCCAGGCCGCGTCGGTCACTCCGTTCGCCACCATCGAACGACTCAGGCCACTGGACTTACGACAGATCCACCCGCCAGCCTTACTCTGGCTGGACGTACCGGGGAGCGGTATGTTCCAGCACGTGGTGTGGTTGGGCACCGGCGAGAACGGCCAGCATATCCTCCTGGAACCGAGATCCCTGGCAGTGTTCCGGACGCAGGAGCACCGCCTCGCCGAATACTGGACAGGATATGCCCTGTGCCTTCGGCCGACCTACAGGCCGCTGGCGCTTATCGCCGGCGGCTTCAGCCTAGGGCTTGGTATCGGCCTGGTGAGCATGTCGCTTCTCCGTGCCCGGTCATTGCGGGACCGTAGCGCACACACACGAGGCATCCAGGAGCCGCCGCCTACGCGAGGAAATCGTTCCCGGGGACTTGTTCCATTGCTGCTGCCCCTGCTCCTGGCGCATGGGCAGGTTGAATCGCTGACCGCGTCAGCTGGCGCGGACCGGCGGCTACGGGCGACTTCCCGAGGTCAGACCGCTTCCTCTGGCGGGGGGTCCCAGCCAGCTCGGGCGCGGGCATTGGCCAAAGAGACCCTGTCGTTGGCCCAGCGCCAACTCCGTGCCTTGAGTCAGCTTTTTGACCACGATGAGACCCTCGCCGTTTGCTACGAAGTCCGCTCGGTGGGCTCTCGATCCAGGCCCCTCATCCTTGGGCGCGAGCACACACAGAGGTCTGTTAGGGTTGTCTACCTCGGTGCCGGCATGTATTGGTCCGAAACGACGTCCCACCGGCCTGCGGAGCCCGGGTTAGGGGTCCCATACTGGCAGTTGCCCCCTGCCCTGTATAGCAACGGGACGATGGCGGGCAAGTTCTGGCGAGCGCTCCGCATGGTCCGGGAAACGGCCTCCGCGGAAGCCGCTTGCGTGCGTCTGATCGATCCCCTTCTGCGTGACGTCGGCGTGTGCGCATGTGCCGTGAAAGCCCATCAGACGCATCCGATGTCGCGTCTTCGAGACCTCCCCCTCGACGAACTGCTGCCCAGAACAGATGTGCTCCAGGATCGCCAATGGGGCTTCGTAGTGCGGCTGTCGCTTGGCCCAGAGGACGCACGTGAACGGACTGAGATCATCATCACTCCGGACGGCCTGGTCGCTTCCCGGGTGCTGCATCGGCGACCGTCGCCAAGCGTGCAAGGCTTGAGATCGACAATCCTCTTTCAAGGGTACCGTGCCATCGCGGAGGTGGGGGGGACCGTTGTATGGTTCCCTTCGCGGGTCGTGGTCCGCGAGCAACGGCCGCTAGCAGATGGGCGATGGGGTGATGTTTTCGAAAGGAAGTTGACGATACGTTCCGTACAGGCCCACCTGCCACTCGACCAGTCATGGTATACCCCCCCTCTTAATCCTGGAACCTTGGTACGCCGAACAAATGGCGAATCCGTCGACCTGCCCGGCGGTCTGGAGCTGGCCGAGCAAGTAGCGACCCTGACCCGTGTTGTAGCACGTAAGCACGACACAGCGTCCCGAGGTTACTTGGGTCAGCTCACCACACCCGCACTGCTTGGCCTAACCGCTCTGGCGTGCCTGTGCGGACTCGCCGCGGGCGTACTGATCGCGCTGGCGTTTGCGACGAGGCGTGTTCGTCCGGCCGACTCAGCCCAGCCCGGCTGAACGGCCAAGCACGGTCCATGCCGCATCCTGAATGCAAGGCCACCGAGACATCGCACAGCAGCGTGCTAAGTCTACCTGATGAGCGGAATCGAACCGAAAGCTAGCGTTGATATCCTCCGTGGATCAGCCGGCCTGGCGGCGCGCTATGTGTAGCGAGGCACCGGGGCCATGCATTCGGCGCAGTGCCTAGTCGCTGCTTGTACGATCATGGGGATTGTGACCGGCCTGCAGCTGGCAGGTAGGCCAGCAGCGGGGAAGGGGCTGCCCGCTCAATCGTCCAGGGAACGCAGCCCCGTCCCAGCCAGCGCCGGCCGCATCGAGGGCCCGAAGGATTGCGGTCGAAAGGCCGCCTATCTCCTATTGCGCATGACGGGCCACGCAGTCTCTTACGGGGACGTCTGTCGAGTGCTCCCGACCACCGATCGGGGTGCTTCCATGTTGGCGGTCGTTCGGACCCTGGAAGCACTGGGGCAACCGGCAATGGCGGTGCATGTCCGGCCCACGGCCATTCGCAGGTTGCCCTTACCGGCTATCCTACTTGTCCATGGCCGTGGCGGTCTCGGTCACTACGTCGTGCTCGTCCGAATGCAGGGCAAGGGAAAAGTCTCGCTGATCGAGCCATGCTCTCTCCGGATTTTTACCACGGATGGCGACTCGCTTAGCAAATTCTGGGACGGTTATGCGATCGTGCCGAGAAGCGGCGTGCGGTGGGCGATGGTTGCTGTGGGGGTCGCCCTGTTGGTCGCTGGCCTTTGCTGTCTGGTAGCAGCAAGGTTGTTCCTTGGCCGATCCGGAGGGCCTTGCCGCGCATCGACCGTGGCGTTTTTCCTGCTCGCATGCAGCTCCGTCGGCGGCTGTGCGTCGGCAACAACTGCCCGTTCCACGCCGTCATGGCGCGAGATCCCCTTGCAAGAGCCCCCTGCTCGCGTTCGCCGTTTCTCCTGGGTGCGCCTGGACGAGCGTCACGTGGCCAGGTTACGGTCCCTGCTCGCCGTGTGCCAGCCCAGCTCAGACTTGCGTCCAAACGGCTTCCTACATGCGGCACGACTGCAAGTAACCGCTGCACAGGCTGGTTTGTGCGAGGCGCGCGCAAGCGTTACCTGGCTACGCGCCCTCTATAGCGCCTACAGGCAACGCTCCCCGTACGGCGTGTTCGTGAAGACGGCGTGGGGGGTGCGTGCTGACGGCTTTCCCCTTCTGCCGGCAGACCGCACGCCAGCGGCACGCGTGGAAGCGCACACGGGCCAATTCTTGCTGGTCGCGGCCGAAGCTGGGATGACCACGCACGATCAGCTTCCCGCCGGCGGGACTGTAGCCGACGTGGTCCGCCACCTTCTGGCCAATTTCAACGACAACGACGAACTTGAATGGATCGTCCCGGCTCTGGCCACCTTCGTCGCGCCCCGCACCAGGTGGCTCAACAAGTACGGCATAGTCTGCGACCTCAATCAAAGTGTTCTCCGTTTGGCCGACCCAACAATGCTAGCTGCAACCAGGGCTTGCCATGCCACTCACGTTCTGTATGCACTTGCCTACGTTCTCGCCCTGCACCGCCAGCGACCGTTTCTTTCTCACGAGGCCGTGGTAGCAGCACAGGCACAACTGGAGCGCGCACGGGTGTCTCTGGCCGAAAAGGATCCTTCAGACGGCGACTGGGGCCCGGGCTGGTACGAGAAACCGGACCCGGCCCAAGCCTTCCTGGCCCCGGACGTCCTCGTATGGGGAATAACGGGCCACCACCTGGAATGGCTGTCCCTGTGCCCGTCTATCGAGCCGATCTCCCCTTCCCATCTGCAGCAGGCTGCAGATCATCTCCTCGCAACACAGTTGGACCGTCGCGAATTCCGCATACTGCCTGGACCATGGACACACGCTTTGCGCGGCGTTATCGTCTGCGCGGAGGTGCAGGCACGGTGAAGACAGACGAGCATCCGGCGTGGTGCTCCAGTTTCCTCCCTGTTTGTTGCCAGGGGCATGAAGTTCGACTCAGCGCGATCCGTAGACTACGATGCACCAGTGGGACAGCAGCATGCCAACGCGGCTCCTCAAACCGTCGGCCCTCGGGCTGACCCCGGCCCACCTGATGTGCCACAGTCGCCGATGTGAGAGCACTGTCCCAACGCGAAAACCGTACGACCGCGTCTTGTTCTACCTCGGCGTGGGAGTCGTCATCTGGGCATGCCTGGCCGCATACCTGGCATGGAACCACTCACCACACGTTGACGAACCCGCGCACATCTTCGCCGGCATGTGCTTCTGGACCGCAGGCCGCACGGACATCTACGCCGTCAACCCGCCCCTTTGCCGCATCGTCGCCTCGGCCGTTGCCTGGACCACCGGCTTGCGATTACCCGAAGACCCAACGCTGCTGCCACCCGGTTGGCTGGTGCGCACGGAAGTGGCACGCGGTATCCGAATGCTTCAACACTGGGACAACTGGCGCACGGGACTATTCGTAGCCCGCCTGGTCCTGCTGCCCTTCCTGCTGCTCGGAATCTGGACCTGCGTGCTCTGGGCACGAAGCGCCGGTGGCAACGTGGCCGCGATCATCTGCGCCATTGTCCTGCTCAGTTCGCCTATCGTCGCCACGTGGTCAGCCGTCATCGTGCCAGACGGCATGGTGGCCGGGCTCACAGCGGCCGCAACCTACTGCTGCGTCCGGTGGCTCAAGTCGTCGGATTGGATCTGGCTCGCGCTGGGAAGCATTCTGATGTCACTGGGCTGTCTGACCAAGTTCACCGCCTGGCTCATTCTGCTCGGCTGGTTCCTGGCAATCCCCTTCTTCTGCCGATGGAAGCAACCTCGCCAGGCTGCGCCGAAGATGTTGCTATCGATCGCCATCCCGCTACTGACATGCTTGCTCGGCATAAACGCCTTCTACGGGTTCCGTGGGACGGCTACGCCGCTGGGCGCCTACGAGTTCTCCTCACAACTGCTGACTCGGATGGACGAGCCAACAGAGTCGCTCGTGAATCGGTTCCGCGGCACCATCTTCGAACGGCTCCCGGTGCCCTTGCCCGCCGAATACGTCCATGGGTTCGACCGGCAGGCGAGCGAATTCGACCTGGCGCTGGGCACGGTCGTCTGTGGCCGCACCCGGCCGGCCGATTGGAAGCTGTGGTACCCGATGGCCTTCCTCTTCAAGGAGACGACGGGGACGGTGCTGCTAGCCGGCCTCGCCCTCCTCGGCCTCGTGTCCCAGGGCTGGCGACGGGCCTTAGCGGCAGATGCGTGGGGGGCAATCGCGGTCGCAATTCCGCTGCTGGCCGCACTGGTCGGTACGCCCGGAGCAGCAGGTCACCTCCGGTACGCACTGCCCGCCATGCTCCCGCTGGCAGTAGCCATCGCGGTCGCAATCGCACGCTCCGGTCGAGCTCTCAAACTGACCGCGGCCGCACTGTGCGTGCTCAGCCTGACGGAATCCTACGCCAATTGGCCCCATCCAGAAGCGTTCTTCAACGTGATCGCCCGCTGGTGCGACGAAGACGCTCCGCCGATAGGCGGGGACGCCGCCGATCCTGGCTTCGACTACTGGTATCTCGCACGGTGGTACCGAGAGGCAGGCCGTCCGCAGCCACTGTACGAGTTGTGTAAGCCAAGCTTGCCATTGGAACTCTTTGGCTTGCGTGCTGGCACGGTCCCCCCTGGCCCTGATCTGCCAAGCGGCTGGTACCTGGTCTCTCGCCGGGAATACATCAGCCGCGCCAGCGTAGCCTGGCAGATCGCGAGCCAGGGCCGACTAGTTCAGAAGGCAGGGGCGTGCGTGGAGATATGGTTCGTGCCCCCGAAACCAGATGCGACCTCAGCGCGGAGCGACGATGATCCCGGCCCCTGACAGCTGAGCGCCGTACTGATGCCTGCGACTGAAATCCCCGGCCGAGAAAAGCGGCCAGACCATGCGCGGGTCCAGCCCGGCACGGGTCAGGACGCTCAGTCGCGGAGAACCGCACAGCGAAGCGCCCGCGAGGTCGTTGGCCCAGGGTTGATCTGCCGGTGTAGTGCAGGTTCCGCGCTGAGCAGCAATGGGAAGCCAACTGGGCACGATCATGCGTGTTGCGTCAGTGGCCGGTCGAGTGCAGTAGTCGTGTCCGTTACGTTTCTGCGTTGCAGCCGCTCCGGCGTTGGTCGTTCGCTGCATGTGTCCGCCAGGCAGCGATGGAGACGATGGCTATGCTGACGGGGCCGTTCGCGGAGTCGGAGGCGGAAAGATCGGGCCGCTAGGTTGAACGGGCGGGTGGAGGCCTCAGGCCCTGCACCCGCTAGGCCAATTGGGTAGCGCGGTAGGTCCAGCGAACTTCTTGCTGGGCCGCGCTGCCCGCGGCAAAGCCCCCGGAGACCTCCTTGCCGTCGTGGTCCGAGACCACGGCGGCAGGGCAGAAGAAAAAAGCCGGGGCGATGTGCAATCAGTCTCAGGCAGGGACGCACAATCCCCCGGACGGTTTGGAGCATGCTGTCCGCAGGTTTGAACGGGACTCCCCGAACCGCGCAGCTCCCGCTTCGCCTGTTCCCCCACTGCCCAGGCCAATCCGCTCACCCAATGCTACAACGTGACCGCGAACGCACCGTTTCACCCTGAACCACTCGTGCGCCGTGTTTCGGTGGCCAGCTCCTCTGTCGCCGGATTCGACTGCCATGGGCATCGCGTACGCATCCGATAGCAGATCGAGTTGTAGATCCGCCTCAGCGGTGTGGCCGGCCGACTACGCCGCCCCCGACCGCAACGCGGTCCAAAGCCCAGCGACGGCACAACCACCGTGAGCAACGCTGCAATGGGTTCCGGACACCGATAGCGTGCTCCTATGTAACACCTTCCTCTGCCTAGAGTTCGCCTAATTAACCGCACCCCAGCCCGACGCACGGGGTTCTTGCGACCAGCATTGTTCGGACAGACTCTAAACCACGCGCCGTGCACCATTTCGCCTCGGCGTGCGGACGCGATCACCGAGCGCGGCGAAGACTTACTAGTTGCCAATCCTGCGTCGGGCAAAGGCCATCAGTTGAGCAGCCAGCTGTTCGATTGCGGCGGTCCGCTGGTAGACTTGCGTACGCTCGAGCAGGCCGATGTGGTACTCGGAGGGCATGGTCCGGCGATGGTCCGTCTTGGAAGCCCTGGCCGGCCAACTTTCCCTGATGCTCTTCGGACTGGGACGCACCACCCATGCGATCCGACTGGCCAACCCGAGTTCCGCCAGTGCCTCCCGCCAGCCTTCCAAAGCGGCCTCGTGCTTAGCCACAACGACAAACGCGTCCGCAAGTTTGAAAAGGCTGGCACGTGTGCGGGGAATCCGCTGCGGCGGATCAACGGAAAAATTCCCTCCCGGCATGTCCGCTAGCACAAGGTCAAGTGGACTGTGCTTCAGTTTCGCGAGCACTTCCGCCAGCCGCTGCTCGTCCTCTACCGTCCAACTGCCCTTGGCCGTCTTCCAAATCCCCCGCAACTGATCTCCGTGCTCTCGGAGTGTCCATTCTGTCGTGGGTGCGTACGCATCGCAGTCAATCCGGTAGCAGCGGAAATCAGGCTGAGCGCGCAGGTGGTGATACAGCTTGAGGCTCAAGACCGACTTGCCGCTGTTCGGATCTCCGACGATGGCCACGACCGCAGCCGGCAAGCCGGGCGTGCGATCGGGAATGAGACTGCCCACCGCCCACGTCGGTGGTTCCCCTCCGTAAGCAACGACGTTCCCGCCTTCCCAGACCGCACGTACCGCAACCGAAGCCTGGGGGCAACGCTCCGCAAGGAACGCCACCACAGCGCTGGCAAGCCACGAGGGATACTGGCCATCGAGAACGATCAGCTCGGGTAGGCGACGAGGTAGCAAAGCTTCGACACGGCGCAGCGCGGCCTGCAACGTCGCGGGACTCACCTTGTCCCGGCCGGGAGATGCGAAACGGAGAATGAACGAGTTGCCGCTAGCCTGTCCTGTAAGGTGACCGGACCAGTTGACTGTCGTGACCGTGCTTCCATCCACCGAGCCCGCCGCCTGAACACCGGGAATCGCTACCGGCCGCACCTCACCCAATTGTGGGCTTTGCGTGTCCGCGACCACGACAACGGCCCCGCCGAAGCGCGGGTCAAGAACCCCGATCCACGCGGGACAGCACCATTCCGGCTGCGATTTGCTGGTCGCCAACCGGGTCACGATGGCCGAAAAGAACCACAACGGAAACCGGCCACTGATCACACAGCCGAGCGCGCCGTCGGTGCCGCTGGCGTGCGAGTGCCACTCCGCGTCCGTCAGATCGAGGTACTCTGGCAGCTCTTGCGGCCTGAGCTGTCCGACAATGTCCCAATGAAACAGCAGAAACGGGTGTCCGTCTCCCGCCTGTCGCTCGACGTGTGGACGCCCCAGTGGCTCTTGCATTGGCCAACCCCACAAGTGCTACGTCAGCTCACCCTTACAGCATACCAGCACTATCGTGGTGGTGCACAACGGCTTGTCAATGCGGCGCGGCTGCCGCATACGAAAGTCACCTGAGTCGAAGGCTGCTCGCGTACCCGCTCCAGCCTTCCCCATCGGTGCGTCGGCACATCTGATGCGTGTCGCTTGTGCCACGCCCGGGCACTGCCATAGGAAGGAACAGTCGATCGTGGTGATCGGGCTAACGAAATCTGGATCGATGCGGCGATCTGGCGGACTGCGTCCACCACCCCGAGCCGCGTAAGGGTTCGTGCTCACCTCGTGCTTATGCCCGTTACGAGTAAGGAGCGACCGGCGTGGCACACGTGCCGCAAGGCTGGATTGAATCCAGCGTGCCCCGTCCTTTAGCGTCTCCGTTGAACAAACGAGGCAGGTAGCGGATGTAGGCTCGCGGCCCCATCGCAACGTAGGACTCACTCTGCTCGAAATGCTCGTGGGCCGTCAGCAGAATGGCCTCGTGCGGCGCCAGCTGCCAGCAGCGAGCAGTTCGCTCCAGCGCCCCGGCCGCCTTGACGTCGCAGCCGAGGGCAGCCCGAACCACGGCGAACCGTTGGTTTGGCAACGGAATGACCACTCCGAGTTGTTGAGGTGGCCCAGCTCCTTTCGCCATGGCAGCGACCTGGGCCCACGGTTCGTACATTTCCTTTCGGTACGGGCGACAGAACCGTGCCGCCACAATCAAGGCAAACAGCTCGAGCCACAAACCCGAGAAGTACGCACGGCTTGCCCGGTCGCAGAGCGACTTGACCCACCAGTAGCACGGCCCCAGCACTAGCGAGCCGGGTGGAATCAAACCAGCCTTCCGCGCTCGGCCCAGGAGTTCCCGAGCACGGCGTACTTCCTCCGCCGGATACGCACTCACCCTGAACCGTTCTCCCCGGCCACTGCGCCAGAGATCCAGGACGCGAGCCAACGGACGACTCCAAGCGTACTCCACGGCCAGTGCGCACGTGACGCATAGGGCCTTGCGATTCTTCGGAACCAGCCGCCAGGCTTCCGTGACAACCAGTCCGCGCTCGGCCAGCCGCGGCAGCAGCCGGTGCCCTTTGTGAACGGGGCGAATCAACCGGAAGGAAGCGTACGGACCGGTGGGTGCAGGCAGACTCCCGCCCGTGCGACGGACCGACCTGCCCTTTGACACAGCCCGTTGCTGACTGGAACCGCTGTCAGCCCACGTCGCCGTGTCGTCCACGGGGGCCTGAGCCAGGATCTCCAGCGCGCGGCGTCCGTCCAGCAAGGCCCGCACGTACTGAATGTAGCCTCGTGGCCCGGTGGCCACATGCGAAAGACACCAACGCAACTGTCCTTTGGGCTCTAGCAGCACGATGTGGTGCGGCGCCAGCTGCCAGCAATCAGCGAGGCGGCGCAATGCTCGGTTCACGTGACCGCCGCCGCTCTTGGCCTCCACAACCGCCCAACACTCTTCCGACAGCGGAACCACG
>JALXBF010000073.1 GCA_026991575.1 Planctomycetota bacterium | reverse complement strand
GCGAGTTTGATTGCCTCGACCACCCGTTGCTGCTGCAAGCGGATCCGGATCAGCCGGTCCAGTGCCGAGCCCTCGCGTGGCCAGCGACGAAGGATCTCCTCATAAACTAAGCCTGCCTCGGTCCACAGCTTGCGTTGCACCAGGCCGGCCGCGCGAGCGTAGAAGTCAGCCTTCTCCTCCAGCGGAACCTGCGCAAAGTACGCCTCAGCTTCTTCCATGCGGCCCATGCGCGCGTAAGCACGCGCTGCCAGGAGCATGGCTTCCTGATCGTCAGGGTGCTGTTCCAGCCACGCCTCAGCCTGTCGAGCCGCCGTCAAGAACTCTCCCCGCTCCAGCGCCAGCTTCGCCTGACGCAACGGGTCATTCAGCCACCAGTTCGTGCCAAGCCAAACAAGGCCGCCAACGACAGCAAACCCCACGGCTGCGACCACCAGCAGCCGCAGTCCGGACAACACCTCCCATCTTCGTGAGGGCGGTGGATTAGCCGAAGCCGATTCACTCATCCGTTGCTTCCCCAACCAGGCGGGACAGATTCGTCGCCCTGGGTACACCAAATGCTATGCAGGCAAATGGCGGACAGTTCGCCACGCGGGCCTTTTTCGGCCCCACCGCCCCAACCTGCCCGCGCGCAAAAAAGACCCTCCCGGTTGGGAAGCCGGGAGGGCATGACAAAGGAGAGAGAAGAGAGAGAGAGAACTCGGTTGGGCAGATCCTAAGCTGATCGCTCGCTGTGGCGGACCTGCCGATCTACCTTGAGTCCTTCCGCTACCGGTGGACGGTACACCGGTGGGTACTCGAAAAGGAAGAGCATGCGCGTCGGCTTGCCCCAGACCAGCCGGCCCGTGGCTTGCGCGGGATAAATGTCATAGCTGGCATACGAGCTGCTGTCCTCCGGGTACTGGGCACGCCAGGTACCGTCGGCTACCAACAGAAACTGTTCCGGTTCCTCGGCTCCTACGCGCCACCGAACAATGCCCCGGAACTTCCCGTCGTACTGCCGCTGGCGTAGCAGGGAGAAGGAGGTGCTGCCCCGCATCTTCATGTGGCCCGACAGCGTGGCCTCGGCCACGCCGTCCGCGACACGGGTCACCTCCAGCACGAGCCGTAGCTCCTTGACCTCTTCGGGCCGAAGCCGCATCCGGATTTCGCCGGAGTAGATCCTGGAGCCGATTTCCCATGTGAACTCGCGGGGCAATTCCACACGCTGGCCGACCTCGGGCTTGGCCGGCAGGATGGAAGCCCACATACTTCGCGCAATATCGACGTCATCGCGGAACGGCTCAAAATCACTGCCGTCCAGCAACCGGCCAAACACCTTCAGCCGCGTTACGTCGGGAGGACACGGTGACGTCTCGGGCCACTCGCTTACCAACGCCTCCTTCGGTAGCGGCTTGGGCGGCTCAGCGTGCTCGGCGCGCCAGTCCCGCAATGCTGCCTCGATCGTGCCGAGCATCGGCTCAGGGGCCGTCTGATACGACGTCCGGAGCAGTTTCAGATCGGGCGTCGTGATCCAGATGCCTTGGCTCATCGGCTCCTGCTGATGCACCTTCAAAAAGGCTGCCACCTCCGGATCGGTTTCCGGACTAGCCGCAATCCGCTCCGCTTCCGGATCACCCAGACCGGGGACCGTTACCCAACTGGGTAGTGCCCGACGCACTTCAAAGACAACCGGCACAAAGTTGTCAAGGATCGCCTTCTGAACCGTGGGATGGGCCAATGGTCCGGACCGGACCAGAATGCCCATGCCTCAGCATCGACCCACTGGCTGATTCGTGCCCCACAGAAAGATCAGACGACCTGTTTCGCGGGCGATCTGCTGGGCCTTCAGAATGCTCTTTTGCCAGGGGATGTTTAGCCAACGGTATTCGTTCTCGTGCGGCCGGATCCAAGCGGCCAGCTCATCCAACGGCGCATCGCTCGGCGGCGGCGGCGGTAACTTGGCCTTTGGCGCCGGCGGCAGCGGTTCCAGGTTGCCGGCGGCAACAAACCGGACCGGCTCCGGACGGCTGAGCCAGTAGACCGTGGCGGTAACGGCGGTTCCCAGGATGAACGCACCGCCGAGGGCTGCCAGAAGCGGACGTACACTACGCATGGGTCTGATCCTCCCGTCGCGGGCAAAAAGCGAGCATGACGGCACAAGAAACGAACGCCCGGACGACACACAAGACGGCACGCCGCCGCCATCCTCTGCATCAACCGTACTCATTTTGGCCGGTGGCGAAAGGCGCTGTCAACCGCCGGAGAAAAAGCAACGGGGCAGCACTCGGCTGCCCCGTTCGTTGGCCGCATCGGGCAAGTGGCGGTCAGGTTGCGGCGGTTAGAGCGAGAGCTGGTTCTCGCTGATGTTCTCGCCGCCGTCGCGTGTACCGATGGCGAAGTAGATCTGCTGGTCGATGTCCTCGCTGATGAACCGCACTCGTCCGTCGCAGAACAGGACGTTGACACCACCGGGGTGCAGGCTGCTCGGGGCCATCAGGTTGTCGAACGACCACCACCCCGCGTTGCAGCTCTTGCGGTTCGGACGAACCGTGAAGCCGATGCCCGAACCCCGACCGGCGTGCGGATACCACCAGGTCTCGCCCTTGAAGTTCCACTGGTACGAGGTCGACTCATTGCAGACCTGCTCGTACCACTTGTCGCCTTCACGCTGTGCACGCAGCGCAGCATCACGCCCGCCGGGGAATCCATCGACGAAATTGGGCATACGCCACGTTACGGAGATCGGGTCGCGATTTGCAAACTCGGGGCGATGCTGCATGCCACCCCGGATCCACTCCGTGAACGCAGCGGTCACGCTGGTGCCGTCCACGATGTCACGCAGACCGATTGGCTTGGCAATTGCCCAGTCCCAACCGGGAGCGTACGTGATGCCGTTGGAACGCCAGTTGTTGTAGGCACGGATCGTGCCGCCATTCGGCGCGTAATTCTGCGACGTCGCGTGCGGGTTGCTGTGGTCAAAGTGTGGGTCGGAAGGACAGAGGAACACTTCGAGCCGAGCCCGACGCAGCGTCGAGTTCGGATCATTGCCCCAGTTCCAAGCCGGGATCCCGTTGGCGTACAGGTCCAGGTTGGCGGCGTTGTAGACGTCTGCCCGATCCAGGTACGGCAGCAGAAAGACCTTCATGCTCCAGTTGTTGTCGCGGTCAGGCTCATTGCTCCAATTGTTGTCCCGCCAGCCGGCGCGCATACCATCCGGCGGGAAGTAGCCGTGCGTCTGATGGTAGTTGTGCAGCGCCAGCCCGATCTGCCTGAGATTGTTCTGGCACTGCGCGCGACGAGCAGCTTCTCGCGCCATCTGGACCGCCGGAAGCAGAAGCGCGATCAGAACGGCTATGATCGCGATCACGACGAGGAGCTCTATCAACGTAAAGGCGCTACGCTGGCGCCAGTGTCCGTAACGCATGGCACAACCTCCACAATAACGTCACCAACAACCTGCCGTGCGTCCCGACAGGGCACGACACAGGGCACACCAATCACACACGCCAAGAACCCGCGGCACTCCCGATGCGGCCAGGAAACGAACAGCGAGACAAGAGGACAGACAACCGAACCCCAAACGCCTGCATCAAGGGGCAGCCACGGCGGGTGCACCCACTCTGCGTTCATTCTACGCTCCTGGTCAAGCACCCCCCCTAACGCGGGCCACACTTCGCACTAATGCGAAGCTCACGCGGCGCCCGTGACCACGCTTCAATAGTGTCAAGCGCCACCAGTGTGCGGTTCTGCACGCATTGGTAGATTTCGCGGCATCGAGTTCTGGCGGGGCGGTAGCGTGCCTCAAGGCAACAGACAATGCTGCAATCAGTTGCGCTGGGGCAGGCCCAGACCAGCCCTGGGCCGGCTGCCAAAGAGCAGCACGCGAAAACCAGCCGTTGTCGGTCGGTCAAACCGATCGACGGGCATTCCCAGCGCCGCCGCGTACGTACCGGGCACGATCCTCAGCACGTTGCACGCCCACACGCTCCGGCGATCCGGCCGCTCCAGAACGAGCTCATCCAGTGGCACCGCCGCCTCAACCACATAGCCCGATTCCTCGGCCGGACGCCACGCCATGTACCAGGTCGGATTCCAGCTTCGATCCAACCAGCACTGCTCCGCCCCCCATCCCCGGTCATCGACCACGAATGTGTAGTACACGGCATAGTCGCGATCGACGTCCAAACAAACCATGAGCCGGTCGCGATCCTGGTACTCCGCATCCCTTTGCCTCGGTAGCACTGCCCTCTTGGCCCCCCCGCCCAGGCAACGCGCCGCGAAGAAAAGAAAGCGGCCGTCGGTGGCGAAGGCAATTTCGGTGCGAAACCCCGGTGTGCGACCCATTGCCACCGGCTGCAACGGCTCGAACCGAGCTGACCGCCAGAGCGGGTCGTTCAGCAGACCGTCTAGCCGCGGCGCCTGGCCCCAGGCCATCTGCAGCGGTGGCTGCCCCGGTCGGCCGGTGCCGCTTGCCAACCACTGCTCGGTCCTGCCCACCTGGCGCCAGTGATCGGAACCCGGTCGCGATGCGAGCGTTGCGTAGTAGGTACGCGCGGCAGCCGATTTGCCCAGTCGCCGTAGCACCGCCGCGTACGGCAGCATGACGTCCGGGGCGGCTGCAAACCCGGGCGAGAGCCGCTCCAGCTGCTCTTTGGCTCGGTG
Source organism: Planctomycetota bacterium (assembly GCA_026991575.1). Lineage (GTDB taxonomy): Bacteria > Planctomycetota > Planctomycetia > JALXBF01 > JALXBF01 > JALXBF01. The sequence continues at coordinate 15,779 of JALXBF010000073.1, read as the reverse complement.
AGCTCGGGCCAGCCAGGCAGGCGGGTCCACTGGTCCGGTGGCCGCCTGCTGCTCGGCTCGGTCGAACTCGACCGCCACGGGACGCAGCGCGCCGCCGGGGTCGTTGGGCAGGACCTTCTGCGGTCGACCGTCAGGCGGGTGCGGCCTCAGCTGCACGACGCGCGCGAAGGCGGAGCGGCTCACGCGGACCTGGAGCTCTTCACTGCCGTAGAACCGAAGCAACCAGCGCCAGGCCGCCGGCGCCTGGATGTGGCTCGGGTGTTCGGCCAACAGCTTGCCGTACGCCTGGATGGCCAGCCACCAGCGGCCGGTGCGGCTAAACCGCTCCCCCAGGCTCGCCAGCAGAAACCCGGCATCTGTGCGGTCCAGCCCGGCCAGCACCGTCTCAAGTGCAGCCGGCAGCCGATCCTGAGAAACCGGCTGCTCGGCAAGCTTCCTGGCCAGTGTGTACGCCCGCCGGTGAGCGGCGGCCGCTGCCTGGAGCGCTTCGAGCCGCTTCGCGTCGTGCGGCTCGGGCCCTGCCGGACGGCGGACTGCATCGACCGGACCGAGGCCGGCCCAGAAGCCGTTCGCGGCCAGGTGCTGCTGACCGTCGCGAGCTTCCACCAGCCGAAACCGCAGGGGAGGATCGGTCGCGTCGGTTGCGCCGACCAGTGCCTGTGCGACCGCTGCCGGTACGCCGGCAACGACGCCCGCGGAAGGCAGCACTTCGGCCCCGCTGAAGCGGACGGGACCATCCGGATCGACCACGTACAGCCGTTTCGGGCGCCACGGTTCCAGGCCCGGAACTGGCGGGGCTATCCCGTCCAGTGTGGCCCGTGCAGCTTCGAGGAAAAGCGGGCCGTGCGCCCCGCCGTCGAGCGGGTCACAGATGACAACGACTTCCGGCCGCCAGGTCGCGAGCACAAGAGCCAACTCGCTGCGTAGGGCCGCCTGCGGGTCGGAATCGATCTGGCGGGCCAGCCACTGCGCTGTCTGTCGGGCCGTGACAGTGGTCTGAGGCCGGGGCAGACGGGTTCCAAGCGTCACGCCGCAGGCATACGTGACGGCTGCGGCATCGAGCCACCGGGCGGCTTCCGCGGCGCTGGCCGGTCGGTACGGACTAACCACTGCCGTGGCCACGCCATAGCCAGCCGATGCCGTGACGACGGCGGCATGAGGGATTTGCTCCGGCTTCGGGATGAGAAACACAATCCCGCTGCGACGCACTCCGGCCCGCACGCTTTGCCACGTGCTACCGCCGTCACGCGTTTGCAGAATCGTCCCCCCTGCACCCACTGCCCAGCCGAGTTCTTCGGAGACGAAATGCAAGCCGTACAGCGGCAGCGTGTTGCCAGTGGCCGCAACGGACCAGCTTTTCCCCCCATCGTGAGAATACAGGACAACATGGCCGGGCGTTCCGGCGATCCACACATGGGGGCCTTCAGCAGCCACGGCGTACCAGTCGAAGTATGCCTGCTTCGGGCCGAGAACAGCAGTCCGTACTGGTTCCCAGCTTGCTCCCCCGTTTCGACCAACAAGCAACAGGCCCTGGTCTCCCACGGCCCAGACGGTCTGTTCATCGGCGAAGGCAATGGCCCGGATGGCCCGCCGGTTACCCGCCAGGGCGGGCACGGGGGTAAGCTTCCCTTTTTCCAACACGGCGATCGTGCCGTCGTCCGCACCGAGAACGAGCTGGCCGTCGGGGCCGGCGGCGCCGGCGAGCCAATTCCGCCGTCCGGGAGCGGAAACGGGCCGCCAGCCGCTGGGACCGCGCCGCGTGACGAAGAGGCCGCTGCGGTGAACGTCGGTCGATTCACCCCACGCCCGGCCGTTGAGGGGGTCGGTCATGTAGATCCCGCTCAGCCGCGGCACCTGGCCCCAGAGAACTGGCCGCCACGTCCGGCCGCCATCAACCGTTTCCAGTATCAACCCATTGCTCAAGGGGGAATGCGGCAGCGCTTGACCACCGACCACGTAGCCACGCTGCCGATCCCGAAACCAGACGGCCGTCAGGTTGCACGCGGTGTAACTGGGGACCGTACGCCAGGTCGATCCGCCGTCGGTTGTATGCAGCAGCGTGCCGCGGTCACCGACCACCCAACCGGTGCGGGCGTCCAGGAAGAAAACACCGCGCAGTGACGCGTCAGTCCAGGAATCGGGATCCGGTGGGGCCGCAAGAAGCGGTCCGGTCAAGACGAGGGCAAGCGCGCAGGTGAGCGTCCGAGCGACCATGGACAAAGCCTCCATGCAGGCGACTTCGGGGCCGATTGTACTGTGATGCCGGCAAAAGACCAGACGGCCTTGTATGCGGCGTGCGGTTGATCTGTTGTGCGGACTTCGTGGTGGGGATTCACCGCGACCGTTCCGCTCGAGTCGAACCCGATTCCGCCCGGCTGATGGTTGAGGGCCGGCTGTTCGAGCCAGCCTAGGGTGGCTGCAATCGCACGGGTGCGGAGCGATAAGCGTCAGGCACGCCTGAGCGGGATCGAGTGGCGACGGGGGCATTCTTGCCGGCGTCGATTGCACCACCGAGACACAGAGGACACAGAGAAGAGATGGGTAGACGGATGCTTGCGCGTCGTGATCGTGATCGATCTGCTCGCCATTTGGCTGGCAGCGCTGCAATCGTTGAATCTGGCCGCTTTACTCCGGATCTGTGAACAGGCGTGTACGCGGTGAGCAGAGCCGCATCGCGGATCGTGGCGTGCACCGTGCGGTCACATCTCCACTGATCCGCTTGCATGAACGCAGCTTTTTCGCTGCAACTGGCCAGTCGGCCAGGTCGTGCGGATGCCTTCTATTCGTAACGGGCCGAACCGAGACAGTCGGCCTCATCTCCGTGCGCAGCGGGCTAGTTGCATCCGGTTGATCGGGTACCATGGAAGGGATCAGTTCACCTACGGTGACCGGGTTGAGGCGATATTGCCGCTGGCCCCCTGTGGGCGACGGCAGGAGCACATGATCATGAGCACGGGAGCCGCTCACGCACGGCCATCAGCGCGGTCCAGGTGGCTCGCCGCAGCTGTCTGCCTCTACGTTGCGCTCACTGTTGGCGGGTGGTATTTCTGCGAACTTACGACGATTCGTTGTGAGTTCCGTGACCTGGATCTCTGTGCGATCAGGCTGCGGCAGGTCGCGGCGGCCCACGCCGCGTGGCTACGGGGAAACGGGCCGCCGGTGCAGTGGCTCATGGACAACGGTCAGCTGGCAAAACTATGCCCATGTAGCGGCTCCGAGTACCTCTACTTGGAGGGTAGACGCTGGCACGGGTACGGCGTGGTTGTGATGTGTACGGGGCACGGGGCGTGGCGTCGGGACCTGCTGCTCCGTTGGCATCGCTACCCGGTGTTCGTGCTAATCGACACGGCCGGACGTCTGCGTACGCTGTCGTTCGGTCCAGTCGCGGTTCGTGGTCCGATGGGTGTATCCGCAGCTCGGGGCGCTCACGGCAACGTACCGTCTGACCAAGATTCCGCGTCGCGCCGGGAGACGCTTGAGAGTGCCGGTTTCGCACGCAATGTAAGGCTTGACTCGCCGCACAGTAGCATGCAACCACGCGACAGGCTCCTGTCCAGATCGAAGGCAAACCACGGCCGACTTCCCGTTTTTCTAAGAGTTGTGAACGCACACACGCCTGACGCCGTTGCCGAGCTGCGGTCGGGTACACAGCTGGCTGTGCAAGGTTGGGCGCTCAAGTGGCTCTGGGGCACACAGGTGCGGTTGGCCTCCAGGGAGGGTTACCTGTACGCCGTCACCGGTGACGGCCAGGGTTGGAGGGCATTGAAGTTGGAGCTGGCCAGCGGCCGAAGCGTGTGGCGTGCGAACCTACGCGACGACGACACGAGAGCGGTTGCGCTCACAGTCGGCGACGGATGGCTGGCGGTCGTTGCACGGGAAGTCCACATACTGGATGACCGCACCGGGAGACCGTTGATACGACTACCGCTCCCGCACACGCCGGGGCTTACGGCCGCAGCCGAAACGGCGGGAGAGCAACATGATGGCCCCGCCATACGGGGCAGCGCATCTGGACACATTCTGTGCGTGACGAGCCGATCGCGGGCAGGTTCCATCATCAGCGTCATCGACGCGAAGCGTGGACAACTTCTATGGTCTGGCCGGTTCGAAGGCTTCCAGGACTGCGACACCGTCGTGTCCGATCAACACGTCTATGCTGTGTTGAGGGACGGGAGTGTCTGCGCTTTTGACGGGCTGTCGGGGAGGATCGTCTGGAAAACTGCAATCGGAGCAATTCCCACCGGACAACCCGTTCTGTTTCGATCAATGCTCGTGATCCCGACCAGAGGAGGGATGGCGGTGGTCGACTGCGGCACCGGTGAGCACACCCGCTGGGACACAGCGGAATCTGTCATGCGTGTCGTCCCAGTGTCCGCCCGCTCGCTTGTTACAATCGGCCGAAACCGTGTCGCCAGATTCGAACTCGCCGACGACGCGCGAATCACACGTCGGTGGGATCTGGAGACCTACCAGCCGATTCGGGAGGCGGCTGCGACCCGACGACATCTCTACGTCCGATCGGATGACCGGCTGATCGCAGTGGACGTGAGCACAGGTCGTGTGTTGTGGGAGCTGCCCGTACCCAGAAACGCTGTGTCTCGCCTTTTGGCCTCGCAACAGGACGTGGTTGTCCGCTGGGGTGACTACCTGCTTGCCCTCCGCGATCAGTTTTCTCCTCACGTGTGGCACCGGATCACGTCTGGCCCGATCAGTGGCCTGGCAGTGACCGATTCGCGCGTATTCATCATGCACGCGGCGGATCGCGACGTCAGAACGCAGCGTCTGCTAACCGCGCTCGACAGCAACACGGGGCGGCGTCTGTGGGGGTGCGTCGTAGGTACGGGCAACGAAAGAACCGAACGACTGGCCGCCGCTGAGAATATCGTTGTGGCGAGCTTTGGGCGACGCGTGCTCGCATGGTCTGCTTCCAGCGGTGCGGTTGTCTGGACCCTGCCGGTCGAATCTCCCTGCTATGCGCTGGCAACGGACGGCGTCTACGTGTACGTTGCGGCGCGATTCAGGGGGAACACCGGAGTTCACGCATTTGACGCGCGCACGGCTCGTCTGGTATGGAGCGTCGCCTGTGAAACAAGGCTCCCGTTGGCCTTGTCACAAGACCGGCTCGCCCTGACAACGGTTGGCCGGGAGCTTCTCGTGCTGGAGAAAGCCACGGGCCGGGTCGTCGCGCGGCGGCAGGGCGCTACCTCGGCACCGGTTGCCACTGAAGACGGCTTCGTTGCATGGGCCGGTTCCTCGGATCTCGTGTGGTACCCGCTGCGTACGGTGACCGCAATCGGGTTGCCACCAGTGCCGCCGTCCGGCAGCGTGCTCTTCGCCGCCTGGAAGTCGCCCCAGCCTGCGAAACCGTTCATCATCAGGCCAACCATTGGCACGGGGCTGGTTCTTGTGACCGGTTCGGAACCGCTGGAGCCGAAGGGCATCCTGCCCTGCGGTCCTGGAAGACTGTTGCTGCGCGGTAAGCGGATGTATGCGTGGTATAGCGACGGTGTCGCGCTTGTGGGCGTATCAGGTGCTGCTTTCCAGCTGGTACCTCGGCCTGGGAACCCAGACGGTACGGTCCCCGTATCCGCGCACTAGTTGAGTTCCGCAGCCGGGGACCGATCCAGCTCCCGCCGGTCACTGCTCTTCGCAGTCAGTGCGGTCACGTCGACGGCCGAGGTGGCCAGCAACGATGCGCTTGGTCTACGCAAGAGCTCGGTCACGCGGTGAGGGGCTTCGAAGTTGGACTTTCGGGCGACTATAATGCGCTGGCGAATGCAGGGGCCACTGCACTGCGGCGAAGGCGGGTGCAGTGTTGACGAGTCCGAACGCCACATCCGATGTGCGATACCGCTGCGCCGAGCGGCTGAGAGCAGCCACCGCGCTGCTTTCGCCATGTCGGCTTTGTGCACACCGTTGCGGTGTGGACCGCTCCAGAAAACCAGCCGGTCTCTGTCGCGCATCAGCAGATGCGTACCTCTACGCACACTCGATCGACTGCGGCGAAGAACCGTCCTTTGCGCCGTCGCACCTGCTCTATCTGTCCGGTTGTGACCTACGCTGCGTTTTCTGCATCGCGGAGCACGCGTCCGTCGATGCGCACCGGGGCCGGCCGCTCACCCCGGAGCTGTTCCGACGACTGGTCGAGTGGGGCAGGGCTCGCGGTGCTCGGACGCTGCAATGGGTGGGCGGCGATCCGACGATCCACCTACCGGCGATCCTGCGCGTGATGGCCGCCTGTGACGACCTGCCACCTGTCGTCTGGAAAACCGCCGGCCACGCTACGGTGGAGGCCCTGGAACTCCTGCGCGGGGTCGTACACGCGTTCGTCGTCGACCTGAAGTTCGGCAACGCTGCCTGTGCACGCCAACTCTGTGGCGATGCGAACTACGTGGCCGTTGTCCGCCGCAATCTGACGATGCTTGACGACTGGGGACAGACACTGGTGGTCCGTCACCTGCTCATGCCCGGTCACCTGGAATGTTGTCTGGTTCCAACCGTCGCGTGGCTGCGTGAAAACCTGCCACATGTTCCATTCCGACTCTGTACCGGGTACTTGCCACGCTGGCGTGCGCGCCGCGATCCGCAGCTTGGGAGACTTTGTCGCCATGACGAAATCGAGCAGGCAGTCCGCATCGTTCGCGACTCCGGACTGCGTCCCCCAGAGGGACTCACTTTCGACGGAAGCCGAGTCGCTTGAGGGGGGAGCTGCGAGCGAGATCGTGCTGGCGCCGGACGGTCGCGTCCTCGTGCTGCATGCGACTCCGGCACTGGTGGCCCTGATGAAGCGGTTGGGCTGGTGCCAGCGGGACGGTGAGATGCCGTGCATCGCGGTGGAACCTACTGGTGACGGTGCAACTGACGAGACGACAGCATGAACCGAGACGGTAAGCCAGTCCACACAGGCGGATCCCCGGTTGGGGTGCCCCGAACGAAGGGCGATGGTCAGTTGCCGCGGAGTCGAACGGCCGGTACACCGGCACGTTCAGACCCTGGCCGGGCAGGCAGCCAGCCGCAGAGCGTCGTGGCCGAGTTGGACGTCCTGATTCGGGCCCGCTACTCGGTCATCTACGTCGTGACCTCCGAGGAGGAGCGAGTGGAGCAGGCGCTGTGGCGGATTGCACGCCGACGAGGCAAGCAGCTCTACATCTGGACTTGCACCCAGGGATTGCGCCGCCACGGCAGCGATCCTTCGGGCCGCCCCGGCAACACCGCTGATCCGGTCGTGGCACTGGACGCCGTGATCAACAGCACCGAGAACGCGATCTTCCTCTTCAAAGACTTCCACTGGTACACCGAAGAGATCCGGTGCAACCTTTCGGTGATCCGCAAGCTGCGGGACGCCGCGTACGAACTCCGGGATTCCTACAAGACAATCGTCCTCGTTGCCCCTCGCCTCCGTCTGGCCACCGATCTGGACAAGGATGTGACCGTCGTGGAGTTCCCGCTGCCGGGTACTGACGAGCTGAACGCTCTGCTCGACCGGCTGATCGAGGAACTGAAGGAAAACCCGGCTGTTCGGATCGACCTTTCGCCTCAAGAGCGTGAGAAGCTGGTGCAGTCGGCCCGCGGGCTGACGCTGCGTGAAGCGGAAAACGTCTTCGCCAAGGCGCTTGTGGTGGACGGCGGGCTGAGCGGCGAAGACATCGAGACGATCTACAGCGAGAAGCGGCAGATCATCCGCAAGAGCGGCGTGCTGGACTATTACGAGACGAGCGAACGGCTGGACGATGTCGGCGGACTGGACGCATTGAAGGACTGGCTCCGCAAGCGCGGCCTGGCCTTCACCACCCGGGCCAAGGCGTTCGGGTTACCTCATCCGCGTGGCGTGCTGTTGTTGGGCGTGCAAGGGTGCGGCAAGAGCCTGTGCGCGAAAGCGGTGGCGAACCTGTGGCGAATGCCACTGCTGCGCATGGATGTCGGGCGACTGTTCGGCAGCATGCTGGGCTCGTCCGAAGAGAACATGCGCCGTGCGATCCAGACCGCCGAGAGCGTTGCACCGTGCATCCTGTGGGTCGATGAGATCGATAAGGCGCTGGCCGGAGCGGCCGCCGGAGCCGGTGACTCCGGCACTGCGGCACGCGTGCTGGCCACGTTCCTGACCTGGCTGGCTGAAAAGACAGCCCCGGTTTTCGTCGTGGCCACCGCGAACAGCCTCGAATCCGTGCCCCCGGAATTGCTGCGGAAGGGCCGCCTGGACGAGATCTTCTTCGTTGACCTGCCCACGACCCGCGAACGAAAGGAGATCTTCCGCATCCATATTGCCCGCCGTGGTCGAGATCCGTCCCGCTTTGATCTCGATCTTCTCGCCGCTCAGTCTGAAGGCTTCAGCGGCGCGGAGATCGAGGAAGCGGTCGTCTCGGCTCTGTTCGACGCCTTCTACCGGGGTGAAGAGCTGAGCACCGAGTTGATCGCCCAGGCAATCGCTCAGACCGTGCCATTGTCCAAGACGATGAGCGATCAGTTGACTCAACTGCGTTCGTGGGCTCAGGGCAGGGCGCGACTGGCGACCACACCTGAACAACAGCAGTTCCAACAGGTTCGTCACCGCAAATTGGAGCTTTGATTCGTCGAGGAGGTAGCCCGATGAGCGTTGTCATCGTTGCTTGTCCGGTAATCGTGGCTACGGCCATGCCGTTGGTCACTTCGTTCGCTGCCGCCGCCGCGACCGCACTGGGCTATGAATTGCGGCACGTTCGACCACAGCTTGCGCGGCGGCAATCCAAGGCAACGGTCGAGGTCGAGCAGAGCGAACTCAGCAGCGAGCTGCCGGTCGGTGTACTGGCGGTGCTTGTACGCGGTGATGTCACCGCGGAGATCCGGGTTGGCCCCAACGGTCGGCTGCAGATCTGCATGGATGGCCCCCTAAGTGCCGGGGAACTGCAACGGCTTGGTAAAGAACTGGCGGGGAAGATCCTGCAGCAGTACGCGTACCACACGCTGCGCAGCGAGCTGGAGGCGCGGGGCGCACAGGTGCAAGAGGAGGAAGTCCTGGAAGACCAGTCGATTCGCCTCGTGGTCAAACCGTTTTGACACCACTTGCCGCTGAAGAGGGACACGAACGATGCAGGAATACCTGGAAATCATCATCACGCCCGATGGCAAGGTCCGGGTCGAGACCTTCGGCATCAAAGGAAGCGAGTGCGAGAAGCTGGCCGAGAAGGTGCGCCTGTTGCTGCAGGCACGCACGGAAGAGGTCGTCCGCAAGCCCGAGTACTATGAGTCGGTTCAGGTCGACGTCGACGTCGGCGTCACCGGTCAAACGGTCAGACCGACGCGTCGCAGTGGGTAGCCCGGCATGAAGTGTCCTGGGTGCGGGTTCTTCAACCTGCCCGGTAGCAGACAGTGTGCCCGGTGCGGTGCGGCGTTTGACGTGGCCCTGACACCGGCTGATGTCGTCCCGCCAAGCGGGGGACTGCTCAGCCGACTGGATCGGCTCCTGGCCGTGCGGCGCTACCGACGCTGGCGCGCTCGTCGCGGTGTCGTCGCGGCAGTGACCGCGGAAGAGGACTGGGAACAGGATTCGTTTCTGAGGCAGTTCGACGTTGCCTGGCTTGGGCAACTCTGGTGGGCGGCGATGTGGGTGCCGATTCTCGGACCGTTGCTCAGCCAGCGCGCCTCCGTCGGCGCCTTGACCAGCCTCGCCCTGGCTGTTCTGTGCGCCATCCGCTGGGTATGGCAACCGGTGATGCCAGTGGACGTGCTCAGTCCGGTCATCGTTGTGTTGCATCTACTGGTGGTTTTCCCCGTAGCCGTGGCCAGCCTGCTCGTCCTGCGACAATCCCGCGTCATCAGCTCCGGGCGTCGGATGTTGTTAATGGGAGCCTGTGCCGCGACCACCGTCTGCGCCTATGCCACCCTCTTCTGGTTCTTGCACCGCCTGGTGGGCTACGCTGTAGCGGTGGACTTGCCGGGAGACCGCTTGGGACGTGGACTCTACTTTGCCCAGCAGCTGGGACGTTTCCGCTCGCGCCCGGGTGATCTCGTACTGGTCCGAGCTGGTGGAATACAGATCGGGCCAGCCCAGTACGTCACAGGCACGGTGCCAGCCGTACTGTTGGCTGCAAACTCGGACCCGGAGGCTCCGATAGGCTCCGAGGAGCTAGGCCGACTGCTCGAACGGTACGGTCTCAGCGGCGTCCGGGAACTTCCTGACCAGCGGTCCCTGCGGCGCCTTTACGGTCAGCTTCGGCCTGGGGCACCATACGCTGTCCTGCTCCTGTTCGTGCGGGATGATCGAACCGCCTGTGCTGCGGTGCTGATCGAACGCTACCGGCTGGCCGCGCGGGTCGTGGCCCGCACGTGGCCGATCCGTCACTGGCGATGGTACTGAGCCGATGTGAGGTGGACGGTCCGTGAGCCGCTTCCGGCGACTCGAGTTCGACGCCCAACAGCCCGCCGGAGCGAAGCCGACGGAAACGCGGCGGGTGGAATACTGGCTGACACAGGCTCGCGGCGCGCGTGAGATGGGCTGCTATCAAGCCGCCCTGCGTTACTACACGCGCTGCCTGGAGCTGGATCCGAAGCTGCACGAGGGATGGCTGGGGCAGATTCAGTCGCTCATCCTGGCGGACCATCTCGGCGAGGCACGTACCTGGGGCCGCAAGGCCATAGACGTGCTAAAAGGGGGGCCGGACCTGCTGGCCGCGCTGGCTCAGGCGGAACTGCGGCTGGGGCGCGGCAGCGAGGCGCACGGTCTGATTAGCCGCGCGTTTGAGCAGCCGGGCGAGTCGGCCTATCGCTGGCTGGTCCGGGGCGAACTGTTCACGGTGGCCCGCCTGGACCGAGAGCACAGTTGCTTTGAGCGAGCGGTGGCGTTGGCGAAAGACTGGCTCCTGACGCTCGAAGTCGCCCTTGCCCTGGAGTACCACGAGCAATACGCAGCGGCACACCGCTACGCCGTCCGCTCGATCCAGCAGTCGAGCGATGCGCCCTATGCCTGGTTGGTCCGCGGCCGGATTGAACTGGCTCTTGGCCTGCGCGAGGACGCCCGCGCCAGCCTGGAACGGGCGATTGAGCTCAAGCCAGGATACGCCGACGCCCTCGAACTGCTCCGCCGAACGAACCGATCACGGTTCATTCAGTTCCTGGGACGGCTGTGGCGTGGGGGTCAGTAGGCATGGGATCCGGTTAGCGCAACTGGGGCGGAGACGCCAATGCACGACACCTCCTATCGCTCGCCCTGGACGTGGGATCGGTTACTGAAAGCGGCGCGGAAGTTTGGCGCCAGCGACGTGCATCTGGTCTGCGGCGTAGCGCCAGCGTATCGGGTGGCCGGACGCATCTGTCTGGCTGAAGGCCCGCCGCTGACTGCCCAGGACTTGGACCGCCTGTTGCAGGAACTGTTGACTGCCGAAGAGCGCGACCGCTTTGTCGCTCAGAAGCAGCTCTGCATTGCCCGTCGAATCGAGCCCCACGGGCGCTTCCGGGCCGCGGTTTACTTTCGCGCCGGCGTGCCCGAACTCTGCCTGCGCGTTTGCCGTGAAAACATCGCGTCACGGGAGGAGTTGGGGCTGCCGGAAGTTATCGACGAGCTGGCACGCAAGCCCTGGGGGCTGGTGCTGATCGTCGGGCCGACGGGCATGGGCAAGACAACCACGCTGAACTACATGATCAACCTGATCAACCACGAGCGGCGGTGCAAGATCATCACGCTGGAGGATCCGGTCGAGTTCGAGCATTCCAACCGGCTCAGCATCGTCGTGCAGCAGGAAGTCGGCACCGACGTGGACAGCTTCTACGCGGGGCTCGTCCACGCCCTGCGCCAGGACCCTGATGTGATCGTGGTCGGGGAGCTACGCGAACCGGAGACGATCCGTACCGCTCTGGACGCCGCTGAGACAGGTCACCTGGTGCTGGCGACACTGCACACAGCCGACACCGTGCAAACCGCCGATCGGATCATCCACGCTGTTCCCCCTGAGGTGCGGGCGATTGTGCAACAGCAGCTGGCCGGCTCCCTGCAAGCGGTGATTGCCCAACGCCTGCTTCCAAAGGCAGATGGTACTGGCCGCGTGCTGGCCTGCGAAGTCTGCATTGCCAACACAGCCGTGCGAAATCACATTCGTTACGGCGAAACACAAAAGATTTATTCCGAAATGCAGATGGGTCGCAAGGAAAACATGCATACGCTGGACATGGCCCTGCTGGAGCTCTACACCCGAGGCGACATCAGCTACGACACAGCCGTAAGCCACGCGCGTTATCCGAAGTTCATCGAGGAGCGCCTGCGTCGTACGACAGATCTGGCCGAGCCAGACTGACGGCGCACCGCCGACGCCGGAACCACGGGCCAACGGGCGTTCTTGCGAATTCAGCGTACGGGGCCCGTCCGATCGTCCCGCTCGCCGTCCACTGACGGTGCACACCACCGGGAAGGCGGCCGGATTGGATCGGTGCTACACTCTTTCCACTCGAATGGTCGTGCCTGGCTCGACGTCCTTCAAGACCCCGGGGTCACTGAGCAAGCGGCCCACCGGGTTGACCGGGCTGGCCGCCCGGGGTTCATCCCCCGTGGACGCCGGCGTCGGCCCGAAGAACAGGCACAGCGCCTGTCCTGGCGGCCAGTAGCCCAGTTCGCCGACTGTCATTCCCGTGCGAGCCGTCTCTTCAAGCTCGCACTGGACCGGGATCGAGAAGTAGATCTCCTCGCCCCACGTGTTCACACGGCTTTCGAACGGCAGGGCACGGGCGATGGCCTGTGCCGATGGCGAATCGTTCAGTTCTGCTTCTACGACGACCGAACCGGCCGTGATTTTAATCCTCGTGTTCATGGCTACGCTGAGCGGTCTGCGTACCCTGTTTCCCCAGCACCTTGATTCGAATGTTGCGGAACCACACCGTGCCGGTGTGGGCCGACAGTCCAATGTACCCGCACCGCGGTCGGTGCCGCAGCGCTGGGTAGTCCGACATGCGGACGTCGTTAACGACGACGCCGTTCAACGTCACGGTGATGCGGTCGCCTTCGCACCGGATCCACAGGTCGTTCCACTGGCCCGCGGGCCTGGCCGCTTGCTTCTTCGGAGCCACGACACCGTAGATGGCGCCCATGGATCCCTTGTTCGGGGCGTTCGGCAGGCGCGCGTCGTCGATGATCTGGATCTCCATCCCTTCGCGCGACGTCCTGCCCTCGTGTGGCGCGCGGATGAAGATGCCGCTGTTGCCACCCGGCTCAATCTTGAACTGGAGCCGGAGCTCGAAGTCGCTGAACCGACGTTTCGTGCTCAGCCAATAGGCCGACCCTTTCGTGCGCCGACCAACAAGCAGTCCGTTCTCGACGCGGAAGGTACCGGGCGGTCCGTTGTGTTCCCAGCCGGCGAGGGTGCGGCCGTCGAACAAGGACACAAACCCTTGGGCTCGTTCCTCGGCCGACAGACCGGCCGTTGTCGCCCGAGGGACGGTCCGCTGGGCTGCCGGCGTCAATGCCAGCAGCAAGCTGACGAGCTCCACGGTGAATGCTCGCGCCACTGTTGCTACCCCCAATCAGTAGCGTGCGATATCTTCAGGTGCCTGCTCTGGCCGAATCGCCTCGATTACCTCACGAGCGGCCCGCACCATGAAAGCCAACTCACTTGCGATCGCGATGAACTGCCACCCTTCGTCCGCACGCCGGCGTGCGTCGGCAACGCTCTGCACGTGCAGCCCCACAGGCGTACCAGCTGCGCGGCCGGCTGCCAGCACTTCGGCCAGGGCCGCCTCAAAGCTTGCTTCCGACGGGCCGGAACCGTCGGTCGAGCGGAGCCGGGCCCGTAGGTCCACCGGTCCCACGAAGATCGCGTCCACGCCGGGTAGCGGGTAGATCTGCGGGGCGTTCTTGATCCCCAGGGGGCTCTCGGTCTGCAGCACCACGAGTACCTGGTCGTTAGCCGCTGCGTAGTAGTCGGCGACGCTGGCCGCGAAGTTCAGAGCGTGCAGAGCACCGCCAAGCGAGCGGTTACCGACCGGCGGATACTTCGCGGCCGCCACCGCCGCCTGTGCCTGTTCGACCGTCTCGACCATGGGCACCACGATGCCATAGGCACCGGCATCCAGCACCCGCTTGATGTAGTCGTGGTCGCCCCGCGGCACGCGCGCCAGCGGCACACAGCCGGCATCGGCAATCGCGCCGAACATCAGCGCAGCTGTCTCCCAGTCGGTCGGAGTGTGTTCCAGATCGACCGTTAACCAGTCGAAACCGAGCCGGGCCATGAACCGGGCTGCCGTGACGCTGCCCAGCGACAACCAGGTTCCGAATGTCGGCTCGCCGCGTTGGAGCTTTGCCTTTGCCGTATTCGTGCGCATGTCACGGCAGTTCCACAATCGCGTCTGCGAACGACTAACACGCTTGGCTGGCCCCGGCCAGGGGTTAGGGGGACCGAACGATGACGGTCGGCTCAGCCCCAATAATAGTGCATACGGCACCGCGTTGTTTGGCAGCGGAGAACAAGCGCGACGATGAGCGATGTCGACAACAGCGGCATGAGCCCGCCGAGCCACCGATTCCTCCCGGCCTTGCCACTGAGCGAACTGCCTGAGGAAGGGGGTAAAGCGGTTCGGGTCGAAGGCCGGGTGATCGCGGTCTTCCGTTGGCAGGGCAAGCTGTATGCCATCGACGACCGCTGCCCCCATGCCGGAGCGTCCCTGGCACCCGGTCGGATTGTCGACGGGACGGTTGTGTGCCCGTGGCACGCCTGGCGGTTCCGACTGTGCGACGGTGCCTGGGCTGATCATCCGAAGATCAAGGTGCAGACCTATCCGGTTCAGGTCCGCGACGGCATGGTCTATGTAGGACTGCCCGAGGACTCACAGCAGCCGTAGCCGCAACGGCTCGCGATGAGCTGCGCGTGGGCCGGAGTGGCTGCCGCTGGGCCGGTAGCGGCCGTGAGGGCCGCCGAGAGGCGGCTGTGTGCGGGCAGCCGCTGTCGCTTGACGAAGCAGTTCGGGCAGAACTAGGCTTAGACGAAGTTTCCCGCCGAAACGAGCCGATCAACAGGCGACGAGGTGTCTGGCACGATGCGCGAGTTCAAGATAGGCGATGTAGTGGAACGGGTCGTGGAACGCTCGGACTACCCCCCGGAGAAGGTACGCGAGATTCTCAAGGATGAAACCGTAGCTGTCATCGGCTACGGCGTGCAGGGTAAGGGGCAGTCGCTGAACCTGCGCGACAACGGGATCCGCGTCATCGTAGGGGTGCGCAAAGGGGGGCGCAGCTGGGAGGCGGCCCAGCAGGACGGCTGGCAGCCGGGCGAGACTCTGTTCGACATTCCCGAAGCAGTCGAGCGGGGCACCATTGTCGCGTACCTGCTGTCCGACGCCGGCCAGAAGGAGCAGTGGCCGGTGGTCCGTGAACACCTCAAAGAAGGTGATGCCCTCTACTTCTCGCACGGCTTCTCAGTCGTCTACAAGGACCTCACCGGCGTCGTGCCGCCGGAGAACGTCGACGTGATCCTTGTTGCCCCGAAGGGTTCGGGTACCACTGTGCGGCGGTACTTCCTGGAAGGCAAAGGCATTAACGCCAGCTATGCGGTCTACCAGGACTATACCGGCCGTGCCGAGCAGCGCTGTATCGCGATGGGATTTGGCATCGGTAGCGGATTCCTATTCCCGACCACGTTTGAGAAAGAGGTGTACAGCGATCTGACCGGGGAGCGGGGCGTATTGATGGGCGCCATCTACGGACTGTGGCTTGCGCAATATGAGGTGCTTCGCGAACACGGTCACTCGCCAACCGAGGCGTTTAACGAGACGGTAGAGGAGGCGACCCAGAGTCTGTACCCGCTGATCGGCGAAAAGGGTATGGA
>JALXBF010000072.1 GCA_026991575.1 Planctomycetota bacterium | reverse complement strand
GCCTCGCGGGTGACGCTGATTGACCACGACTACGTGGATTCGCAGGGGAATGCGACGCCGCTGGCGGACTTCGCCTACACCTGGGATACGGCCGGTCAGATTGTGGCGTACAGCGGCCCGGAAGGGACGCGCACGTATGCGTACGACCCGCAGGGTCAGCTGACGGACGTGTGGGATGGTCAGGGGAACCTGATCGAGTACTACCGCTACACGCCCAATGGCAATCGAACGGAGTCGCACCTGCACGGCACCGGCTATGTGACCGGAGCGGACAACCGGTTGCTGTCGGACGGAACCAATGACTACGAGTACGACAACGAAGGCAACCTCATTCGCAAGACGAACACGGTGACCCGTGAGGTGACGGAGTACACGTGGGACTACCGCAACCGGCTGACGGCGGTGGTACACAAGGATGGCCAGGGCAATGTGCTGTGGACTGAGACGTACGTCTACGACGCGTTCAACCGCCGGATTGCGTTGTACGAGGACCCGGACGGCCCGGCTGGCCCAGAGCCGGAGCGGTTCACGTTTGTGCTGCATGACCTGGCCCAGCCTCCGACGGCCGAGCAGGTCGCCCAGGGCAGCCTAGCCCCGTACGTCGATGGCATCTACGCGAGCGCGATCTTCGCGGCGAACCCGATTGCCGACTTTGTGGATGCGGACACTTCGGATGGCATCACGCCGCAGCTCACCGAGCGCCGCCTCTACGCGGCCGCCATCGACTCCCTCCTTGCCCGCGAAGACGCCCTCGGCGAAATCACCTTCGCCCTCACCGACTACCTGGGCAGCATCCGCGCGTGGGCGGACTCAACGGGAACCATCCTGGCAACTCTCACGTACGACAGCTATGGCAACCCGGAGGGCCCTGACCCGCTCGCCGCGGGCAGCAGGTTCGGGTACACCGCGCGCAGCTGGTCTGCCTTGCGTCGCGCCTACGCCATGAGAGCCCGGTGGCTTGATCCCTCGCGAGGGCAGTTTACTTCGCCTGACCCGATCGGCTTCCTCTCCGGTCGTGCTGCACCGTCGTATGCGGGTAATAGCCCAGTGTACAGACGGGATCCGACCGGACTAATCGAGATCGGGAACCCCGACAACAACAAGGCATGGGGCGTAGAGATGGGAGACGGGAGGTCACTCAGGGAAGTCCTGGTGGATGCAGAGAAGTCCGCCCTTTGGGCAATCAAAGAGTTACTGGCCAGAAAGGACATCAGTCCTGCGGAGCGCGAAGTACTGCTGCATATACAACGGGTGTTGCCTACTTTACGCGTCTACGCTTACGCAGGACGTCATCCCACGTACCAGGCCCACCCTCGTCCTGACGAAGAGCGAGCGATCGACATCCACCCCGCTAACATGTACCCGGTGTACCGCCACGACGGAACGGTGCCGCGCGACAAGAACGAACTTTCCCTGGACTGGATTGAGGGCCGCAACCCGAAGTTTGTCCGGTGGAGCGTCGCCGAGCTGGCAGGTCTGCTCTGCAACGAGGCGCTCCATGTCGGGGATCGGTGGCAAGCCGAGTTCGGGTTCTCCGACTACGTGATCACCCTTCCGATCCCGTCTAATGACAAGCACACAACGGAGAAGGACAAGGACTGGGACGCGCCGCGTCGCCTCGACAGCATCGCCAATCTCCCAACCGCGTGTGCATTACACGATGCCAACAAGTGCCAAGAACAGCCTCTGCGCTTCGCTGATCACATTTTCTGCGTCGTGACCAGAATGGTAAAGGATCGCCAGCGACCAGGTGGCACTAATCGGACCAGGTAGAACCTTGCGATGTACGAGCGAACCTCGTTGTTGCCAGTCCTCGGCAAGTTGGTCCGGCCTTCGCCCGCCCAACGCACTCCAGCCTGGGCTACCTGCCCGGGACGTGGCACGCCTCCTCCGCATCAGGCCTCGCTCTGCCGGGTCCTTGCGACGATGTTCTGTACGGCGCTTTCCCTCTACGGAACGTTCGCCGGCACGATCTCAGCATCTGAACAGTTCCCTGTCACGGGCGGAGTCTCTGCCGTCGTACTCACCCCTCCGGAGGACCCTGACGCTGTGGCCTTTTCGCCTGACTCAAGTATGATCGCTGCAGCGGAAGACGAGGAGCTTTGCATCCTCCGCGCGCCACATCTGGTTCCAACGGCGAAAATCTCCGTGGCGACGAGAGTGGTTTCGCTTGGTTGGCTGTCCGGGGAGCAGCTCTGGGTGTTGGGATGCGATGGGGTATTCCGCTGCTACAGCTTGCCCCTGCTCAAGCTCGTTCGTACCTTCCGCGCGGAGCTAGCGGGCCAGATCACAGCTGTCGTCTCGCCTCCGGGCACACTTTCGATCGCTGCCGTTGGTACCGACACGGGCGAGATCGTCCTCATTGACGTCGCACGTGGCAGAATCGTCAGCCGCAAGCGATTTGCGCAACTGGGCGAGGTTCAAACTCTTTCGCTAAGTCACCGGGGAACGGTGGTTACTGCCGGATTCAGCGACGGTTCCGTACTGGCCCTGACGCGAGATCTAAGCAGCACCGTGTGGCGGGGCACGGTAGATGAAGTCGGCGAGATTACCGAGGCCGCGTGGCTAGAGGTTCCGAAGCGGGTTCTTGTCGTTTACGAGCAAGGCGAACGAGAGGGGAGATACCTCCTGTTTGACCCCACGGCCGACGACTCTGCCGAGCCGGTTCACGCGTGGACGGAACAGGTTGCCGTAGCTGCCCCTTGGTTATCGGGAGCCCTCATTGCGACCCCGAGCGGTATCCGCTCTGCCATTGACGGCCGTCTCCTGGAAAACTGGCCCCGTCCCGTTGCTGAGGTTCTTGACGTCCCCGCCTCCAAGATCATATGGAGCCCCGATGGTCGATACCTGTGGTGCAGCGACCCCTGGGCGACCCTCGTCTACGACCACCGTACGCGGCGGTGCGTCGGAAGAACATCCCATTCCGGAGGCGGCTGGCGCGTCGACCTACGGAGTCACCTGCTAGTCCGACTAGTACGCCCAATAGGAACACTGCCAAAGCCAGAGAGAGCGCCGTGCTCCCCTCCCATGTCATCGGAATTGCTGCGCACGGCGCGCCCCGCCGGCAGCGCTACCCACACCAACTATCACGTTGTGGTCCTCGATATCTCTATGCAGCTTCTACCACGGCCGTTTGTAGACATCTTACCCATCCGCGACTGGTTCGCCACACCAGGCTCTTTCAAAGATGTGATCTTCGATTTGGATGGCTATCCGTTGTGGATCTGTTGGGCCACTCTTTCGCGCGCCTCCAAAGGTAGCTCAGCACTTAGAGGCTCGCTGCGACCGCGTCCGGTCAAGCTGCTCTGTCACGATATCCTACGCTCGGGGAACGCGAAAACGTTTTCATTCACTCCGCGCTTTCCAGGGCCCGTGACCCATGTCTCTCCTAACCTGGATCACTGCTTCCTTCTGGAGCTTAACACGAGTCTTCCCAATTTCCGTGCCGATCATGCAGTGTACAAGCTGCCTGACGGTGAATTCCTGGCACGCATGCCGGTGCGTGGTACCGCTGGACCGGAAAATGGCTGGCTGCGAGAGCGGGTCGCCTGCCTACCCGAAGCGAAACTCGAGGTTTTCCGGAGTAGCCAGCTCCCTATTGGGACCTCGCTTTTTTCTGTTCACCGTCTTCCCACGCTCGAACTCGTGGCCAGGCTGGGCCCAGTCTACGGCTGGTGGGCGATCGCTCGTGACACCAGCGTCGGGCCTTTGCTCGCCGGTCCGGAATCCAGGTTCTCACGGCGCTTCGTCGTGTACCGAATTCCTCATGAGCGCCCGTGGCGAGTCCTGGACATCCCTGCGCTAGTCCCGGAAGGGGCCCTTCAGCCCTTTGCCATCGCCCCCGATGAGCTGATCCTATACGCAGAACACATAGGGGTCAACAGCAAGTCCAGAGTCATCTTCGGCTTCGACCTAGCCACAGGACGCCTCACGCGCAGGCTGAACCTGCCGTGGTCCGCCGGCACGTGGTCCCTTGCTGCTGGTGGCCATTACCTCGTCGGCTTTGGTTATCCACGGGGCGAAGCCATGGTTTACTGTTTGAAGTGCGGGCGATATGTTGGGTCGTTCTGGGTTCTTCCGGGGCTCAATTGGGTGGTAACGGCCCCAGGAGGCTGGTACTTCTCCAGCCCGGAGGCGGTGGACTACGTCCGCCATTGGGACGAGATCCACCGACAGCTGGTGCCCAGGGACCTCTCCAAGCGGTACCTCAGCTGGGACCGTGTGAAGGAAAGCTTTCGCTGCTGTCGGAGCAAGCGACCGTCCCGCACCGGCTGTTCAGACGAACAGAGAGGACCGTAGAGGTAGCGCCTCGCACGTTGGCGACCTGGCCCAGCTACGAACGCAAGGGGCGCTATCGGCTGGACGTGTCACGACTTTTCTTGTCGGCACACGTCATGGCGGCACTCTTCGGGCCTCACCCGGCTGGTGCTTACTCCACACGCGGGAGAAACGATGCGTGTTCCCGTGAGCTCGAGCAACGACGACTTTCGCTCGAGCGGCACACGCGAGGCGTCAGGCATCGTTGCAGCTTAACCCCCTGGCATTCATACCGCACACCGAGGTGACCAGCCGAGACTGGAGGCAGAACATGGTGGACAGCGAGCGGATCAGGACCACCTGCCAACGGTCGCCAGACGGTGCGCCGTCAGGTGACTGTCCTCAGTCGCCGGCCGCAAAGCCGCAGCCCGGCACTTCCTCTGACGAGCTACTCCTGGACATCTCGATCGGGCTGGCACGCGGAATGTGTGTGTGCGTGGCCGGCTACCTTGGGTGGGGGCTTCTGTTTGTCTTGCATCCGTGGCCGCTGTTGCCGCTGCTCCAAACGAACGGTTACTCCGACGCCCGGTCGCGTGCGCTTATCTTACCGATATTGGCTTGCGTCGCCTGGGGCAGAAGGAGGACATCAAGGAAGCGTGGGGCTTATCTCGAGGAGTACGTGCTCGCCTGCCTTTGGCCCGCCACCCTAGGTATCCTGGTTATGCTGTGGGGCGCGGCCGACGACTTCGCAGACCCGCCGGTGCGCGCGACGATAGCGAAGCTCCTCATGGACGCGGCCCGCAGCGTTGATCACCTGTCGTGGCGGCTACCCCTTCTTTACGCCTCGCTGCTATTTCGTGCCGGCGTGGTGTTGCTCCCCATTGCCGTTGCGGCCCGGGCCACGTACGAGGAGAGGGGACGAGGTCGCCTGCTGCTACCAATGCTGTTAGCCCAGGCTCCTGGCATCGCATCCTGGAGCCTTTTATTTGAGTCCTTTTTGTTCCTACGCGTGTGGTGGCATGGTCGCACCTCAGCTCCTGAAGCCTATGCTGCACTGCAGTCGGCGTACGGTGCTTATGGGCCCGCAGTGTTAGCCATTTCTGTGCTGGCAGCTGCCGCCGTTGTAGTGAGTAGCTACGGTTTCTTTCCATACCTGCTAAAGCCGGAGGAGCCAAGACTCGGCGATGGCGCAAGATAGGATGCTCAGCCAGCTAGCGAAATAGAAAGGGAACCCAGGCATGGGTGACGCCCATAGCGAGGGGCCGTCACGGTGGGCCGAGGGCTGGTAGCTGTTCACGGGGGCAGACGGGCGGGCGGAGCAACGATCGAGGTGCCGTTGGGCGGCGTGGGTACCGGTCCATGGGTATTGGGGGATCAGGCTGGTCAGAGGCGTCACGTGGTAGGGCCGGGAAGAAGGGGAGAGGGAGTCGTCCTTGTCGATAGGCGACGAGTGATCCTGTGACGAGGGTCCGAGTGCAGCGCCCGATTCGTGGACACGCCTCGGTAATGTCCGGCAACCGTTCCGTGCAGCGAGCACCAGATTCGGTGCCATTGCCGAGGTTGATCTTCCGCGAGATCACGGGTGACCGCAGTGCCTGCTCGGCCTCATGGTCGGCCGGCTCAACGCCCTCGTGGTACGGGAGCACCCACAACGACGGCTCGTGCCGCGTTAGGAGCCGGCAGGTCGCCGCGGTCTTCGGACACTTCAGCCGTGCCCACTGCTGGAGCAACTCCCTGATCCACCACCGCGCGTGCTTCACGACCGAATACCGCATGGCGGGCACGCCTGACCTCACATCCGGGCATGCTGCAACAACGCAAGCTCCAGGTTGTTCAGCAAGAGCCTCCCGATCGGGCCACGCCCCCCCTCCCCTGTGCTCTTGCCTCCTCCCGCAGACTCATCCGCCCGCCGCTTGCCGTCAACGCGCGCAGGGGCCTTCATGCCCTACTCCGGCTCGGTTAGGGGGCTAGCGCCGCGGTTCGAAGAGGCATTCTTTCTCTCCTGC
>JALXBF010000071.1 GCA_026991575.1 Planctomycetota bacterium | reverse complement strand
GGCACCTCCGTGGCCGCATGTTTGCCCGCTTCCATCGCGGCCACGCAAACCGGCACGTGCCACTCCCAGGGGGTTGCGGTGTAGACGAGATCCAGGTCGTCCCGTTCGCACAGGCGCTTGAAGTCGTACGGACCGCGCGTGTAGGCTTCGGGCTTCGGGAAACCGGCGTCCATCACGATCTTCTGGGCGCGCTCGGCGCGCTCCGGCACAATGTCGCAGACGGCGTGAATCTCGCAGCCGGGGATGCGCACCAGATTGCGCACGTGGTTCGTCCCCATGCCTCCCACGCCCACGTAGCCGATGCGGACTTTTTCGATGGGCGGGGCGACAAACTCTTTAGCAGGCCCATCCAGTGGACTCTCGCCTGTGGATCTGGCCAGCGCCGGGGCCGACGCCAGGGCTACGCCCACGCCGGCGGCTGCGCCAAGCTTCAGAAAATCGCGGCGGTCGAGATCGCGTTGTTCGCGCCGGTTTTCGCTCATAGCTTTACCTCGTTGTGTGGATTTGCGGCTTGCACCAGGGTCACGGTTTGAAATGCGGAGCTCTGCTCCTGGCTTTGTTACCTTGCCGTAAATTAGCGGATTCTTGCCCAAATGTCAACGAAGAGTTGGATTTTCTGGCGTTTGGCGAGACGAACGGGCGAGGTCCTAGTCGGAAAGGCCCGGCGAATCACCTGACCACGCAGAATTTCCGCGTCGCGGAGGCCGAACCCGCCCGCACGTGCAGCACGTACACGCCTGCCGGCAGGCCTGCGACGTCCAGTGAGAACTCGTGGTAGCCTGCTGTCAGGCGGCGGGTCGTTGGTCCCATTACCCGGCGTCCGAGGACGTCGTAGAGTGCGACGCGTACGGTAGCTGGAGACGCCAGGCGGTAGCGGATGGTGATCCGGTTCCGGGCTGGATTGGGCTGGACAGCCAGCAGCTCAAAACGTGTCGGTCTGCCCCGTGGGGCGTCTTGAAAGGGAACGACGCGGGTCAGCAGGGGCCCGGGGCCACCGAACGCGCCCAGGTCGTTGCGGCTGCCGTCGGTGTCGTTCCAGGTCACGGAGGGATCACCTGCGTCGATGGCCGGACTGCCCGGCAGCAGGTGGTAGTCACCCCGGTTGCCCCAGGCTGTGCGCACAAAGAGGGGGTTTGCGCAAAAGTTGCCGGTTCCAAGGGAGTCGAGATCGCTGCAGGAAATCGTGCGGTTTCCGTACACGACCGGAGAAGCTGAGCGCGGAAAGTAGAAAAGGCAGTAGTTGGCCTCCAGCCGACTGGCCTCATTGACGTAGATGGGCGACTCCGGGCCACGGGCGCTGAAAATGCAATTCCGGAACTTTACCTCCACCGGCACGTGATTGCCGTACTGAACGTACACCAGGTAGTTTTGACCAAGCGAGTCGTCGATCGTGACGTTGGTGATTTCGAAGTGGGCGCCGGCCTGTTCCACCTGGTCAATCACCAGCGCTGCCCAGGGGGTGGGCTGAGGATCTCCGTCGCCTCGGCCGTAGATCAGGGTGTTGAGCACGAGGCTGCTGTCCGCCCACAGTTTCACGCCGTCGCAGCGGTTGTTGGCGACCACGCAGCGGCGGATGGTCGTTCGCGCCGTCTTCGAATCCAGCCCGTCCCCGCAGTTGTGCTCGACCACCGTGTCCTCGATCAGCAGCGGCCCGTCCGAGGGCTCGGTGCCCAGTCCGTCGGGTCGCTCGTAGGGGCGGTCCCGACCGTCGCCGCCCTGGTAGTAGTGGCCGCTCCACGACAACGTGCAGGCGCGCGCTGTCACGTTACGCCAGCC
>JALXBF010000070.1 GCA_026991575.1 Planctomycetota bacterium | reverse complement strand
CGGTCCAGCTGCGCTTCGGGCAGCGGATAGGTCCCTTCCTGCTCGATCGGGTTCTGGGTGGCCATTACCAGGAACGGCTGGTCCAGCTCGAAAGTCTGGCCCGAGACCGTCACCTGATACTCCTGCATGGCCTGAAGCAGAGCGGACTGGGTCTTTGGCGGTGCCCGGTTAATCTCGTCGGCCAGCACCAGATTGGCGAACACGGGACCGTGCACGAAGCGGAACCGGCGGCGGCCGGTTTCCGGATCCTGCTCGATGATCTCCGTGCCCGTGATGTCGCTGGGCATCAGGTCCGGCGTGAACTGGATGCGGCTGAATTTCAAATGCAGCGCTCTGGCCAGAGTAGCGACGGTCAACGTCTTGGCCAGGCCCGGGACGCCGATCGTCAGGCAGTGCCCGCGGGCGAACAGACAGATCAGCATATGCTCGATCATCTCGTCCTGCCCGACGATCACCTTGTGCAGCTCATGCAACACCGCCTTGCGTGCCCGCGCGACCCGGCCGAGAATCTCTTCGGGACTGACCTCCGCAACGCGCGACGACTTGGCACCCTCGGCTCGTTCTGGCATCAGGGTTGCACTCCTTCGACCTGGCAAGCTCGGCCATGCCCACCGGCTCAGACCAGCACAGGAGCAAAGACCGTGCCACGAAGGTCACTATTGCCAGTTAGCATTGTCTTCTTTGTCGCCAACACCTGTTGGTCACAGTCGGCGCCGTGGCATGCGCGTGACCGATCGCTCAGGCGCACGGTCCTTGTCAACGACACCGCGGAGCTCATCCAGGTGGAAATGCTCCTGCACGGCCGCTCGCCTGGAACCCTTCTCCTCTACGGCCGGCGCGGCCGCGTGCCTTTCGTCCTGCTGCAGCACGGACCGGATGACCTGGTCCGTTTCGCCTTCCGCCCCATCGCCGGCCAGAGGCGGTACTGGGTGTATTTCGGCACCGTGGCGTCGGAGGATAGCAATGCCAACGACAGCAGCAAGCCAAGCGAGCACGGGTGGCGACTTGACCGGCCATCGGCCGGCCTGCTCCTGGAAACGCGCCGGTTCCGCGGGTTCGATCTGAACAGCTTCGCGGCGCTACAGGAGGCGTTTGAGCGATCCGAACCGCTGGGCGCCACCTTGGTCGATCGCGTCTTCCACGCCTCTAATCCCTGCGCTCCGGAACCGATCCCGTTCCTGAGCCGCTACGTGGGCACGTTGTACATCGATCGCCCCGGCCGGTACCGATTCTTCACGACCAGCCAGGATTGCAGTTTTCTGGTGATTGACGGCCGAGTCGTCGCGGCCGCCCCGGGGAGGCACCGCGCCGTGCCCCGCGCACGCTTCGGCGGAACCGTGGAGCTGGGACGCGGTCCCCATCGCTTCGAGTACTGGCATGCGGCGGCCGGGACGCAGGCCATCATGGTCGCCGCCTGGCAGCCGCCAGGGGCCGACAGACCGGCCGTGGTACCGCCGCAGGCGTTCCATGCAGACCGCATGGCTACCGTGCGTGCCAGCCAGCTGGAAGAGCGAAGTGGTCGCGACCTGCCGGACTTCTTCCCCGAGCAACTCGGCGTGGTCCAATTGCCCGATCCGCCGGTCACGCTGGTGCGCGTTGTGTTCCGGTGGCAGGCCAGCCCGGCGCTGCCCCGGCAGGGGAGAGTGCGGTGGGAGTTCGGGGATGGCCAGAGCGTTGCGGAGCAGGCCGAGCCCGTGCATGTGTACCTGCATCCGGGGGAATACACCGTGAAGCTGTCCTGGCACCGTGTGGGACGTGGCAAGCTGACCGTAGCGAGCCGCGTACGGATCTGGCCGTTGCCGGCTCGTGTCGCGCCACCCAGTGAACAGGACACGCTGACGGCCTACGTGCCGTACCTGGCCGAGTATGACCCGGCCAAACTGGACGCGGAAGGACTCGTGGCACTGGCACGAGTGTGGCGCTACCGCGAAGACTGGCAGCAGCTGGCTCAGACGGTGCTGGCCGGCTTGCGGGCTGAGCCACAGCTTCGTCCTGAACAGCTGGACGAGCTCGTGCAGCTCGGTCTGAACGCGACCCGTTTTCATCTGGACGAACTCCAGCGTGCGATACAGCTGTTGCGGCTCGCAGCGCGACACAGTAGCGAGAGACGGCAACGGTTCCGGCTGAGCGTGCGCCTGGCCGAGCTGCTGCTGGAGGTGGGTCGATCGGACCAGGCGGCCGAGGTGCTGCGGATGGCGGCCAAAGAGAAAACGGATCACGTTTACGAGCGACGGCTCTGGCTGCGGGTGCAAGCGGACTTGGCGGCGCGCATGGGCCAGGGCGATAGGGCACGGGAGCTGTACGCGCAGGCTGCGGCCCTGCGCGAACGACCCCTGGCGGAGACCGTGGCACGGCGGGGGGGATATGAACGAACAGTGGCCGGGCTGCTGAAAGAAGGGCAGCTGCGCGCAGCGTATGAGGCGTTGTCGCAGTGGGCGGATGAGTTTCCCGAATCGAAGCTGGACGGCTCCTGGCACCTGGCTGCCGCACGTGTGGCGCTGGCCCGGGGGCAGTACCGCCAGGTGCTGCGAGTTGTCGCTGACTCGCTAGCCGTCGCGCCCGACTCAAGCTACGCGGATCAGTTGGTTTGGCTGGAAGTCCAGGCGGCGCTGAAGCTGGGCGATCGCCGTCGTGCCACACAGGCGGCCCGCACCCTGGTGCAAGACTACCCGGGCAGCCCTCTGGTTCCCCGTGCCCGCGAGCTGCTGAACACCGCCCCTTGAGCCAACCCCCTGCGTGTCCGGGACACCGCCATCAGCCGGATCACGTGCCCCGCCTGCTCGGACATACCGAGTTGATCGATGCGTGCCGGCTCTTGGTTATCGAGGCAACTATCGGCACCGGCCCCCGCCGGAGCCCTGGCCCGGCGGCCTTGCGCCCAGCGGGCAGCAAGGGCCAAGCCGCTTCTCTAGTGGCGATGGCCGGCCAGCATCCGGTCCATCTCCGCCAACAGCTCACGCGGGATCCTGCTCCGCCCCCGGCTCTGCTGCGGCTCCGGCAGCGGCAGGCCGCCCGGTACACGATTCGCAACCAATGCTTCCAGAGCCAACAGCACCAGCACTGACCACAGCAGCGGCTCCATCAGTTCCGTGCCGCGCCGCAGCCGCGCGATCTGCTCGCCAAGGTCGCTGCCGGAGGCAACGTATCTACCCCCCAGGCGGTCAAGTTGCTCCCGCAACCTGCGCACCGGCGCATGCCGCAGATCAAACTCGTCCGCCGCCGCATTGGCCGCAAATCGCACCACGGCTTCGCGCGTATCCAGCCGACGGATCGTGTAAATCCCCGGTCGATCCGCCACCACTTCGACGAACTGCCCCCCCTCATCGTTCACCATCGCCGGCCGTACCAACTCACCGTCCGGTCGTACCACGACCAATCCTTTGACCGTTCCCCCCAGCTCATCCACCGGGTAGCGAAAGGCCTGGCCACAGAGTACGCTGAGCGAATCTCCCCCCTCTTGCTCAGCGGCAGCCAACACCAGGCGGGTCATTAGTGGCACGAACAGTGGATCCACGGGCAGCGTCGTCCAATCCACGTGGGGTACGGTGGCCAGCGCCCACGTCGTTCCCCTGTCGACCGCACGGGTCAACAGCAGCGGATCTCCCGTCTCCAATCGTCCCACGACGATCGCATCCTCTGCTGGCCGCCACTTCAAGTAGCGAAACACGCGGATCTCTGTGTACGCGGCCGGTTCGATCCGGATCGGCCGCAGCAGAGGCCGCTCGAGATCGAGCCAACCGATCCGCCAGCCAGCACCGACCCCCTCGTCCACGGCAGCCATCATGGCAGCAACCGTCCCCGGAACCAACTGCTCTGCAGCCGCACACCACTGCTGCCACTGGCCCGGTCCTTCCGTGTTCGTGGGGAGCCAGATCATACGTCCCCCCTGGCCGACGTACCGCATCAGCGTCCGCTTCACCGTTTGCTCATCTTCCGACGGCAGGCCACAGAGGAACACAGCCGCGTACTCCTGGAGCGGCTCGGCCGCCAGCTCACGCCACGTGAACCGGCTAAGACGAATTGGCCAGCGGCCCGGTTCATCCAGTTGCAGCACTTGGGCTACGTAGTAGGCGTCACTTGATGGATCGGAGAGGTCCTCACCGGGAGCGGTCACCAGGGCGACACGCAGCTGTTCGTGCACCGGCTGCGCCGCGTAGCGCGCGTCGTCCAGCAGCAGGGCATCGTCTCCGGTAAGTCGCACCTGCACCGGCCGGTGGCCGGCCCGGTCCAATCGGAATCTGACATGCGTCGTGCGTCGCCCGCCCGCGGCGACGGTGACCGGGTCGCTGGATGCGACCCGTCGACCAGCCACCAGCACCTCCACGCGGCGAGTCTCCTCCGTTGCGCCCCCATTGCGCAGCTCGACCGTGGCCATTACCGGCAACCCGACCAGTGGCCCGGGGCTGAGGAACTGAACGTCGGCGAGCGTCACGTTCGGCGGTACCGAACGGTACACATCGACGACCACAAGCGGCGCAGTCAGCGCATATCCGAGCCGCTCTGCCACGTCCTGCCAGTCTTGTAGCTGACAGTCGGTGATCACGTACAGCTCCCGCACGGGATTCTTCGACGTGGCCAGCAGCCGGCTCGCCCGAGCGATCGCCTGTGCCAGATCGCCTGTTCCTGGCACAACGGGGCATTGCTGCACGGCCTGGTAGATGAGTTCGTGATTGGTCAGCAGCTGGTTGAGCGCCGGTAGGCGCACCGGAGCGGTTGTCAGGAGCGCGACCTGGTCGCCAGGACTGAGGGATGCGAGGATCTGTCGGGCGGCTATCTGAGCGCGTTCGAAGCGCGTTTCCGTTGCATCTTGCGCGGCCATGCTTCCTGAGTTGTCCAGCACGATGGCCACTGCCAGGGCACCGCGGCCTGGCAGCAGGCCGTGCAGGGCGCGCACGGCGGGCCGCGCCAGGCCCGCCGCCAGGAAGAACAGGATCGCCATGCGCGCAGCCAGCAGTAGGGCATCCTGCACGATCTTCCGCCGCCGCGTGCGCTGGACCGACGCGCGCACGAAGCGGAGCGTGCTAAACGGCAGGCGCGGTGCCCGTTGCCGGTGCATCAGGTGCAGGATCAGGGGCACCAGGGCCACAAGCGTTCCCAGCAGGAACCAAGGCTCCAAGAAGCTCATCGCCTCGCCACCACCTCCATACCCTGCTGCTAACGCACGGCCGCTCGCCCTCGGACCAGCGCATCGCGCCGCGCCCGCAGATAGCGAGCCAGCATCACGTCGTAGGGGATATCGGTCCGAGCCAGCACGTAGTCTGCCGCTAGCTCGCGCGCCTTTCGCCGGTGAAACGCCAAGAACTCCTCTACTGCCCGACGATACTCGTCGCGAACGTAGGTCGGATCGACCTGCAATCGCTCCTGGGTTTCGAGATCGACGAACAGAGCCGTCTCCCGGAACGGGAACTCAATCTCCGCGGGGTCGAGCACGTGGAACAGGAGCATTTCGTGCTGGCGGTGCTTGAAGTGGTACAGGGCGCGCGCTATGGCTTCGTCGCCGGCTTCATCCAGTAGGTCGCTGACGAGGACCACCAGACAGCGTCGTCGCAACTGGAACGCGATGCGATGGAGTGTCTCGGCGATCTGCGTGCGACGTGGCCGGTGCTCAGGCAGGATCTGATCACGGGCACACCACCGTTCCAGCTGTCTGAGCAGTTCGCCGATGTGTCTCGGCCCTGACCGAGCCGGCATGTTCAGCCGCACGCGCTCATCGAAGATCGTCATTCCCACCGCGTCCTGCTGGCGTGAGGCCAGGTAGGCAAGCATGCCGCAGAGGTAAGCCGCGTACTCGACCTTCGGCAGTCTGCCCGCGGAGGAAAAGTCCATCGAGCCGCTGGCGTCCAGCAGCAGCTGGACCCGCATGTTCGTCTCCTCTTCGAACAGCTTGATGTACAACCGATCGGTGCGCCCGAGGACTTTCCAGTCCAGATAGCGGAGGTTGTCGCCCGGGCAGTACTCGCGGTGCTCGGCAAACTCGACGCTGAACCCGCGGTACGGGCTGCGATGGAGCCCGGCAATGAAGCCTTGCACCACTTTGCGCGCAGCCAGTGACAGGTTGCGCACGCGCGCAACCGCCGTCGGTTCCAGGAAGCGGTATCCGGTTCGGTCACTCATCGTCCGCGCTCGGCCACGCACGCTACCGCAGCCGCCACCTTCGCCTCAGGTACCACTCCGTGCAGAGCACCGCTGCAAAGAGCGCCCAGATGAGCGGAGGCCAGGCCAGCTGGATCTGGCGCGCGATGCGCCCCCCCTGCTCTCTCGCCTGTAGTTCGCGGAACAGCCGATCGGCCAGTGTCAGATGGACGTACTGACCACCGCTTGCGGTGGCGATTTCTATGAGCAGTGGTTCGTTCAGGGCAAGCTGGTCGAATTCGAGATTCTTGCGGCCTACTTCAAACTCAAGCTCGGCCGACTCCAGCGTCTCGCCCCCCAGCGTGCCGGCCACCACCACCCGATAGCGGCCCGGCTCGAGCCCCGTGAAGCTCTTCTGATATCGCCCGGGCAGATCGCCCACCGGCGTCAACTTAGCCTTCAGCGAACCAGTCGGGCCACTCAGTGTCACGGTCAGGTCCGCCTCGTCCGTGCCCGCTCCCTCCTGATCGCGCACTTCTGCCTCAACCACCACCTGTTCGCCCTGCCGGTACCAGGCCTTCGTGGTGCGCGCCGTCAGGCTCAGTCCCAGGCCACTGACGTCCCGATTGGCCAGCCATCGGAGAAGCTGGCCCCAGAACCGCACGAACGGCGAGTCGCGCCCTATGGTCTTCATTGCTTGATACCAAACGCGCGTTGTATCGGCCGCGAACACCGCACTGCGCCCCTTACCCACCGGCTGGACCGCCAGCAGTGGCATCGGCCTGTCGCCGCCGGCCGCCTTTGCAGCCGGACAGACCAGCAGCACGGTGGCAGCAGGTCGAGCAGGACCGACGCGCGTAGCGCCGAGCAGGGGGGGTAACGACACGCGCGCAGGCTCTGCCTCCGTGGGGAAGTAGTCCGTAATCCCGGCAAAGATCGGGTGAGCCGCTCCAGCAGGCGTCAGCTGCGGCACGAACGGCTCTTCTACTTGACCTGCGTTGCGGTCCAACAACGCAACAGGCAGCACGGCGGCCAGCGGACTGTCGGCGTAGCCCCCCGGGCCAAGTGCGTGGTAACCGCCCAGAGCCAACAGCCCGCCCCCGTCCCTAAGCCACCGCACCAATCCCCGCAGCGCTTCGCCTCGCCAGTACGTGACATCCAGGTCACCGAGGATGACGACGTCGAAGTTCCTCCAGAAATCGGCCCCCTCTGGCAGCGTGCTGACCGCTTGCAGTTCCGGGATCGTGGTCCGCTTCATGAACAGGTTCGGACGGATTTGGACCATAGCCAGGAAGGCAATGTCAGGATCGCGTGCCAGAAAGTGCTGAACCAGCGCGCCGTATTCGGCGCGCAACGTGCCCTCCACGTAAAAGACGCGGATGCGCCGGGCGGAAACCCGAGCCATGGCTGTCTTGGTGTTGTTCTGGGGAATCGACTCAAACGGAGCCGGCGGAATGCTCACCGTGTACGTATGCAGCCCTTCCCGCTCGGGCACGAACTCCAGCAACACCTCATGGGTACCTTTCAGCGCATCGAGCTCCAGCGTGGCTGTCGCCACGACCGTCTCGTCTTCGGTTAGCCTCACCTCCACGACCGTCCCTTCACAGCCGACGGCCTCCACCATCGCCTTAGCCTGCACCCGGTTCCGCAGTGGCAGTTCGGCGGGCAACACGATATCAACAACCTGGATGTCGCGCAGGCCAGCTCGATCCTCCAGCGAACTGCCCACGCCCACCGTGTAGATGGGCACGCCTAGCTCCGCGGCCAGCCGCCGGGGGTCGCCTGCCGTGTTATGGATCCCGTCGCTGACAAGCACGGCAAGTTGGGGACGACCCTCAGCAACCGCTCGGATTGCAGCAGCCAGCGACGTCGCCTGCCCGTCGGGCTCAACGCTCCGCAGCTCAGCCAGGTCACGCACTGGCCTGGTCTGTGCATCGAAGACGACCAGACGCGTTGCGAAGCTACTGCGCACGGCTGCCAGCCACCCCGGAAGCCGCGCAAGCACGGCGTGCCACCGGTCCTCGTTCCCAGCCACGTCGCTCACCTGCATCGACGCGGACCGGTCCAGGAGCAGAAGCAGCTGAGGGGCCGAGTCCGGTGCTGTGTAGACTGTCGCGACCGGCCGGACCAGCAGAAGCAGCAGAGCCATGAGCGCGGTCAGGCGCAGCGTGACCAACAGGCTCCAATGGTGGCTGGCCAGCAGGCCGCGCAGCCGGTAGTAGGTGTAGCCGGATAGCGCTGCGGCACCGGCCGCAAACAGCAGCGCGGCCCAAGGGCTGACGCTACTTTCGTGGGTTAACGTCATGGTCTGATTGGGTAGCCCGTTGACGCTGCTGCTGTTGTTGCCGGAAGCGTTCCACCGCCTCCGCGCGGAAGTCGATTTCGCGCACGTACACAAGCTGCTTGAGGGTCTGACCCGGTTTGCCCTTCTGGCGTTCGCGCAGGATGAGTTTCCGGGCACGGCGTGCGCCGGGTACTTTTGCGTACAGAACGGTTGAGCCTCTGCCCTCGAGCTGCCGGCCATTGATGAGCGTGATCTTGTAGTGGAGCACGCGGGCCGGATACTTCCGTCCCGTGTACACTTTCTCGTTGCTGGCGGCTTCACGAAACCGCCATTCTTTCTCGAGCCACTCCCTGGCCACCGTAACCTCAACCCGCTCAATCACCCTCAGCGGTAGCTCGATGTACCGCTTCAGCTTCTCGTCGTAGAAACGCCACCGTTTGCCGGGCGTCAGGTACAGCTGGCCGTAGAGGGCGTTGCCATCTGAGAGCCGAACCACACCGGGACGTGCCTCCGTCGGCACACTGCGTCTGGGTCCGAACGGATGGATGGGCTGCGGTTCTTGCGCCGCAGCCCGCCTGCCGCCAGCAACGACGGCCACGGCCGCCACCAGCAACGGTATCGCCGTGCTAAGCCGGACGCGTCGCATCGTGGCACCTCCGTGGGATCACCGCGTGGCCACTGTGCCTGGCATGCAAGCTGCATGCCGGAGGCACGGCACGTTTGGGCTGGCACGAAATGGACGTAATCACAACTATTCTTGTAGACTATAAACAGTTCGGCCACACTCGAAACTGTGACGCTGTGCATTGAGGCCGAGACGGCCGGGAGCGGTAGCAGATGAGACGCGAACGGGCGGGCGATCGGACAACCCGGCGGGACTTCCTCGAGCGGCTCGGCGCGTACTGGCTGGCGGGCCTGAGCCCGGGACTGCTGGCCGAAACGCCATGGCTGGCCGCGTTGCTCCAGCCCCAAGGACCGGTCACTTGTGGGCCACCGCCGCGGGCAAAACCGCACAGTCGCACGGGCGGCGAAGCGTTTCCGCCGTTGCCGCTGCCCGTCACACCTCTACGCCGCAGCGAGCGGAAGCGGCCACCTGCCCCGCCCGCGCTGATCGGCAAAGCAGCGCTGGGCCCGGTCCGCTGGATGACGCGCAACGGCAAGCGCCTCGCATACCGTGACTGGATGACCGACCCGTCCGACGTTCAGACCTTGCTGGACTGGACCAACCGCCAGTTGGGCATCCGTTACCGGGCGGTGGAAACAGACTTCGCGCATTTTGATTTTGATCCGCGCGAGTTGCCGGCGCTGTTATTTGCCGGTCACAACACGTTCGCCCTTGGGGACGCGCTGCACGCTCAGCTGCGCCGCTATGTGCTCGACGGCGGCATGATCATCGGCGACGCCTGCTGTGGCTGGCAGGATTTCGATGAAGCGTTCCGCGCCGCCGTGGAAGGCATTCTTCCGGACGCGCGGCTGAAGCGGCTGCCGCCGGACGAACCGCTCTTTGCCTCGTTCTATAAGCTCGGCCAGGTGGAGTATGTGAAAGCAGACGGGAGCACCTATCGAGACGAGCCGGAGCTGTGGGGCGTGACGATCGGCTGTCGGCTCGCCGTCGTCTACTCGCCGGTCGACTTGACCTGCGGCTGGGACGGGCACACGCACCCGCGCGGTTTGCGGATTGCTATCGCTCAGGCGCGCCAGATCGGTGCTAACTACGTGACCTACCTGATTGCTTCCTATCAGCTCGCTAGGTTCCTGAGCACGACGAAGATCTATCACGAAGCGACGGCGCCGACCCGGGACGACTTCGTCCTGGTCCAACTCCAGCACTCCGGCGACTGGGACCCCGACCCGTCGGCCGTCTACAACCTGCTGAAGTACGCCCGGGACAACTCCACGCTGGAGGTCAAGTTCAAGAAGGTCACCCTGCCGCTGACCGATCCTCGCTTCGCCCGGCACCCCCTGCTGTACATGACCGGCCATGACGAGTTCGTCTGGTCCGCTGAAGAGGCTGGGCGGCTGCGTGCTTACCTGCAGGCCGGAGGCATGTTGCTTGCCGACGCCTGCTGCGGCCGGTTGGGATTCGATCGAGCATTTCGTCGTGAGATGCAGAAGGTGTTCCCGGACGCGAAACTGGAACCGGTTCCCCTGGACCATCCGATCTACCACATGATGTTCGACGTCCAGTCGGTCCGCTACACGCCGCGGACGCTGGAGGACTTCGGCGATCTGACGACGCCGACGCTGGAAGGTCTCTCGATCGGCGGCCGTCTGGCGGTCGTCTACAGCCGCTTCGACCTGGGTAACGGCTGGGAGCAGTTCCCGCACCCGTACAGCTACGGCTACCTGGACGAGGACGCGCTGCAGATCGGTACGAACGTGCTGGCGTACGCCGTGACGCACTGAAACGGGCCATCCAACGGGATAAAGGGATACGTCATGACCGACGAAGCACTCAGAATCGCCCGGTGGCTCGATGAGCTCCGCCAGCGCTGGTGGTTGTGGAGCCTGCTGACTCGGACAGGCCTGGCGGTTGCTGCCGGCACGCTACTGTTGCTGATCGTGCTGGCGGTGGATCAGGTTCTGCCTTACGGACCCGCTGTTCTTTGGCTTCTGTTTGTCGCGTGGCTCGTGTTGGCAACCGGCCCGTTGGCCGTCGCGCTCTATCGTTCGCTGTGTGAGCGGCGTTCGCTGGAAGCGGCAGCGCGCCGGGTGGAAGCGACTTTTCCGGAAATCGACGGCGAGCTCGTCGGCTTGCTCCAACTGGCACGTGCCGACGACGCGTTCTCGCTAACGGCCGTCCGCGCGCTGTACCGCCACGTGGCGGACCAGCCACTGCAGCAGGTTACTGGCCAGATTCCCTGGCGTGATCGAATCCGCTTCGGTCTGGCCACCGCTCGTGATGCGGCCTTCAGTTGGCTGGCGGCCAGCGTTTGCCTGCTCCTGCTTGCTGTGCTCTGTTCGGCCTCGCCCGGCTGGTCCTCGTCCCTGACACGCATCATGGTACCCTGGCGGTTTGTACCGCACGAAGGCACGGTGAAGATTGTCGAAGTCGTTCCCGGGGACACGGTCCACCTGAAGGGCAAGCCGTTCCAGGTCCGAGTGCGGTTGGCCCCGGTGGAACGCACTGCACTCCCGGACGGCACCCTGTTTCTCCAGCTGGCCGACGGCACAAAGCAGCAGTACGCTCTGCTGGCCGTTGGTGGCCAGAGCCCTGAGCTCCTCGGCACGGTTCCGTCGCTGCAACAAGATGCGCGCTACTACGTTCAGGTGCATACCACCCAGTCACCTCGTTTCCGGATCCGGGTCACTGAGCCGCCAGAAATCACCGGAGTCGAAATCGAGTACCGCTACCCGGCGTATCTGGGTAGGCCCCCCGAGCGCGTGCGCCAGAGTCACGGTGACCTGCGTGCCCCCCAGTACACTGAAGCTCTCGTTCGTTTCCACACCACGGTTCCGCTGCGCCACGGCTACCTGGCGCTCAACGGGAACCGAGTTCCGGGAGCCGTTGTCGGCGACGCGCGTCGCGCGCTCGAGGCACGCCTGTGGCTGGTGCACGACGCGACCTACTCCGTGCACGTGACTAACCAGGCCGATCTGGCGAACCCGTCGCCCCGGCTACACCGGATCGATGTCATCGAGGATCGCCCGCCAGCGGTCCGACTTGTCCGACCAGTGGACGGGCTGGAGCTTCCCGAAGGGGGCGAGCTGGAGCTCGTTGTCCGTGCCCGTGACGATTACGGCGTGACGAAGCTGTGGTGCGAGCTGAAACGGGCCCCGGTGGCCGGCTCGGCAGCCGATGATCCCCCCCGGACCGAGTCGGCGATCGTCACGCTTGGACGGTGGCATTTTGACGCTCAGCAGAAGGTGACCAAGACCCTGCGTTGGCGGCTGCCAGATCGGTACACCTCGGGGAGCGAGCTTCTGGTACGAGCGGTTACTGAGGACAACCGCCGCGTGAAGCTGCCGGGCAAGGAGGTTAAGCCGCAGCGGTCGGCCACTGCCTGGATCCGCGTCCGGGTGGTCAGCCGCCAGGAGCGGTCCGAGCAGCTCGCCCGTGTTGTACCGGACCTGAAGGCGCGTCTGTTTGCCGTGTTGCAGACTCAGCTGAAAGCCAGAGCTTCGGCCGCAAGAGCCCGGGAGCTGGCCGGCTCGGCCGACTACGAGTCCGTCGCTACGACAACCGCACAGCTGCAGCACTCGGTGCGTGTGGACACGAAGACGATCCTTGACTACCTGGAGAAGCAGGAAAGGCTCGCCGAGCTGGCGCCGCTGCAGCGATCGCTGCACACGCTGCACGCCGGGCCGATGGCACGGGCCGTCCGAGTTGCACACGGCGCTCGCACTGTGCGCACGCCACAGGCCAGGCAGACGGCAACTGGCGAGCTGATGGCAATCCAGGACCGGATTATCGCCGTGCTCAGAGAACTCCTGCAGCTGGCCCGGCGGGCCGAGCGGCAACTGCTGGCGGAAGCGGAGCGGAAACAAGGGGGGGATTTACCCACGGATCCGCTCGAGGACAAGCTGCGCGAGCTGCGCGACAAGCTGAACGAGTTCTTGCGCCAGCAGAAGAAAGTCATCGAGGCAAGCGAGAATCTCGCGAAGAAGCCAGTTGAGGACTTCACCGAGGAGGACAAGAAGCTCCTCAAGGAGCTGGCCGCCGTCGAGGAGGACTGGGCGCGGTTCATGGGGGAAACGCACAGCGATCTGAGCCGACTGCCAGAGCAGGACTTCGCGAACCCATCGCTGCT
Organism: Planctomycetota bacterium; assembly: GCA_026991575.1. Lineage (GTDB taxonomy): Bacteria > Planctomycetota > Planctomycetia > JALXBF01 > JALXBF01 > JALXBF01. The sequence continues at coordinate 7,496 of JALXBF010000070.1, read as the reverse complement.
TGAAGAGCTGGTTGAGATCGAAACCGAACTGAAGATGGCCGCCGACGCGCTGACCAAGAAGGCCGTGGAGCTGGCCGTGCCGCTGGAGCAACTCGGGGCGGAACGGGCCGAGGAGATGACCACGAACATCGAGAAATGGCTGCCGGATACGCCGGACCGCGAACGGTGGATGCAGGAGGAGCCGATCGACGAGATGTTCAAGTCCGCTCCGATGGCAGAACTGCCGGGCGAGCTAGACGACCTGGTCGGCGAGCTCATGGAGGAGGAAGAAGACCTTTTTGAGGAGATGGAAGACGTTTCCAGCAGCTGGGCCGATTCGCTGGACAAAGGGGCCGGGTGGGACACGATGGATGGCCCGATCTCGAATATGAGCGCCCGGGGCGTCACAGGCAATCGACTGCCGAATAGCAACGAAATCGGCGGCCGCAGCGGCGAAGGCCGGTCCGGCAAGTCGCATGGCGAATTCGTCTCGAAGGAAGCCGTGGGCAAGGGCGGGCGGAAGACGCCCACACGGCTAACGCCCGATCCGTACGTGGAGGGCCAGGTGGAGGACAAGAGCAAGGATCCGGTCGGCGGGGCCACAGGCGGAGGAAAACAGAGTGGCGTGGGGGGCGAGGGGCTGGAGGGACCGGCACCGGCTCGGCCGCCAGAAGTCCTGCAACGGTTGGCCGAAAAGCAGGCAGCGCTGCGGAACAAGGCCGAAGTAATCTGTTTGCAATTCCAGGTCACGCAGTTCCACCGCACTGACCTGGAACAACTCATCGAACTGATGGCCCAGGTTGAGGCCGATCTGCGGGCCGGCAGGGTCCATGCGGCGCTGCGACGCAGGGAGGTGGTGCTGAAGGGGCTGAGTGAGCTGAAGGCGTACGCCGGTGGCCAGCTGCGCGTGAAGAGTGACCGCTCGGGTGCCGCGCCCGCGGAGGTGAGAAAGGAAATGGTCAACGCGTTCCGTAAGGCGGCGCCCCCGGGCTGGGAGGACCTGACCAGCCGTTACTTCGACAAGTTGACCAGGAGTGCCCAGTAATCATCATGACGTCTAAGCCCACAAACGGACAAAGCAGTGGGTCAAATAGCGTCGATGATGCCAAGTGGTCGGTCCCACGCAGGATGGTGCCGGCACTGTTCGCCTGCGCACTCGTGGCCACAGGGGCAATTGGCCCCCCTGCGGTCGCCCAGGTTAGCGACACCGAGGCGGTGGTCATCCCGTTTGATTTCGTATCCACATTCGATGACGGGAAGATGGGGCGGAAGTTAGCGGAGATGTTCTGGCAGAAGCTGAGCCGGCGGGGCCGGTTCATCGTGCCAGAGACAGTGCAGGACGTGCGCGACTTCTGCCGGTCGAACGGCATTGCGGTCACGGTCGACACACCTCTGGAAAAGGTGCGCGTCATCGTGCAACGCGACTTCGCTGCTCACATCGCAATCTGGGGGCAGATCGAACGCGCGCCGGGAGCACGGTACGACATCTACGACCTGGAAATCTTTATCGTCGACTTTCGCCACGACCCCCCGCGGGTGGTGTATCACAAGAAGGCGCGCACACGCTCAGTCAGCGAGATCCCGCATGTCTACGTGCGGGAAGCACTGGATGCCCTGTACGGCACAAGCACACCGCGGCCGGACCGACCGCGGCCAGTGCCACAGTACAGTTCGAAGCAACTGGGGCCGAACCTGGTGCGCGGCGATTTTGAGAGTGGCAGGAAGCATCCGTCCGGGTGGGACCCGTTGCCGGCTCATGTGAGTTGGACCTGGGAAGAGGGCAGTCGCCGCAACCGGATCATCCGCTTTGACATTCCGAAGCCAGTAGCCGCAACCATGGGAGTGCTCTACTACAGCGCGTACTTCAGGGTGGAGCCCGGCAAGAAGTACCTGTTACGGGTGCGCTGGCGTTCGACGGGAACGGCTGCGAAGGTGTTCGTGAAGTGCTACGACACGTTGAAGACTCGGTTCCGTGAACGGCGGCGTCCTGACCCAGTTGGCGTGAACGCTTCGGACGAGGAGCTCCGTGAGGTGTATCGGTTGCAGGCGAACTTGAAGGGCGAGCCGAATCGGTGGCATGTGCACGTCGAGGAGTTCACGCCGAAGCACAGCAAGTTTCGGCCGCGGTGGGCACGGGTTATGCTGTACGCGTACTGGCCCCCGGGCACGGTGGAATGGGACGATGTGGAGATCCGCGAGGTTCTGGCGGAGCCAGGTGCGAGTCTCCGTTAATTTCACCCCCACTACGCCGCCCCCCTCGATCAGCCCGTGCAGCGGATTGTCCGCAGCAGGCGAAGACCGCGCTGGACCGATCGCCTCAATCGACCGATTCGCGTGATCGGGACCAGTCACGCGTACGCGGTACCGCAGACCGCAGCGATCTAGGGGCCAGGCGTAGCCCAGCGGTAGCGAGCGGGGTGGGCGAAGAGATCGGGGAGCTGGCCGACGTCGCGGAGCACGAAGTGGGGCAACTCGTCGGGATCAGTCACTGAGCGCAGCCGTTTGCGATCCGTCACACCGCTAAGCACCAGAGCGCTCCACGCGCCGGCCCGCCGGGCGCAGAGGATGTCCGTCTCCAGCCGGTCCCCCACCACCAGCAGCTCCTCTAACGAACATCCCACCTCCCGCGCAATCAACTCCAACGCCCTCGGTTCCGGCTTGCCCATCACCGCGGCCGGCTCCCGCCCGGCACTTGCTGCCAACGCAGCCACAATCGAACCCGCTCCCGGGAAAAGCCCCCTTTCGGTCGGGTACGTCGCATCTCGATTCGTTGCCAAGAAGACCGCACCGTCGTACAGGATCGCACGCAGCGCCCGCGACAGCTTGCGATAGTTCACCTGCTTGTCCAACCCGACGAGCACATAGTGGGCGGGCCGTTCATCTGCCGGGTCACGTGTCCAGCTACCTGGCACTCCTACGGCCTTCAGCTCGGCCGGAATCCCGGGCCCACCGACGACAAAGATATGCGGGCGAATCCGACCGCCGGCCAGTTCGCGCCGCAAGTAGAGCGCTGCCAGATAACCGCTGGTCACGATCTCCGACCGCCGCAGCGGGAAGCCCATCCGCTGCCAGCGGCGGGCATAAGCGGACCGGGAACGCATCGAATTGTTTGTCAGCAGGTAGGTGCGCCGTCCGGAACGCTGCACCCACTGCCATGCCGGCAAGCCTGCCGGATACAGCGTGCTGCCATGCACTAGCACCCCGTCGGCGTCGAACACTACGACCTTGATCCGCTCGGGCTCAAACGCCTCCGCGGCAGCACGGCGGCCGCCGGACTGCAAGCTCCTCTTGGTGCTCACTGGCCGATCTTCAAGCTCTTGAATTTCCTCACCTGCCCCGTGATCGCCACCTCGGTCGGCAGCCGCTCAATGGAACTGGCCCCGAAGAATCCCACTACGCCCTTCGTGTGCTGGAAGATGTAGGCAGCATCTTCCGGTTCCGCGATCGGGCCGCCATGGCAAAGCACAAGCACATCGTCACGGACGCTCTTAGCCGCATCGTGGATGGCCTGTACCCGAGCAGCTGCCTCTTCCAACGACAGAGCTGTCTTCGCTCCGATCGTTCCCTTGGTTGTCAGTCCCATGTGCGCAATGATCACATCCGCCCCGGCCTCAGTCATCTGCCTAGCCTCTTCTTCATTGAACACGTACGGGCACGTCAGGAGATCCAGCTCGCGGGCCAGGCGGATCATGTCGACTTCCAGGCCGTAGCCCATGCCCGTCTCCTCCAGCCCGACCCGGAAGGTGCCGTCGATGAGGCCAACGGTGGGAAAGTTCTGGACGCCGCTGAAGCCCATCGCCTTCAGCTCTTGCAGGAACAGCTTCATAATCCGGAACGGATCAGTGCCGCAGACGCCGGCCAGCACGGGCGTCCGTCTGACGACCGGCAGCACCTCGCGGGCCATCTCCACGACGATCTGGTTCGCATCGCCGTAAGGCATGAGGCCGGCGAGCGAGCCACGGCCAGCCATGCGATATCGTCCGGAGTTATAAATGATGATTAGATCAATGCCGCCGGCCTCCGCACACTTTGCCGAGATCCCGGTGCCGGCACCTCCCCCAATGATCGGTCGTCCGGCGGCTACTTCGGAGCGCAGGTTCCGGAGAATTTGCTCACGGGTCAGTTCGCAGACCATCGATCCCGCTCTCCTTGTGCTTACGACGGACTCGTATACGCTCCCGACTTCTTCGCCTCAATCAGCGCCAGCAGCTTCTCGGCCGCCGCCACGGCGAATTGCTGATCGTTAATGTGGTTGTCCATCTTGATGAGTTCTACCCGGCTGGAGACCTCGTTGCTGATCCGCGTAAACAGGGCTTCGTCCGCTTCTGGCCACCAGAACGGTTTGCCCGGGGCATCAATTGCCGAGACGCCGCCGAGTGGCAGGATGATTGCCGTCGGCCCCTTCGCCGCGCTAGCCTTGGTAGCAATCTCCCACCCGAGCTGATCGTTTTCCTCGGGCGTTGTCCGCATTAGTGTCACGGTCGGATTGTGCTGGTAGAAGCGGCGCCCCTTGAATTTCTCAGGTACCGTGTCCGGCGGCCCAAAGTTGACCATGTCCAGCGCACCGACCGAAATCACCTGCGGCACTCCGCACTGGCCGGCAGCGGTCAGACGATCCGGACCGGCAGACAAGATCCCTCCGACGAGCTCGTCGGCCAACTCGGTCGTCGTAATGTCCAGCACGCCATCCACCAGGCCGTCGCGTACCAGAGACTCCATGGCCTGGCCTCCGGTGCCGGTCGCGTGGAACACGAGCACTTCGTAGCCGGCTGCCTCCAGCCGGCGACGCGCAGCTTCCACACACGGCGTGGTCACGCCAAACATGGTCGCTGTGATGACGGGCTTGTCGGCAGCCGCATCGACATCGCCACCGTACTTGATCATGCCCACCAATGCGCGGGCTGCGTTGCCCAGCACGCGGCGGCTGACCCGGTTGATGCCCGCGAGGTCAACGACCGAGTAGACCATCATGATGTCGCGGACGCCGACATAGGGACGCGTCTGGCCGCTGGCCAGCGTGCTCACCATCACCTTCGGCACCCCCACCGGCAGCTCACGCATGGCCGCGGTTGCAATGGTCGTACCGGCCGAACCACCCAGTCCGAACACTCCTTCGACTTTGCCTTCCTCATAGAGCTGCTTGACCAGGCTCTTCACGCCGCGTGCTGCCGCTTCGATGGCCTTGCCTCGATCCGCCTCCTCACGCAGCCGCTCCCAGCTCGTCCCCGCCGCTTCAAAGACCTGCCTCCGACCGACGTCAGGCTGAAACGGCGGATCGGCAAGAACGCCGGCGTCAACGACCAGCACCTCCAGTCCGGCCGCCGTGAGCACATCCCGTACAAACGCCGCTTCGGCCCCCTTGGTATCCAACGTGGCAATGAGCACGACTGCCATAGCACTGCCTCTTCTGTGCGCGTGGCCATGGGACCCGGCTAGAAGCCTTCGTTCAGGCGTTGCAGTTCCGGCAGGACAAACTCACCGTCCTTGCGCACGAGCCGGCCGTCAAAATACATCTCTCCCCCGCCGTACTCCGGCCGCTGGATCAGGACCATGTCCCAGTGCACCTTGGAACGGTTCCCGTTGTCTGCCTCCTCGTAGGCGTTGCCGGGGGTCAGATGGATAGAGCCGGCGATTTTCTCGTCGAACAGGATGTCCTTCATGGGCTCGCGAATCTTCGGGTTGCACCCGATGGCAAACTCACCGATGTACCTGGCCCCTTCATCGGCATCCAGGATCTCGTTCAGTCGCCGCTCGTTGCTAGAGGCCGTGGCCCGCACGATCTTGCCCTCCTGGAACTCCAGGCGCACCCTTTCGAACGTGACCCCTTCGTAGATCGTGGGCGTGTTGAACGTGATGTAGCCGTTTACCGAGTCCCGCACCGGTGCCGTAAACACCTCGCCGTCCGGGATGTTGTGTTCCCCGGCGCACGGGACGACGCCAATGCCCTTGATCGAGAAAGTCAGGTCCGTATCCGGCCCGACCAGCCGAACCTGGTCCGTACGGCGCATCAACTCCGCCAGCGGCTCAAGCGCCCGAGCCATGGCCGGATAGTCGACGGTACACACGTCAAAGTAGAAATCTTCAAATGCCTCCGTGCTCATTCCCGCCAACTGGGCCATCGACGGCGTCGGGTAGCGCAGCACGACCCATTTCGTGCGGCGGATCCGGATACCGATGTGCACGGGCTGCCAGATGTACGTGCGGTACAGGTCCATCTTCTCCGGCGGCACATCCGCCAGCTCACTGACGTTGGCTGCACCTCGAATACCCACGTACGCCTGCACCTCTTCCATCAGCTGCCGCTCGACCGCACCGATCGTGCGCACCATTTCCTCGGTAGCATGCAGCCACATCGCGCGAAGCACCGCATTCTGCTTGGTGACCACAATCGGCACAGCCCCCCGCTCGGCCGCGGCCCGCACCAGCGCCGCCGGCAGTTCGGGGCCGGGCAGGTCGAAGCATTCGATGAGCACCTTCTCGCCAGCTTGCAGCCTGGTGGAGTGGGAAACCAACAGTTGGGCCAGTCGGTCGATCCGCGCGTCTCGCATGGTCGTGCTCTTCGTCCGGGCTCACAGGGCTTCGTCCCGCGTTCGCGGGCCATGACCAGTCGCAGGGTGTATGTTACCTGGTTAGCCGGCGGTAGCGAAGCAGGCAATCCAGGTGGCGCCGACGGCAACCGCTCGACGCGGCAAGTGACCGGTCACGGAGGGCACGTGGGATTTGCATCGAGTGCTTCGGGAACACCGTGTCGGTCCCTGGCCCCCTTCTCGGAATGCCCCTCGTGTCGAGAAAGCCACAAAGCTTTGGTTCGACCGATTGGGCCGCGCCCTTCCTGCGCCCGTCCGTCCGCCGCCCTGTGCCGCAAACTCGCACGCTTGCGGCCCCCCTGACTCATGAAGGGCCGCTTTTCCTGTCGTTCAGTGCTCTGGTTCGCTTCGGTCCGCCGAGCACCAAGCGGACCGCCGGGGGACATCTTTCAGGGCCCACCGCATACCCTGATGTACCGCAGGTTCTTCGCGTCCTGTGCCCATCAGGCCTCCGTCGTTCACGTCGTCGGACCTTCCCAAGCGTTCCGCCCCAACCACCCCACGTCGCCATCCGGATTGGCCTGCTCTCCCCCCGGATGCTGACCTTGCCTTCCGAGAAGGCATCTTGCGCTTCGCCACTCCTCAGCACGCTCGCCACGACGTCAGGCCGAATCGGGTTCCTCTCGTCCGGACTACTCGTTCGCCTCCGGTTGCTCCCCACGTTCTCGTCAGGGGCCGTGTAAGAGCAGCCCCCCGCCGAAGGGATGGGCGAATCACCCCGCGCAGCCTGCTCCAATCGGCGGGCCGGGGGGCTTTATGCCCCCCCGCCCGGTGCGCGTCGGAGCGCGTTGGATCAGCGAGGTGGAAGTCGTCACCACGGTTTGGCCTGGACCCTGTTAGCCGAAGGTAGCCTACGTTCTCGCGAGGGGGCATGGAGTGCAGCACCCCTGCCGAGGGGATGGGCGAATTGCCCCAGCAGCTTGCTTCAAT
>JALXBF010000069.1 GCA_026991575.1 Planctomycetota bacterium | reverse complement strand
GTCCAGACCTGTCCCCCCGCCCCGATTTGCCCGCCGATACCCGCCTCTGGGCCGCCCTGCAGACGGTAAGCGGCGGTGTCTGGGGTGGCTGCGTCTATGATGTGGCGGCGATTTGCAAACGGCTGGCCGGGGAACTCTAGCTGCCAACGGTCGGTAGCGTTCCGCGCCATCCGGCCTCTCGCTCTCGAACTCTTCACTCCGGCGCCACGAACGATGACCTGGCGGTCGGGGCGCAGGAAGGTCAACTCGAGGAGCCCGAGCAACCGGGGCCAGTTCGGCTCTTGCAGTGGAACGGTCCGATCACCTCGTGTTCCCCGGTAGGTCTCCGGCTTGACCCCACTTGCTGGCCTCGGCCGCTGACCGGGCACGAGCGTGCGACAGTCCTGTGCCCGTTCGTATGGAAGTCTGCGGACCGGGCCGCTGGGCCGCGCGCTGGGACCAGACGAGCGTGCAGGGCAGCTGGCGAACGGCAGGTGCACCAGAGGCTGCGTTTCTGCTCCTGCGCCCACCGTGGCGGCCGGTGGCTCGCTGTAGGCTGGCGAGACGGTCCGCGTCGGTGGAGCATGGCGCGGGGCGGGAGGCTGATCCGGCGGGCCGGTTGCTGGTACGGGCAGATGGGGGCAGGGCTGCACGCCCCGCACGCGCAGGATTGTTTGAACAGCGCGGCGGATCGAAAGAATCTGTTTCGAGACGCGTCGCGGGCGGGTTCGCCCGTGGCACGACGCGGACGACTGCCCTGGCGCCGCGGTCGGCGCCCGCGGCGGCAGGGCAAGGAACCCGACTTAAGAGGACACCGCCGGCGCAATCCAATCCGCGCCCGCCCGGGGGGAGTATATGCCCCCCCGGGCGCTGGAAGTAGGCTGCTCGTTCGGTTTGTTTCCCGCTTCGCCTGTCACCACCACGCCGGGCACTGGCCCAACCGAGGACACGACGCGATGCCGAGGCACCGCCGCAGCTGCCCGGCTGTGCCGCAAGAGCTGAAACGCACCCATACCCGTGGCGGTCATTGACCTGGTACGCCGTGGCGCTTATCTTGGTGAAATCCTGCGGCAGCGTAAGGAGTGCTAGGCGATGGCAGACGACGGCTACCTGCTGGCAATTGACCAGGGCACCACCAGCTCGCGTGCGATCATCTACTCGCTGTCCGGTGAGCCGGTCAGCTCTGCTCAGGCGGAGTTCCCGCAGCACTACCCCCAGGCCGACTGGGTTGAACACGACCCGGAAGAGATCTGGGCGAGCGTGCGTCAAGTGGTCGCCGACGCGATCCGCTCGGCGGGCATCAACGCCGACGCCATTCGCGGCATTGGCATCGCCAATCAGCGTGAGACCACGATTGTCTGGGACCGACAGACCGGCCAGCCTGTCTACAACGCCATCGTCTGGCAGGACCGCCGCACGGCGGAGGTGTGCAACCGGTGGAAGGCGGAAGAGCCGATGCTGCGCGAGCGGACCGGTCTGGTGGCCAACCCCTATTTCTCCGTTTGGAAGCTGCAATGGATCCTGGACAACATCGAGGGTGCCAGGGTTCGGGCCGAGAAGGGGGAGCTGGCCTTTGGCACGGTGGACAGCTTCCTGATCTGGCGGCTCACCGGAGGCAAGGTCCATGCTACCGACGTCACGAACGCCTCACGCACCCTGCTGCTGAACCTGCACTCCGGCACCTGGGACGGCGAACTGTGCCACCAGCTCCGCATTCCCGAGGCCGTGTTGCCCGACGTCTTGCCGAGCGCGCACGTCTATGGCACAACGGCTGGCCTTGACTGGCTACCGGACGGGATTCCGATCTCCGGCGTGGCCGGTGACCAGCAGGCGTCGTTATTTGGCCAGGGCTGCTGGCGGTTTGGGCAGGCGAAATGCACGTACGGCACCGGGGCCTTTTTGCTGGTCCATCTGGGCGATCGGCCGGTTCTGTCCGAGCGTGGTCTGTTGACCACGATCGCGGCAACGCTGACGGACCAACCGTTGCAGTACGCCATTGAGGGAAGCCTGTTCATCGCAGGCGCGGCGATCCAGTGGCTGCGTGATGCGTTAGGGATCATTTCGCGGAGCGAACAGGTGAACGAGTTGGCGGCACGAGCTCGGAGCGACAGCGAGGTGGTCTTTGTGCCTGCTCTGGTCGGGCTCGGTGCGCCGTACTGGGCTCCGGAAGCTCAGGGCACGATCTTTGGCCTGACGCGGGCAACCGGTGCTGCCGAGCTGGCCCGCGCGGCGATCGAATCGATTGCGCTTCAGGTGTACGATCTGGCCGAAGCGATCGCTCATGATACGGGCGAGCCGCTGAAGTCGCTCCGTGCCGACGGAGGCGCAGCCCGCAGCGACCTGCTGCTGCAACTGCAAGCCGACCTGCTTGAGTTGCCTGTGGAACGTAGCCAGTACACCGAGTGCACCGCGCTGGGGGCCGCCATGCTGGCCGGTCTGGGCGCCGGGGTGTTTACCGATCCGGAAGCGGTGCGGGGCTGGTCCCGAGTTGCCCGCACGTTCCGACCGTCCGGTGAGCGGGAACGGATTGCGGCACTGGTGCAGCGGTGGAAGCGATCCGTGAGCACGGTGATCGAGCACTACCGGAGTGAATCATGAGCACACTGCGCTACGGCATCATCGGCGGCGGCTTCGTCACGCTCTTTCACATGCGCGCGTTGACTCAGGTGCGTGGCATCGAGATCGCGGGCCTCGTGTCGCGCAGCCGGCCGGAAAAAGCCGCTCAATTCGCTCGCGAGCACCGGCTTGGCGATCCGGTCATCTACGACTCGGTCATCGAACTGGTCAAGAACGTTGATGTCGTCTGCATCTTCTCACCCAATTTCGTGCGTGTCGAGACCGTTGAGCAGATTGTGGAAGCCGTCAAACAAGGAGCCACGCTGAAGGGGGTCATCTGTGAGAAGCCACTGGCCCGGAACCTGCGCGAAGCCCGCCGGCTGGTCGATCTGATCGAATCGACCGGGATCCCGCATGCCTACTTCGAGAACCAACTGCACATGAAGACCATCAAGGCCACGCGGTTCCAGTTGCGCAAGGTCATGGAGCAGATGGGCCCGCCCGTGCTAGCCCGCTCCAGCGAAGAGCACGCTGGACCGCACAACGGCTGGTTCTGGGATCCGACGCTGCAGGGCGGCGGCGTGCTGAGCGACATGGGTTGCCACTGCCTTGCGGTCGCCTGGTACGCCCTGACGCCCGTCGGCAAACCGGTCGACTTCCTGCGGCCGGTTCGCGTCTCGGCCGACGTCGCGCTGCTGAAATGGGGACAGCCCCGCTGGCGCCAGGAGCTGCTGGACCGCTTCGGCGTGGACTACTCCAAGACCCCGGCCGAGGACTACGCGACTGGGGTCGTCACATTTCAGAATCCGGAGACGGGGCAGCTTGTCAAGGGCCAGTTCATGAACAGCTGGATGTACGAGAAGCAGGGACTGAAGCTCGGCCTGGAGGGCATTGGGCCAGGATACGCGTTTGAGATGAACACGTTGAAGTCGCCGCTGGAGGTCTTCATCGGCGATGCAGCCGCCGATGCCGTTGCCGACGCGGAAGCTGCGCTGGAGAAGTCCACAGCATCCCGAGGGCTCCTGGCAGTTCAACCCAACGAAGCAGACCTGTACGGGTACACCGATGAGAATGAGGACGCCTATCGAGCGTTCGTCACCGGCGGCAGGCCGATGCTGGACTGGCACTACGGGCTCGAGATCGTGCGTCTGACCATGGCCGCATACATGTCGGCGGAGACGGGCCGTGTGGTGGACCTGACCGACGAGGGCACGCTGGAAGAATTGGAAACCTACGTTCCGCTGATCCAACAGGGCAAGGGACGAGAGGTCCTGGGGGGCTAAGCACCCCGGCGACGACCAAGCAGCTGTCATCCCCCGATCCTTTGCCAGAGTCCGCACGCTCGGCCGATGGCCTGTTTGTGACACGATCTGCCGAGGGTAATTGAGGAGATCGCGCATGGAATTCACCGCCGGCAAACGACCCGGCGGCAGCATGACTGGACAGCTCGTCGACATCCTCTGAGAATGAACCGTCGCGCCCCGCTTGGTCCCACTGACTCTCTCGTCCGGATCGCGACCAGAGCGGGTGCCCTGTTTGCGGCCGTGGCCCGGCGTAGCGCAACCTGTCGCGAGAGTGGCAGCACCGGCACAACCCAACGGGAAAGGCATCTGTGACGATTGAACGGTCCAAGTTGCTTCAGGCTGCGCTGGATGCCGCACGGGTCGGCGGCGACGTCCTGCTGCGCTACCGCGGCCGAGTGAAGGCTCGGCAGAAGGCTCCAGGCGACGTGGTCACCAAGGCGGACGTCGAAGCGGAAGAGGCCATCCGCCGCTTTCTCCTTGAGCAGTTCCCCGAGCATGCGTTCCTTGGTGAGGAAGGCGCCGCGGCCGGCGATGCTGAGGCAGGGGCAACGGGCCCGGCAACGGTGCGCTGGGTGGTCGACCCCCTGGACGGCACAGCCAACTACTTGCACGGCCTCGATCTCTTTGCCGTCTCCATCGCGGCAACGGTCGGCACGGATGTCGAAGTCGGTGTCATCTACGCGCCGGCAACCGACGAGTTGTACTATGCTGCCCGCGAGCAAGGCGCGTGGCTGAACGGTGAGCAGATCCACGTCAGCGCGGTCCATGAGCTGTCTGCGGCGCTGCTGGTGACAGGGTTCCCGCCCCGGCCGCGACGGCGCCCCGAACTGTTGGAGCTTTTCGCCGCCTTCTGTGAGGCAAGTCACGCGGTGCGGCGTCTGGGATCGGCTGCTCTGGATCTGGCTTATGTGGCGGCCGGTCGTTTTGACGGCTTCTATGCGACTCACTTGCACGCGTGGGATTGTGCTGCCGGCGTGCTGCTCGTGCAGGAAGCCGGTGGTCGTGTGACAAAGCTGGACGGCACCGTGTTCGACCTCTACGAACCGGATCTGCTGGCAACCAACGGGCTGATTCACGACCAGATGGTTGCGATTGCCCGGAAGATCCTGAGGCATTCTGGCTGAGCCGGTAGAATCAAGACGAGTTCGTTGCTGCAGGCCCTGTCAACGGAGCAGATGATGGCATTTGACCGGAGACCGGGCACCGCGCTGGTGGCCTTGATGCTAGTCTGCTGCCTGCCGCTGGCCGGTGAGGCTCAGCAGGCGTCGCCTGCGCAGGCGCCCGCTTCGACGGCGTCAAGCAGCCCAGGCGGCACCGCAGCGGCGCCCGCTGTTGAGCTGGAACGCAATGACACCAACTTCCGACTGCTCGACACCAATCAGAACGGCAAGATCGAGCTGGACGAGGACTTCACGTCGGACGACCCCCGGCTCGAGCAATTCGGCGACTGGCTGCGGAGCATGGACCTGGACGGGGACGGAATCATCACACGAGAGGAATTTCTCGGTCTGGCGCGGCCTGGCGGGACGTGGCGTCGTTATCTTGCGGCGCTAGCGGCGGTGATCGCTTTCGCCGGCCTGTGTATCGTCGTGGACTCCGTGCTTGACAAGGATCGGCGTTTCTACCTCCTGCCGGGACTTGCTGCCAGCCTGCTCGGCGGCGCGTTGAGCTGGTTTGCGGCAGCCGACACCGTACGCGAGCTCCAACTGCCGCTTACCATCGCGCTGACCGTCACGCTGCTGACGCTGGTCGTTGCCGTCATCCTGGGCAAGCCGGTTGAAGAGGAGCCAATCGAACCGTTCGTGCCCGCCGGTCAGCAGCAGAAGGTGTATGTGATCGGCAGCGGCGGCAAGAGCAAGACCGCGCAGCAGAAGCCGGCCAGTACTCGCCGGCCGGCCAGCCGACCGGCCCGTCCGCCACGCCGGCCGCGGCGCCCGCCACCAAGTCGCTAGGAATTGCCTCACCATGGCAGCCAACAACGACACTACGATCCTGCTACGTGTCGGTCACAGCCCCGATTCGGACGATGCGTTCATGTTCTACGCGCTGACGCACGAACGCATCGACACGGGCAATCGACGCTACCGCCACATCCTGGAGGACATTGAGTCGCTGAACCGCCGCGCAGAACGCGGTGAGCTGGAAGTCTCGGCCATCAGCATCCATGCGTTCGCCTACGTGGCAGACAAGTATGCCCTGATGTCCTGCGGCTGCAGCATGGGCGATCGTTATGGGCCGCTGGTTGTTGCCCGCCAACCGCTGCGACCGGCCGATCTGCATGAGAAAACGATTGCCGTGCCCGGCACGATGACCACCGCGTTTCTGACGCTAAAGCTGATGCTAAGAGCGTCGTTCGCCTACGAGGTCTATCCGTTCGACCAGATTCTGCCCATCGTTGCTGCCGGTAAGGTCGATGCTGGGCTGATCATTCACGAGGGTCAGCTGACCTACGGGGACTTAGGCCTGCACCCGGTGGTGGACCTGGGTCAGTGGTGGTACGAGACGACCGGCCTCCCGTTGCCGTTGGGCGGCAATGTCGTTCGCCGCGATCTTGGGCCGGAACTCATGAAAGCAATCACGGATGACGTGCGCCGCAGTATCCTGTACGCACTTGAGCACAAGGATGAAGCTCTAGAGTACGCGCTTCAGTATGCCCGTGACCTGGACCGGGCCCGTGCTGAGGACTTTGTGAGCCGATACGTCAACGAATGGACGGTCGACTATGGACCGCGCGGGCGCGAAGCGGTACAGCGGTTGTTGGACGAAGCTGCCGCTGCGGAGATCATACCGGAACGAATCCAGGTCGAGTTTGTCTGAGGGGCACGCCCGTCAAGCGGCGCCGGATGCGATCAGAGGTCACTGGATGCGGTCGCCGTCCGGGCTGATCAGCGCCAGCTCATGCTCTGGGTCGACCAACCAGGCCGCAAACGAACACTCACCCGCTGCCGCCGGGGCGTTCGGATCGCGCACGATGTTGGCCAGCTTGATGAGCAGTTCATTCTCGCCCCGCCGCAGCGTGATCGAAAACCGCACGGGTACCGTCAGCTTCCGTCCCGTGAACACTTCGTTGCCGTTGACCCACACCCGCGCCGCCTTACGGGCGTCCAGCCACATGGTCACGTCCCGTGCCGTCGGACTGTACACCCGTACGTACACGTAGTATGCAGCCTCAGGTGGTCGCCGGTTCCGATCCAGCCCCACCATGGAGAAGATGACCTTCCCTGCCGGGCCGATCCGAAACGGCTGCCATCCCTCCGGGTCATAGCTTAGCGGGTTCAACCTACCGTCCACCGGCAATGTGCTCTCAAGCGGCCGGTCAGCAACGAGTGGCCCGTAGCGGTAACCTGCCGTCAAGCGAAGGTCGCCCATCAGGTAGGCGACCAGGTCGGCGAACTGCTGGGCCGTGAACCGGCTCGCGATGTCTGCTGGCATCAGCGATTCTTGTAAGACGCGCACCTCTTCCACTTCGTCCCGGCTGAACCGCAGCGTCTGACCCTGTTCGGCCTTCAGTTCCAGCCCGCTGCCGTCGCGGCGGACCAGCAGTCCCTGGTGCACTCGTCCCTGCCGGTCCATGACCCGCACGGTGTAGTAAGCGGCGCCGACGACGCGGTTTGGATCGGCGATGTTATACAAAAGGTAGAATGGGTCGTTCAGCTGGGCGCCCTCCAGGTCCGGGCCGACGGCATGGCCTTCTCCGCGGAACCGGTGGCAGCCGGCACAGTGCGTGCTGAACAGCCGCTTGCCTCGGTGGCGGTTCCCGGGTAGCGTCGCCAGCGCAGGGCCCAGGCGAGCGATCTCCCGCCGGGCCTCCGGCACGGTCATCGCCTGAAGGTTGCCCCAGACCGTGCGCAACCGCTCGACCAGCGCTCTGTCAGCAACCATCAGGATCCGCCGCACAGCCCCCTCGGGCACGTCGTCCCGCGGCACCCATCCGCGTTCCATGCCCGCAATCAGCTGCTCTGCCCCGAGCCGCGACGTGGCCAAAAGCAGCAACACCTCATGCTGGAGTTCGGGGGGAACACGATGCCAGTGCCGCACGAGCTCAGCTGCCTGGGCCCGGGTCATGCCCCGCTTCATCGCCTGTACGGCCGCCCTGCGCACGCTTAGTAGGAGCTTGCTGTCCAGGACTGCAGACACCAGCGCTTCGCGCGCCTGCTCCACCGGCGTTCGTCCCAGCACCTCAACGGCAGCCAACCGTTCCGCTGGCGGGCGATTGGCCTCGTGCATCGCCGCGATGAGCATGCTGACCGCACAGGGGTCCGCGAAGAGCGCACCTACCCGCGCCAGCAGAAGCCGGTCCGCCGGTCGCGCAAGCAACGGTTCCAGCGCAGAACGGACACGTGCCCACTCGGTCGCCAGCTTCTCTGACGGCCTGCTCAGCCCGCGTGCGAACTCACGCAGCGTGTACCGTGCCGCGTCCGCCGAGCGCACTTGCGCCAACGTGTCCAGAGCCAGCCTCAATGCCGAGTCGGTTCCGTCCTCTGCCAGCCGGCGCAGGAACCAAGGCAGCACGTGGCGCTGGATGACAGCCCGATCACTGTGCTTGGCCAACCACCCGGCCCGGCGGGCCGCGTGGTGTTCAAGATCGGATTCGTATGCCGTCCAGATTAGAGCGGGGATGGCCGGGTCATCGGCATCCTCATCGTGGAGCATCAACTCGTGTAGCAGAGCTTCGCGTCCCCCCCACGCAGCCCACCGCGTGGCGGCTGAGGCAAGCTCCAGGCGAACCCGCGGCGACGGCTCCCGGGCGGCCAGTCGCAGTAGCTCGTCGGCAAACTCATCCACGCGGCCCCGATACTGTGGCTCGCTGAGCAGTCGAACCGCCCATCGGCGGAGCTCACTGCGCGGATCCGCCAGCAGCCGTCGCAGATCCGCTTCGGTTAGTCCACCGGACAGATGTAGCGCCCACAATGCTCGCAACGCCATCGGCTCCGCAGCGGTATCGAGCATGCGCACGAGTGTGCTTCGTGGCACCGACGCCCGCCGCTCTGCAATCAACCTCAGGGCCAGCCGCCAGTGCCAGACATACTCGCTCACCAGCAGCTGTTCGATGGAAGCGTCACGTTCCGTGGCCGGGCGTTCAGGGGGGATGACCTTGTAGATGCGACCGAGCCGCTTGTCCCACACCGCCTCGTCCGTGTTGTGGCAGATCTGGCGATCGTACCAGTCGAGCACGTAGAGGGAGCCGTCGGGCCCCCAGCGCAGGTGGACTGGGCGGAAGTACGGGTCGTCGCACGTGAGGAAGTCCTTGCGATGGCTGGCCACGTACAGCGAGCGGTAAGGCCGGATGACGTCGGCGTTGATGCGATTGCCATGCAGGTTGCCGATAAGGGCAGCGTTCCGGTAAGCGGCAGGCACGGGCGTGCCGTGGCTCAGCGCCAGACCACTGTGTGCGTGGCCACCTCCGTAGGCGCGCACCGGATCACGCTCGTCGGAAACCGGCTCGGGCACTGTCGCGCTGTCGGTTTTCAGCACCAGGTCCCAGCCAGCCATGTTGGGCGGGAAATGGCGATGATCAACGATGGGGGGGACCTCTCCGTAAGCGTATGGGTTCGACCACCAGCGAACCAGACCGTGGCGGTGGAAGCCACCGGGCACGATGGCGTACAGGTGCGGGATCACGGAGGTGCTGATGACCCAGTCACCGTTGGGCAGGTAGTCCAGGCCCCAGGGGTTGTTCGTGCCTTCGGCAACCAGTTCAAACCGCTTCGTTCGTGGGTGATATCGCCAGACGGCTGCGTTGAACCGGTAGCCGGCCACTTCCGAATGGTGCATGATACCGTGCGTGCCGTACAGCCAACCGTCCGGGCCCCATGTCAGACTGTTTAGCGTCTCGTGCGTATCCTCGTAGGCCCAGCCGGTTAGAAGCACCTGACGGCGATCGGCACGGAGGTCTCCGTCGCTATCGGCCAGGAACAGCAGCTCCGGCGCCTGGCCCACGAAGACGCCCCCGTAACCGACCGCCAGCCCAGAGGCCAGATTCAGGCCGTCGGCGAAGACGCGGACGCGGTCTGCTCGATGATCACCGTCCGTGTCCTCGAGCACGAGGATGCGGTCCGCACCGGCCTTGTTCTCGGGGGCCTTCTGTGGGTACTGACGTGCTTCCAGCACGTATGCTCGACCTTCCTGGTCGAAATCGATCGCCAGCGGGTTCACAACCGTCGGCTCGGCAGCAAACACTTCCACACGCCAGCCCGGCGGGACGTGCATCATGCGCGCCGTCTGCTGGGGCACCGGGACCGTATCCGGATCGAGCGTAACTTGTGCCCGGAGCGGCGGGCAACAGGCGAGGAAGCACGTGATAGCTGCGGCGGTGAGTCTCATCGCGGGCGTTGCCATAGACACGCAACCACGAAGCGGCCGTCGGCGAGCCGGCCGGTGCGTGCGTGCGGCCGCTCGTGCTGCCGCATCCGAAGCTCACTCGATTCTACGTGGCTACGGCCGAAAGCCCGAAGCGGCCCGCTTCGCGGGTTCCGGCTGTCGCGGCTCGCCCCCCCCGATGGCGGGCACGGCCGACCGACTACAGATGCGCATCCACCATCTGCGATCGTCGCCCTTCACGGCAGCCCCGCGACCCGTGGCCGTCTCGATCGCGCGAAACCGCTCCTCGGCCGGCCGTGATGATCGGGCGTACGGCTCTGTCGGTTGTGTCGACCCTTCCACAGTGGGGTGAACGACCGAATCGGAAGAACGAGTCGGGGCATGTCTTGGATTCGAGCTGACGCGCACGTCTTTTCTTTCGCCGACCGCGGTGGTAGCCTACTTGCAGGATCCGCATATGTTGATCTTGTTGATCTGTGATGGCAGCCAGTGGTGAGGCCTGGTCGTGACCGCGGAACTGTGCTCGATCATCCTGACTGCCTTCTTGCTTGCCGGGCCCTCGGTCGAGTTTCGGCGCGATGTGGCCCCGATTTTTGAAGGCCGCTGTTTGATCTGTCACAATGCCAAGCAGCGCAAAGGCGGGCTATCGCTTAACACGGCAGCAGACCTCAGAGCCCGCGGGCTGGTCCGCCCCGGAGCCCCAGAGGCTAGCAAGCTGCTGCGGCTGGTGGCCCCAGGGCCGGACGGTCGGGTGGAGATGCCAAAGGCCGGGCCTCCGCTGACCCCCGAGCAGATCGAGACGCTGCGCCGCTGGATCGCCGCCGGTGCACACTGGCCCGAGGACGTTGTGCTACGTCCCAAAGGTGCTGGTTCTGACTGGTGGGCATACCGTCCGTTACGACGGGTTTCCCCTCCGGACACGCCCGGTGCTCCCGAACACTGGCAGCACAACCCGATCGACCGTTTTGTGTACGTGCGGCTGCAGCAGGCCGGTCTGACTCCCAGCCCGCCGACGGATCGCCGCACCTGGCTGCGTCGCGTCTGCTACGACCTGACCGGGCTTCCGCCACACGAGGAACTGCTTCTCACCTTCCTGAACGACGACCACCCGGCAGCCTACGAACGCGTCGTCGACCGGTTGCTGGCTTCGCCCGCTTATGGCGAGCAGTGGGGCAGGCACTGGCTTGATGTGGCCCGTTTCGGTGAAAGCAACGGTTTTGAACGCAACGTACTCATCAACAATCTCTGGCCCTATCGCGACTACGTCATCCGCTCGTTCAATCGAGACAAGCCGTTCAACCGGTTCATCATCGAGCAGCTGGCAGGTGATGTGCTTGACAGTGATAACCCGGACGTTGCCGTTGGCACCGCTTTTCTCGTGTGTGGTCCGTACGACAACGTGGGCAACCAGGATCCGGTGCAAGCGGCGATCATCCGAGCGAACACGCTGGACGAGATCATCCGGGCAACGGCCGAGGCGTTCCTGGGCATCACCATGGGCTGTGCTCGCTGCCACGATCACAAGTTTGATCCGATCACCCAGGAGGATTACTACTCGTGGTACGCTACGTTTGCCGGCGTTCGGCATGGAGACCGGGAGCTAGCCACTGCGGCGCAGCGTGCCCGGCGGCAGCAGCTGCTGGCACCGCTGCAGGCCCGTCGAGCGGCACTGCTGCGGGAGCGGGACGAGATTCGGCAGCGTGCGATTCGCCGGGCCGAGGCGCAGCGTCACCGTCTGGAAGAACGCTGGCAACGGCCCCCGGTCAGCCGCTACCGGACGGAGGAGTCGTTCCAGCCCGTGGCGGCGCGCTACGTGCGCCTGGTCGTGTTCGGTCGGGACGACGCACCGGAAAGCCGCACCGACTTCCGGATCGACGAGTTTGAGGTTTGGACGGTAAGGCCGAAGCCGGAGAACGTGGCACTTCTGAGCAAGGGAGCACGTGCTGACGGAGCAAGCCGGATCGCACGTGACTTTGCCGACGCCTACTCGGCCGAACGGGCCATCGACGGCGACTTCGGAACCCGCTGGATTGCTGCCGGTCCCACGCTGACGATCACGCTTGCTCGTCCGGCGGTCATCGGCCGCGTCGTCTTCTCCAGCGATCGGCCCAGGGAGCTACCGCCGACACACGGTTATACTCGGTTCATCTGCGAGTACCGCATCGAAGTCTCCATGGACGGACGCCGCTGGCAGACGGTGGCTGACAGCTACGATCGCAAGCCGGTCACCGCCGCTCACCGTCGTCATCGCCTGCTGCAGGCCGGGCTGACTGACGAAGAACGGGAGCGGCTAAGTGAGCTCGCAGCCGAACTAGCAGCCATTGAAGCGAAGATCCGAACCGTGCCTCCGTTGCCCGTCTACTGGGTCGGTCGCATGACGGCTGCGCCCGGACCGTTCCACGTTTTCCTCGGGGGGGACCCGCAGCGCAGAGGCAAGGTCGTGGTGCCGCGGAGTATCCGCGTGCTGGAAAGGACGGTCGGGCGGTACGAGCTGCCGGCGGATGCCCCGGAAGCCACGCGGCGACTGGCGCTAGCGCAGTGGATTGCTTCCGACTCCAACTCCCTCACGCTTCGCGTGCTGGCCAACCGTATCTGGCATTACCACTTTGGCCAGGGAATCGTCGCGACGCCGAGCGATTTCGGCCAGATGGGCAGCTTACCGTCTCACCCCGAGCTGCTCGATTATCTGGCCACCGAGCTGCTGCGTTACCGGTGGCGGCTGAAGCCGCTGCATCGGATGATCGTCCTTTCGGCCACGTATCGCCAGCAGTCGGTCGCTCGGCCGGACGCGCTACGGATCGATGCCGGCACGCGTCTGCTGTGGCGCTACCCCCCGCGGCGGTTGACCGGCGAAGAGATTCGCGACTCGATGCTTGATGCTGCCGGGGTACTGGACCGTCGCATGGGCGGGCCGGGTTTTCGGCTGTACCGGTATCTGGAGGATAACGTGGCGACGTACGAACCGTTAGATCGGGTCGGCCCGGAGACGTACCGACGGGCCGTGTACCACCAGAATGCTCGGGCTGCCTGGGTGGACCTGCTCAGCGACTTCGATTGTCCCGATCCGGCTTTCGCCGCGCCACGGCGGCCCGAGACGACCAGTCCGCTGCAGGCGCTGACGCTGCTGAATCACTCGTTCGTGCTGGACATGGCCGAGCTCATGACGCGGCGGATTGAGCGTGAGGTAGGTACGGACCTGACCGCTCAGGTGGAGCGTGCGTTCGTGCTGCTGTACCAGCGGCCCCCGGACGATCGGGAACGTCGGGCGGCGCTGGCGGTTGCCCGTCGGTTTGGGCTGCGCGCCGTGTGCCGTGCCCTGTTTAACAGCAACGAGTTCCTGTATCTGGAGTAGCCAGGCGATGACGCACGCCGCAACCTCGCCCTCGGCAACATCCCTGGCCGGGCTTCTCACCCGGCGCGGCTTCCTCGATAGTATGCTCCATGGGTTGATTGGCATCAGCCTGATCGATCTCCTCGGCCGTGACACCGACGCAGCAACTCGGTCCCGGCGACGCGACGTACCGCACTTTGCGCCGAAGGCAAAAAGAGTGCTACAGATCTTCTGCCCCGGCGGCGTTTCGCACGTCGACCTTTGGGACTACAAACCGGAGCTGTTTCGCCGCGCTGGCGAGCCGTTGCCCGGAGCGGGACAGTTTGTCTCCTTTCAGGGCAAGAATGGGAACCTTATGGCTCCGCCCTGGCCGTTCAAGCAGGTGGGCGAGTCGGGCAAGTGGATCAGCTCGATGCTACCGCACCTCAGTCAGCATGTCGACGAGATAGCGTTCATCCATTCGATGACGAGCCGCAGCAACACACACGGTCCGGCGTGCGTGTTCATGAACACCGGACAGACGGCTGAGGGATTCCCCAGCGCCGGGGCGTGGGTCAGTTACGCACTGGGCAGTGAGAACAAGAATCTACCCACCTACGTGGCCATCCCCGACATCCGTGGCGAGCCGCCTAACGGCAAGGCCAACTGGTCCGCAGGCTTCCTGCCGGCACGGCATCAAGGGATCGTGCTGGCCGCGCATCGGCCCATCCGCAACTTGACCCGCCCCCCCGGCATCGGGCCGGACGAGGAGCGGGCAACCCGGCAATTGCTCAGCTTGCTGAACGACCGGTACCAGCAGCGGCGGCCAGCGGACGAAGCGCTCGCCGCACGGATCGCCGCGTACGAACTGGCCGCGCGCATGCAGCTGTCCGCACCGGAAGTGACCGATCTGTCCGCCGAGCCTGAGTGGGTCCATCGCATGTACGGCACCGAGGACCCGAACCGCCTGAAGGCGGCCTATGCGCGGAATTGCCTGCTGGCGCGGCGCCTGCTGGAGCGCGGCGTCCGCTACGTGACGCTCTACTGCGCATCGCGGGCTTCGGGCGTCGACGGCTTGCTGAACTGGGACGCACACAAGACGTTGAAATCCGATTACGAGCGTCACTGCCCAATCCTTGACCAGCCAACTGCTGCCCTGCTCACCGACCTAAAGCTCCGCGGACTGCTGGACGAGACCGTCGTGCTGTGGACCACGGAGTTCGGCCGCATGCCCACGCACCAACAGGGGACCAAGGGGCGCGACCATAACCCTGACGGCTTTACGATCTGGCTCATGGGCGCGGGCATCAAGGGGGGTGTTAGTTACGGCGCCACGGACGAGTTTGGTCGTAGGGCCGTGGAGAAGGTCACAACGGTCTGGGACCTCTACGCCACGGTGCTGCACCTGCTCGGACTGGATCACCGCCGTCTGACCTACTACCACAACGGACTGGACCGTCGGCTGACCGACGTTCACGGGCACGTCCTACACGAGATCCTCAGTTGAGAGCACGCGGAAGGCTGGGGCAATCGTGCGCAGAAAACAAGCCGCGGCCAGTGTTGCCACCGGCCGCGGCCGGCGCTGGACCGCGCGCCACCCCTTGTGCCTGCACTCGCCCCTCCCGACTAATAGCTTAGTAGCATCTGCCCTGGACGTCAAGCGTCCTTTCTGCTAACCAGGTGCTGGCCGCAGAGGGAATGCTGCGCGGTCATGTCGCTGAGCCCTGTGGCCGCAGATCGGCGGGCTGAAGTTTTTCTGGCCGCCAGGTCGATAACAACGGCAGGACGCGACCGCCCTGCGCTGCCGGACTGAGGCCAGGAGTTCTCCTTCCATGACGAACCGCCGTTGGATGCTGAAGCTCATCGCCACCGGCACGGCCTTCGGTTGGGCCGTGTCCGCTCTGCCTGTCGCCACGCCCGCGCAACAGAGCCGCGTTCCGGAAACGCTCCGCACCCTGCCCTATTCGGCTGCCGTCGTGCGCGCCATGGAACAGGTGCGTCAGGGGCTAGCGTTGGGACAGGGGGAGGCTGCGCTGAAGCCCCTGCATCAGCTGCTGGACGACGCAACGCCCGCTCTGACCCCGGAGCAACTCCTGCTGCACCGCGAGGTGGCCCGAGCGTTCATCGAGCTGGGCTTCTCCGACCACGCACTTCGTACTCTCTCGGTTGCCTTGCAGGATGCGATCGCGGCAAATCAGCATGAGCAGGCGCTGGCAATCCGCGAAGAGCTTGACGCCGCCTACGCTGCTTTTCGGAACGGCCTGCCGGCAGCGTCTGAGCCGGGTGCAGCAAGAACCGCCTCAGAAGGCAGGTCCGACCACACCGTCCAGGCAGTGCAGCCTGTAGGTCTGTTCGACAGGTTCCTGGGGCGCCCCCGCCGCCGGCATCAGCACCAGCCGGTACCCGGGACGGTTTGGCCGCAGCCGTCTCAAGCGCCCGTCGTCACGGACACGACGGCGGCGGTACCGGCGCCTGCGGCGCCGAACGCTGTTGTGCCGCATACGCATCAGCACAACGGCTCGTGGTCGGCTGCGTATCCGGCACCGCGGCCCCGCGTCAGCCTATGGCACCGCTTCAAGCACTTTTTCCACCAGTTCCGGCCACAGCCGCCGGCTGCCAGGCCCTGGCCTCCACGTGTCGTCCAGCCGCAGCCGCGGCCACGCGGCCTGCCGCAGTACCCACAAGCCCAATGTGAAACTTGCCGCAAGCGACAGCCGTATCCGTCACTGGCTACCCCGCCGCCGCCTCCCGTTCCCGGGCCAACGACGCATCGCCACTCGCATCAGCACGGCCATGTGCAGCCGCTGCCTGCTGCCCCGACCGCGCCAGGCGCGGTTCCGATGAGTCCTTACAGTGTGCCGCAGGTCGCGCCCGGTCACGTGCATCGCCCCACCCCACGGATCGTTCCTCTCGGCGGTCGCCGGCCGTCGCTGTGGCAGCGAATCAAGCAAGGCGTGAAGGCGTCGCTGGGGCGGTTCACGCGGCCGCCAAGCCGGCCGACGGCGCCGATGGTCAGTCCGCAATGGCCGCAGGAAGCGGTGCAGATGGGTAACACGCTGCAGGGGGAGCCGATCCGTTAGCGCTTCGGCGCGCGGGCTGATTCAGCATCGGTCGCGTCCATCGCGCAGCGCAAGCCGCTGCCAAGGTCACGCAATTCGGTAGCCCCGAGCATCCGGTAGGTGGTCACGTACGGCTTCAGGTGGCCTAGCATCCAACAGTATCCTTTGCCTACCCGGATGCCGCGTACCGGATCGGCAACCGTATCGGTCCATTCCGCCGCGTTGCCCAGCATGTGGAAACAGCCGTAGGGACTCTGCCCCTCAGGCATCGAATCCACCGGGACGAGCGTGCGTGGTAGTCCGGGGCCTGGCCCCCAGTTGCACCGTGAAGGGTCCCATTCGTTGCCCCACGGGTAGAGCCGGCCGTCTGTGCCACGCGCGGCCTTTTCCCATTCCTCTTCGGTGGGCAACCTCCGGCCAGCCCAGGACGCATACGCGTACACATCCCAGTAATCGAGACCGACAACCGGGAACCGCTTGTCGGTGATCGACGGCTGGCCCCAGCCGAGCGGGGTGTGGTCCTTGTCCGGGGGCTCGTCTGGATGGCACTTGCTGTGGTCGTTCGTGCGCCGGATGTACTCCAGGAAGACGGCGTACTGCCACTGGGTTAGCTCGTACTTGTCGATGTAGAACGCAGGCAGGGTGCGCGGTTCGTTGTTCGGCCCGAACAGGAACTGGCCGGCCGGCACGAGCACCATCTCGGTGGGGATCGGCTTCAGCCGCTCGAGTGGCCAGTTGCGGAGCTCAGGGAACGGGTCCGGTTGCTCCTGCCCCTCCAAGGCCGCGACCGGCGGTGGCATCGGCACTTCGTGGCGGGCACGCCACGCGAGGTAGCCGATCAGGAGAACACCGGTCACCAGGAGCACACCGATCGCAATCAGTGCCAGGATGCGCAGGCTTCCTCTCATGGAGAACGTGCCTCGGCTTGGCGCGCCGGGCAGGCGCGGTGACCGCTACCAAAGGGCCGTTGTCTGATCGATACCCAACATGAGGTTAAAGTTCTGGACGGCCGTCCCGGAAGCTCCTTTCAATAGATTATCCAGCACGCTGCAGACCACGACGCGATCGCCCACGCGGCGGATACCGATGTCACAGAAGTTCGTGCCCGTGGTGCTCTTCACCTGGGGCAGGTCGCGTGTCAGCCGCACGAACGGCGCCTGAGCGTAGAAGGTAGCGAAGAGCTCGTAGAGATCGTCGGTCGACTCGTGGGTCCGCAGCCGCGCGTAGATCGTCGCATGGATGCCCCGTTCGATGGCAACCACGTGGGGCGTGAAGAAAACCCGCACCGGCTCACCGGCAACATAGCTAAGCACCTCCTGGATCTCGGGCGTGTGCCGGTGGGTCCCGGGATGGTACGCCCACATGTTCTCGACGCAGTCGGGAAAGTGGAAGGCAGGGCGGGGGGAACGGCCGGCCCCACTGACGCCGCTCTTGGCATCGATGACCACGTCATCCAGTTCAATAAGCCTTCCCGAGACCAGCGGAGCAAGGCCCAGGATGGCGGCCGTGGCGTAACAGCCGGGATTAGCCACCAGGCGGGCACGCGATATCGCGTCGGAAAACAACTCCGGCAACCCGTAGACGGCCTCCTCCAGGTGGCCGGTATCCTGGTGACTCAGCGCGTACCACTCCGCGTACAGATTCGGGTCCTTCAACCGGTAGTCCGCACTCAGGTCGATGACCCGCAGGCCCGCGTCCAGCAGCTTGCCCACCACGGTCATGCTCTGCGAGTGCGGAAGTGCGGAGAAGACCAGATCGCATCCGTCCACCACCGCAGCGACGTCATTGGCCTGGAAGGACAAGTCGTACAGCCCCCTCAGCGACGGATGTAGCTCTGCGATCGCTTTGCCGACGTATTGCCGCGACGTGACCACGGTGATCGTTGCATGTGGGTGGCGCGCCAGCAAGCGCAACAATTCCCGGCCCGTGTAGCCGGAACCGCCCAGTATGCCAACGCGTACTTTGCCTGGTTGAACCGTCATCGCCCTGCCTTCGCTGCTACGGTCACGACCGACCAGAGCCGGTTAATCTTAGAGCCCAGGTCCTGCCGCTCCCCACCTACCCCACTTGCCCCGCCCGTCCGCTAACCCGCGTGCCGCCCAGGTCGGGCACGTCCGGACACAGGTCACCGCACGCCGAAGACGATCCACCCACCGCCACCCCCTCCGATCAGGCTCGTCTGGCGGGCTCGCTGGCGCCCGGTTAGCGACGCTCCGGATGCGTGGCCCGGGCAATGGAGCTACACCTGCAAGCAAAGCGATTCCCCCCCGCCGCCGCAGATGGGCCTGTACAGCGGGTTTCTGCGAAACGGTGGCCGGCGGTGCTCAAGCAGTGCCGGCGCGGAGCTGCGGTGCTGGTGCCGCAAGCCAGGCGCTTGCCGACCGAGCCGGCGGGCGCTAGCATGCCAATGGCGTAAGCGAAAAGTTGGGCGGGAACAGTGAACGGTCATCTCCGGAGCGGCACCAATTCGGTCGGGCTCCATTGCCGTTGGCCGTGGCTGGTGGCTGTCATCGGCTACGTGGTCGGCTATCATTTGCCGCCGGAAACAGCCGGTGTGCTACGCCCCTGGTCAACGCTTGGCCTCTGCCTGGTCATCGCCTGCACCCTGCCTTACACTCGCGGGCTGTCAACCGTCGCCGTCATCGTAGCGTGGGCGATCGTCGGCATCTGCCGGCGGAGTGCGGTGGAGGCAACGGTCCAGACTGCACCGGTTTATCCCCCCTCAGGAGAACTTCTCGTCGAAATGGTCGCCACCGTCGCGCGCGGGCCGGTCTACCGGCCGCGACGCGTGCATGGGCATACTGTCCCTGGCCCCGACCAACTGGCTCAGGTGACGTTGACGGAGCTGATGCTGCTGTCTGACGTTGGCAAAGCGTCGCTGGACGGGTCGGTAACGCTGTACGTTCCAGCAGGCCGCTTGCCAATCCTTCCCGGTGATCGCGTGCACTTGAAGGGGAGCCTCTCCGCGCCGGTCCACGCGGGGAATCCAGGGCTACCCTGCACCGCATGTCGTGCACTGCGGCGTGGTACCATCGGCACGGTCTGGTGCCCCAGCGTGGAACTCATCCGGAAGGTCGGTCGCAGCAGCCGATGGTGGTGGTACCTGCCCGCTCGGTTCGCCGCTCGGGCCACCGAGCGGTTTCGTCGCCGGCTGCCGCCGCGTACGGCTGCGCTGGTCGCTGCGCTCGTGACAGGAGAAACCGCTCAGTTGCCGGCCGAAGCCCAGCGTGCGTTCCGTGAAGCGGGCGTCGTCCATCTGCTGGCGGTCTCCGGCTTGCACCTGGGCATCGTCGCTGCGGCTGCGTGGTTCCCGCTGAGGCTGCTAGGGATCGGGCCGCGGACCGGATCGCTGCTGGTTCTGGTTGCGGCGGCGCTGTTCACGCTACAGGCCGGAGCGCGACCGGCCACGGTCCGCGCGCTGATTATGCTGGCTGTCTATCTGGGCAGTTTCTGGGCTCAGCGACCACCCGATCGGTTGAACACCCTCGCTCTGGCAGCACTGGGGGTACTGTTGGTCTACCCGGACGACCTCGGGTCACTGGGATTCGTGCTTTCTTTCGCGTCCGTTGCGACGCTTATCTGGCTGGCACCGCCTCTGCTGCGCGTGACCGCCCCGCTTTGGCATAGCGACAACCCCCTCTCCGAACTCGGCCGTTCACAGCTGTTCCTCGCGGCGCGCGGGCTGGTACGCAGCCTGGTCCGTGGCTGGATTGTCTCCGCCGCCGTGGGCATCATTACGCTGCCGGTGCTTGCTGCGCGGGGCTATCCGCTACCGGTAGCTGGCATCTTGCTAACGCCTTTGCTGTTGCCGGCGGCCGCAGCGTTGATCGTAACCGGACTGCTCCATGCGGTCGCGCCCGTCGCTGCCCTGCCCTGCCTGGAGCCTTTTGTGCACCTCCTGGCAACGCTCATCCTGGATGCCGTGGAACGTTGTGACGCGGTGTTGCCCGCCCGGCCACCAACCCTGCTTGCCTCGATCACAGCCTGGGCAATCACGGCCGCGATCGCGGCGGCTGCCTGGGCCGTGGAAAGCACGTCCGAGCGGTCGTTGCCATGTACGAGCGCTGCAATCCGTGCCACGGTTGCCGCAATGCTGGCAGCCTTGCTGGGATTCGTCGTCGCCGCCCTCTGGTTGGCTCGTCCGTGGCGGCTGGATGCGGGCGAGCTGCGTGTGACGGTGCTCAACGTGCGCCATGGCCTGGCCGTCCTGGTGCGGTACGGCCGGCGGGCGTTCCTGTATGACGCGGGCTCACTGGACGGCGGAGAACGCGTCGCCTGGATCGTGCGGCGTGCGCTGCAGGTGGAAGGGATCGAGCAGCTGGACCTGTTGGTGGTCAGCCACGCAGATGTCGACCACATGAACGGCATTCCCGACTTGCTCGAATCGGTCCCGGTCGCCGAGCTGTGGCATACAGCCGCATTCGCCGAATCCTCGCAGCCTGTCGCCACGGCAGTCCTGCAGGCAGCGAAGCGTTCCGGGGCTCGGCTGCGCCCCGTTGGGGCCGGCGACCGGTATCACTGGGTGGACGGCGTCCAGCTCCGCGTGCTACACCCTCCCCGGGGGGTGCACTATGCAACCGACAACGAAAGTAGCCTTGTGCTAGAGGTGGGCTACGCGGGCCGCAGGCTGCTGCTGACAGGCGATATCGAAAGGTGGGGCCTGGCGGACCTGCTCGCCCGCAACGTCGGACGGGTCGATCTACTGCTCAGCCCACACCATGGCAGTCGCCGCGCGAACCCGCCCGAGCTCTTCGAGAAGCTCGATCCGGCAGTCGTCATTGTCAGCAGGGAAGTCCGGGGGCTGGGGCGGTCAATCGATCGCCGTCGGTTCGGGCCATGGCACTATGTCACCGGCATGCACGGCGCGGTTACCGTGCGCATCATCCCGGGGCAGCCTCTCCAGGTCGAGACGTGGAAGCACGGAGGGCGCCGGCCCGAGCACTAGCACGCAGCCCGGTGGCTGGGACTGGCGCCGCGAACAGTGGCGGTTCGTGGGCTTGGCGGACCAGACGGTGGAATTGCCCTTTTCGTACGGGCCGCCTTTTGCTAGAGCATACGCGGAGGGGTTGACGTGCGCGTGATGGAGACCAGCCCATGGGATGGAACCCGATGTCGTGGATCACGAGCGTTCGCGAGCACCCGCTGACCACGAAGCTCACGACTCTGGCTGAGACCTTCCGGACGCGACCCCGCTTCTGGCTCGGCGCTGCGCTCGTAGCCTCGCTTGCCTGTATCGGCCTCGGCATCGGCTTATCATTAGCTTTTCGCAACGATACCATCAGCTCCGAACTTGCCGAGGTCGCGCCGCCAACCGTGGTCGAAGAGGCACCAGAGCCTTCCTCTCCGGCAGTCAGCCCCCAAGAGCCAGAGCAACCGGTTGAATTTGCCCAGGAAAACGCAACGGTGCCCGATCCGCAGGCACCTCCCGTCGACCTTCCGCAGGCAGGGCAACCGGCCGGCCAGGCTGTGACACCGTCCGTGTCGCCTGCTCCGGTGGAACCCCCGCAGTCGGACTCTACGCCGACGGCCCCACCCGGCCAGCAGTTCGTCTTCGAGCCGAGCGATCCGAGCGCTACTCCGCCGGTTGCTCAGGAACCGGCCGACACGAACGGCTCAACTCAGGTGCCGCAGTTGCCCGAGCTTCCTGCGGGCACGGCGCAGCCGGCCGAGTTCACTCAGGCAACCCCGGCCGCTGAACCTGCAGACCCAGCACCAGAACTGCCCGCTGGAGCAGCGTTCCAGCAAGCCCCCCCTGGTTCGATGGTCGAACCGTCCGCTGCCCCCGCGGACCAGGAGCTGCCGCTCCGTGAACCGTCCGACGGCGTGCAAATGCCGCTCGAGACAGAACCTGGCGAACCACAACCGGAAGGCGGATTTCCTGGCGGAGAGCCGTCCACAGCTATGCCTCAGCCCGCACCACAACAGGAGCTCCCCCCGTCCGACGACGTGCCTGCCCCCCAGGCCCCCGTTGCGTCGCCAAGTGAGGATCAACAAAGCGGACTGCCTTCCGAATCGGCCAGTGGCGTGGTTCCTGCGGGGGCAGAAGCACCAACCGAACTGGACCGCACTGACCCATTTGGACCGGTCACTCCCGGTGAACCGTCGCCCCCAGATATGACCGGCTCACCGGCCCCGGAACAGGCACCAGGTCCTCCTTCGCAGCCCCCCACGGAGGAGGCGCTGCCATCCGTCGTCAACAGAGATGATGCGGAACCCGCGGCATCGGCTTCAGAAGGTCCCGACACTCTGCCTGCTGGTTCTGGACAGACGCCGCCTCAGCCTGGGTCGCAAGAGATCGGTCACAGGGCAGAGCCTTCCACGGGCGGCACCGCTGCCGCAGGCATTACCGCGCAGAACGCCAGCCCGCCTACCGGTGCCGATCGGCCGGGCGGGGGCGCGTTGCCGGATCGGTCCGAGCCGGACCTGGCACCGGATGTGCTTCGTCAGGCGCCGCAGCGGATCGACTCGGCTGTCACCGTCGACATTGCCGGGCCCGAGGAGCTCTACCTGGGCCAACCATGTAAGTACACACTGACGGTCACAAACCAGAGCGACGCGACCGTGTCGGGGATCCAACTCATTGCCCGCGTCTTTGGAAACGCCCGGCAAATCGAAGCAACTCCTCAGGCACGGCAGCAGGGCAAGCTACTCGTCTGGGACGTGGGTACGCTGGAGGCTGGCGCCAGCCGGCGGGTGGAGGTGACGTTTGTGCCCGCTGAGGAAGGCGACGTCGGCGTGGCGGCTCGCGTCGTGGTCGCAGCCCAGGTCGCCCGCCGTACGCGAGTCACTCAGCCGAAACTTGCCATCGTCAAGGTCGCACCGAAGCAGGTGGAAGTGGGCGAGACGATCCGGTTCTTGATCACGGTGTCCAATCCGGGCACAGGGACGGCGCGAAACGTTGTCATTCGCGACGTCATGCCCGAAGCGCTACAGCATCCGGCTGGAACGGATCTTGAGTATGACGTGGGTGATCTTGGACCGGGCGAAACACGCGACATCCCCCTGGAGGCCGTTGCCACACGAGCGGGCCGCTTCACGAATCGCGTCACCGCGCACGCCGACGGCGGTCTGAAAGCAAGCGCCGAGGCAACCGTGCTGGTCACGCAAGCGTCGCTTGCGATCACGAAGACCGGCCCGGATCGCCGGTACCTGGGTAGCAGCGTTGCGTTCCGGATCACCGTCCGCAACACCGGCACAGCACCCGCGCGGAATGTTGTTCTGCGGGACACGCTGCCTGAAGGGCTTCGCTTGGCCGCAACGCCAGAAACGGTGCGCTGGGATGCAAGCACCCGCACGCTGACCTGGCAACTCGGCGTCATCGAACCGGGTGGTGCCCGTACCGTCACCGTCGCGTGCCTCGCCGTCCGGCCCGGGGAGCATTGCAATCGAGCCGTGGTTACAGCCGCAGGGGGGCTGAACGCCGCCGCCGAGCACTGCGTCACGATCGTCGCCGTGCCGGCCCTGTTGCTGGAGGTGGTCGACACGGACGACCCGGTCGAGGTCGGCGCGGAAACCACCTATGAGGTGCGGCTAGTGAATCAGGGAACCAAACCGATCGCAGGCGTAAGGCTTGTGATTGAAGTACCTGAAGGAATGGAGTTCGTCGCCGCCGAGGCACCGGCGGGGTTCCGAATTGACGAAGGGCAGATTATATTCGACTCCCTGCCTGCTATTGCTCCTAAGGCCAACGCGGCCTTTTACATCCGGATGCGCGGAGTAACACCCGGCGACAAGCGGCTGCGTGTGCGCGTTGAGTCAGGGCCGTTCGGAGTGTCTGTGCTGGAGGAAGAGAGCACGCGCGTCTATGACGGCGGCTGACGACCTGGCGTTGTACCCCACATCGTGGGATACACATTGTGGGATGGCGGCTGGCAACCTGGTGTTCCACCCCACATCGTGCGATATCGGACACCGGCCGGGACTGTGGTCTTGGCCGGTGTTCTGTTGGCCGCCGGGCGTGTCTGCCGTTTCGTCAGGAGGCGCCTACGGGCAGGCGGTCCTCGACGCCCCTGCTCAGCCATTGCGGCGCGCCCTGGCCATCCAGCCCGCCATGCGCCATCGCTCCCTCGCTTTAGAAGGCCACCAGCAGCAGCTCAAGGCACGGGAAAAACACCCGTGACGCTGCCACCGCCGAGCGCTTCAACCACTCATGTGGCCTGCTCCTGTTGGCAAGCTCATCGGTCGCCGGAATCGCACTCCTGTTGCATCGCGTACGCATCCTGCTACGACCTCGAGTTAAAGCTCCACTTCAGCGATGTGGCTGGCCGAGCTGGCCGACCCGGAGCGCACCGCGGCTCATCGCTGAGCGACTGCATGGTCGCGGTGATCGACGCGACAACTGATTCCGAACAGCGATGGGATGTGGCGATGCGCCTCCTCCCTGCGTCGGAAGGATGCTCGCTTAACAGCCCCCTGCCCGACGCAGGCAATTCTCATCAATCGGCATTCTCGCGAGGCTCGCCGCAGCTTCTCTTGGCAAGGGCATCCAGGACAAACCATTCTGGGGATAGCTCTTCAGTGAGCCGGTTCTACGCGGATGCGGCGGTGAGGCGCCTGCGGTGGCTGGGGCACGCTGAGTACGCTTAGCGTGTCTGCTCCAGTCACGTAGGCGTATGGCCCAGCCAGATCGATGCCACCTGGATACCAGAACTCGTCGTTCGGTCGTTGCCAGTTGGCGACCTCAACCGGTGACTCGGGTCGCGAAATGTCCAGGATCATCAGCCGCCATTCCATGTAGGAAAGCAGGTACAGATAGCTGCCCTGAATGCACATGTCTGCCAGTACGCCGGTCATCGCCGGTGCCGGGTAGTCGGCCACCAGCTTCGGCGATGTCGGATCGCGCACATCGAAGACCAGCAACCTGCCGTTCGACTTGCGGCCGGCCCACCAGCCGGGCGATCCCCAGACGCCGATCCGATCTATCCAGAGGAAGAGGTATCCGTCGCGCTGGGCAACCTCGCCGTTGCTGGCCACGTTGTACAGGAACCAGTGGCCGAGCTCCTTCGGTGCGGAGGGATTGCTGAGATCATACGCTCGGAAGCCATTGGCCCGCTCCGCATCCTTGGCCATCTCGGGCATACCGAACCAGAAGACGTACCGCTGCCAGGAAGCCACGCCCACCGTGCCATGTCCTCCTCCCCGGCGCCCGCTCACGCGGGCTATGACC
Source organism: Planctomycetota bacterium (assembly GCA_026991575.1). Taxonomy (GTDB): domain Bacteria; phylum Planctomycetota; class Planctomycetia; order JALXBF01; family JALXBF01; genus JALXBF01. The sequence goes on along the minus strand of JALXBF010000069.1, from coordinate 40,406 downwards.
TTCGGCTGTGCCGCGTTGGAAACGTCTACCAGAGCCCATTGGCCGTTCCAGTACAGTGGAGCGACCAGCACACGGTCTTGGTCATACGGCACGATGCCACGAGCGCCGGCGGGCCCCGATCCCCCGAGGCTGAGCCGGCCGGCCAGTTTGGGCCGAAACGGATCCTGCAGCCTCAGTACGGCCAGCGGCCCACCGTTGCTCAGCACCAACAGCTTGTTCCCCAATACCAGTGGATGGCAAGGTCTGAGGGTGCCGTTTGGAATGGTGCGCGCCACGAGCCACGGTCGCTGTGGCCTGGACACATCGATCGCCGTGATAGCAAAATGTGGTCCTCCCTCGTCGTCGAGATACGCCACCACCATTAGCGACTTCCACGTGACCGCCCCAGCCTTCGGCTGCTGGCACGCGGAAAGCTAGCCGAGGACGCAGCCGATCCGTAATATCGAAGACTCGCACGGCAGTTTGGGGCACCGCAACGAAGAGCCGATCGCGATGTGGTAGCATGTGGCCTACTTCGCACGCGCCGTCTAGCCCTGGTCCCACGGTGTATTCCGAGACCGCGGTCGGCTTCGCGCTCGACACACGATAGGTGCGCAACACTGTTAGCGACGGGCTCATATAGCCGACGTAGAGGGCGTCTTCTGCGAGCGCGACGACCGTGCGCACAAGCCACCCGGGCGGGTTCTCACGCCACCGATACAGCGGGCGCAGCATCCCACCCTCGCGGCGAAACACGGCCACAACGCCGAACCGTTTGTTGTCCACACGTTCGCTTCCGGATACGGCGATCAGTTCGCCCTCCGCGGCGACCCAATGGGGGTCAAATCCTAGCGGCTCTTCGTCCGATATTGACATGGCACGTGGTTGCCGGGCGTCGACCAGCACCAGTCGGCTAGTGGCACCTTTGCCTGCGACGACACACAGGAAAGATTCCGACCCGGCCATTATGCTGGCCCCCCCAATACGCAGCCGCCGGATAACGCGTAGCGATTTCGGGTCCGAGACATCCACAGCGATCACTGCTGGGTCGGGCCGGTACGAGAGGACAAAAGCATGCTTGCCGCGGAGGACCATCGATGAAATCCGCTCGCCAAGTTCGGTACACTGGCCGAGCCGACAGGGGGTTGTGAGATCCGAAAGGTCATACACATAGAGCCCCGTGCCCCAGATGTTCGCTGCGACGAACAGCCTATCGCCCTCGGTTGCGAGCGCAACCGGCGGGCCAACTGCCGGCTGGATTCGCCACAAGTGTTTGGGTCGCTTGGGCTGGCTGATGTCCCAACATTCCAGATTGCGTCCTTCACCACCGCCGACCACTAGGTATCGATCACGGTAGATAGCAAAGCAATTTCCCGGATGAGGCAGGTAGCAAAAGCCTACCTCCTGCACCGAACCGCTGATACCATCGGAGAACCGCACCACACCGCGCTTCCGATCGACGAGCACGGTACCGGGCGCAACGTGTTCCGTCCTTTCGGCATCTCCCTCGATCAGCCGCAGCGGTTCGGCATAGCCCCGGTCGACCGCGTAGCGGACAGAAGTCACGTCCACATCGCCGTCTAGGACGCGGATCGGGCCTCGGATTTTTGCAAGTTCGGGTACTTCGAAAACAGTCTTCGGTTTACCGCGGTGCAACACGACCCTCCAGACGTAGCCCGGCTGGTAGGCCCAAATGGTGTTGCCGTCGCAGCTCAACTGGACCGGCCCCAGCCACATTTGGCTCCAGCCAGCCGCCAACGCCGGTACGTCGTTCCTTAGCCTGAGCGCGCGCACCCCATAGCGGGCCTTCGCCAGTAGCAATTCCCCGTCGCTGAACGGCGCAGCATCGCGCACTCCGCCATCGACGCGCTCCCAACGGCCGCCACCGTCACGAAGCCAAAGCGTCCCGGCCCCGTCCAGAAGCCACCATCTGCCAGCCCACAAGCCAAGACGTCTAGGCAAACCGGCGTTCAAGGTATGGAGCTTTAGTTCCGACAAGTCCAGAATGGTCTGGACGTCGGGCCCGTCGCCCGTGTACACGGCCAGGCGCCAGCCGGCCTGACCACTGTTGGCTCCATCCAGTAGCGCTCCGGCGAACTCTTTGGCGGGGACTAGACCGAGCAACCTTCCCGGGGGTGTTGCTTCGTGGACAGACTGAAGCGAGGCGCCATCTAGCCACTTCAGCTTCCCGTCGACCGCCACAAGCACGTGGCGGCCTGCCAGCACGGCCGCCGTCGGACGGGACCCCTGCCAGGAACGTTTGACCGCAGTCTCCCCGTCCATCGCGCTCCAGCGCTCGATGCCGCCCTTGTGAACGACCCAGACCGATGTCCCATCCGACAACAGCGCGATTACCTGTCCCTCGCACTGATGACGCCGGATACTGCTGCGGCTAGTGAACCAGACCTCCCGACCCGCGGCGCAAACGATGCCGGCTGGAACGAAGACAACGTGGGAAGGATGAGATATGAGCGTAAGTCGCCCCGTAGGTTCCAACCCCAATGCCGTCGCGTTCCACAGATGCACCTGGCCGCTGTCGTTCCAAGTCGCAGCCAAACGACCGTGCAGCACCAGGCTGTCGGACGCCGCTACATCGGCCAGGGGCTGCACGTTGCTGAGGGCTACCCCGCTGCGGATCGCCTGGGTAACGCGCTCCCGATCGGCCACAAACCAGCCGCCGTCCGTGGCCCAGAACAGTGCGTGTGAGGAGTGCTGCAAGCGTCTGGCTGGGGCATTGGTCAACCGTACGGTAGCGAGTTGCTGGCCGCTCGATTCGACACGATATCCAAGCAGCCCTTTGTCCGTTGCCAGCACTCCGGTCGTGGCCGACAGCGGCGCCAGAGCCCGGATCGCAGCGCCAACGTTGGTGCGGCTCAACACTTTCGCCTGCAGCCGGTGCTTGTCCACCCGGACTGACACGCACGCCAGTTGGCCCTCGGCACTGGCCACTACAACTCCGTGCGCTCCGTCCGCGGCCCCGACCAGCGGCGCCTCGATGCCCGCGGAGGCCACCGGAAGCGTGTAGACCACATCGCTGCGCTCCGGCCGCAGTCGGACACGGATTACCGACTTTTCGCACACCACGAGGAACTCGTCAGGGTCGCGCGTGGCCGACAAGCCGCGCCCCCCGTAGACCGGTATGACTGGCCCTCGGACCCCCCGTTCGTCAGCGACCATCACGCCCACGTCGTCGTCCAGCAGCACGACGCGGTCATCCCAAGGCGCGTGAGCGACAATCACACCACCAGTGGGAAAGAATGCGTTCGGCCTGATGCTGTGCGAACTCGCGAACCTCAACAGGCCTGTTTCAGCAAGCGCCACGTCGACGTGACCGCTGTCCACCGGGACGGCGTACGCAGGCGTGCCCACCGGTAGAGGCGTCTGACCGATGCAGAAGGCCGCAAGTGCGGTCGCGAGCGTTCCAGTCAGCATCGGCTAACCTCCCAAGCCCTGTCCGTCGATGCGGCAGCGCGCAACCGCGGCGAAGCGACGCCCGCACTACGGAACGTTGCTCGCCCATGCCAACCCGTGACACAACATGGTCCCCGCTACCGGCCTCCGAAGGGACAACGCCAGAACCAGTAACCAGAGACCCGCAGAACTACAGCCATTGCGCCCCGCGCGTCATGGACCCCGGTCGCCCCCTGCAAGAAGGGGATCAAGGATGCGCGTCGGATACGGCAGAGGCCCCTCACCTACGATCCTGGCACGGCACTTGGGCCTGTCGAAGCACTGGATGTAGCCGCATCGCGTCTCGGTGTAGAGCGGATCCTTCCAAACCGACGGGAGGTGCACGTCCTTGACCTACCGAACGCACGCATTGTCCAGGGGATGTTCTAAGACAATCCACGGGCCATGCTAGGGCCGTGGTCGGGTTCGTGGCCGAGAGTGCGGGAGCCCACCCCGCGGACGTCGCGGCCAGGTTCCGCAGCGTCGGGGTGTTTGGAGTGCGACGGAGAAAGAAAGCGCCACGCGGCACCGCGGCGGTACTCAACCAACTGGCGCCAGGGCGGCATAAAGGCCCCAGGTGTGAGTTCACAGGTGCTGGCGTGCTGAACGGCTCTCCGACGGGGGGCGGAACCAACCGGCGCCCAGGTGTTCCGATGGGCGGTGGTTCAGAACTCCACGCCACGATAGCAGGCGACCACAAGTAGCGCCGGCGCTGCCGCCGGAATTGCCGAAGGAAACGGTCAGCCTGCCTTGATCCGCGGGAGGGGGGCTTTATGCCCCCCTCCCGCAAGGTTGATGGATAGCGCCGCGGCACCCTCAACCAAAAAAGATTTCTTCGCCACCCCGCAGCGGTGCCCCACCGCCGCTCGCGGGGGGGCGCGGAGCGCAGAAAGCTAATCCGTCGGTGGCGCGGGCGCGCACAAAAAAACCCGCTGGTGGCGCGACCAGCGGGCCAACGCAGCGTAGATGTCGTTACCAATCCGGCGCCGCGAGGGACATCCTCCACGCCGACCGGATTGGTTGCTTCGACGGACGTTCGCCGGCCCCGTCCCTCCGGCCCCCTGTCGCCGTCGCAGGCTGTTCGCTCTGGCCCGTCCGAGGCGAGTTCAGCTCAGCTCCAGCATCCCACCCTTCCAGACAATTGTGGGCCCGCAGCGTTTCCGAGCCGGGTCATGCGGCCGGTCGAACGGCCCATCGGGATGCTGCACCGGACAGGATTACGGCTTATCGAGACTATCCGACGGTCTAGATACGCACGCCCGATTCGGCGGGAAGCGGGATCACATCCTGCTCGATGTTTGCCGCGCCGTCCGAAGAAACGACCTGTGGTTGTGGGCACTAGCGCGGTGCTGGCCTGATCGATCCGACCAGCGATTGGACCCGTGATCGGCTACTCCACGGAGACATGTGCTTCCGGTGTTAGCGTTGCGGCCGAGCGTTTCTCGTCAACGCCTGCTCGCGATGCTTTCTCCCACAGCACCCCCTGCCGGAACGCCAGCAGCGGTCCGAGTGCGAACGCGGTCAGGCTGACCAATGCATAAGCCAACAGGCCGAACGGGGGCACACGTCGCAAGGGCCGGATCAGTACGCCAGCCAGCCCCAGAGCCGCCGCTGCCACGATCAGCAGGCTCGCCAACCAGTAGACGGGCGACCTATCGCGCAGGGCAAAGCCCGTCACCACGATCACCACGAGCAGCCACGGGAGCAACCAGCGCAGCAGCTTATGAGACACAAACTGCCAGAGCAACACCGGCCGAGACAGCGGGGGGAACGCCCTGCGCCACAGGCTCTGGAACGATCCAGCCGCGAGCCGTTTCTTCCGCTTCCACTCATCCGCAAGGCTCTCCGTGCCTGCCTCGCTTGCCGTCGCTCCCGGTACAAAAACGACGTCCTTTCCCTGACGGACCACATTCATGCTGGTGACGAAATCGTCCAGGATCGTGTCCTTTGGCAATGGCTGGTACAGGCTGCGGCGGACGACGTACATGCTGCCGTCTACGCTCAGCGCACTGCCTGTACGAGTTTCCAGGCCATGCAGCCTGTGTTCCACCCCGTAGTAGATGCTCTCCCCGATGTGCAGGTCAGTTCCTTCATTTCTCAAGTGCACAAACGCTGAGGCGGCACCGATGCGATCGCTCGACAGGGCAGCTACAAGGGCACGCAGCGAGTCCGCCTTCGGCGTGACGTTCGCATCCATGAAGCAGAGCACGTCGCCGCGGGCAACCCGGCTACCTTCGGCAAGAGCGTTCGGCTTTCCCTGCCTCGGGCGGACCTCCAGCACGCGCAGCCGCTTTCCGTCACACGCCTGCCGCGCCCGCTCAGCGGTGCCGTCCGTGCTACCGTCATCGACCACGATGACCTCGAGGCGGTCGGGCGGATAGTCAAGCCCGGCAACCGAGCGCAGCGTGTCGGCGATTACCCCTGCTTCGTTGTGTGCCGGGATGATCAGCGAGACAGTGGGCCAGTCGGCGGTGTTCTGCGGGCGCCTCAGGTCACGGCGACCGCGCAAGGCGCTGACCAGGCGCAGCACCGCTACGTAGCCAACCAGGTGGTACGCGACCAACGCGACGCTGGTCCAGAACAGCGCTGTGAGAAACGTCGTCACGGGTCTCGGTCAGGGTTCTGAGCTTACGGAATGCCGCGGGCGAGCCAAGGGCCGAGCGTATTCGCCAGCCACAGCGGCAGCTTCTGCCACATCCGCACCTTCCACGCATAGTGTTCGCTGTCCGGTCGGACAGCCGTCGGATCACCGCGGCGGACGTGGTAGTACCAGTAAAGCTGCGTCGGCTGTGCCCCCCACTGCTTCTTGAACCGGTACGGGCCGCTGTCAACGGTGGAGCGTCCGAACTCGAATTGTCGTTGTCCGCGTTCGATGGTGCGTTTGAGCAGGTGCCAGTACATCAGCATGTTCGCGCAGGTGGAGTTGTACTCGCGCAGCGAACTGGCGCTGGGCACCTCAGTGGACCCGTCACCGTGGACCAGGATGGCTGCGGCGTACGGAGTCCCTTCTGGGCCGCGGACCACGCAGATCTCGCACCGATCGCCGAAGTGTCTTAGCATCGCGGCGAAGAGCCGCCTCGGGTACACGGGCGTGCCGAGGTCGCGCATATTGCGAGCAAAGACGCGGTAGAAGTCTGCGAGCAGTTCGTCCCGGCCCCAGTGCACTGTTAGCTGTGACCGTTCGCCTTTCCGGACCTGGTTGCGGACTTTGGGCTTCAGTTCCTTCCACAGCTCCTCGACTGAAGGCGGTAGTGCCCTGCGCATCATCACCTTGTCACGCCGGACCGCCGTGAACGCTTCGTGCTCCAGCGGCGACTCCATGCGAATCTGGACGTGGTCAACGTCCAGCTCCTCCGCGAGCCGAACGGCCTCGTCGAGCAATTGCCCCTGAACCACAGCATCCTCCGCCTGCGGCCCCGCGCTGCTGACATACGGCAGCGAAACTAGGGCGTGACCAAACAGTGGATGGCGCACCCTTGCCAATAGGAGCCAGCCCACGGCGGTACCAGAGGGGACGACAGCTCGCACAGCATACGGTTCATGGCCAAGGCCGTCTGCGAGCACCGTTAGCCATTCCGGACGCCATGACGTTGGCACTGCTCGGCGCGACTCAGTGCCCGCCCCGTTCTTGGGCAGCGCAGTCCGAATGACATCTACCGAACGGACAATTTCTGTCGATACCGACGTCTGCAGCATCGGATCGGATCGGGGCATTGACTACGGCCGATGGTTATCGATTGCCCCCACTTCCATGTGGCCGACGGTCTAAACTAGCCATTCCATTCGCGGCGCGGAACCCGGTCTGGAAGCCGACCGCAGGCTTCGCCGCATCCGCGCATCTGCGATGCACAGTCCGAACCGCACAGCGTCTCAACCAGCGTTTGATCGACACGCCTCAGCCCCTGGTCAAGCCTGACTCACGGAAGACCTACCGGATGCGGCCTCATTCAGAAGTAGCGCTCGTATGGCTCGTGTGTCAGGCGAGCCGTCACCGTTGGTCGGTATACGATCGGCTACAACCAACCGAACCGGTCGCTTGTGTTCCGGGAGCTGCTGAGCACAGTACTCCAGGATCTCCTGCTTGCTTGTAGCGGCAGCGGAGGCTAGCACCACAACCGCTCCAGCGGTGTTAGCGCCGCTGCTCGACGTTAGTGGCACAACCACAGCATGGCGCACTCCTGTGAGCTGCACCAGCACTCTTTCGATCTCCGCAGGGTGGACGCGTCGGCCCTCCACGTAGAACGATCGGTCGGCTCTGCCCAGGAGGCGAATTCGGTCTTCAGATTCCCTGATGGCCAGGTCGCCGGTGCCGACAGGTTCCTGCTCACCGTCCACAGCTGCTGCCTGAATGCGGTCCCAGTACCCTGCCATCACGGAATCGCCCGAGACAACGAGCTCACCAGGACAGTCACCATGACCGCAGGAACATTTGCTCTGCACCTGTGCGTGGATGCCATCGACTGGTTTGCCCACAGCATCCCCGTCAAACGACAGGATCCTCAGGATCGGGCCAGCCACCGTGTGGTGCCAGTGGAAGGCGGCGGTTTGCACCCCCAGTTCCCGCAGGGGACCGTGCACGTCGGTGTCGCTGGGCCCCCAACAGATCAACTGCTCGGGCAGGTCTGATCCGGCGTTATCGATGACCTCGGGCACAGCAGCCGAACGCAACCACAGCATGTCCACATCGTCGTGGGTTGGCAATGGGGTTGAGTTGGCAAGGACGATTTCTGCTCCGACTGCGGTCAACAGCACCAGCCCGAGCAACCCCGGCGACTCGTGGAACGGCAGAGTCACGGCGGCCCGCACTGCGTCGTCCAATTCGATCGTGGTCAGCAGCGTACGGACGGCGTGGGTGACATGGCAGTGGCGAAAGGTTGCGCCGCGCCACCTTCCAGCGCTGTCAGTGCCGTAGATGATATGGGCGAAATCCGACGGCTCTGGTTCAGGGCAGTTATCTCCTAGCCCGCGCGCCTGCGCATGCAGCGATGACACGGTCCCGTCGCCGTCTGGCTCGCAGAACGACAGTGTTGGGATACCTGCCGGAAGCGCGCCGCAGCGCTGGAGCGTTTGAAAAAATGAACCGCAGCCAATGCCAGCGCGGGGGTGGCTATCGCGAACGATCTCGCGTAGATCACGCTGGCAAAAGGCCGGTCCGCAGAGGACAGCGATCCCGCCCGCTAATAATGTACCGAAATATGCCGCTGCGTACTCCGGCGAATTCTTACCGTAGATCAGGACCCGGTCTCCGGCCCGGAGACCCTGTTGACGTAGCCAGCCAGCGATCGCCACACTCTGGTTCCACAGCTGGGCATATGTGTACGTACGCCCTTTGTACCAGATGCACGGATCCCCGGGATGAGACCGGGCCGACCAGCGGAACAGGTCGCAGATAGTTACACTCATGACCCCATGTTCGGGCGCAAGCTCGGTCGGGTTAGGTGCTGCAGAACATCACTGGGCGACGATTGTCAGTTCAGATTCGACCTCGTTCCTTAACGTGGGAACGGGTCAACCTTGGTCCTCGCAGCCCAAGCCACGCTGAAGATCGGGCCCCGGGATAACAGCTCGGGAATTCCTGAGGCACGTTCCCACCGTGCTCCCACGGCCAGGTCCTTGCGCCAGTTGTCGCGAGCGACAACGACTAACGTACGACCGCGGCATCGGGCCCAGGCCGATGCGTCACCGAGCGCTGGGCAGGCTACCGGCGCCAGCTTGCTCCTTAGGAACGGTCCCCTGGCTTACGAAGGCGGCGTGGAACTCGCGGAAAGTCACCGGCTGCAAGCCACGTTCCAGGGCGTAGGCAAACGCATCTTCTAGTCGCGCGTAAAACCGCTCCAGAGCAGCTCGATCAGAGGCATACGGTGAGTAGCCTGCGGCAAGCGAGCTGGAGTGCATCATCATCACCATGCAAGGCAAGCCCAACTTGAGGTAGCAGTCCACCAGCGCTCGCATGTCCGAACAGCTAGCCTGCTCCGGGGAGAATTTGACCCGGCGCGCGATGCCGAGCCGATCGATAACGCCGACAGCCTTGAGCTTCCGCAGGAATGAGCGTTCCAGCCTGTCGCGCAGCCTGTGCCGCCACTCAAAGGGAGTTCTCGTGTAGCCCGCGGCCACGGGCACTTCCAGCAGTCCGTCATCGCCGTCGGTCGGGACGAGAGCACCTGTCGGATCCGCCGAGTCGGTATCGACGTGAAAGGGCGCGAGTGGAGCAGAACTAAAATCCGGTCCGCCCTCAGCCGTGTGACGCGTGTACGGAACGACGCTCGAATCAATCGCATAGCCCAGTTCATGCAGAATCGCGGCTCCGTGCCGGTCCAGCCCGTAGCGGCCGGCGCGGAACGAAACGGGACGGTGGCCGACGGACTCTTCGATCTGCTGCGTCAGTGTCCGAAGCTTCGCCCGCTGCACCTCGACTGGTAGGTTCATCATGTACGAATCGCGAGGGAACCTGTAGTCGATGTGAGGTTCCGTACACCACGGATGCAGGTGCGCGCCGACTTCACATCGCCCTTCGTCCTGGAGTGATCGCAACAGACTGGCCGCTTCACGATCCGTCGCCACCGGAGTGTCGATCAGGTACACGGGCCGGATTCCGTACCGATCGCACAGCTCCTGAAACCGTGGAACTCCTTCGAGGACGTTGCGCACGGTGCCGCCGTCGACCGGGTAGCTTCCCCCCCAAAGCCCTTCTTCTTCAGTGTCGACCGTAACGATCAGATAGACGACTTGGCCGCGCTCGCTCACAGCAGGTGATTTATTCGTGTCCACGAACCCGATCGTCGCGAAGAACCGAACGCAGCGTGCCCGTGGATCAGCGCGTCCGATCGTCTCAATCGGCTGCAATCTTGTCCGGCCGACCGTCCAGATCAGTCTTCTCGCCGACCCTACAACGGACGAGATGGTCCTGCTCAAGTTGGTCTAGACCAGGTGGCTCGCTGGTGCAGCACACCGGATGCGATCGCTGAGTTTGGTCGCCTGGCAATATCTACGTAGCCCTATGCCCTCGCGCTGGCCCCCTTCACAGAACGGTTATTCTCCGCGGTTCGTCTTGCGCGGAACAACCGGATCGCCTGGCGTAGGTGGCCTTCGAACTGGACGGCCGCGACGTCGGCTGCGAAATTCTGTCGGACGAAGCTGGCGGCCTGCTGCCCGATCCGCTGTGCGTACTCCGGATCGCTCAGCAGCCGAACGACAGCGCGGGCAAACGCCTCGTCCGAATCGGCTACCAGCAGGTGCTCGCCATGGCGCACCGGCAGCCCCTCGCAGCCCAGCGAAGTCGATACAACGGGAAGCCCGGGGGCCATATACTCGTAGATCTTCATCCGCGTACCCCCACCCATGTACAGCGGCACGACGCAAACGGCGGCCCGCGCCAGGTATGGCCGGGTATCGGGTACCGTGCCCACCAAAGTGACACCCGGTATGCCGGAGACGACCTCGGCAAGGTCCGGTCCGGGATTGCGACCGACGATTTCGAACGTCGCGTCCGGGACTTCGGCGCGAATCAAAGGCCAGATGCGCCGGCAGAAGTGAGTAACGCCATGAGGGTTCGGGATCCAGTCAAGCCCGCCGATGAAGAGCACGCGTCTTGAACGTCGATCCGGCCGAACGTCAGCGTATCGTTCGACATCGACGGCCGTATCGATGACGAACACATTCCGGCAGCCGTAGAGCTGTTCGAAAAGAACCTTGTCTCGCTCGGAGATCGCCACCACCACGTCAAACCGCCGGACCATGTCGCGTTCGAAGCGGAGCATCTTCTGCGCCTGCAGGGCAAACAGTGCACGCCACGTTCCTTTCGGGGCGCGCCGCGCCTGTCGCCAGAAGACTTCCGCCTCGACGTTGTGTTGGAACAGCACGCTGGGCCAGTGGTGGATCCCGTTGCAGTTGAGTGCCGTTTGGACGAAGTCGCAGATGACGACGTCCGGCTGCAGGCGGTGGCACAGTTCGCTGACCGCTCGTATCAGGGCCGGATCGCGATCCTTGTGGGCGTTAAAAGGAGCCGGGTGAACGAAGTTACGTCCCAGGGCTAGCCAGTACCGCCAGTCACGCTGCGCGGGCGTCGTGGTCGGCACCGCATGACAGCGCACGCCATCCAGGAACCCACTATCGGAGGGTACATCACCAGGCCCGCCTGCGTCGCGCCCGAAGGAGCACCCATGGCCGCTGAGAGCCCTACCTTCCCAGCGACCTCTGGCATTCGGTCTGCCGACCGTGTTATACACCAGATGCACTTCGTGCCGCCGTGCCAGCCCCTTCAGCACCTGACATGTCCGAATCTTCCCCCCGGTATCCGCCGGGAGGACATGCCACTTGGAGATGAACAGGATTCGCATTTCTTTCTACATGGACGCAGGCGGATTATCTAATCCTGCCGGTCAGACGTGACGGATAGAGGTACCGCAGGCCACGGATTCGTGCTGGGACAGCGGATCGCCGCTCTGCTCACCCGAACCTCCGCAGCCAGCGCGCAAGGACCAGCAAGCGCCACAGCATCCTCCGATGGTCGCGGCGGCCACGGCGGTGCTCGTCGACGAGGACTTGCACAGCATCGCGATCGATGAGCCGCTCCCGTACCAGAATGCCGTTGAGCACATCCGATTCGATCATCGGCGCCAGCTCGCCCGCAAGCCATTCCCGCAGCGGCGCGGAAAAGCCGCGCTTCCGGGGCTCCAGCACCTTTTCCGGCAACATGTCACCGAAAGCAATCTTCAGGAGCCGCTTGCCCCCTCGATTGTCGAGCTTCAGCTCTGCGGGCAATGTCGCCGCAAATTCCACCACGCGGTAGTCCAGCAGCGGCGCACGCACCTCCAGGGCATGCGACATGCTGGCGCGATCGACCTTCACCAGGATGTCGTCTGGCAGATAGCGCCTGGTGTCGAACGCAGTAAAGGGCGACAGTGGGTCTGTAGGATCCCCCGCTTCGATATCGCGCCGGACCACCTCCCATGTCGTCGTGCCGTTCACAGCCGGTCGAAGCGCCGGGCCCAATAGCCAACGCGTCTCAAGTTCCGGCATACCCGAAGCAAATTCGCGATATCCATCCATCCCGAGGGCACGGATCATCCGTCGGCCGGGGAAGCTGTGCGGGGTGAGATGCCAGACAGCTGGTCCAAGCAACCGGCACGCCGGCCCAATCCACCGCCGAAGGCGGCGGCGCTGCAGTGCAACGCGGTAGCGGTTGTACCCGGCGAAGCTTTCGTCGCCCCCGTCACCGGCAAGTGCTACCGTGACGTACTGCTTCGTCAGCCCGGACACGTACCAAGTAGGGACGGCGGACGAGTCACCGAACGGTTCGTCGTACATGTCCAGGATACGGTCCAGCACGTCCATCTTTTCCGGCGTGACCGTCAGTACGTGGTGCTCAGTCCCATATTGGTCGGCCACCGCCTGCGCATACTCGTGCTCCGGGGCCGGATCGTCGCTGAACCGGATGTGGAACGTCTTCACCGGCGCTGGACTGAGTTGTGCCATGAGCGCAACGACGATGCTGGAGTCCAGACCACCGCTCAGGAAGGCCCCCAACGGAACGTCGCTGCGCAACCGTATGCGGACCGCATCCGTTAACAGGTCACGCAAGTGCTCCGCCGCCTCCCGTTCGTCCCACTGACGGACGCTGGCTCGGAACTCCCAGTACCGATCCACCCGCACATGCCCGTCGCGGTACTCCAGCATCCCCCCTGGAGGCAGTTGGCGGACGTTTGTGTACACCGTGTGCGGGTGCGGCATGTACCCCAGGACCAGGTAGTGGTACACTGACGTGAGATCCGTCTGTCCCACCGGGGCATCGACGGCCCGCAGGCACTTGAGCTCGGATCCGAACCACAACCTGCCATCCTGGTAGCACCAGTACACGGGTTTCTTGCCTAGCCGGTCACGAACAAGCAGCAACCGGCGGTTGCGGCTATCCCACAGGGCAATGGCGAACATGCCGTTGAGGTGATCGACGAAGCGGTCACCGTATTCTTCGTACAGATGAGCGATGACCTCGGTATCGCCCTGGGAGCGGAATTGGTGACCACGGCGGAGCAGTTCCTGACGGAGTTCGACGTAGTTGTAGATTTCTCCGTTGAGGACCACGTGAATGGATCCGTCCTCGTTGGAAACGGGCTGTTTACCGCCCTCAATGTCGATGATGCTCAGCCGCCGGATGCCGAAGGCAATCCCTTCATCGGCGAACACCCCCTGGTCGTCCGGCCCGCGGTGCACGATGCAAGTCAGCATCCGCTCTACCGCGGCCTTCTCAACGCCAACCCCAACTTGCCCCGCAATCCCGCACATCGTGGTGACGTGTGGTGTCCCTCTACGTACCTAGGTACTACAGGCCGACCGCTGTGGACCGGGCCGTGGAGGGATCCAGCTCTTCATCTGTCCACGACGGCCGATCGATATCCGAATCGCCCATGGTCAGCAGCCACTGCCTGCCGTCAAGGAGCAGACGGACGTCAACCTCTGCCCGGTCCGGACGCACAAGCAGGTATCGCTGGGGCTCACGGCGCCAGAATCCCGCACGCACAAGGCAGGTTTCCAGCCGCGGACAGGTGAGGTAACACGTCAGGAGCGCCGAGCCGGTCTGGCGAGCCCGCGCAATGACTGCGGATAGCAGCGCACCGACGGCCACCTCATCATCCGGATCGACAAGCAAGTCAACCAAGAACGCTCGGCGATATCGGTAGACGCGGTCCGGTCTCCGCACAAGCAGGACCGCCGTCCCAGCTAAACGAGCCCCGTCCCACAGGTGCAAGCGGATGAACTCCTGGCCCGGCTGCTCCACGTACTTCCACTGCATAAACGATCGGTCACGGACGACAGCAACCGGGAAGTGCGCCCGGACGCGCTGCCACAACTCGTCCTGTTCCGGACCGTAGGAGGCCACCTCTTCAACGCGAAAAGCCCGCGAATGTCCGTTCGCTACCGGGTGCCCGTGCCACCACTGTTTCAACGCCAGCGCTGCTCCGGCCAGTGTTCCGACGATCGGTGTGGTCACCTTCGCTCTGCCCAACGCCATCGGACGAAGCACGTACACATACGTGTTCAGCGGACAAACGTCTTTCCAGCCCAGCCGACGAAGAATCTCACGCATGTACGGCGTCTGACCCAGCGAAAGGCTAAACGGCCAGTCCGCGACCGATGCCAGCATGACCGCGCTACCGACGGCTCTGTCCCGAGCCTCCTCCAGGACCATCGTGTCGACAAACCAGGCTGTGGTGACCTCGCGGTCACCGACCTGGAGACGCACGGGGATGGCTCCGTTGTGGCCCAGCACCCGGCCATCTTCAACATAAAGCCACACCGCGGGATCGATACCCAGGCGCTGCGCCGACTGCACGAACATCCAACGCCAGCGCGCGGGGATCAGCTCAGGAGCCCGATCGGGCCATGCTTCCCGGCAGAACGAGTAGATGGCCGGCTCCAGTTCCGGCCGGTACCGGACGGCTCGTCCCGATGGTGTTGCGGGTCGGCCGGTCGAGCGGCTCTTCTCACCATCCGCGGACAGTTGTTCCGCCAGTTCACTCAGTGTGTCCCGGTCAAGAGCAAACGACGACAGGGACCGGCCTGTGGCTTTGCGCACGCGGGTCAGGAAGTCCGCAACCATCAGCGAGTCCATGCCAAGGGCACTGAGCGGCCGGTCCGTCGCGACCGCCTCGACATCGAGTCCAAGGGTCTCGGCCGCGGCACGGCGAAGGATGTCGAGCACTTCGGCATTGGACTGAGGCGGCGCACCCGCAGGCGCCGCTTCCGTACACACTGCGTACGCGGCAATCGCGTCAACCACGTCGTGCAGCGTCCGATAGTCGAACAGCGACAATCCCGCTGGCAGAGGCAATCGCTTGCGAAGCCGCGTGAGGATGTCCACGGCGAGGAGCGAATCGAGTCCGAGCGCGAGCAGTTCCGCGTCTCGACGGATCGCGTCGGCGTTGTTGTAGCCGAGGGCGCGGGCGAATTCCTCGCGCACGATTCGCTCGACGGCGCTGCGGTCAAACGCGGTCCGCTGACCGGAAGCAACCGGGCCCGGCCGCAGGAGCTCGATGATCGGACGAGTTCTGACCAGCTCGTAGGCCGGCGCGAAGCGTGCCCAGTCAATGCGTGCGGCCACGATGTGAGCGGGCACGGTCGTCTGCGCGATCACTTTGCTAAACAGCCCAGTTCCCTCGTCCCGGCCAATCGCCAGGTTACCTATGCGTGCAAACTCCTTCAGCGTCCCAGCGTCAGCCATGCCACCACCAACCCACGGCCCCCATGCCAGCGACGTGGCCCGAATGCCTTCGCTGTGCAGCTGACAGGCGAGACCGTCCAGGAAGGCGTTGGCTGCCGCATAGTGGGAGCGACGGGCAGCCCCCACGGCCGCCGCCAGCGAGGAGAAGAAACAAACGAAGTCTGGCCGGAACTCGCGCGCAAGCTCAGCAATCTGCCATGCACCAGTTGCCTTGCCCGCCCAGACGGCCGCCACATCGTCCGCCTGGAGCCTGCTGAGCGACGTGGGCCGATCAACGCCGGCCGCATGAACAATGCCGCCGAGCCGGGCCCCAGCGGAACGGATCTCATCGGCTAGTCGACGCACCGCGTCGGGACATGCTACGTCAGCTCGTACGACACGCACATCTTCGCTGGCGACCCCGAGCCGCCGTAGCTCTTCGAGAACGCCTTCGGAGACCAATCCGCGGCGGCTGACGAGCCATATCTTCCGCGCCCCAAGCCTGGCCAGCTCAATTGCGATCGCACCACCCAGCCATCCGGTACCACCGGTAATAAGGTAAATGGCGTTCGGATCGACGTCGGGCTGCTGCGCATTGTCCGGCAGCTCAAAGCGTCTCAGACGGACAGCGTACACGTCGCCATTGCGGAACGCCAGCTGGTCTTCGTCACCGGCCGAGGCAAGAGCGGTTGCCACCTCGGTCCAGCCGTCGGCGCAGACGTCCGCCACGCCGAGGGCCACGTCGTGCAACTCAAGCATTGCTGAACGCATGAAGCCCCACAAGGCACTGTGACATGGATCCAGACGCTCCGACCCGACGCAGACTGCATTCTTGGTCAGCAGCCAGTAACTGTGGTTGCGGCCCTTCCAACGGCGCTGCAGGTCACACAGTTCTGTGGCCAGACGGGCCAGGAACTGCGGGAAACTCTGGGGCGAAAGGTCACTATCCAATGCCCGGAAATCAAGCACAAGGCAGCGCTCAGCTTCGGAGCCATCGGCCTCACGTAGCGAGGACGCGTGCGCACACGGAATCCCGGCCGAATCGAAGGCGGCGAGAGCCTTCGTGGCTTCCTGCCCGGTCCCAACAACCAGGACCTGTGCTGGATTCTGTCCGGGATCAAGTTGCTTTTGGATCCAATCGAGTCGGTACGTCTCCAGTTCTATGGTTTGTTCGGTGCTCTCCTCAGCCGCGGAGCACGAGACCGTGGGGACCGCACCGATCCAGTACCGCTTTCGCTGGAACGGATAGCTCGGCACTTGCACGCGTTGCCGTGCTCGCCCCTCGTCCCAGCCGCGCCAGTCGATGGGCATGCCTGCCGCGAACAGGGCGGCAACCGCGTCGGCCACGACCGCCTCGTCGTCGCGCTGACGCCTCAAGCTAGAAGCAAAGGTCTTGCCGGACGCTTCCGGCAGTGTCTGTGCGAGTCCGACCAGGACCGGATGTGGACCGATCTCCAAACAGACGTCGGCCATCTCAAGGATCGTGCGCGCGGCATCCGCATAGCGTACAGGCCGCCGGATCTGGTCCACCCAGTACTGGGCATCGGTAAGTTCCTCTGAGGCGACAGCCCCAGTCACAGTGCTGACGAAGGTCAGCTTTGGAGCATGGAATCGGATATCCCGAATCGCCTCGCGGAACGGTCCCAAGATCGGTTTCATCAGCGACGAGTGAAACGCGTGCGACACCGGGAGCCTGGTCACTTTGTGGCCGGAGGCTTCCAGCTGGCGCACGGTTTGGTCGACAGCTTCTACCGGTCCGGCGATAACCGTCTGCCGTGGACCGTTTACCGCGGCGATGCATGTTCCTGATGCGAGCACTCCACGGACGACCGCTTCGGGTGCCGCCACCACGGCCATTGTCCCCCCTGCCGGAAGCTCACCCATCAGACGGCCTCGAATTGCAGCCAGTCGGGCACCGTCCGCGGGGCTCAAACCACCGGCGACCACCATCGCGGCAATCTCACCGACACTATGCCCGCACACGATGTCAGGCACAACCCCCCAGCCTCGCCACAGATCGGCCAGGGCAAGCTGCACGCAGAAGAGCGCCGGCTGGGTGTATCGCGTCTGCTTGAGAAGCTCGTCATCCTCGCCGAACACAACCTCCTGTAGCGGACGATCAAGGTGTTCGTTGACCAGCGCGAAGTATCGGTCCAGTGCGCGCCGAAACACTGGGTTCGATCGGTACAGTCCCTTGCCCATCGAGACGTACTGGGCTCCCTGCCCGGTGAACAGGAACGCCACCCGCGGGCGTTGTCCGGCGGTGCGTCCTGTGTGGCCTGCTCGGAGCTCACCACTTTCTGCAAAGGCAGCCAGAGTTCGACGTGCGTCGTCAGCCGAACGACAGGGCAGCGCGAGCCGGTACTCGAACGCTCTTCGACCGACGGCCAACGAGTAACAAACGTTGGCCATCTGGTCGTCGGTCGTACGGCGGAGGAACTCAGCAACCTTGCCGGCATAGGCACGAAGGGCCTCGGGGCTACGTGCCGAAAGAGCCAGGACGTGCCACGTCCGGTCCGGCTCGTCGTGCGTCGGCTGTTCGAGAGCCACACTCGGCGGTTCCTCCAGCACAACGTGCACGTTCGCACCGCCAACGCCGAACGAGCTGACTCCGGCCCGGCGTGGGAACTCTCGCACCGTTCCATCCTTGCACCGCAGGCGAGGCCGCTCCCACGGGGCGCGGTCACGTTGAACAACAAATCGGGTACGGTCCCAGGGAACCTGAGGATTTGGCCGCTCCGAGGTGATCGTGGGAGCGAGCTCTTGGTGTTGAAACTGCAAGAGAACCTTGGCTACACCGATTAACGCGGCACCGGCCTCCAGGTGGCCGACGTTCGGCTTGATCGCACCGAGCCGCAGGGGCGCGGCGTCGGCCAGCTCCTCGTCGCACCACAGTGAGCGATCCTCGTACGCCAGCTGCAGTCCTCGTGTCTCAATCGGGTCACCCAATGCTGTTCCGGTGCCGTGCGTTTCGACAAACGAAATGGTTCTCGGATCGATTCCCGCCGCTCTAATCGCTTCGCGAATCGCAATCGCCTGCGCTGTCGGGTTAGGAGCCGTGAAACCGACTGTGCCGGTGCCGTGGCTGATGCCCACCCCCTTGATCACACCCAGTATGGTGCAACCCTGCTTAACAGCCTCATCAACCGGCATCAGTACAAGCGCGACGGCTCCTTCGCCCAGTACCGTTCCGTTCGCCTCTTCTCCAAACGGCCGGCAGCGACCATCGGGGGACAAGATACCGAGGCGTCCCAGCTGGCTGAAACGGTTGGGATCAAGGATCAGGTTCACACCGCCGACGACGGCGGCTTTGCAGTCCCCGGCTCGCAGCGCACGGCACGCCATGTAAAGCGCCGTTCCCGAAGAGGAGCAGGCCGTGTCGACCGCGACACTGGGGCCGTGGAATCCCAGAATCTGGGACAGGCGGTTGGCAATGCTGAACCCTTCCCAGCAGCGGTACGGGTACGCCTGCGATTCGGCCCACTGGTTAGCTGCGAAGACGTAGTCTCCGTACATGACCCCCACGAACACGCCAGTGTTGGCGATCTCTGTGCCGTCGGTCCATCCTGCCTGCTCCAGCGCTTCCCATGAGACTTCCAGCAGCAGACGCAACTGGGGATCGAGCATGACGGCTTCGCGTGGCGCGATACCAAAGAACGTGGCATCGAACCGGTCCGGATCATCGAGCAGGCCGGCCCAGTGCTTCCGCGAATCCCTCAGCACCCCGAGGAAATGGCGCCGGTCGGTAGGCACCTCCCGCACGGCGCTCCCCTTCCTGCGAAGCAGCTGCCAGAGCTCCTCAGTGCTATTCGCCCCGGCGCAACGCAATGCCAGACCGACCACGGCAATGTCG
The DNA here is from genome assembly GCA_026991575.1 of Planctomycetota bacterium. Taxonomy (GTDB): domain Bacteria; phylum Planctomycetota; class Planctomycetia; order JALXBF01; family JALXBF01; genus JALXBF01. The sequence goes on along the minus strand of JALXBF010000069.1, from coordinate 20,928 downwards.
CTGACGGTACGAGCCCTCGGTCGCGCCGCAGCCAGAGGAGCAGACGGCTGGCGGCTACTACTGCCGGCAGAGTGCGACTCAATTGCCCGGACTATCTCCGATACCGTCTGATGCTCGAACAGCAGCGTGGCAGGCAGCTGCGGGTATCGCTCAAGCAAAGCAACGGTGATCTCGACGATCTTGAACGAGTCACACCCCAGCTGGTCCAATCGATCAACGCGCGCGACCTGCTCGGCCGGCATCCCCAGTTGCCGGGCAAACGCATCAAGGACAACGTGGCGGACCTCGCCGGTCGTGGCAGCGCCCGCGGGGGCCGGCTCGTGTTGTTGCTGGGCGACGGCGGTTTGCCCGGAGCTGTTCGCCCTCCCGAGATCAGCCCACTCGAAAGCGGTCCGAAGAATCTGCCGTTCACGCTCACGCGTCCAGGTCACGACGTCTTCGGCACCGCCATCTTCCCCGCTTCCGCGGTTGTCGGTCCCAGAGCGAGCGTCGGCCGTTTCTGACTCGCACGCGTGCCGCTCTGGATCGTAGCTGAGGTCAACGTAGCGGCGAGCCTCCAGGATGCAAGACATGTGGTCGTCGCCGGTCTCGAGGCACTCCGCTGGTACGATCGACTGCAGGAACCGTCTCGCCGGGACGTTCTTCTTCGTGTAGCGAATGTGGAATCTTAGGTACTCAGCCCCGAGCGCCAGCGCCTGCTCCGCTAGGAACGCTACGATCTTATGTTCGACGCCACGACCGAGCACGCGACAGCTCAGCAGGAACGTGTCTACTTCAAGCACACGTTGGTCGCTCGCGTCGCTGATCGGCTTGGTAACGACAAGGCCGACGATTCCATAGTCCCCGAACCGGTCCGATACGCGTACTGTCCAGCACCGGTACCCATGCTCGGCGACGAGCTCCCAGAGTTCAGCCTCGCTACGGCGGATTGTGGTGAAGTTGAACTGGTTGGTGCGTAGTGTCAGTTGCGAGGCGCGCGGCAAATCCTCGCGGTTCAACGGGCGGAAGTCCAGTTTGAGTTCGAGAGACCGGAGGAAATCGGCGAAATCTTTCGCTTGCGCCTTCAGTTGCTGGCGCTGGAATTCCTGCCGGTACATCTCCGTCCGCTTGCGGTCCTCCGCTGTGGCCGCCAGCGGGTCGAGCTCCCAGAAGTGGTTGAGCAGCTTCAGGGCCTGCTCGGGCTCGCGCGGCCATTGGACCGTGAGCACATCCGGACAGTTTGCGCGCACCTCTGCGCACTCGACCGGGTTGTCGTCGAGGAACGCAAAGCTGTCGCGTCCGAGGTTCAGGCTACGCGCGAGCTCGGTGATGTTCTGCGACTTGGGCATCCAGTTAATGGCAGCCGCGACGATGTGCTCGCGACGTAACGGCATCTCGTTCGCACGCTGAGCGAACACGGCCCAGACGTCGTCTTCTTGGTTCTTGCTACACAGGCACACGAGTACGCCTGACTCCGCCAGGCGCGCGAGCTTGCGCTGCAGAGCAAGATGGTGCTCGTCGAATCGCACACCCTGCGGGCCAACTTCTCCGACGACCCCGTCCCAGAGCGTGTTGTCGCAATCGACGACGATCGTCTTGCGCGGAGGCGTTAGCAGCCGATAAGCACGCCGGACAATCAGCGTCGCCAGGAACGCGTAGTACGACGGCGTGAACGGGATGTGTCCAATTCGGTCTCGATTGCGGTCGTAGTAGGCAGCTGCATCCGCGGTGTCCAGTCCGTATACGCTGTGCCACTGCCTGGCGTCAAGGACGTGCACCGCGCGGAGCTTCTCCGCGCACGCGATCAGTTCTCGCTCCCATCGGGCTATCGGTTCGTCAGCCGGGGTGGCCTTTGGAAGGTCAGACGGGGCAACGATAAGCAGTAGCGGGGCTCGTCCCGCCGCCGCGTACTGCTCCAGTGCCTGGACGATCTGGTTGCCTACGTCGTCCAGGTGAGCCTGCAATCGTTGCGCGTCACTGCCTACCTCTTCGGACAGTTCCCGCAGCCAATCCCGGACGCGTACCAGAGCGACGTTCAAACCGTCGCGATTGGCGGCGAACAGACCAACCGGGCTGATCAACTCCTGGACCACCTGGTTGTAACCAGCGAAACGCGCGTCCAACTGCCAAGCCAATCGGCGGGCCCAGCGTTTGAGCTCTTCGCCAAGCGGTTCGGCAGTGAACGTGGCCGCAATCGCCAGGGATACTGTCCTACGTGAGCCCGCTTCGTCCCGCGGCTCGAGCAACGGGAACTGCTCGAGCACAAGGACGTTGTCGCGCGGTGCTTCGCGGTGGTCAGCCTGCGCTGCGAGCCCCTGCACTATGGCGACGGCCGCACACCAGGAAGGAATCGCGCCGACGACGCCAGCGGGGGAATCGTTCCAGCGGGTCTGAAGCTTCGGAGGACGGGCGATCTGGAAGAAGACCTCTGGCGCAGCCGAAGCCTGGGCTCGGATGAGCTCTTCGGCAGTCTTCTTTAGAGCCACATACGCTTCCAGGCCGCGCGGTGCTTGCGCAACAAAGCTGGACGAGACCAGACAAACCGCACCGCGGCTATGCCGCAAGGCCGGCAAAGCGGTCTCCAACGGCACGGAGACGAGCTGGAGGTTCCGCGTCAGGTAGTCGTGGAACGCATCGCCGGTGGCGCCGATCTTCGGTTGACCACAGGCGTTGAGGACGAGCAGATCCAGACGCCCGTGTTTGTGGACGATTCCTTCGACAACGTCGTTGAGCCACCGCGAATCACCGACGTCGCCCTGTAGCAGCTCTACTCTTCCGCCGCGCTGGGTGATAGCCGAGGCCAGAGACTTCGCATCTTCGCTGCTCGATCGATAGGTGCCGTACACCGTGGCGCCGGCCAGCGCGAGGGTCGCGGTAATCTCAGCCCCGAGCCCCCGACTTGCGCCGCAGACAAGCGCAACTTTGCCGCTCAGCGCGTTGGACAGATCACGCGCATACCCCACAACGGCTGCCACGTTCGGGACCGCCGGCGTGAATCGCACGTAGCTGCGCAGCCTTCCTGTGGCTACCTGCTCACCGTCGGCAGTGCGCACCAGGAGCGCGCAATCGACCAGTCTAAGCTTTCGATCAACGTGCGTTGGCGTAAGTTCGTAGTGGAGTGGAACCTCTAGCGGGTTGTGCTGCAGCGCGTGCCATTCAAGTTGAGCCTTGACGAAGAGCGCTTGTTGGCCCGGCAGCTTCATGCCAACCAGGTAGCTACACAGTCCAAGGAGCCGCAGGAGTGTTAGCAATTCGGGTCTTAAGTCAGCGGCCGAGGTGCCCGGATACGTGTAGGTGCCCCTGACTGGCTCATCGAGTAGGATGTCGTCGATGTCAAGGCGGTTGACCTCTTCGGGAGGATGGACGCTTGGCGCACCGTCGTTAAACGTGGCCGATTGCTCTGCTCCCTGGGGATCAGCCGCTGGCTCAGCCAGCGTCACGTAGACGGGGCGGAGAGCTTCTCTCGCCGAGGCTGCCCTCCGGGCCAGTTCGGTATCGTAAGGAACACTTAGTTCGACAACCGCCGCGATACCTCGTTCTGTCTCAGCGACACCACGTAAGGTATACGCGGACAAGTCGTCGTGGATGGGGCATGTGCGGTTACTGGCTTGCCCCAAGCTGTTGTTGTCGCTTTGGTCGAGAAGTTCCGACGCACCTGATGCCTGCCCCATGTTCTGGACCGCTTCCCTGCCATGGGTGTGTACGTTGGGTGTGGCCGTAGCGCCGGTAGCCGGCGCGGACGGTCCTCCAGCAGCGGTGGCCGAACCGGTCCGGGACCAGCTGATGCGTAGCCGGTCGCCGGGGAACACGGGGTTGCGGAATTCGACGGTGATTGCCCCGGTTGCCGTCATCACTGGACGCCCAGGCGCGGACACATGTCGTTTGCCGGCGTCCTCTGAACTGTTCCCGGGCGTCGGGGCACCTGGCGGTGTCGTCGGCTGTAGCAGGTCGTGGCGGCTTTGCTGAGCGGTTTGGTGGTGACGTGAGCACACGTGTGCCGCAAGTACGGCGAGCATCTCGTGGACGACGCGCATGCCGTGGACGACCGGTCGTCCGTACGCCGCGCGCTGCGCGTACTGGCGGTCGACGTGCAATGGACTACGATCGCCCGTCAATTCGGCAAAGCGGAGCGTCATCGCAGGAAGGCCCGCAGATCAGCGTCTTCTTTTTTTAGATGGGAACCCGCTCCAGAGTATGAAACGTGTCAGCGTTCCGGTCGCGCCCTCTTGTCGCGTGCACACGGCACAGGCATGCGGAGCCGTGTTATCGCTATGCGCTTGCCCTGAGCGCCGCTCGGCGCCAGCGGGGCAGTGTGTGCCGGAGCACCGCGCGCCATCTGCAAGCACCGGTCGTGTGGCGCCGGCTACGAACCGATACCCAGGCGAGCCAAAGCCTCAGAGGCTAGCGACGACTGTTCGCGCGGCCAGAAGAGCCAGTCTTGGGACCCGGCCAGGCAGCGGCCGTCATAGTCGAACGCTTTGAAGAGCTCATACGTGTTCCGCTCGCTTGGCTCGATCACGACAAATGGACGTGTGTCGGAGAGGGTACGGCTCATGCCATGCAAGGCCCGGTCTTCGTGTTTTTCAACGTCAATCTTGACCAGCTTCACCGGAAGCTTCCCAACGAGGCTGTCGACGGTGCAGCACAGCACCGGGATCACCTCGTGGCTTGGCTGGTCTTCGACATCAACGAGGTGGGCGAAATAGTGTGCCGCAAAGCCGGTATCCTGAATTGGTATTCGAAGCTGCGCTACAGCGATGCGGTCGGAGACTGCTGCCTGCACGATGGTAACCTGATGAAGGTCAGCGCTGCGGACGTTGGCCAGCAGCACTTCGGCGGTTTCTGGTACTGGCTCGATAGCGATGACGTGGCCACTTGGTCCAACAAGCCTTGCCATCTGGATGGTGTAGCGGCCGACGTTTGCGCCGACGTCGACAACCACATCGCCGGGCCCGATTAAGTGGGTGAGGACGTGATACGCTGGCTCATCGGCGTCGAACTTACCGCGATGGATCTGCCACACGTAGTACCTCTTGCGTAGCCACTGAACCCAGCTTCTCGGTAACCACAGGACCCAGCGCCGCGCCTTCCAGCGCCCTCGACCCGGCCCCGGCCTGGCGCCACCCTGGCCACCGGTTCGACCATCAGGCCTTCGGCAATCACCTGCAGCGCAAGCCACCGAGTCCGCCTCCCGCGCGCCAGCTCTCGTGGTAGAAGATCGCGGCATCGCCAAACACACAGAGGCACCGCGTTCGCACCGTGAACGCGCACCCAGCGAAGCGTCCTCACGCCTGCGTAGCAACTACCCTTCCCGGTGCGAGCCCCCTTCCGCCCGGCCGCCACGAAAGGGCCGGACACTGTACCGTAGACTCTTTTCGGCGTTTCCATCTCCGATCAGACATACCGGTCATCCAGCAGTGCGAGCAGATGCGTTGAGTTCATGGATGGCCTACTGAGTCTCACCGAACGGATCTGGGATACCGGGCCACCTGACTTTAGCCACAATCAGGACACTATCAACGGACGAGTCAGCCACATCGTGCCATCCCCTGTCAAGCGTGACTGAGAGCGACCGTGCCGAGCGACCTATTGGGAAGTCGCGTAGCAGATACGGCCTGTACCACGGGCAACATGCGCTAGATTGCAGCGCCGATTACCGGCCCAACACCCGCACAGTCGCAGGAAAGACTTCGGCCCCGCCGCGACCCGTTCGGAAGTGGGTGCTAGCCGACGACCTCTCTTGGCACGCAGAGGGCGGCCGCGGACGGCCTAGCGAAGTGTGGCATGAACCGCCATCCGGTTTCTTCCACACGTCCACGGTCCCAACCGTACGGCTCTCTCGGGATCAGCCCAGGCCGGCTACTGCGCCCGGCCGACACCTCAACGAGGGGCCGGCTAACTCCGGCAACGCATCGCCCAATGAGGTGGAATCGGATCACAACCTCGAGTCCGGTATGCTTGCGTTACTTAGACGCAGACCCGACACCAAACCTGACCTGTCCACCGCCACGGACATCTTCGTCCCCTCTTCCCCACGGTCCGTCGGGTTAGCCGCGCCGCCCAAGCATCCCAATCGCGCCGGCAACACGCTACGGACGATCCCACGTCGACGCAGCCGCGCCCAACTACGCTCCGCGTACAACGCCAGCAGCAACATGCGCAACGCCGCAAACACTGGAACCTTAGCCCACCGCCTCAATCACTCTCGGGTTCTGTCCCTGTTGGCTACCTCATCAACGGGCGGCCAGGGTCTGCCACTACTACCCTCAGCGCATGCGACGCCGGATGCCCGTCCAGATCCCCAGCAGCCAAGCGCACGCCCCCAGCGCCGGCCCCGCTCTTGGGGGCCGATGCCCACCCAATGGGTACTCAGTTTGCCGACGGTTGGAACCGCCCCTCGACACCTCCCTTAGGAAGGACCGATGCCAAACCGGCCCTGCGAGGTCCGTTCGCGCATTGCCCTTCGGCGGCAGACAGCTTTGCACGCCCTCAAGGTCCCTGAAACGCATTCCTAGCCCGTTCTCTATGGCAGACCCGCATCTGGACGCCTCACCAGCCAACACCGTCACTTAGTACACGTCGGACACGTCTATCAGCGAGAATACCGCTGTCCCGTACTTACGCGGGAGCCGCCACTCGCGAACCCAGCGCCCCGTTCTCCGGTCCACCTGGATGACTCTAGCCATCTGCAGATGGTCAGGTGCGCCCCTCCGCGCGCTCAGTCCTACCCAGAAGTGGTCCTCCGACACAATTAGCCCTCTCAGGAATCCCTCCGCCATTCGACTGGTTATCTGCCATACGCGTTGCCCGCTCGTGCGCCGGCCACGTAAGGGCACGGCCCGAATGACATTTGCACTACAGTCTGTCACGTACAGCGATTCCTCCGCCACGACACCGTCGTGCGGCCTGCCCAGACATCGGGCAACTACCGTTCCAGACCGCAAGCCCACGACCTCGCCCGTGCCGAACACCGTAACGAGTACATCGCCGTTGTATGGATAGCAGTGGTTAGGATGAAGCACATGTGGTCGTAAATCAGCCCGCCGGAAGTCACCTTGTTTCTGGGCGCAATTTAGGAACCGGCGAGGATACAACATCTTTCTGTAGTACGGTACCCTTCCGCACGGCCTGAGATGGGGGTAGTAGTTTCGTTCTCCTGTGGCACGACGCCAACTCCGCCGTATAGCAGTCAGTGTTACCCGGGTAAAAGCCTTCAGCGACCGCCCATGGGACTCCATTAGGTTCCATGTCCTCTTAGGGCGCAGCGTGCCCGGATGCAGCTCATCGACGCATTCCAGCCCGGAATTGCACACCCACAGGGCGCCATGCGCGAGGCATACGTGGTGCAGATCATTCGCCCACCGATACGTCGCACATGCCGCCACGCGCAAAGGGGCCAAATCAACCTTCAGGACCTCGCTCTCCGTCACCGCGTACACGCAGCCGCGATCACGCCACGCTCCTGCTACGCCTTTGTGGGAGACCTCGTGCACGGTGTGAAACCATTCTAAGCAATCGAGCACCCGACCCGACGACATGTCGACTACCACAATGTAACCGCGTGGTTCGTGCCACAGGCCGGGTCCGGTGGTCAGTAGGATCTTCATCGTGGGACCGCTATTCCCTCTCTACTAATAAGTAGTGGACAAGACAGCCGGCTCCCCAACAAGGGAACACCTACTCACCCGCGCGCCCGAATGCTCAGGGGTAACCTGCATCCCGCTCACTCACCGGGCCTCCCGCTTTACACGTCCGCAGCATCCCTGTAGCCATACCCCCAGGGCCGCTTCCAGCACCCGCCAGCTCCCGTCCCGCCGTACGTGCCTTCAGGTGTCCGCCACGGCCTGGGTGACCCACAGGCTACCTCCCGATGCTGAAGGAACCTGATAACATCGAGCAACCAAGGATGCTGCCGTGTAACGCGACGCCTCGTCTCGCTTCGGACGCGCCCCACAAGTCAGTGGGACCCCACCGCGGAGGTTCCCACGCCCTGCAAGGCATCGGCGTTCGTCTCCCGGACCTGGCAACTAGAGTCACTCCTTGTGGTAGCACATCCCAAGTTACCCACGGAGCTTTCCGAACTCGTACCGCAACTCCTGCCGCGACTCTAACGGCCAACGCTTTCGGCAACGACGGCCCCCGCCCCGTTCCCCCCTTGCTCGCATGCCCTCCTCGCAACAACGCTCCTGGCGCATCCCCTTCCCCCCTCTCACCGCGTCGGGTCCGCAGCTATTCTCCGCCGCCATCACCGCGCTGAACCGCACAGTCCGCAGCGGACAGCATCGCCGAAAAAGCTGGCAGACACCGCGAACGCAGCGTGCCCAAGCCCCGTCCTGTCCCTCCCGATAGCTGGGACTGGCTTCCATTGGGGCCACGCCCCTGCCCACAGGAGAATTATCTTATTCCCTCCGCCGGCTCGCACCTGTGCCTGCTCCCAGCAACGCTAGGATCTCTGTCACTCCTATTGGCCTCAGAAGGCTGTACAGAGCGGCAAACGTGACAAGCACCGACATGCCCCCTGCGACGTGTGCGACCCCAGGCGCAGTGCAGCTGTGCAGAACAGCAACAACAGCCATGCCAACGACCCACGCAACGCTCCCCACCGCCCCGTGAGTGGCTATGTCCGCGAGCAGTTTGCCAACCTGTAGCGTGCGAAGCGCCCGCTTGGGCAGGCCAACCCAAGGGTACACCAACAGCACGTGGGCCACTAGTAGTCCCGTCGCGACCCCATGCAAGCCGAACGGCAGACCGCATGCTACGACTACAAGGCAGACCGCTGTGTAAAACGCAGTCCACGCGAATAGCAACCCGGTCCTTCCCTTAACTATGTATACCTGCAGAGGGATCCGGAGGGATGATTGCAGGATTGCTACCGGCGCCAGAAGCTGAAGTACGAGGACCGCGTCGCTCCACTTTTCCCCGAACACGAGCGGCACCAACCAAGGCGCGGTCACTGCCAACCCGATGAAGGCTGGTCCCACCACTGCCAAGGATGCGCCCACGGCACGGCGCACAAGTGACGCCATCTCGGCGTCCGTCTTAGCTGCTGCCAGACGCGGTACCAACACGCGCACCACTGCGCCCACAAGATCCTCGCCCGGCAGACGCATTACGCGATTTGAAAAAGAGTACAGGCCAAGTCCGTGGGACCCAAGCGCTGCGCCGATGATGGCGTTATCGGCATTTCTAGCGAGTACCGCGGCAAGTGACGTTCCCAGCATCCCGCCGCCAAACTGGAATGCCTCACGGGCACATTCCCACCGCCAGGTCAACCCTGGCCGAAAAGGGGCGCACGCGTACAACAGGATCACCCTAGCGGCTCGACCTGCGATCGACCCGAAAACGAGCGCCCAGACACCGAAATGCAGCAGAGCCAGCGTAATGGAAAACGCGACCTCGGCAAGAGCCTGCCCTACCTCCACTATGGCCAGCTGCCCAAATCTCATGTCGCGTCGCAGCAGCCCCGCCGGCACCGGCGTAACGCCGATGCTGAACGCGATAATAGACAGCGTAGCCACTACGTAGCCGACCTCCGGATCCCTGTAGAACAGCACGGCGAAGGGTGCCGAGAGCAGCGTCACGACTCCTAGGACAGCACCAAGGAGCAGATTGATCCAGAATATGGTGCTCAGGGTCGCTCGATCGAGTGTGGGCAACCGGACAATGTGCGCAGGGAGCCCCAACTTTCCAAAGTTTGCGACGAACGCCAGGAACGCCCAGGCCATCGCCATCACGCCGAAGTCCTCTGGCAGCAGCAGTCGCGCCAGGATAACCGTAGCCACTAGCCGAAGACAGCGTGTGGCGTAGCGCGAGGCGACGCTCCAATATAGCGCCGACTTCGCTCGTCCCCGTACGGCAGCCCGTCGCGGTGGACGAGTGTCCGGCGACAGATCATCGGAACTGGCCACAGCACGAATGGCCATTATTTCAGTATCAGTCAGGAGTGTGGGACAAGGTCCTACGTGCCACGGGGTGTCCGCCAGACGGTGCCAGCCTGGGTTTCAGCCGTTGGAGCAGCCCATTGCCTCTTGTCTATCTTCCACCGAAACCGTTCGTTGTCCGTGCCAGCCAGCGGTAACGTCACAGCCAAGCCGAAAAGGCGGATACGCGACGGTTCCGCGCAGCAAGGGACTTTTCAGGACAGCAAGCGGCACAGACGCTGGTATAGGATGCTCAGAACCCTGCGGCAGTGGATGGGTGCCCCCCCAATGGTCAGCTGCTCCGACCGTCTGAGTTGGGAGCCAACAAGGAGACATGCCCAGACGCATCCGAGTAGTTCCCACCACTGGTCGATATTCCTCGAGTAGCCTCCAGCCGCGAGGTAGCTATTCGCAAAGGTTTCGCTCAAGCGGTACACCATCTTGGGACTGCCCATAGGGTGGAAGCTAGCGAGCACGAGCTGGCCTAGAATCTGGCCGACGTCGTGGTACGGATGACCGATGCCCGCATTTTCAAAGTCAATCAGGACCGGTCGAGCACCGGAAAGCCGGATGTTCCGCCAGCCGAGGTTTCCATGGATGTACGCCCGCATCTGTGCACCGTTACCGTACAGCGCACCAAGGGAATGGGTCACCGCGGTCCGGTAGCGCCGAGGGAGGTGGTATAGCATACCTTCCACGCGCACATGGGCTTCTGGTCCAGTCCCAGGCCCCGTACGGTGCATCGCCGCAAGAACCTGCGCCAGCCTCGAGAAGACGAGCACCGCACGGCTCTCGAATCTCAGACAAAGTGCCGCGTACAGGAGCCGGCTCAGGCTCGACGTCCCCGCTTGCTCGGTCGCGACGAGTGGAGGATTCACCGATACCGCCCACCGCTCTGCCACGGCTCGTAGCGGATACAAGGCATGCTTCAGTGTCAAGCATGCCACGTACTCTCGCTCTATAGGCAATGTGCCGTCTTTCAGCCGGACCTTAAGGTACGTCAGACGCGGCTCTTCGCGCGATCTCGTAGCCGCCACCACGTTCCGGTCGCAACTGACCAGCCGTACCCGTTCGGCGCGCCGCAACTCCTCCAGCGCTGTGCGCACATCCCGGCGCCGCGCCACATCCGCAAACTTAAGCCACCGCTCCAAACACGGCTTAGCGAACGGTCGGCCGAGCTGTGCCAGCCTCTCCCGAGCCATTATGTTGTCCGGACACAGCAATATACTCGTCTACGAATAGCCAGCCACCGGGCACGGTCCGACAAGTCTCGAGCCACATCTGCACGCCCTTATCGCCACCCAGGGCGTGCCACAGACGCGATCCCGCGGCCCTCACCGGTACGAACCGGACTTCTCCCCCGAGCAACGACACGATCTCCCGTCGCGTTGGATAATGGTGCTGGTAGGTGCTAGGCGGCCTCCTCATGCAAAGCATTAGAAGAATATACCTCAGCATGTGAACCGGCCGATTGTAGAACTCGAGCAGTAGCATCCCCCCGTCCCGCAGAAGACGGCGGAATTCCCCCACCAGCCGCTTCCGCCCTGAAGGCCGGAATAGATGCATGAATCGCACAGCCACAATCGCATCCACCGAGCTGTCCGGCAGAGGCACGGCGTCGGCAGAGCCGACCACGAGCCGCACATTAGGCAGCGCTGCTGTTCGCCGCCGCGCTTGATCCAGCATTGTGCGTGAGGCGTCGATACCGATGATCTCCCAATCCGGGAAGGCGGCCGCTAGATCGCGCAGCACGATCCCTGTTCCACATCCGACCTCCACTATCCGCCGAGCTCCATTCTGATGACCGAGCCGCTGGATGGATGTGATAATGGTGTCTGACCGAGTCTTTTGATAGGCCTGCATGTGCGGTGCGGCGTACCGGTCGCGTTCATATCGGTGCCCATAAATTCTGTACTTGGCGGCGTACCTAGCTAAGGACATGCTTGCACCTCTTTACCATGTCCGGCTCGTACATCCCCCTTTCCCGGCAGACCTCTTGCGCGTCCCTGCAACACTACGACAACCGGTGCACCTGCTCGATCGCCCCGCGCAAGTCTCCTGGAACACCGATCGGGTACCCGAGTCTTGCGGAGCGCAATGCCAGTAGCGCTAGCACGCTTGCCCAAAGCCCGTCCTCCCAGTTGCACACTAACGGACCCGACCCAGCCACCGCGTCGACGAATGCAGCCAGGAACGCTCCGTGACCCTTGTCCTGGACTCGCAGCGTCTTCTCGAGTCTCTCTGGAGCCAACACTCTGAGGGACTCGAAGTCGCGGATCTCCACAACGGTCCTTTCCCCGCGCAACACGACCCTCTCTTTCGCAAAATCGCCTGGGCTCTCGCTGCAATATCTGATGGTGGCGGACCGGCCCTCTGGAAAGTGCAGCTGTACGAAAAGGTCCTGCACGAGGTGGTCGGGTACTGGCTCGCCTAGCCGCGTCCCGCTCACGACCACAGGATTAGCGTCGAATACCCAGCGCGCAAAATCGATGAAATGGCACGCTTCTCCGACGATCGGTCCCGCTCCCCACCGGGGGTCAAAGATCCAACGGTCTCGCGCCAGCCCGCCTGTGCACACCACGTACTCGACCAGCAGTGGTCGATCGGCCGCCTCTTGGAACCGGCGCACAGCTTCCTGGGCCAACGGCGCACATCGTCGGTTGAACCCAACCGTGCATTTGACGGTGCTCGATTCGAGCGCGCTCAGTAGTCGCAAGCACTCCTCGCAGCTGGTCGCGATGGGCTTCTCACAGTAGACGTGTTTGCCATGTTCAACAGCCCGCAGGACCCAGCCAGCGTGTTGCTTATCTCGGTTGGCTACTAGTATCACGTTAATGTCTCGATCCTCGAGCAGCTCGCGTGCGTCTGATATCAATTCCACGCCCTGCGTAAGCCTCCCTATTAGCTGCGCATAGGCTTCGGGGGTAGTGGACAAGAGCTTGCGTACCGTCACACGGGGGTGCCGGGCCATATTCGGCAGGTGGATACGTCGTACGATATGGGATGCCCCGACGATACCAACGCATATACGTCCGGTCTCCGCACGCTGCGAGATCGACCCGTCCAGACGCGGGCCAGAGCTGTGCCGCGAATGTGCTTCGGCGTCCATAAAGTCGAGCAGGACGGCCACCGGTCTAGGTGTGGCCCGCTGCAGGAACTCATATGCGGCTGCGGCCTCGGATACTTTGAAGGTTCGCGCAACGAGCGGGCGAACTTGGACCTTTCCGGTAGCCACAAGCCGAAGGAATTCGGCCATGTTCTCGCGCTCGGTCCAGCGTATGTACCCTCGGGGGTAGGAAATCCCGTGCTGCTCATAGGACGGGTCGTACCGGCCCGGGCCGTAGGAGCGAGAGAGGCGGAGGTCTATCTCCTTGTAGTAGAAGAGCTCTCGAGGCAGTTCCAGCGGAACGGCACCAACAGCCACGATGGTGCCACGGTCCCGGAGGATAGCAGCTGCTTTGGCATAGATGTCGCTGCCCCCGCCTGCGGCGCATACAATCGCCTTGTCGACGGCTTTGGTCGGTAGATTTGTGCTCTGTAACGGGTGCACTGCATGGGGCGGGCTGACGGCGGAAGCACCGAGCTTCTGAGCGAGGCTCCGCCGCTCGGGCAGCGGGTCGATGCCTAGCACGTACGCACCGGCCGCACGCGCTATCTGAGCAACCAACTGCCCTACCAGACCCAGCCCGAACACAGCAACCACATCGCCCACTTGGATCTCTGCACGGCGTACCGCGTGCAATGCAATGGCGCCTACCGCCACTGCTGCGGCATCATCCGGCTGCACTCCGGGTGGAACCCGCACCACGAGATTCTTGCCCGCACGCACCGTGCTCGCATGGGGGCTTCCAGCGTACGCGACCAGATCCCCTACCGCTACGCCGTCCACGCGTGAGCCAACCGCTACAACAGTACCGCAGCCAGAATATCCTGTCGGGTCACGAGCCAGCAGTTTCTCGCGCACAACGCCCAGTGTACCCCTGATTCCCATGCGCCGGACCAAGCGCAGCGCCTCCGCTCGCTGGGTCTGGTCCCGAATGCGTGCAGCAATGGCCTCTGCTGCTCCCCTTCGTGCCGCGGCTAATTCTGTTCCAGTGCTAATCAGAGAAAACCGCACACGGATTAGGACATCGCACTCATCCACACTCGGCTGCGGCACCCGAATAACCCGGACGGTGCTGCCCCCCAACAGCCTCTTTTGGAGAAAAACCTGCTCGGCCATTGTCCTTTCCGGTCCCGCTACCTGCCAACCCGGGATGCGACGGTGTGAAACGTCACAGTCCGCTACCTGGCTCGCGCCACTACTTTGCTGCGTGCCGTCTTCTCGAGGTGAAGCCACTCCCTCTTGAGCGTTATATCTCCGTAGCGCCAGCAGGCTTCCCATTCAACCGCCGGCCGCGCCGACGCAGAACGTCGAGGAAAACACTCTCAACCTCGAGTGCGACCGACCGCCACGTGCGTGCGACGATCGTACTGCGCACCTCCTGGGCGGACCACCTTTGTTGTAGTGCCCTCTCGAGAGCGGCTGCGAACGCTTCCACCGATCGTTCGGGCACCACGAAGCCGTTTACCCCATCTTGCACCAGGCGCGGAATCTCGCCCACCGCGGTTGCAACCACAGGGCGGCCGCACGCCAATGCTTCCAGCACGACGTTAGGGCAGCCTTCGCGGCGAGTTGCCAGGCAGAACACATCGCCCGCGCCGTACCACAGAGGCAGTGCCTCCGGAGGCTGTGCCCCGGCGAAAATGACACGTTCACGCACGCCCTCCTCCCGAGCAACGCGCTCCAGCAACGGCAGCGTGTCTGGCTCCCAGCTAGCCTGGCCGCCTACGATACAGAGAGCAACGTCTTGCCCCGCACGCACCAGCCGCGCCAGTGCACGGATCACGATATCGTGCCCCTTGAGAGCAATACGATATCCAACTGTAACAACTAGCCGACCACCCTGAGGCAAGCCCAGCTGGCACCGCGCCATCCTCGGATCGCGCGGGGCGAACCGGGCTGTATCGACACCATTAGGAATGACGTAGACCGGCACACGCTCCCCGACCAACCTGCGCATTCGGTAGCCGATATCGTGGCTTACAGCTATAGCTGCGTCCGCTGTACAAAGTGCCGTCGTGATTTCCCGTCGCAGCAGGGGATGTTCTACCATCTCGATTATGTCTTCTCCTCGTCCGGTAATGACCAGCGGCAGCCCATAGCGCCGGGCAAGCCTTGCTGCCGCCGCGCCCGTTGGGTACACGAAATGTGCGTCCAGGATACAGGGCAGCCCCGTCCGCGCGAGGCCAGCAACCAGCGGAGCCGCGGCTTGAGCGATCGCGCGTGCTTGGTGGATGATGCCTACTCGCGGAATGTGCAAGAACCGCGGCCTTATGACACATACACCCTTTACGCAGTCACGCACAGGTTGGATGGCGTGTATATACCATCTACGGTGGATGTTAATGGGTGGGAAATACGGCGTCGGCGCTATCACTGTGCACGCCGCCCGAGTCCACCTGTTGACGGCACTGATGCGCTCCGCCACGAACGTCCCGGGGATTGGCGTCACCCTGCTTGGAAACGAGCAGCTCATCGAGACTACGCGAAAGGAAACACTCTCTCCTCGCAAGCCAACCCCGCGAGAACTAGCTGACTGGACTTCCCCGTCGCCCTCGTCCAGCAGGGCTCGACCGTGCAGCACCACTCGCTCAGCACCCGTGATCGGTAACGAGTCAGAAATCATCATCAGAAGGGCACACGGCTACAGTAACCAATCGAATCCAAAAGTGCGAAACCGCACACTATGCGGGGCAATGGCTGCTACGGAAGGGGTCTGCTAGGTCCCCTCCAACCGCTTCGAGTCACCTCGGGACAACTCTAGGAACCAACGCATCAATCAGTCAGTCTTTTTCGGGACGCACTCGTGCAAGGGCTGCGACTCGTGGAACGCGGCGTTGTTCAGCATGAAGTGAATCCGCTGGTTGTTCCGACGCCGGTGCTCCAATTGCCCCTGGAGCAATGGCAAGAGTTCCCCAACTTTGCGGCGACGTTGCATCCTGAGGAACTGCCGATTCGCATGTCCGGACGGGAAGGCCTCACATGCTCGTCGGTGCCAAGCTTTCGGACTCGTCGACCGTGACCACCGAGCCACTATCGCGTCTGGGCACAGTTCGCTCTCATCCGCAACATTCGCACTTCCCCCGTTCCGGGCTGGCCAAGCTACCAGAAGATCAGCTTCGGTAACGACACCGAATCTGGTGCTCGCTGCACAGAACGGCTGCTGAGCATCGCCGAGACGTGCCGACAAATTGGCCGCTGTATCCGAACCTTCCTCACGGAAGCACTGCTTGCCTATCGCCAAGGAAGACAGCCTCCCCGGCTTCTTCCCGAACCTGCCACCTGACGCCACTGACTACCTCTATATCTACCAATACCCATCAAGCACTACCCACGCCGCTCAACCTCACCTCGTTCCTGGCCCCGCGCCACCCGTCTGCGCCCCGTGAACGGTTACGTCGAGGCGCCGGACGTGATCTACGGCGCCGGCGTTCGACCCGGGCTTCACCTCACACCCGTTCCGTGCATGCCGGAGGAATACGCAGTTGGGGAGGTACCGCGATACCGTTGCTATCGCCGGCCGTGCCACAAACGATCCAGCACGACTCGAACGAGGCGTTTCCCCGTCCAGGGAGTTCAGTCCTGGGCTATCGCCATCGGCCTCGGCAACGCTGCCTGCCGCACCGGGCGGCCAGCTTTGCGGCTAGTGCCCTCGGCTCCATCCGACAACGGCGCCCCTCCCACGGTTCGTCCGGATGCTTCTGGCTGGAACCCTGCGTCGCCAGCCTAACGATGCGATTCGCTCCAGGGTAACCGCCGCGCCTCTCCGCCGCTGCGTTCGCGCACGCCAGGTCCCACCTCAGGGATCCTGAGCACCGACGTAACCAAGCCTGCTGCAGCAGGCTGCTAACGTCGCTCGCTCCCTCGACCTCACACAACAGCGAGTACCAGCGTCGTTGCATGAACTTCCATTCGCGCATCGCCGACGGCGCCCCTTAACCCTGTGAGGCGCGTCCCGTAGCGACGGCGGAGGACAACACCCCATCCCCCACTGCCCAGACCTCACCCAGTGTCAAGGGATCCCGTCCGAATCCATCAGGCCCCGGTCGCTAGAGCCGTATTGACCATGGCGGACAGTGCACAGAGGGCACTTCGCTGGCCTGTTTCGCGCGGCATGCGCGCGCCCGCGCGCTTTCAGGATACCGCCGGCCGCACCCCAGCTAGGCTTCCGCTCGTGCAGCCCCCCCTCTCTAGCCACCGGCCGGATCTCCTGCTGCAGCCGACTGCGAGTGAGCTGGTTCTGCCTGCGGCGTCCGTCGGAGCAGAAAGAGGGACCCGCCGGCGCTTGCACGTAGACGCTCCATCACTGCGTCCCTCAGCCACGGGTGTACCCAACCCTCCCTCAATGCGCGTCCGATCAACGGGAGTGGACGGTCTATGTCAGCGACTACTCTAAGCGTCGGATCTTTCTTCAGTATCCGCCTCAACTTGCGCTTGCCCGCTACGCATACGACGGCATGCTCCAACGCCTGGTCGTCTGTGTCGTCGAGCTTTGGTAGGCTTGGCCACGCGTTCGTCGCCGTGACATACGAGTTCGCGTGCCGGCTACTTGTCAGCGAGTGAACCCCGAGGTTAGGCGGAAGGGCAAGTCCGTTGATCACCGCCACCCGCCAGACCGTCTGCGGATGTGCATAAAACGCCACGCTCGGATACCGCCGCACCATCTGAAGAAGTCCCTTCTCGCTCGCCAACTTGTAGCGGCTGCCGTCGACGCCAAGGCACAGCATAGCGACAGCGACACACCCAGCAACAAGCGCCCACCGCCACCGCACGCCCATCCGGTACATCCACGCCGCCGCGAATGCACACGCTATCGGAGTGACAACTGTGTAGTACCGGGGCATGCAAAGGAGAGGCCACGGCGGGAAGACCGGCAGGTACGCAACGGTCAGCACCAGGGCAAGCGCACTGACGGCTAGCGACGATGTGAGCCCGCATTGGTGCCGGCACCCCCAGACAAGGCCCACCAGTCCGACCAGGAAGTGCACAGCAAACTCATGGTGCGTCACAACCATGACGAACGGCTCAACGATGCGAGGTACCGGGCGCACGCCACGGCCAAGGATCCACGCCCGCACGATGGCCGGGGCTTTCCCCCCGGGGTCCCGGTCAGCCACGCTCTCTGTCAAGATCGTCTCGAAACGGTGTAGCGGGCTCTCCCCGTAGCTTGCCCAAAAAGCACCTTCAGCAGCGACGACCGCCATTCCCGCGGCGCACGCGGCGAGGCCTAGCCGCACCTGCCGTCCCATTTTCCACCAAAGCACGAAGGCTGCTGGAATGAGCAACACTGCCGTTTCCTTGTGGAGCCATGCGATCCCAGCGCTTAGTCCCGCGCCTACCGCCAGGCAGGTTTTGCGCCTGGCGAACGATAACCATAGCAACAACAAGGAGGCAGTACACCACAGGCCATGGGGCACATCCACGTAGGGAGCCGTCCCAAATATTACGTCGAGCGGATAGCAGGCCACAAGAAGTGCTGCGGCGACTGCTACAGCGCGACGGCGAGCGAGGTGCCAACCAAGCGCGTATGCAATGATGACGTTTACGACCGAGCAGCACAGCGAATACCAACTGAGCGTAAAGCCATCGCCAACTGTCAATGCAGCAGCGAGAGGCAGCCATGCTCCAATGCGACCTGCCCAAGGGGTTAGGTATGCTCTGTCTGGTTCACCCGTGCGCGCGAACATCAGCGCATAGTACAGATAGTTCCGATCATCATGTCCCTGAAACCCAGAAAACAGAGCCAAGCGGATGGTAACTGCTGCGGCGAGGCAAAGCGCTAGCCCAAGATGTCGCAGTGCAAAGGCCATTGCGCGGGTCATGCCGTATTTGGAAGACGTTCTCATCGGGCTCGCGTCGCGGCACCTGCTTTGCAGGCCGCACTAGGTCCCGCTCCATGCTTGGACGGGCAGTCACACCTATCCAGTTGGTGCAGGAAGCATTGACTGCGCCAATGGAATCACGTGGCGTGAAACCAGAATCGCTGATAACCGAAGGCGGTCACAGCAATTGGAAGGACACAGCACGAGGGCACCACCCACGGCCGGATCGAGCAACTGAAAGGGACCAGGAATACGCTCACCTGCCTTCGCGCCGGTGGCCACTCGCCCCACTTTTCCCAATCTCTTGCCGCCCACCTGGTCTTACCGAGACGGCCCGACGAGCTGCGATCGTTCCCCTCCGGCTGAGCCACCAGGGCAGAGGCAGGACTAGGAAGAAGGCGCTCGTCGCTGCCGCCTGGCACCTCAATTGTCCCGAGCGCTCATTCTTCTCCCAGACCCTCTCAAAGCCCTAGCACACGGATCCGTCCGACACCGGATAGCTTTGCGCACTTCTGCAAGGGATTCGCGTTCCTTCGCGGTTAGTCCAGCAACCGCCGGGGCAACCTAGCTGTCCCACATCGTCGTCGGATCGCGGCAGCACAAGTGTCCAGTCCGGCCGGGCTGCTTCGGCGCCTCTTCGAGCAAGCGCTCGTTCCTCGCCCCGGCGACCGTTCCACGTCCGTCACCCGTGCGGGACCGGCCCGGTTCGGACCGGTCGCCACGTTGCAACCCGCACCCCGCACATAGCTGTTGCCACCCCGACCGCCGCTCCCAGATACATCAGGCAAACGTAGTATGGCAGCCGGAATGGCGCAAGCCTGCGCAGGGGGGGAAGCACCGCTGCCAGTCCTGCCGCCAGGTAGAAGACACCTTGACCGACCCACGGAACCCACCACACCGGTGGCCCCGCGAGCAGGGCGGTGTTTGCGATGAACATCACCACTGCAAAGTAGGCCCCCAGCCACCGTAGCAAACGGTGTGACGCCAACTGGAGGGCGAACATGCCCGTGCGCCTCGGGTCTAGCGCTGCTCTCATCCGCCACACAGCACGCCAGCCACGGTTCGCGATACGCACTCGCCGCCAGAACTCCGCTCCGAAGTCGCCCGTCGTGGTCTCCCACGCTCGTGCCTCGGTGTCATGGACGCCGCGGTAGCCCTCCAACACCGCTGCGAGCGGCAGAACGAGATCGTTGATATCGTCCGCAGCTAACTGGCAAAACAACTCCTTCCTGAGGGCGAATATTGCGCCGTCGGCGCCTACGCGGCTTGACACAACACTCTCCCACGCCGCGAGCCTGTTCTCGTAGCGCGTGTACAGACTTTCTGCGCGGCCGACACTCGATCCTGTATCGCTGTAACCCTGATAGCCAGACACGTACCCGATGGCAGGATCAGCGAAGTGCCGAACCAGCCTACGTATCGCGTGCGAATCGAACCTCGTATTAGCGTCTGTAAACACCAGGATTTCACCGCTCGCAACCGCGGCAAGCTCGTTCAGGAGAAGGGACTTGCCGCGTTGGCGCGCCCTGCAGATAGCCGTCACGTTGGGCCCCACGTACGATCGGATGATCGATTCAGTGCTATCAGTTGACCCGTCGGATCCAACCAAGATCTGGAGCTTTTCGAGTGGGTAGTCCTGGGATAAGAGGTTCTCGATACGCGCTCCGATTGTCCCCTCCTCGTTGTGGGCACATACCAACACAGAAACCCTGGGCTCGATCGACTCGTCCCTCGCCCATGGCCGAGGCCTCAGCCATGCCAATAGTGCCATCAGCAACGGGTATCCTAGGAACGAGTAGCCCAGTGTTACGAAACTAAGGAAGAATACTACCGCTGCTATCGTTCGCCCTAAGTCCATGCTAGCTCGCCATCACTTGGTTTGCGCTCGCGGCGCTCACCGATTGGTCCCGGGACCACTTGCGGATGCCTGCGCAAGGCTCCGTCTGCCCCACAAATTTCTCGGCTTACCTAGGGCTGCTCTCTGCACCGCTCCCTGGCCACGTCCACGACAGGAATGGCCGGTGCCTGCGGGCCCGCGGGCGCTGCCTACGGACTCAGTCCCAGACCACGCGCAGTGAAAGCTGCGCCTCCCCGCGGACACGCC
>JALXBF010000068.1 GCA_026991575.1 Planctomycetota bacterium | reverse complement strand
TCTACCGCTCCTACAAAGGGACTCGCCGCTTGCTTGAACAATATGCTTCAGACGGCATACAGGACCGGTGGTTGAGCGCACCGCTCGACGACGACCCGGAACTCCAAGCGCTTGCGAACGTTGCACCGGCCGGAACGCTCAGCGACAACTACTTCAACCTCCTTCTGCCTGACTTGAGGATCAGCTACCTCGAGGAGCTAAAGGAGCTCACTTCCAGGATCCGAATCAGCGGTCCCAGGAACATCGGTGGGATCCGAAGTATCGTGCTCGAGGCATTGCGCGGCAGCGAGCCATACCGTGGAGAAGGGGCATACTACGAGATGATCTTTGCAATCGACCGCAACTACATCTGCTGGCAACACAGCACTCATTGGTGGTACCAGGAAGACGACGGATCGTGGCCCATATCGTCATACCGCAGCGAGGTGCGGGACTGGCTGGAGTTTGAGCCCGGACTGTGGTTCCCGGCGATCACCTGGTCCGTCGGCTGGTCGCCGCCTCCAGGCCCCGCCGGTCGCGAAAGGTGGGGCGATTACTGGGTCTGGAAGTGCCGCCGTTTGGTTCGGGTTGAACGTCTCTTGGAGCCGCTGTCGTCGGAACAGCTTGCAGTGAAGTTTCCTCCGGGCACGATTGTGTACGAACTGGACCACAACGGGGACATCGTCAACAGTTGGGAGGTCCGCACGACCTCCCGGCCTCTGGTTGACCCGCACCCGTGGCGGCTGTGGCTGGGGCTGGCCGTCCTCTGTGCCACGCTTGCCTTGATCCTCTTCTATGCCCGCCACCGCGCACGCGCATGAGGACGCGACAGGTTCACGCGGCCAGGCACACATCAGAGCCTCGCCCCGGCCATCTGCTTCTGGGCAAGGCGGGCGCGTCATGGGGGCATGAGAAGTGCCGCTGTTGAGCCGCATGCCCAAAGCCGACCACGCCGTAGCGTCGCGGCAACCGCAACGCGAGTTCGGCTCCTGGCCCCACCTTCTGCTCAGCTTGATCCTCTGCAGCTATGCCTGCCTTGTGCTCACCGAGAACTTCCAGCACAGTCCTGCGTGGGATGAGCTTGGCCATCTGCCGGCTGGGATTCTGCATTGGCGCTACGGCGATTTCCGGCCGTACGCCGTGAATCCACCCCTGGTCCGCCTGATCGCTGCCCTGCCGGTGCTGTACACGCCGGCAGCCAGAGGCCTGGTTCCGCACAGTGGCGACCGTCCGGAGTGGGACGCTGCATACGACTTGATCAAGCTTGCCGGAGAAGACTTGTTCGGGCTGTATCACGCCGCCCGCTGCGCTCTGATGCCCGTCTTGCTCCTGGGACCGGTTTCGCTCTACATGCTCGGGGCACGCTACTGGGGCGCGCGTGTGGGGCTGGCTGCGGCCGCGATGTATTGTTTTTCCCCCACGGTGCTCGCCTACAGTGCCCTTCTGGTACCTGATGCGTGTGCCGCGGCTTTCGCCGCGACCACGGTCCTCGTCGCGTGCGTCCCTATCCCCCGCAGGCTTAGATCGTTCCCAACGGGTCTCACGCAGTGGGCAGCGCAGCCGGTCCAAACGACCGGCCGAACAAGATTGGGGTCGAGCAAAACGATCCGCCCAACAGCCCAATTGCCTCCCCGCCGTACCATGCCTACGCAGCAAACGCAGCCAATCCTGTCCGACAAGCGCCGCGCGCGCGGCGCGCGCAGCCCCATATTTCCCGACTAACGTCGTCACAGCGTTCACCATAAGGCATTATCGCACAACGACATGTCTCCACGCCTCACACCCGCCGCCCGCTTTGGCACGGCATGTG
>JALXBF010000067.1 GCA_026991575.1 Planctomycetota bacterium | reverse complement strand
CGCGGCTTGCGCGGCATGCCCCAGCGCCGATACAGCCGCCAGTAGTATCGGATCACCCGTGGCGTCAGGAGCCGCCGCAGTGGGACACGGCCAGCGCCGACCGAGCGGTAGAGCGCTCTGTCCGGATCGACCACTACGGGAAAGTCCAACGGCCTGATCGGCTGCCACGCAGCAAGATGTTCGGGAGGTTCGAAGCCCACCGCCAGCACACCGGCACGGCGTCTGGCGAATTCGCCGTACGCCTCGTTCACCTGAACCAGGTGATCCTGGCAAGCAATTCAGTTCAAGTGGCGGAGCAAGACGATCAGCGTTCGATCGTGCGCCAGCAGCTCACCCAGCGTGCAGGCAGCGCCGGTAACTGACCACAGCGTGGTGTTCAGCGGTAGACGGTGGCCTCGGTCGCTGGTGCTCACGGCAGCTCTTCGACTGTGATGGCATCGTTGGTGTAGACGTCGATCTCGGCCGCAATTCGGAGTGCCTCGCGCACGATGGTGGCCGCGTCCAGATCCGTGTGCCGTAACAGGGCTCGGGCGGCCGCTGTCGCGGCCGGTCCCCCTGAACCGATGCCGATGATACCGTCACTAGGCTCCAGCACGTCGCCCACGCCCGTGACCAGCAGGCTGGTCCGTGCGTCGACCACCGCCAGGATCGCTTGCAACTGCCGCAACGCCCGGTCCGTGCGCCAGTCCTTGGCCAGCTCGACGGCAGCGCGCACGATATTGCCCGGATGAGCGCGCAGTTTGGCCTCGAACCGTTCCAACAACGCAAACGCGTCTGCGGTCGCACCGGCAAAGCCGACCAGCACTTCGCCGTCGGCGAGGCGGCGGATCTTGGTAGCGTTCGCCTTCAGTACGGTATCGCCATAGGTAACCTGGCCGTCCGCTCCAATGGCCACCTTCGAACCACGGCGAACGGACAAGACGGTCGTACCGTGCCGGCTGCCGCCATAGAATGCCGCCGTTGAACCGGACCTAAAGGACATAGCGTGCAAGATCCTCGTCGGTGACGACGTCTTTCAGCCGCTCGAGCACATAGTCCCGGTCGACCACAATGGTCTGACCGCTCAGTGCCGGCGCATCAAAGCTAACGTCCTCCAACACCCGCTCAACAATCGTATGAAGCCGCCGTGCTCCGATGTCCTGTGTCTGCCGGTTTACGCGATAAGCAATGTCTGCAATCGCTTCGAGGGCATCGTCGCGGAACGTAAGCTCGACCCCCTCGGTGCGAAGCAGTGCCTGATACTGGCGGATGATCGAGCTTTCCGGCTCCTTCAAGATACGCAGGAAATCCTCCTTCTTCAGCGGATGAAGCTCGACGCGAATTGGGAACCGCCCCTGCAGTTCGGGCATCAGGTCCGAGGGGCGGGCCATGTGGAAGGCGCCTGCGCCGATGAAGAGGATGAAGTCCGTGCGGATGGAGCCGTAGCGGGTCGAGACGGTCGTCCCCTCAATAATCGGCAGCAGATCCCGTTGTACCCCCTCGCGCGACACGTCGCCCCCGACGCGGGTGCCCGTGGCACAGATCTTGTCAAGCTCGTCCACGAAGATGATGCCCGATTCCTCGGCCCTGCGCAGCGCTTCCTGAGTGATCTTGTCTTCGTCGAGCAGCTTCTCCAGCTCCTGGTCGATGAAGATCTTTCTCGCCTCGGCCACCGTCATCTCTCGCGTCTGAGGTGGCTTCGGCAACAGATCACGGAACATCCGCTCCAGATCCTGCTCCAGTTGCTCCATGCCCGGCAGCGGCACGACGCGGACCCCCACCTTGCGGCCCGGCAACTCTAGCGTGATCCGGCGGTTGTCGAGGACGCCGCGGCGGAGCATGTCGCGAAGCCGCTCCCGGGCGCCGCCTCTGGCGGCCGGGTCGGTGGCCGTCAGCTCAGACACTGCCCCGGAGCTCAGCAGCACGTCCACTAGCCGTGCCTCCGCCCTGGCTTCAGCCTCCGCCCGCACGATCGCCTCCTGCTCCTCCCGCACCAGCGCGATCGCAACCTTGACCAGGTCACGTACCATGCTCTCCACGTCCCGGCCTACGTAGCCGACTTCGGTGAACTTGGTAGCTTCCACCTTGACGAACGGGGCCCGCAGCAGCTGTGCCAGCCGGCGAGCGATCTCCGTCTTGCCCACGCCGGTGGGCCCGATGAGCAAGATGTTCTTCGGGGTAATCTCCTGGCGCTGGCGCTCGTCGAGCTGGAGTCGGCGCCAGCGGTTGCGAATCGCAAGCGCGACGGCGCGCTTCGCTTGCTCCTGCCCAACGATGTACCGATCCAAGTACTCCACAATCTGCGCCGGCGTGTACGCCAGCGCCTCGGAACCGGCTGCGGTCTCACCTGTCATCGACCACCCCCTGGACTGGCACCCGACAAGGCAACGGTGAACATGCCGCCGCGTGACCAATTGTACAAGGGCCAGGCGGAGCACCCATCCCTCACAGGACCCAAGATTTGCTATTCCACCCAGATTGCCTATTTTGTTATGCTGGTGTTGCGGCGGGTCGGTCGCTACCAAGTGAGGTGACCGGCATGGGGAGAACCGTCTGGATCGTAGCCTACGACATCTGCAACGACAAACGGCTCCGTAAGGTCGCCCGCATCATGGAGAACTTCGGGCGCCGCATCCAATACTCCGTCTTCGAATGCCACCTCGACGAATGCGAACTCATCGCCTGCATGACTGAGCTGGCCGCGGTCATCAAGCACGACGAGGATCAGGTTCTTTTCCTCAACTTCGGTCCGAGCAGCTCACTGGCTGAGCGTGACATCCGCACGGTCGGGCGTCCGTTTCACAAGATCGACCCGCCGAGTTATGTGGTGTGAGGTTCGCGGAGTAGCACTATGGCCAACGACGTGCACCCAGCAGATCGTCCGACTCCTGAGCAGACCGCTACGCCAGAG
Source organism: Planctomycetota bacterium (assembly GCA_026991575.1). Classification (GTDB taxonomy): domain Bacteria; phylum Planctomycetota; class Planctomycetia; order JALXBF01; family JALXBF01; genus JALXBF01. The sequence goes on along the minus strand of JALXBF010000067.1, from coordinate 3,479 downwards.
GACTATCTGCCGTTAAGCATGCTGCGGAAGTTCGTTTACTGTCCGCGGCTGTTTTACCTGGAGCACGTCGACCAGGCATTCATCCCGAACCAGTACACTGTGGACGGTGAAAGCAAGCATCGCCGCGTGCATGTGGACCACCAAGAGCTGCCCGATCCGGAACAGATCTCAGGCGGTCTGCCGGTGAAAGCGCGTTCGGTCCACCTGGGCAGTGACCGCCTCGGGGTGGTAGCGGTGCTGGATCTGGTCGAGGCAGAGAACGGTAAGGTCGTGCCGGTCGACTACAAGAGGGGCAGGCCGCGGGAGCTGGAGGATGGGCGGCTCGAACCGTGGCCGCCAGAGCTGGTGCAGGCGATCGGCCAGGTGCTGATTCTGAGAGACAACGGCTACGAGTGCGACGAGGCGATCGTCTACTACTGTGCCAGCAAGCAGCGTGTGCGCGTGCGTGTGGGGCCGGAGCAGGAGCGCTGGTTTCTGGCAGAGCTGGCCAAGGCTAAGGAGCTGGCCGAGGCGCGCCGCATTCCGCCGCCGCTTTTCAACAGTCCCAAGTGCGACGGCTGCTCGCTGGCGCCGGTCTGCCTGCCGGACGAAACCTGGGCGGCCGCGGTGAAGACCCGGCCGGGAACGACACGGCAACGCATGCTGTTTGCGGAACTGGAGCAACAGCAGTACGATGGTCGTCTGCCGGATAACGTCCCGGTGCGGACGCTGTCGATCCGGGACACACGCGGCAAGCCGCTGTACTTGAACACCCAGGGGGCCTACGTTCGCGTTAGCGGCCGGCGACTCATCGTGCAGCTTCCGGAAGGCGACAGGCAAGAGTTCCTGTGCAAGGACCTGTCGCACGTGGCGATTTTTGGCAATGTGCAGTGCACGACCCAGGCGCTACGGACGCTGGTCAACGAGCAGATTCCGGTGGCCTTCTTCACGTACGGCGGCTGGTTCTGTGGTCTACTACACGGCCTCGACGCCACGAACGCTCTCTTACGCCATGAGCAGCACGTGATGGCAGAGCGCGGCTGGTTCTGCCTGGAGTTTGCGCGGGAGATCGTTGCCGGCAAGATCGAGAATCAGCGGGTGATTCTGCAGCGCAACCATATCGAGCCGCCTCAGCAGGTGCTGGCAAGCCTGAAGCAACTGGCTCGCGATGCGAGGGCTGCCAGGGACATTGACACGCTGAGGGGCATCGAGGGAGCTGCGGGGCGCTTTTACTTCCAAGCGTTCGATGGGCTGATCAAGCGGGGCAAGGAACCACTCGACGAGGAAGAACAGGGCAGCGGTGGCAACGGTGACACACAGGACGTGTGGCGGTTCGATTTTGCCAAGCGGAACCGCAGGCCGCCACGCGACCCGGTCAATGCGCTGCTTTCGCTGGCATACTCGGTGTTGTGTAAAGACCTGACGATCGTCTGTCAGCTCGTTGGGCTGGACCCATATCTCGGCTTCTATCACCAGATGCGGCCGCGTCGTCCCGCGCTGGCTCTGGACCTGATGGAGCCGTTTCGGCCGGTGATTGCCGACGCGGTCGTGTATACGGCGATCAATCGGGGGATGGTCAAGCCGACGCACTTTGTGCGTGCTGGCTCCGGCGTGAATCTGAACCAGGCCGGCCGTTCAGCATTCTTCCGGGCGTACGAGCAGCGGATGAACCAGCTGGTGACCCATCCGCTATTTGGCTATCAGGTCACCTACCGCGGCCTGTTGGAGCTGCAAGCTCGACTGCTGGCGCGCCTGATCCGCGGTGAGCTTGGCCGCTATCCGGTGTTCCGGGTACGCTGAGCAGAACGCTGGCCGGACGCGTCGCAGACACTTGCTCGCCCCCCTGGTCCAGTCAAGCGGTACAGCACCGCTGCGGCCTCACCGGCCAGCAACGGCACGGTTCAGTCCCCCCTCTGTTCCACCGCCTCGTCACGTAGCGCTCGCTCCAGGCCGGTTGCGAACACGCCAAGCCCACAGTGCCGCCCGGCGCCCACGGCGATCGGGCCTCGGACTTCTTCGCGAAAGCGTACATAAACGTGACACAGTGGGTAGTGCTGCAGGTAGTCCGGTCGGTGATAGCATGTGGGATGAAGTCCGCCTGGCCAGAACGGCGCGTTGCGCGCGATGAGATCTTCGATTGCGGCCAGTGGGATTCCCGCTTGCCTAATCGCTTTCGCCAGCAGCTTGCGCCGCTTGGCAGGCTTGTGATCGTCATGCCCGGGCAGCACGACGGGCGTGACCGTGAACCACTCCCGTCCGGGCCCGACGTAGCACCGCACCACGTGATCGCGGCGGCGAGCGGGAACGAGCCAGGCCACAGTTGTGCCGGAACGGTCCGTCAGCGGCACGTCGCGGAGCACGCGCGCCGCCCATCGCACGTGTTCACCGGTCGATCCGAAGGGCTCTGCAATCAGCACGCGACGGATCTTACCGTCGGCGTAGCCACCCATGCGGACCGTTGGCAATGGCAGGTAACTGAACCGTTCGAACGCATCCCGCGAATTCTGAGCGTGTCCGGCCACGTAGCGCCCCGCCCCTCCGGGAAACTGATGGCCGGACTCGGCCTTGGCTTTCTCACAGGCAGCGGAACGCAAATGAGCCGCGATCGCGACCGCACGTTGCGGCGGCACGGCGCGAAGACGATCCTGAGCATCACGCAGCTCGAACGCCACGTACGGCCGATACGGCAACAGGCTCTCGGGAAGATACACTACGGTCTTGCATAGTGTTGCCACTCGGCGGGCATGCGCGAGTATTCCTGAACCATCAGGTCACGCACCTGACGTAACAGATCGCTGAAAGCAGGTGTTAGATGGGCCTCATCGTGGACAAACAAACAGTCGAATCCGAGAAGTCCGGCATGGTGCGCTCGGCTGCGCCGACCGTCCCCGTAACCGGAAAAGAGCAGTCTGCTGCCCACCATATCGACGGTCCCGACAATCACTGCCGGACGCGATGGGTCCAGCTCCCACTCCTCGTTGTCGGCCAGCTCGCCACGGAGCGTACTGACTGCCAGCGGCACATCGTTTCCGATCACGCTCCGTGCAGCCAGTGCGCGTCGCAACTTCTCCAGCTCGCCGCGCAGCGCTGGTTCTTGGACCGTCGCCGGGTCGATCAGTCGGGCTCGGAGCTAAAGAACCACATCGGTGGCCTGGTCCACCACGGTGCGGCGATGTACGACATAGACCAACCGACGCGGCAATCGCACCCCGTTTTCCACGCCGTTGACAAGGGCGATCAGCCAGATCGGGATGACGGCCGTCTTGCCACTGCCCGTGGGGAGGTTGCAGGCATCGGGAATGTCCCCCGCCAAGAACCGTTCGTACAGCCGCTGCTGCCACCGAAACGGCTCAAAGCCGGTCAACGCGCGGAACGCACGCTCGAACTGTACCATCGTTAGCGCCCTCTGCACCTTGCATCCAGCTACCGTTGCCCTGTTTGTTTCCCGATCAGCTCAACGCGGCCCCTGTGCCATTGTTGCGCTCGATGCGACGCCCCTG
>JALXBF010000066.1 GCA_026991575.1 Planctomycetota bacterium | reverse complement strand
ACCGGCCTGAAGGTACAAGTCCCGCCGTACTTGAGGCCCGGTGAGGTGGTACGCATCGACACGGCGACGAAGAAATTCGTCGAACGAGTCTCCGAGCAGGAATCCTCCTAGGAGAGGCAGGCCGCTTTTCCTTGACCGAACTGCACAAGCTTCCTATAGTTCTCAAGCACCTACCGTCCACAGGGTTGTTGCGTTCAGGAGTCGTCGGCAGGAGTACTAACGAATGGTACGTAAGCGGTCCAAGTTGCGGGGACGAAATCGCTGTCGGTTCTGTACCCCCCAGGGCTGCCCACGTCCAGCCTACGTGGACTACAAGGACATCAACCTGCTCAAGAAGATGTGCACAGCCCAGGCGCGACTACTGCCGCGGAGCCGCACGGGCAACTGCGCTGCGTTCCAGCGTGCGGTGGCCCGCGCCGTGAAACGGGCCCGTTTCATGGCGTTGTTGCCGTTTGTCCCCGAGTAACCGCTCGGAACGACTCGCGATCCAACGTTCAGGTGCCCCGGCCACCGGGTGGCACCCCGCGGCTGGCGTGAGCAGGTTGGATGGACCGATCCGCACCGGCGCGAACCGCAATCTGGGCCAAGGCCGGGGCATGGGTTCTCTATGACCTGGCCAACACCATCTACGCCGCCTCCCTGACCTACATCTTCGCGCCCTTCTACCGGGAAACGTATGGCCACCGCACGCCGCTGGGCGCGACACAGACGGTCTCCATGGTTCTGGCCGGCCTTGCCGTGCCCGTGCTGGGCGCACTGGCGGACCGGACCGGCCGGGCCAGGCTCTATCTGACCTGGAGCACCCTACTCTGTATCGCTGCCTTCATCCTCATGGGCCTGGTTCGACTGGAACCGGGGCTCCTCGCCGCGGTCTTCGCGGCGAACGTTGCATACCAGACGGCACTGGTCTTCTACAACGCGTTGCTGCCATCGGCAGCCGGCCCAAACACGGGATTGGTCAGCGGGCTCGGGGTCGCGTTGGGATACTTTGGCAACATCGTAACGCTGATGCTGTTCATCCCGCTGGGCAACTGGCTCGGCACGCAGCGGTCCCTGGTTGCGTTTGCCCTGTTGTTTCTGCTCTTTGCCCTCCCCTGCCTGTGCCTGGTCCGGGACGAACGGCAGATCGCCCGGGACCGTGTGCCGCTGAAGGGATTGCTGAGTGATGCCTGGGCCGGTCTCCTGGCGACTCTGCGCAGTCTGCCGCGGGACCGCGCCGTGCTCTATTTCCTGCTCGGGAATTTCCTGCTGGTGGACACGTTGAACACGGCCATTCTGTACTTTGCCGACGTCACAGGCGAGTTCTTCACGCCCGTGCTCGACTCTGGCCAACTGACCCTGTTCGGCGTCGCCTTCCGGCCCGAGCCGGCAGGCGGCGGCATCAGGCCGTTCATTCAGGTGGTCGGCATGGTGCTTACCACGGCCGCAATCATCTTCGGCGTGGTGATCGGCGCCTGGGCCAATCGTGGTTCGGGACTACGTCCGCTCCGCTTCTCCGGCTGGTGCCTGGTAGTGGCCTTGGCCGGAGGAGCCGTTTTCGGCGGCCGGCACGCGACCGGCTATGTGCTGACGATGGCGGTGGTGGGAGCAATCGGTCTGGCGGGCATCTGGACCGCTGGCCGCAAGGTGCTGCTTGTCCTGGCGCCGCCGGAGAAGGTCGGCGAGTACTTTGGACTGTACGGAATCACGACAAAGCTATCCGTAATCGGTAGCACCGTGTTCGGCTTACTCAGCGACCTGTTCGGGCTCCGTGTGGCAATCTGCTCTCAGGCCGGTTTCCTGATAGCGGGTCTGGCCTTCCTGTACCTGGTGCGCATTCCAAAGGACCGGCTC
>JALXBF010000065.1 GCA_026991575.1 Planctomycetota bacterium | reverse complement strand
AGTCGGCCGGAGAGAAGCCGCAGCGCGCGGAGCAGCACGGGCACCGAATCAGTGGGCTCGAAGCCGAGTTCGCGGCATGCCCAGCTCAGGATGCGCTCGACCTCCTCGCGGTGAGACGTCGTCACTATGAGTCTGGTACCAACCAGCCCGCTTTCATGGTCTGGTGCGTAGTCGAGCAAGTAGCGTTCGAAGAACGGTGCGGTGTGCACATCGCGCGGACTATCGAACAGCTCGACACTCCACATCCGGTCGACGGTGATGACCCAGTCCGAGTCGGAGTGGACCTTGTGAAGTTCGGCAAGCTCTTCTGGTCCCAGCTCGACGCGGACCCCAACGGCGAAATCCTCGTTCTGCTCCGGCACCGGCTTGCCCATCAGGCAGGCCAGGTGTGCGCGGTGGCAGGCCAAGAGTTCGCCCGTGAGCTGAGACTGTGCCGGATGGTTGGCGCAGCCGGGCTCAGCCGGAAAGACCAACTTGTGCTGCCACACGACGCGATCCTCAGCAGACTGGAGTGTCGGCAGGAGTTTGAGCACCATGCCGTAGAGCGACGTGCTGTCCTCGCCATCAAGCCGTTCTGCCTCGACCAACGCCGGCCGTGCTCGATGGAACGCGTAGCACAAGTGCACGGCGCCGCCAGGAAGGTTGCGCACCCAGGCGAGCGGGCGAACGGCGAACGAAAAGAATGGTGCCAGGTGAGTGCAGCCGCCCGGGCTGTCGTACTCCTTGTACAGCGTCTCCTGCAACTCCTGCATCGCTGCCACCAGCTTGCGGGATCTGCCCTGCGTATGCAGCAGCAACTCGATGCGGGGCAGCGGTGCGTGCCACTGCTGTTGCTGCTTCACGCGGGCCCGCACGAACTCTTGTAGCATCGCCCGGAGTAGACTGCCGGCACCGGGGTTCAACACGTTAATCCGTAGCGCCGTGCAACCACGTCGGGTTGCCAGATAGTGCTCGATCTGGTGTGCAAGCTGTCCGGGAAGCTCATCCTCGATGAGCTGGCCGGTGTCGGCGCCTAGGGTCGCTGCCACGGTCTCACAGAGGCCCAGCGGATCCGGCTCACTGAGCGGGGCGTAGAGCGCGTAGTGGAAGTCGAGGGGGGCGGCGAAAAGGTAGAGCTCGCCGCTTGCGCCGCGCTGGGCAAAAGGCACATAGATCGGCTTCAACTGCCGTAGCAGCCTGCGGTCCACCAGGCTGCTTCGGCGGTAGGCTTTCTTGATCTCAGCCAACCGCTTCGCCCACTGCCCGAGGAGCTCGTGGTAGGCGGCCAACCAGAGCAGCTTGAGCGGATGGGTGGGCAGCAGGGCAAGGACCTGGCGGCGGCGTCCGTCACGACACAGCGTGATCTCGACGGTGTCCAGACGCAGCAACTCGGCACGTACCGCCGGGTCTGCCGTGGCCGCCAGCAACTTGCGGTACTCCCTGGCATAGCGACGGATAGCCGAAGCCGGCTCACCTTCCAGCAGCGTGCCGGCTACGGGCCGCGGCTGGCCGGTGTCCGAACCGCAAAATACCCGGAACGCCTCACGTCGTGCGCTGCGAAAGCTGCTTGCCTCAGGCGACGATGACAGGGTCTCGGCAACGATCGGCTCCAACATGTCGGCCTCGGCCGGTTCGCCGTCGGCGTCCGCGACCAGCCGGAACGCCAGGCACTCCTCGGGCCGTTGCAGTGCGGTGAGCTCTGCCGCTGCCAGCACCGGCGGCACCAGCAGTTCGTACTTGCCAACTCTGGGGTAGCGCCAGCTTAGCTTGGTAGGCACTGTCCCGTTCCAGGTCAGGGCCTCCTCCTGCGGGTAGGCCACGTTGGCATCGAGCATCGCCTCGATGCGCGCAAGCGGCAAGTTAACACGGACGCTGGTGCGCTCACGTGCTGGCGGCGGGGTGGCGGTTTCTTCCAGCCAGAATTCCTGGCTGTACGCGCGCGCTGGCTCTCCGTCGCGTCGTTTTAGTTCGACCCCTTGAGGGTTGAGTGCCGTGACGACGATTCTTGCCTGTTTACCGCGCAACGACTGGGGCAGATCCTTGATCTTGAACGTCTTCTTGCGTGCCTTTGCGAAGGCGTAGGCCTTCGGCAACTCGATGTCGTAGCCTCCCTCCAGGTCGTCGTCCGGGTCATCCTGGAGCACTTCCAGCTCCAGCGACCACCGTGCCAGCCCGGCGGGCATACTCGGCGAAACCCGCCAGCGCACCTGAATTGCTGCCTGCTTCAGGCTTGCCACCAGCGCCCCGTGCTGGCCGTCCGGCTGGGCCAGGCCACACTTGGTAACCTTGCCGTCGGCTCCAACGAACGGCTCGACCTCCAGCCACTCCACCTCACCGCCTTCGTGCAGCGGCCATTTCTCGAAGGACAGGTCCTGTCGCTCATCGGCGATCTTGCGCAGCCACTGCTGCGGCGCATGCAGCGGCTGGCCTTCAAGAAAGTCTTCCAACCGCTCTCCGAGTTTCGTCCCGCTCAAGCCGCAGTCGGCAATCCGCTCGGCGAGGGTCAATCCGGCACGGCCGGCGCGGAGCAAGCGCGTTAGAGCCTTGCGGTTCGTGGCGATGCGCGCGGCTAACCCGTCAGGCTGTAGATCGGGAACCAGACCCACACGCCACAGCTCGCGGCCCGCTTGCTGCAGCGAGCCGCTGGCGGCCATATCCGCCAGGTAGCTGACGACGTCGTCTTCGGAAGCGTAACGATAGCGTCGCGTCTCCTTCTCGACTGCTGTGCAGACGGCGCGCAACTCGGCATCGCGAATCTGCTTCAGCAACGCCCGACGTTGGCACCGCAAGAACCGAACGACATCGAACGACGCGAATGCGTTGTTCAATGATCCTAGCGTGGCATGCACGGTGCCAGTGGGCACCAGCAAGCACAGCTTCTTTGACCCGTCGTTGCGGAGCTCTACGGCCCGCTCCGGGAGAATGCCCACCGCGTCGGCACGCGCGCGGTCGGTAACGAGGACCCAGCATTGCGCGGCGGGGTCGGTCAGCCGCTGACGGACCTTGCTGCAGACGTCTTTCGCATCCTCATAATCCAGATTGTCCACGCGGATACAGTGACCGAGTTGGGCGGTTCGCAGGGTCCGCGCCAGCTCCTCGGCCAACCGTTCGCGAAGCACCTCGGATCGGATCATGCTCTTCCCCCTGCTTCGCCGACCACGGTCCCCATCAGCCGGTGTTGCCGCTGCCGGAGCCCATGCGGATCGGTTCGGTTAGCCCTGGCAGGGAAACCCATTGAGCGGTGAAGTCGTCGGACATATCGTCGAAGAAGCCCATCTGGCGCAGCGTACGCTTGAACGCCCCCAGGTTCTCACGTGCCGCCCGCCGGGTCTCGGCAGAATCGCGGTGGCGTGGCGGTCGGTCAATACAGATCCCGAACCGTTGGCGAAGGAACGTGAGCAAGTCCATCAGGCGGAATGGCCTGGGCTGCGGTGCCCGCTGCCTCTCAGAGCCCGGCGGCTTGAGCGCAACCGAGGCCAGGTAAACGGCTGCTGCCAGCGCAGTGCGGTTCAACGTGTACCAGCGTCTGCCGGGCCCCTTGCTGCCGACCAGACAGCCATAGTCACGGTTCAAGGCAGTTGCGCTGCGCAGCCAGCGGGTTGCGTTCTGAGCAGCGTGTTGGTGCTGTACCTCGTAAAGAAAGCCCACCAGCTTCTCGATGTGATCACCTCCGGTACGGCTCCATTTTTGCTTGGTCTCCTCCAGAAGCTCCCGCGGCAGGTCGTCGCTGTCAGCGTGCTGCTCCAGGTCGCGCCACGCGAACGATGCCCACATGTTGAACTGAGAGGTGCGTGTCGATTTCAGGAGCTTGAACAGGTAGCTAGGGCGATCCGTGTCGCGATCGGCGTAGACAGCACTCTCGAAATCCTGGGCATACTCATCCGCCAGGCGTACCAGCAAGGCTAGCTTGAGGAAGGCAGGGATGCGGTCCAGGTCCTCATGGTAGGAGTCCGTTGCAAGCTGTGTGCTTAGTCCCGAGCCGTCACCGGTGAAGTCCAGGTAGCACTCCGGCACTGGCACGGGCTCGTCGGCCAGCGGCCAGACCCGATCGGGCAGGGCCTTCTCGGACTGAGCCCATAGGGTGCGAGTGTAGGCGGTCAGGTGCAGACTGATCAGTGCAAGGAACATCTGCGTCAGTGCCCGAGCGGGCAACCGGTCGGCGAACGATTCCAGGAACAACACCAGGTCGCGCCCCATCTGGGCGGCGTGCCTCGGCAAAGCCGGTGGCTCGGCCCGATGACCACTGCGCGACACCCCCGCCGGCTGGACGTGCTCGAGAAAGAAAAGGAAAAGTGCCTGCTCAATGTCCAGTTCACTGCCGTCGGCGTAGTGGCCGTCGTAGGTGCGCCCGTCCTCATAGCTGGCACCGGGCCCGAACGCACGCAAGAACAACCGGTGCAGGAAAGATTCCGGCGACGGGTCCGTGACCGCGTCGCGGAGGGTCTCGTAAAGGAAATGGTGGACGCGTCGGTAGCCGCTGTAACGAAACGGTGCCTTGCTTGCGAGATAGTGGATCGGTTGCACGAACTGCACCTTCTCGCCGCGATGAGCGCGTCCGCGTCGTCCGACCTTCAGGACGGCGACCCTGAGCCACTGCTCGAGCAAGCGCCTGCCGTTCTCGTCCCGGTGCCATCCTTCCAGGTGAGGATCGTGGACCAGCGGCTTGACCAACTCGCTGACCTCTTCGGGCCGCTTCGGCACGACCCACGTGCGGCCCCGGCTACGCACGCGGAAAAACAATCCCTGTAGCGCTGCCTCGAGATCGAAGTCGTTCAACTCGACGTCGAACAGCACCGGACAGCCATAGCCGCGGAATCGTTTCGGCAATCGGATCGCCACGGCGCCCCCCCTGGCTCAGGCCAACAGCTTCAGCTTGTCATCCTCAAAGACCGCCTTATGGACGCTGCTACCTTCCACCAGCAAGACCTCTCGAGCACGCTGCAGGAGCAGGCGGCTCTTGAACTCAGACAACTCCTGCAGGAATGGCTGCGCCTCTTCGAAACTCATGACGTAGCCTTCCGCTGCGCGCAGCGCCAGTTCCAACAGGTCGAGCGACACTTTCAGTGTCGCGCCGCTCGTGTGGCGCAGCAGCAATGCGTCGACGACCGAGTCGGTCACCTCGTCGGCCACTCCACCCGCCACCAGCTCAAACTCGCTCAACGGGAACAGCTTCACGACCGCAAACCCGCCATGCTCAGCTCTGGACAGTGTGAAGGCAAACCCTTCCACCGCAGTCCCCTGATCGAAGAGCGCCTCAGCCGGGAGGCCATCCATGTGAGCGATCCCTTTGGCCAGTCTCAACAGGGTCTCCGCGCTGGCCACTTCGTGGCGCAGCAAATCCCGGTACAGGTCGAGGTAGCGATAGGGGAGCAGGTCTCGGAGCCGGTCAATGCCCAGATCCATGAGCCGCTCGTCGTTGCCGACAAAGTACAGGTAGCGGATCCACGTCCGATGGAGCTGCTCCAGCTGGTCCTGCTCGCCAGCACTGCGCGAAAGCTGCTCCATGATCTGCCAGAACGCTCCCGTTTCCCCGAGCCCGCCATGGCCATCAGCCGCCAGCATGCGGCGTACGTCGTCCAAATTGACCGTAGCCCGGCTCATGATGAACCGGTCTAGGCGCGGATGGGGCACGGTGGCCGGGTCCACCGCACGAAGCTGCTCGACCATTGGATCTACATCGCCTGGAGCGCCGAAGACGGTGTTCACGTACACGAAGTCAAGCCATTCGGGCGGCGTGCGCTCGGTGAAGCGATGGACCTGTTCGCAGCCCAAGTCGGCGGTCAACGTGTAGGCCAGGGCCGAGCGAATGTCGCGGATCGTGGGACGGAACTCCCGCCGGAGATGAACTGCCGCCAGGAGCCGTTCCAGTGCAGCGACCGGTGCCGGCGGCTCCGTCTGCTCGTCAGCCACCCTTAAGTGCTCGACGTTGTACTTGATCGGACACGCCGTCCGCGCTTTGCATCGTTCGCATACCTGCCACAGCTGTTGGTCGGTCCAGTGGGCCAGCAAGCGGCGGACGAACGGCGGTCGGCCGTCGGCAGCAAGTACAACCGAGCGCCGCTTCAGATCGACCAGGAGGTATTCACCCGGCACCTCGTCGCTCATGCTGCGCCAGATAGGGAGAAACTCGGTATGTCTCTCGAAGAAATCAAACATGCGGCCGTCGTTGATGGCAATCAGAGCGGTGTAGTTTGCGTCGTCGCTCCGATTCAGACAGGGCGCAAGCACCTCCTTGAGCACATCGTCCGGCGACCGCCCACGCTGAGATTCTGACGCATCGTACACGGCTCGATAGCGGCGGCCCTGCCAGCTGGCTTCCCATCCGTAGCGGTCCTCGCTTGCTACGGTGGCCCCCCTTGACTTCAGCTCTGCAAGCAGTCTCTGCAAGAAGGCAGTCTTGCCGTCGCCTGGGTTGCCCGATAGCAGCACGCAGCGGTACTTGCCCTCAAGGAGAGCCGGCAGTAGCTGGAGGTCGAGCCCGGTGGGCACGTACGTCTTGCGCGCAAACTCACTACTCCAGCCCCGGTTCTCCGCGTTGCCCAGAGCACTATTTCGATAGGCCGCGCGGATCCAGTTCACCGTCGGGTTGACAAGCAGCTCGCCTTGCGATGGCGGACCGATGGCAATGCCCAGAAGCTCCCTCTTCAGCTCCTCGGCCGACGCAGGTCGTTTCTGCGGATCCGGGTCCATCGCCCACAAAAGCGCGCGCAGGAAGTTCCGAGCGGCTGGGTCCGTGTACTCATCCGGCAGGACCGCAAACCGCTGCTTGTCGTAGCGGCCGTCCTGGAACGTGCGGAACGGCAGCTGGCCGGTGAACAGCTGGAACAGCAGCACGGCCGCTGCATAACGGTCTCCGGACGGAGGGAACGGCTCGCCACGATCCACTTCGATCGGCTGGTACGCAGGCGTGCCGATGACAGTCTTGCTTTCCTTAGCCAGTGAGGCGATACCAAAGTCGATCAGCCAGAATTGCTCTTCGGGCCGGTCCACGTCGGCGATGATGTTGGCCGGCTTAATGTCACGATGCAGGATGCCCTCATGTTCCATGTAAGCAAGTGTGTCGAGCAGCTCAACAGCGAAACGGAGGCAGCGGTCCAGGTTACCCAGGAACTGCTGGCGCAGCTCCGACAGCGGTCGCCCGTCGAGGTACTGCATCTTGAGGTGGAAGGGGTGCTCCCATGGATAGATGTCGTAGACCAGCCGGATGTGCTTGTGCGGCTTCTGAGCAAAGGTAAGCTCAGTGAGGGTAACCTTGTCATACAGGCTCTTCGTCCGGATGCGCTTCAGCACAACCAGCCGCTCAGCAGTGCTGTCGTACGCCAGGAAGGTTTCGCCGGTGCCGCCGCTGCCCAACCGCCGCTCAATCAGGTAGCGATCCTCCAGCACGTCACCCGTCGTGATGTGCGTATCCGGCTCGAGAATCGCCGTAGCCGCTTCGGCGATCTCACGGGCGGCGGGTCGATCCGCCGGCGATTTGTTCAACGCACGCCGCAGGAGATTCCCAAGTTTGGCTGGTAACCGTTTCAGGATTTCCGGCTCGCGCTCCAGCACATGTTCTGGCTCGGCACCCGTAGCCAGGTACAGCGCCGTCAACGCTAGGCTGTAGACGTCGGACTTTGGTGTAGCCATCTGGGGAGCAGCCGCGCATTCGGGCGCCCGGTACGGGTCCTCCGGATTGAGCTCGTCGACCAGGTGTGCGACCGTTCGCTCCGAGATGTAGCGTGCGACCATGAAGTCCGTGAACTGGACGTTGTAGCGAGCATCCACCCAGACGTGATCTGGGTTGATAGCGCGGTGCACAACGTCCTGGCCGTGGATGAGAGCAAGGCCACGGAAGGCGTTCGCCACGAATCGCACGAACTCACCGAGCGTCGGTTCCTGCTCGCCACGCAACGTCCGAATCGTCCGGCCCTCAGGGTAGCGAATCGGGATTACCAAGTACTCGCCGTCGCTCCACTCGATGTACGGCGCCACCCTGGGCACGTACTCACCACAGCGTTCTTGCAGCAGGTGCAGGACCTCGTACTCGCGGAGCATGTCCTCCCGCTGGGCAGCAGGAACGAGCTTCAGGATGTAGCGGTCCTGCCCGTGAACTGCGTCCAGCAGGAGGATAGGGCCGATGGCGCCAAGCTTGTACCTGACCTCGTAGGCATTCACCTTCGCCGGAACCTTCGGCCGCTGGGGCCGGGCCAGCAGGTAATCGACGATCCGGTGCCGCACTGTCGCGATGCCAGGATCCAACTCGCGGTCGCGCGCTTTCAACGTGGCCACCAATTCCGACAAGCGGCACACCATCGTTTTGACCCGCGGGTCGTGTACGCTGAGCTGAACATCCTCCGCCGAAAGGACGACGTACGGGAATACGAAGTGCTGGGAAAGCCGCACGATTTCGCGGCGCAACACGCCGGCCAGGTGCTTCGCGCAGCGGTCGACCTGGTTGATCGGACTGGGGCGCGATTCCCCGCTGGCTACCATCCAATAGCGGTCGGTACCGAAGACACGCCCGTGCCAGTGCTTGTCCTCCAGGACGAACACGGCATGGGGTCCGATGACGATGAAGTCGAATTCGCGTGACCCACCGTCCGGGGTCGGCAGCAACCGGCCTACGAAGACGTCCCAGCCCTCGTCGGGCAGGTCCCGCTCCAGCCGCTCGCGCACCAGGTGCTCGCCAGGAGTGAGCCGATCGGTTTGGACGTGGACCCGCGCCACTAGCCGCACCTCCGAATTGACCGTTCCCTCCAAGACTGCGACCACTCCATGCGGCACGACCCAGGAATCAGAGGAAGATGATAACAACTGTGAGCAGCTTCGTCCAGAAAGTGGACCTCACAGTCAGGCGCGCGTTACCTATTTGCAAGAGGCCGCGGTATGAGGGAGAGCACGCGATCAAATTGAAAAGAAAAGCGGGCTTCCGTGCCCTGAGATTCCGTTGGCTTCTGGTCGTGCGCTCGGGTCCGGTCACGCGGTCCGATCGGCCGGATCGAGTTGCCAGCCTTTGCGATAGGGTTGGTGGAGGAACTCTTCTGCGGCGGGGCAGTTCTTGATGCGAAAACTCTCTGCGTCCCACTCCAGCTCCTCGCCGCTTCGGTAGGCCACGACCCCCAACAGCACAGCCTCGGTCAGCGGGCCGGAGTAGCCGAAGTGGCACAGCGGCTTGCCCCGCCCCTTGCACGCTTCGATCCACTCGCGGTGATGCCCGATGGACGGCGGGATGAACGGCTCGGGCGGCTTGAAATCCTTGAACTTCTCCTCCGGGAACAGGCGGTACGACGTGTAGCTAGCTAGTAGCATACCCTTGTCGCCCACGAACAGCACGCCATCGCCCCACTTCACGTCGGGCCGTTCGCGGAAGAACTCCGGTCGCTTGCCGCCGTCATACCAGGTCACGCTCACAGCCGGCTGGTCACCTCGTGCGGGGTACTCGTAATTGACGATCATCCACCGAGGGGCACAGACGGGATCGACCGGCGGTCCTTCGGCACGCACGCGCACCGGAGCGGTCAGGTCCAGTGCCCAGTGCACGAGGTCCAGGTAATGGCAGCCCATGTCACCCAGAGTCCCTTCGCCGAATCGCCAGTAGCCGCGCCAGCGAGCCGGGTGGTAGATCGGATGGTAGGGGGTCTGCGGTGCCGGGCCGACCCAGAGGTCCCAGTCCAGGTGGGCAGGCGGCTTGTGCTTCCCGGTCGGACGCGGCTTGCCTCCGTGGCTTTTGCCCACCCACAGGTGCACCTCGCGCACCGTTCCAATCGCGCCGGTCTTGATCAGTTCGACCACCCGTCGGTAGTTGTTCCCGGCGTGAATCTGGGTCCCGATCTGTGTGACCTTCTTCTCCTCGGCCGTCACCTTCTGCACGTAACGCGCTTCGTAGACGGTGTGGGTCAACGGTTTTTCGCAGTAGACGTGTTTGCCAGAGCGAAGCGCCCAGACCGTGGCCATCGCATGGACGTGGTCTGGCGTGCTGATCACGACCGCGTCGATGTCGTTGCGGTCCATGATTCGGCGGAAGTCACGGTACTTGTCCGCCTTGGGGAACTTTTGCGCGGCCCGGTTCAGGTAGTTCTCGTCGACGTCACACAACGCAACGATGTTTTCGCTGGCGACGCCCGCCAGATTCCCCGCGCCGCGGTTGGCAACACCGATGACGGCAATGTTGAGCTTTTCGTTCGGCGAGCCGTGGCTCAGCCGAATGGCTGGTGCGGCCAGTGCGACGGCAGCGCCTGCTGCCACCGATTGCTTCAGGAACCGACGCCGGCTCAGCCCGGTTCCCCGAGTCACTGTGGTCTTCGCCTCAGGTTTCATCGTCACCTCCGCCTGACGTCCATCCGGCTCAGCATCTCGTTCAGCAAGAAACAGTCTAGCATACGCAGCGGCCTCGGACGACTAGGCCCGCGGGTGCCCTTGAGCCGTTGCATCGGGTTCGTCCGAACACGCTGTGGACCCAGATCGTCCCCAGCTGGGCTCCCGCGCAAGGGAACCAGCGGCGGTCGAGACGACCGGCCAGGCGGAATTGGGTGTGAGCGAGATGATCGGACGGAGCCCATCCGCGCCGTAGCTGAAAGGCACCCCTCTCCAGAAGCGGCCCTGGTGGCGACGGAAGCGATCAGTGCCACTGCCCCGGGCTACAATGGGCCTGTTCGCACCCTCGGAAGGTAGTACACGCTGCTGCGGCGGAGCTTACATGAGCCGGTCCGACCAGGGCGACAAGTTGGAAGAGCTGTTTGAGCGGGCCAAGCAGGCCGTTGAGCAGGGCCGCAACGCGTTCGAGCTCAGCGAAGACGACGTGGCGCGGGCCCGGTTGTGCTGCTACGCCTTTCGAACTCAGACCATCGGCTTGTTTTCGGCTGCTGCCGAGCTGGCCAAGAAGAACAGGCCGCAGGAGATGGATTGGCACTACATGTTGCCCACGGCCCTCGCCCTCCAGGCTCTGGGATGTCTGGATGTGCCCACTGATCACCGGGCGGCGCTTGGCTTGCTGCCCGCGTACCTGAAGCTATTCGATGACCTCACCGCGTGGATTACACCGCTCAGCATTGACTGGGAGGAAGCGGCCGAATACGCCGCTGCCCTGGAGCGGTGGCGTGAACAACTGGCGGCACGCGGGGGGCTGTGGGTGGCTCGCGATGACCGCGTCGACAGCTGGCAGGCCTACAAGGTGCCCGGGCTGGAAGTGCGAATCCTTCCGCTGGTCTACATGCAGCGGCATTCGTGGAATGTCGCCCAGCTTGGGCCCGAAAGCGTGGGCCGGACGTTCCACTTCCACCGGGCCGGAGTGGAGATCCATTTCGGCTTCAGCCCGCTGCATGGCCTGACCGTGTTGGGCAACTGCGCGGCCGAGGTCCGAGAAGGATATGCCATGCCAATCCCCTCGGGCGTGCTCCACGGGTTCGACACGCTGCGTGAGGGAACGCACCTGCTGCCGTTTACGTTCGGCTCGACGCGGTTTGGCGGATGGGGCATCTTCGCGGACGTGCAGCCGCAGTCGGTCCGTTCGTCGGAACTCCGTCGCGTTGCTTTGGATGATCCGGCCATGAACGGGTCAGCGTTCATCGAGCGTGTACTCCGGGACGCAGCGGCAAACCCCAGCGGTGAGCGGGTGGTCGTGATCCCGGCCACCCGAACGCAGACGCCGGGAGTTGGTGGCCTGGAGCTCAGCGTTTGTGCCGCCCGCCGCGCTGTTCCGTTGACGCGTCCGCGCGACGTGATCGTCTCGCTCCGCCACGGCAGCGCGACCATTCGCGTGGGGCCCGTCACATGCGACGTTCGGGCAGGCGACCACTGGGGAGTTCCAGCCAACATGGAAGCCGAGCTCATCCCTACTGGCGACGAGCCTGCCGTGTGGCTCGAGGTGGAACTGGTGCCGTAGCGTCAGCACTCGGTTCCTCCAAGCGCTTCCGTGGCGGCGGTCGAGTCCAACGGTGACGACACCGCCGTCGGGGCAGTACCCGTGGACGGTCGCCAACGATCGGGCGGCCCGCCCTAGGACCGATCGAGACCGATGGACGTCCTGAACCCGCGTATGAGCATTCAACCAAAGACGGAGGCAGCATGCAGCCATACCTTGCGGAGTTCGTTGGCACGGCGCTGCTCCTGCTGTTGGGCAACGGCGTGGTCGCCAATGTGCTGCTCCAGCGAACAAAGGGGCACAACGGCGGCTGGATCGTGATCACGTTCGGGTGGGGCATGGCGGTGTTCGTCGCGGTGTTTTGCGTTAGCGACATCAGCGGCGCGCACATCAACCCGGCGGTGACGGTTGGGCTCGTGGCCGCTGGCCGGATGGAATGGACCACTGCGGTCGGCTACGTCGTTGCTCAGATGCTTGGCGCCATGTTCGGCGCGCTACTCGTGTGGATTTTCTACAGGGACCACTATGAGATCACGGAAGATCCTGAGGCGATCCGGGCAACGTTTTGCACCGGCCCGGCGATCAGGAACCCTGCGTCGAACTTCGTTTCTGAGGTGATCGGCACGTTTGTGCTTGTCTTTGCCGTGCTGATGGCTCGGGAGCCTTCGCTGACGTTCGCTGCCGCAGGATCGGCAGTGTCCGATGTTCCACAGGCGGAGTTGGGTCTCGGTGCGCTGGGGGCTCTGCCGGTCGGCCTGCTCGTGTTCGCCATCGGCCTGTCGCTAGGTGGAACGACCGGCTACGCCATCAATCCGGCCAGGGATCTGGGCCCGAGGGTCATGCATGCTGTACTACCCATCTCCACCAAAGGCCACAGCGATTGGTCGTACGCCTGGGTGCCGGTTGCCGGCCCGATCGCCGGCGCGCTCCTGGCAGCAACGGCTGCGGCGGTTTTCGCCCGTTGATGTCCGCTGCCTGAGCGTGGCCCGCGGAAGCAGACACGCGACGGTGTCGGGGCCGGTGTTCGCCGTTCGGCGACGTGGGGCATGGTCGGTCGAGGCGACGGGCGGCTGGGTTTGGTTGCGGCGATGGGCCGAAGCGACTCGGCGTGCTAGCTCTTGTCAAATGCTGGATTGGGACTGTCTGCGGAAAAGCTGTTGCGAATTCCGGGGCTGCCCGTTAAATTGGATAGCGATGCGTAGGGTTGGTCTGCCCGGACCGGGGGGCAGCTGGCAAGTCGGGGGATTGCCAGCCGGTCCGGCAGGGCCGTTGTCTGCGTTGAGGTATCCAGCCTGGCGACCACCTTTCTGGCGACGGATCCGAGTTACGTCCGAACCAGCGCGGCGGGGATGCTATCTCGCGACAGTCGTCCCACCAGTCGCGTCGAACCGTGAACTATTGAACCCAACCTTGCCCGCACGCTCACGCGGGCTGTGGGCAAGCGGACCGTTTCGAACGGGCTGAGGACGAGGGTTAACAGATGAAACACGCGTCCCGGCGTTTCTTCCGGATTTTCGGCCGGAGTGACGTTCGCACGGCCAAGTCGGCGGTCAAGAAGGGCCAGAGACTGACGCTGGAACAACTCGAGGAGCGGGTGCTGCTTGCGACATCTGTCTTCGAGCACCCGGCCGCGGCAAATAACCCGGTGATCGTCACAAACCCGTTCGACGACGATTTCCTCGTCGTTGCCTTCGAGGACTACTCGCACCCGACCATCCCGCGCACCATCGGAGTGTCGCGCTCAGTCGACCGCGGCACGAGCTGGGATCACCAGACGCTGGTGGTGCCCGGTATCGACCCGGGTGCTGGGCCGATGCAAGCGATGGACCCGGCCCTGGCCTATGACTCAGAAGGGCTGCTCGTGCTGGCCGTGGCCGGGTTCGAAGGGCAGCCGTCTCGTTTCGAACAGGACACGGGGATTTTCCTGTTCCGCTCCGCAGACAACGGCCAGACCTGGGTGGATCCTGTACCGGTGGACGTGATCGACTATGACGGCATGACGCCGGTACCGGTCGACGAGCAACCCTTCGTCGCCGTCGACAACAACCCGACTAGCCCGTTCGCTGACAACATCTATGTCGTCTGGACCCGTTACTACGCGGACGACTACTTCCGGCCGGACCTGAACCCCGGTGGCACGCCGGGCACCCGCGGTGGCGGCGACATCTTCATCTCTCGTTCGCGCGACGGTGGTCGTACCTGGAGTGAGCCGCTACGCATCACGGGCACTGACCAACTGCCCGGTAACCAGCCCACGGGCACCACCGGGACCAGCTTCGTCGAAGGGCCATCGATCGCGATCGCCCCGAACGGAGACGTCTTCGTGGCCTATCACTTCGGTTCGCAGACCGAGGTGCAGCGGCTCAGGCCCGATCCGGACGGTGACGGCTTCCTACCCCTGGAACCCTGCGACCCGCTCTTCCCCACCAAGGACTGCTCCACTCAGCCGTTCGGCCGGGGCAACGTCAGCTCCGTCGGCAGCCCGTTGCCCAACTCCAACTTCCGCGTCAACGCCAACCCGGTCATCGCCATTGGTCCGGACCCGACGAACCCTGCGATCTACAACTTGTATGTTGTCGCGGCTCATGACCCCGACGGTCCCGCGGTGCCACCTGATGGTGGTGACATCATCTTCGCGCGCTACACCGACGTGCTGAACTACGATCCTGTCGCTCGGCCGAACTGGGATCCCAAGATCGTCCTGAACCAGGACGGTATTGGCAAGAACCAGATCTTCCCGACGCTGGCGGTTGACCAGCGCGGCAACATCGGGGTGATCTGGTACGACATGCGCAATGATGTGCAGAACCATCGCATCGAGGTGTTCGCCCGTTCGAGCACAGACGGTGGTGCGACGTTCGGCCCGGAGCAGATTCTGACGGAGACCTCCTTTGATCCGGACGTTGCCAGCCCGTTTGGCAATATCGGCGATCACCTCGGCTTGGCCGCTTCCCGGGGCACCGGCTTTGCCGTCTGGACGGATACGTCTGATCCAGTGGCCGGCCAAGAAGTCTTCTTCGAGACTTTCAACATTGGTCCCTCACCCGAACCGATTGGGCCAACCGTGACGGCCACCGTACCAGAGCGGATCTTCGACCAGGAACTGCTGCTGCCGGTCAACGGCACGTCCCCGCCGGTGAAGCAGATCGTGCTGGAGTTCGACCAGCCGCTGGATGAGGTCTTTGCTGAAGATCCGGCCGTCTACGACCTGAGGCGCACCGGTCCGGACGGAATCTTCGACACCGAGGACGACGTCGTCTATTCGGTCACACCGACCTATGTACCGGAGCCGCTGGATCCGGAACGTCTGGGACACACGAAGGTCATCCTGACCATCAACTTCGGCCTGAATCCGTCGACCGAAGACGAGGAAGACCTGCCGCCAGGCAACTATCGCCTGACCATTGAGGGCAACGAGGGGATCGTTGGCCGGAACGGTTTCCGGCTGAACCAGACCCCGACCGATCCGGATGGAGAGGACAGTGTTTTCTACTTCAAGGTTGTAGATCCGCCGAGTTTTCCGACTTTCAGCGTGGAAGCAGGCCTTGAAGGACCTGAGCGGACACTGCCGAGCTTTGATGCGATCAACGACCGGATCGCTGACGCGGTGCCGGTGACGCTGCGCGAAGGAGCGGTCCATACGGCTCGCGGCCGCATCGCCGACCCGAGGGACGTTGACCTGTACCAGGTCGTGCTCAATGCAGGTGACCGCCTAATCGTAGACATCGACGCGCTGAGCCAGGACCCGGGCGACCCGGGTTTCGTTGACCCGGAGGGTTTCCCTGTCGGTGCCCCTGCTCAGACCACGATCCGCATTTTCGACATCGCGGGTAACGAGATCGGCGGCCCGTTCGTCATCAACCTGGGCACGGACCCCGAAACGGGCAGCTCTGCCGACCCCGTGCTTCAGTTTGTGCCCACGCAGAGCGGCACCTATTTCATCGGGGTTTCCGGGCTGGGCAACGACGACTATGACCCGCGGATCCCGGGAAGCGGTTCCGATGCAACGAGCACGGGCGTCTACGACCTCGACCTGCGTGTCGTGCCCCAGATGGAACCGAACGACACGATCATGGATCCGACGCCCGGAAGCAACCGCCTGAACGCAACGGTGCTGCGGTTGCGGCCTGGTGTGGAGCATCGACTGTTGGCCGACCTGGACAACCCCAATGACGTGGATCTTTACCAGGTGGTTCTGGGTGAGAATGATCGGCTGATCATTGACGTCGATGCTCTGGGAGGTACGTACGGTCCGCTTGTCCAGGCGGCGGACGTCATCATCCGCGTGTTTGACTCGACCGGGACGGAAGTCGCCCGCCATGTCCCGGCCGCGGGCGTCGACCCGGAACTGACTCTGGAGATCACCGGCGCACTGGCTGCCGGAACCTACTACATCGGTATAAGTGCGAAAGGTAACGATGCCTATGATCCGAATGTAGCCGGCAGCGCCTCGGGCGGCACGTCGACCGGTCAGTACATGCTTCGGTTGCAGACTCAACCGCTTGCTGTATTGAACAACGGCCGGCCCCCGACGGATCCGATCGTCATCTATGCTCGGGCGGACTACAGCGGCGTTGAGACGGGCTCGTTCGAGCAGCCGTTCAACTCGATTCAGGAAGCCATCGACCTGGCCCGCTTCCTGTCCCAGGATCCCACCGACCGGCGCATCGTCGTGGTGCTGGGCAACGCCAATGACGTGCCGTTTGTGATTGATCCCCTGGCCACGGACGTCACGATGCGCAAGTTTGACGTGAACGCGAACACGGTCAACATCCAGCCGGGTGCAATCATCAAGTTGCGGGACGCTAACGTCGAGGTGCGTGGCTTGGTCGGCGAACCGGCTGGTCGCCTGATCAGCCGCGGTACGTTCAACGACCCGGTGATCTTCACATCCATTCGGGACGACCTCCGCGGAGGCGACACAAACCGGGACGGCGATGCCACGCAAGCCCAGCCCGGCGACTGGGGTGGCATTCGGTTCCAGGCGACCAGCGACCGCCGCGGGCTGCTGTCCGATTCGGATACGTTCCTGAGTGACTTCTCTCGGGTCTGGTACACGGAACTGCGCTTCGGCGGCGGTCTTGTGTCGTCGCTAGGGAGCCGGTTCAGCCCGATCCACATTGAAGGCGATTTCGTGAACCGGGTGGGGGCAACCCCAGAGATCGTCAACAACTTGATCATCGACTCCGGCGAAGCGGCCATCTCGGTCGACTACATGTCGCTGATCGCGCACGGTCCCGACCGTCCGGCCGATGAAGCACCGTTTGCAACCTACGACCTTGTCCAGCTCACGGGCTACCGTCCGTGGGACGAGGGTAATCAACCCGGCTTCGGTCCAAGGGTGCGCGGTAACCAGATCGCACGGTCGTCGATCAACGGGATGTTCATCCGCGTGGGGGTGGACCCGAGCACGGGCACGCTTCGTGAGTTGGATGCTCCGATCGTTCTGGATGACAGCACCGTAGCTCACGTGCTGACGGACAACATGTTCATCCGCGGCACGGATGGCGCCACCGGCTCGGTCACCATGTTGCCCGGTGTGGTTCTGGAGATCCAGTCGGCGATGATCGAAGTGGGCGAAGGATCGTTCTTCGATGCACTGGGCACGCCACAGAACCCGGTTGTGATCAGCTCGGTGAAGGACGACACGACCGGCGCTGGTGCGGACCATCGAGGGGAGCTGCAGCGTGACCAGAACAACGACGGGGATTTCTCGGGCGAGCCGCTGGGCGGGGCCGACTACGAAGACTGGGGCGGCATCGTCTACCTGCCGGGCTCCCGAGGCGAATTGCTGAACGCAACGATCGGCTTTGGCGGTGGCAGCGTGCCGTACCAGGGTGACTTCCAGCCGTTCAACATGATCGAAATCAAGGGTCAGCCGCCGCAGAAGCCAACGTTTGTAAACATTCGCAACAGCGAAATCCACCACGCATCGGGTGCGGCGATCTGGGTCGAGACGGGCGAAATCAACCTCACAGGCAACTACATCCACGACACTCGCGATGCCGACTTCGTGGGCCGCACCGACCGCAACGTCGGCGCGGCTATCTCCGTCGATCCCAACACGCTCGATACCGACAGCTACGTTACAGGCAACACGTACGAGGCGCTCGTTGAGCCGGAGATCCGCGGCAACCTGTTGGAAGACAACACGCTCAACGGACTTGATATCCGCGGCGTCGGTGGCGATGGTCCGAATGACGGCGTGCTGTCTGTGTTCGGGAAGTGGGACGACGCTGACATCCCACACATTCTGCGCCGTGACCTCATCGTCGGTACCCCCTCGCGGCCCGTGGCTCTGGAAGTCGAAGCAGGCGTGGTCGTGAAAGCCGACAGTGGGGTTTCGATCACGGTCTCCGGTAGCGATACCGGTGCCGGTGCCGGGTCGGCTTCCGCGCTGCGCGTCATCGGGCGGGGGGCAAACCGGGAGGCAACGCCGCCGGAACCGCCCGTGCCGGTGATCTTCACATCGCTTACGGACGATCAGACCGCCGTGACCGGTTACTGGGTTGGGCCCGACCGCGCACCGGGTTTTGCCGGGGTGGACGACCCGGACATAGTGACCGGCTTGCCCAACGGCATCATTGACGATCCGGGTGAGATCGGGCGAGGTGACGACGTTGCCTTCAGCATCACTGACGTACCGGGCGACGGGGTCGGCTACGGTCAACCCGGCGACTGGCAGGGTATCATCCTGCAGTACACGTCCGATGACCTCTCGGACAACTTCTCCCAGGTAGGCGGTGGCACGGTCATCACGCAGGCCGAGATCAAGTACGCTCAGGTGGGCGTGGAAATTGATGGACAGCCACGGCATAGTCCGTTCGCGGCGGACTTCGTGGATCCGGAAGGGCCCGACGGCAGTGGCCCACGCCAACAGCAGCAGTTCCAGAACAACCAGATCGTCGGCGGCGGGATGCCGCAGGTGGGCAATCTGGGCTTCTACGACCCAGGCGACTACCTGCCTGCTTCTCACCAGACCACCGAGCAGTTCGGCATCGGCACGGACCAGCAGACCTCCTACAACAGCTCACTGGTGATCAGCGGCTGGATCGAACCCGGCGACGTCGACCCGAACACCGAAGGCATCCAGCGCGATGTCGACATCTATGCATTCACGGCTGACCCGGGTGCCACGGTCTGGATCGATCTGGACACGCTTGGCGCGGACACGGCCGACTTCCAAATCGCTCTATTCCGCTGGATGACGGTACCGGGTGGCTGTGCTGCCGATTTGATCGCATGGGACGGCGACGACAGCCGGTTGGCCGATCCGGTGGCACACGCCGGCAGTGTACCGTTCTCGCTAGGGCAGCAAGACCTAGAGTCCTACTTCCGCGGCGACGCCGTACATGCCGATTCCACCGAGCCGCTGATCGGGCCGCTTGTCCTGCCGCCGGCCACCTGCGGCAATCAATACTTCATCGCGATTACGGTCGGGGACAACGATCCCGATCAGTTGCGGGAAGGCCTGATCAATCCGAACAACGCACCAGCCGCGATCACGCCGCTGCGTGACGGCGGTTATCAGGTGATCTCCCGCAGCGGTCAGCAGGGTTACGACCTGCAAGCGCTCAACGCACTCGGCTTCGACGGCATCGAGGGGGGTTCGGGATTCTACACGGTCGAGATCCGCACGCTGAGCAAGCGCCAGGACCCGGCCGCACCGTCGAGCCTCGAGGATCCGAACCTGACCGAGACGGACCTTGAACCGACGGCCCAGCGTTACCTGGACAACACCGTCTCGGTGCTGCGCGGTAACAACAGCCTCCCGCCAGGACATGGCAACGGCTACCTGCAGACCGCCGTTGCCGACATCGGTATGTTCGACCCGGTCACCGGTCTCTGGACCACCGACACCATCGACGTGAACGGGCCGGACTTCGGTCCGTTTGAATGGTTCTTTGACGCGCCGTCCAGCCGACCTATCGTGGCTGACTTCGACGGGGATGGCGATGATGACATCGCGACGTTCAACCCGGGCGATGGTACCTGGACCGTCGATTTCGACGGTGACCGGTTCTTGACCGAGGACCTCAACGGCGACCTGTACCTTGATCCGGGTGAGGACGCGAACGCGAACTTGCAGCTCGACACAGACACGAAGGAACTGGGTGTCTGGTTCGGCGGAGCGGGCGACATCCCGGTTGTTGGTGATTGGGATGGTGACGGGCTGCCGAACCTGGGCGTTTTCGGCGACGAGGACCTGAACAACAACGGCGTGCTCGACCCGGGTGAGGATGTCAACGGCAACGGCATCATCGATACCGGTCTGTGGACGCTGGACTTTAACGGCAACCTCCAGATCGACCCGGGTGAGCGTGGCATCGCCGTGGTCTCCGGGCTGGTTGATCCAGCGGTAGCGGTTCCGGTCGCCGGAGACTGGAACGGCGACGGACGTGATGAACTGGGTGTCTTTGATCCGACCACCGGGCAGTGGTGGCTCGATCGCAACGGCGACCTGAAGCTGCAACTCACGGAAGCAGAAATCAGCTTCTCGCTCGGCACGCCCGACCAAATCCCCGTTCTGGCCGACTGGGACAACGACGGCGACACCGATCTGGCGCTGTTCTCTCCGTCAACCGGTCAGTGGCTGATCGACCAGAACGACAACTGGAAGGCAGACGAGGCGGCGGTAACCTTTGGGCTCGGAGTTCCCACGCAGTTGCCGGTCGTGGCCAACTGGGATGCCGACCCGTATCCGGACATGGGTGTCTTTGATCCGGCAACGGGGCAATGGTTGGTTGAAGGCAGTGCCGCATTCACGTACACGACGTCGGCTGCCGCACCGGAAGGCGTGTTGCCGGCCGCAGGCGACTGGGACGGCGATGGTCTTGCGGATGTCGGCGTGTACAACCCGCGTGGCGAACAGGGTCCGTTCCTGGGCAACTGGACGCTGGATCTGGACGCTGACCGTACGGTCGACGTGGATGAGACTGTCTCGTATGACCGGTTCCGTTCGATTCCGGTCGCCGGTGATTGGGATGGCGACGGGGAGTTCAATGCGGCGGTGTACGTGCCATCCAGTGGTGCGTGGTACATTGACTTCAACGGCAATTCCCCCTTGGTTCCCAACGCTTCGCTCGATCTGCCCGATGCAATCTCTGTTGGGCTACCCCCGGAGCCAGGCGAGGGGCCGATCCGGATTGGGCCGCAAGCAGCTGTGCCGGTGCCTCGGGACTGGGACGGCGACGGTAACCTAGATCCGGGTGTCTACGACCGTCGTCGTGGTGCATGGTTCATCGACATCAACGGCAACAACCGCGTCGACATTTCCAGCGAGGCCAACATCGTGTTCGGCTTCCCGGGCGCGGTGCCGGTGCCGGGCGATATCGACGGCGACGGTCGTCCCAACCTGGCGGTGTACCGGCCGGAATTCACGCCGCGCGACCAGGGAGGCCGATGGACCATTGACTTCAACGACAACTTCCAGGTCGATCCGGGTGAAGATGAGCTCGCCTTTGGACCGATCTTTGGCGTGCCCTTGATGGGCGACTTCGACCCGGACCTTCACCTGCTCGGTCCGACCGGTCCACGCAAGGCCGACGGTCTGGCAGACATCGCCGTCTATGGCTCCGAAGACATCAACGCTGACGGGCAGCTGACGTTAGTGAACGTCGGCACCGGATTCTTCCATGAGGACCTGGATGGCGACGGCGAAATCGACCAGATCTGGTACATCGATCTGGACCACGACTTCGAGCTGGATCCGGACACGGAGCGGTTGATCTTCCTGCCGGATGCTCGGCCCGATGATATCCCATTCCTGGCCGACTGGGATGGTGATCGAGGCACGGAGCTTGGTGTGTACAGGCCGAGCACCGGCGAGTTAGTCCTGGATCTGAACGGCGACCGCGTACCGGGAGTTGGAGAAACCCTGACCGGTCAGGGAACCACTGCCGCGCTGCCGCAAATGGGTGGCTGGGAACTGGACGGCGGTGAGTTCTACGTCGGGCCCAACCCGATGGACGTGGCTATCGCGGATCTGGACGCCGATGGAAACATGGACGTCGTCACGGTCAACCGGGACGGCCCGGTGGCAACGGTGACCCCCGAGTCGGCTGGCGTCACGGTCCTGTGGGGCAACGGCCGGGGTGGCTTTGAGCCGCAGCGACTTGATCTGCCCGCCCGTGACGGCGCGATCGCGGTCGATATCGCTGACCTCAACGGCGACAGCCGACCCGAGATCATCGTTGCCAACTACACCGACGGCACGTTCTCGTGGCTTCGGAACCTAGGCGATCGTCAGTTCGTGTACGAGGATCGCTGTCCGCAGCCGTCGCCGTTCCTGTGCGGTACGGGTCTGCCGTTCCCGCGCGATGTCGTTGTGGCAGATCTGGTGGCGATCGACCGGGCGTCGGGAGGCGTGGTGCCCGGCCGCGACGGCTTCCCCGACCTGGCATTCGCAAACTTTGGCTCGCCCGGCAATAGCTTCGATTGGGGTGTGACGATCTTTGCGAACTACACAGGGGCGTTTGGCGTGCTTGGTGGCCCGGTCCAGTTCCTCGGTCCAAACTTGACCATCGCCGGTGGCACGCCCACCTTCCCGAATCGGCACACGCGTCCGGTTGCCATCGACGCAGTAGACCTTAACGGTGACGGCTACCTGGACCTGGTCACGACCAACGCAAGCGACGTTGACAATACGTTCGGATCAACGGTCAGCGTCATTCTCGGCGGCGCCACGCCTGGCCAGTATGTGTTCGACAACCCGCCGATCGCAACGCTTGCACCCTACGGATTGGACGGCGTCTCGATAGCATCAGCCCGGTACCAGCAGCCGCTGTATTCGTTCCGCCAGATCGGCGCCGAGCAGAGCACGGCTCAGGCGCAGTCCATCGACCCGATCACGGCAATCGCACGGAACTATCCTCAGACAAACGCCAACCTGCGGATCCTCGCAGCTGCGCGCGTGCCAGATGGCCTCGGGTTGGAGAACGCGGGTAAGGTCTACGTAGTCGCCCGGGATCTGACCGTAGACATCCCGGTCATGCCCGTGACGGGACCGGTCGTGCCGGCAAACGTGCGGCCGTTCAAGATCTATGAACTGGATGAAAGAACCGGCGAACTAACCTGGGTCGCAGATCTCCATGAAGTCGGTCCCCGATCGCAGGCGGAGGTGATCGTGGATCCGGCCGGCCCGAACAATGCGGCGCTATGGCGCGCGTCGAACTTCGTGCCGGGTATCCAGGGTGAGGCGCTGCAGGTTCGTTACGTCGATCCCGATCAGAGCAATCAGACCGAGCGGATCGAGGTCACCACAGACGGAGAGTTCATTTACATCACCGTTTATCTCGCCACCGACAACCAGGGCAATATCATCTCGACGCCTGTTACGATCGCCGAGACGGTCGACAACACGGACTGGACACAGTTCCCGTGGGGCGCCCAACTGGTGGTGGTGGAACCGTTGGGTGACAGCGTTGTCTCGCCGATCGACTTCCAGCGGTTCACCGGCGGCCAGGGTGGTTCGGTGGACGACTCACAGCTGGACATTCGCGGTATCGCTTTCCACCCGGGCCCAGGTCCCCTGACCGGCAGGTTGTACGGCGTCATGGGTGGCAACACGGGTGCCGGCGGGTCGTTCTTCACGATCGACCTGAACAGCGGGGCGGTCCGCGTGGTTGGTGCCGACAAAGCAGATTTGCAGTTCCCCGAAGGGCTGGCGTTCCGACCCGATGGGCCCGGGCTGCAGCGCCGAGGCCCGTACCGTGGGCCGCTGATGTTGGTCACCGACGTGGAGGGTGGCTACGACGCCAACCACAACGGTGAACTCGATCCGGACGAACTCCCACAGGTGAACTCGACGCTGTACCGCGTCGAACTCAGTCCTGACGTTGCCTGGCAGCTTGACCTGAATGGCGATCTCTTCGAGAACTCCCCCGAGGAAGACCCCTTCCTCTTCGGCAGCATGCCCGGCAGGCCGGTGACCGGCGACTGGAACGGGGACGGAGCGGACGAAATTGGCCTGTTCTTCACCTTTGCTGCCGAGCCCGAGCTGCAAGGGATGTGGCTGCTGGATATGAATGGCAATCGCGTTGCCGAACCGAACGAGTACTTCGGACCGTTCGGTGAACCGTCCAGCGTGCCGGTCATCGGTGACTGGAACGGTGACGGCATCGACGATCTCGGAACGTTCAACCCGGCCACGGGGCGTTGGCGTCTGGACACGAACGGGAATCGCCGCAACGATCCCGGCGACACAGTCACCGTATTCCTCGGTCCGGCACTGGCTGGCATTCCTTACATCCCGATCGTCGGCGACTGGAACGGCGATGGCCGCGATGAGATCGGTGCATTCGGCAACGAGGATCTGGACGGTGACGGTGCGCTGGACAAGGGCGATCTGGACGGCGACGGCATCCTTGAGCTCATCGAGACTGACCTGAACGGCAACGGCGTTGCTGACGCGCTGTGGGCGCTGGATCTGGACGGGAACTTCACGTTCACGCTGGGCCTGGAAGGACCGTTCGCCTACGGAATCGGCGGCGATGAGCAACCGGTGGTGGGCGATTGGAACGGAGACGGCGCCGATGAGATCGGTGTGTTCAATCCGGAAGCAGGTTTGTTCACGATCGACCGTGACGGCGACCTCACACCCGATCTGCTCACCGAGCGTGGGACGTTGCTGCCCGAGGAACCTACCGTCAGCGCAAACGTCCGCGTCAGCGAGCCAGACAGCGTTAACCCGGATGAGGAGCACAGCGAAGTACAGGTTGCCGTCAACCCAGCGAATCCGGACATCATGGTCGCGTTCACGCATGAGCTGCAGGACGTGACCATGGACATGTACTACACCGTCGACGGCGGCCAGACTTGGAACCGGTTCGTGGTCGACGCTTCCGTGGACGGTATCGCCGACCCGGACGGCTTCCGCTTCGATCCCACGGTCGAGTTCGATCGTTACGGCAACTTCTATCTGGTCTACGGGTTCGCCAGCAGCACGATTTCGAACCTCGTCGCCACCCGCGGTTACATCGACCCGAATACCAACTCCGTGGTCATCACGGACGGCGGCGTCGTCATTGCACAGGACGATCCGGCGGATGTGTTCCACGACAAGTGGTTCATCGACATCGGTCCGGACGCGGCGAATCCGGACGTCGACGTGTTGTACGTGTCGTGGACGCAGTTCAGCGCGAATGCGGACATTACCGTCTCTGGCTCGCGGGTCGCTTCGCCGGCCGGCCGACTGCCGATGTCCTTCACCACGCCGGTCGTTGTCCAGGACGGGACGTTCCCACTACTCGATGATCCGTATGTCCAGCTGTCGGATGTTGCCGTTGGGCCGAACGGCGAGTTGTACGTGACCTGGGTCGAGTTCACCTCAGCGAACTCGGACGACTTCAGCCCCAAGCCGATCATGCTGGACGTCGATCCTGACGGCCTTGTCAATGGGCTGTCCTTCGGTGTGGACCGCCAGGTCGCCAGCTCCAGAGTCGCGAACAAGCAACCCATCCCGGCTCAGAACCAGCGAGGCATTGCTCCCGTCGTCTTCATCGACGTCGACCGTAGCGGCGGTCCCAACACCGGCCGCCTGTACATGCTGTACCACGACCTCGATCCGACCGGTCCGCGCCGGGACGTTGATGTCTTCGTCCAGTACTCGGATGACGGTGGGGTCACCTGGAGCACGGCCCAACAGGTCCACAGCGATCCGAACCAGGCATCCCAGTTCAACGCGGCGCTGGATGTGGACCAGCGCACCGGTTACCCCGTTGTGGTCTGGTACGACACGCGGAACGATACTGCCGACCACGCAGTCGTCGAGCTGTTCCTGACCTTCAGCGTGGATGGCGGCGACAACTGGCAGCCTGAAACGCTGATCTCCGACGCACCGTCGCCGGCCAGCACAAATGCAAACCAGTACCTGGAATACATCGGTGTGGCGGCGTTCAGCGGCGTGGCCGTCCCGGTGTGGACGGATAACCGGACGGGCGAGCTGGAGACGTTCGCGGCCCGCGTCGAGCTGGCCGGTAGCGCCGTACCGATTGTTGGTGACTGGGATCCGGACACCATTGGGCCAGCGCCGGCCGATGGCGCGGATGAGGTTGGTGCTTACGGGGCAGCAACCAGTTCGTTCGTGCTCGACTTGAACGGCAACCTGTTCCAGGATCCGAACGAAGAGCCGTTCATCTTCGGCGATCAGCTACTTCCAGATGCCGTGCCGATCGTGGGGAACTGGAATTACGACGGTACCGCCCAGACGCTCGGCGACCAGGTTGGCGTGTACACGGTCTGGGACGGCCAGTTCGGTGATCTGTTCTACAACGTAGCCGATGTGATCGGCAGCCAGGGGAACCTTGGTTTCCGTTCCGTCACAGCGCTTGATGTTGCCGAGTTCGGCCCGCGGTGGACTCCCGGTAGCGGCATGCTCTACGGGACGGTCACCGGCGGCGACGGTGTCAATGATCAGGCTCAGGGGCTGCTGCGCATCGAAGTGCAGACGCCTGATCAGGATCCTCCGTTCCCGCCCGCTGTCCCCGACTCCGTGCAGGCGACGTTCATTGGGAACTTCAAGACAGCATCCTTCGCCACGTTCATCAACGAAGACACCAACCCGTGGTCCTATGACGCGCTGGTTTTCGGCCGGCCGCGTGAACTGGACATCGACGGCGATGCCCGTCCAGACCTGGTCATCGCGACGGTCGGCGAGCAGATGGCTGGGCCAGACTCGATTGCGGTACTGTTGAACAGCACGCAGATTGCCGGCGCCCAGACACTCGCTCCCAACCCCAACATCCTGCCCGACCCGGATAAGGGCGCCACGTTCCTGGCCGCTCAGATGTACTCCGTGACAACGGTCGATCCGATCACGGGCGAGCCGGTCGGCGGTGTGGATCCACACGGCGTGGTCCTGGGCGATTTCGGCGGCGCCACCCTCCTGCTGAACGACGTCAACGGCAATGGGCAGTACGACCCCGGCGTGCCGGGCGAAGCTCAATTGCCGTTGCCCGACATTGCCGTGGTGAGCCGCTACAGCGGCGACGTCACGGTGCTGTTGAACCAGAACCCCTCCTTCCTGCTTGGTCGAGAAGAGTTCGGCCGGCCCGATCAGTTGCCCGAAGACGTGCAGCGTGAGATGTTCGTCTTCGGCGACGTGGCAACGGCGCCCGATGACCGGTGGGTCATCGACAACACCTTTGGCAAGGGCAACGGCGAGTGGCATCTGACGACGGCACGGGCTGAGGATCTGGGCCACTCGCGCACGATTTCGATCTACTACGGAAGCGGTGAGAACCCGCCCGCCGGCGGCAACTACACGGCCAACACCGAGGGCGTCTTCTACACGCCGGTCATCTCACTGCCAAACGATGACAACCTGGAAATCCGTTTCAACAGCTTGCTTTCCTACGAGGAGCCGGCCGGCGGTCTGGTGCGGGACCTGGCTGAAGTGGCCGTCGTAACCCCTGACGGCACGCTCCTGGGCATTGTTGCCGACACCGATCCGAACACGCCCGGCGGAACGCTCACGGGCAACTTCCCGTCACAGGCCAACCCGCAGTTCGTGGCTGAGGCCTTTGACCTCTCGCCCTGGGCCGGCCAGGACGTGCGGATCCGGTTCCGCTTCCGCTCGAACGACTTCATCGAAGCGGAAGGTTGGTACGTCGACGACATCGTGGTCACCAGCTCCCAGTTCGTGAAGCAACCGTTCGGCCCCTTCCCCGTCGGCCGTCGGCGTGAAACGGCCGGACCGCGGGCTATCGCAGCCGGGCACCTCAACGACGACAACAACGACGGCATCATCGGTCCCATCTTCGGCCCGGACGGCCAGTACATGGGTAACGACATCCTTGACGTGGTCACCGTCAACTCCGAAGACGATCTCATGCTGCCCGACCAGACTCGCGTGCAGGGGCAGTTGGAGATCAAGAACACGAAGTTCCTGGATAACGTCGTCGGCATCCAGACTCAGCCGGTCGGCGTGCGCAACGCCGGTGGCAATGCTGCAACGGTAACGATCCCCGATCCGTATCGTTACGACTTCCCGCCCGACCAGCGGCTGATCCCGGGCACGGACATTCTGAACAACGTCTTCATCGGCAACGACTTCGGAATCGTATCCGTCGGTAATCTTGGTCTGCCCGGTCAGTTGCGCGGTCTGCCCTATCACCGCATCGTCAACAACAGCTTCTCGGTGAATGACATTGCGGTCGATCTGCGGAACGGCTCAGCACCGGTGCTCATGAACAACGTGCTGGCCAACTCGGCCGTCATGGGCCTACGTGCCGACAGCAGCTCGGCAAGCGTCACCGTGGCCGGCTTCAATCTGTTCTGGAGTAACACGATCGACACGAATCTGCCGCCAGGGCAGAACAACAACCCGATCTACGGTGACCCGCGGTTTGTGGATCCGACCAGCGATCTGCGGATAATGCGTGGTTCGGCTGCCGTGGACCGGGCCCTGTCGAATTTCGCCGATCGTCTCGAGACCGAGCGTCAGCAGGTTGGCCGAGGTGGCTTTGACGCCACGGTTGTGGTCACTCCGATCCGGAATGCCGAGCGCTTGGTGCCGGAGTTCACGTTCGCGGCCGAGCGTGTGGTCACGCACGATCCTCGGCCAGGTGACTACTCCACGCTGGATCACGACGGTCTGGATCGCGTGGATGATCCGTTCACGCCGAACCTGGGTGTGGGTACTGACCCGTTCATCGACATCGGTGCTTATGACCTGCAGGACATCCTGCCGCCGGAAATCCTCCGGTTCGAAGTGGCAGCCCCCAGCGACACCGGCTATCAGGAAAGCGACGCACCGTTCATCACTCACCACAGTGCCCCGTTGTTCCGGATCGTCATCACTGACGATTCCAACGACGTCGAGGGTCTCCGGGTCGAGCTTGATACGGACGGCGATGGCATCTTCAACGACGGGGTCGGCTTTACCCGCATCCTGCTGGACGTCGACGGCAACCCGGTAACGCTGCCAGGCACGAACCTGGTCCTGGCCGAGGCGCTCGTGCAGGCACGCTTCCCGCTGACCGATGTGGATGCCCGTCAGATCCGCGTTCGTGCCATTGACCGCAGCGGTAACATCTCGCTGCCGGCTCTAACGACCATCGGCATCGACAGTGCTCCTCCGGAGGCAGGCCGTGTCGAGCTACCCGATAATCTGCGTCAGATCAAGATCCCGTTCATCTCCGGCCAGGCAGCCGATCTAACCCAGATCGTGACGCCGTCGGGTGGCCCTGACGTGAACGTCAGCAATGACCCGGTGTTCGGCCAGAGCGAGGTCCAGATCGCGGTCAATCCGACCAACCCGCAACACCTCGTGGCCTTCACGCACCGTCTGGGCAGCGGCGACATGGATCTGTTCGTCAGCTTTGATGGCGGTGTGAACTGGGGCCGCGTCTCGATCGACTCGTCACTCGATGGTTTCACCGGCACGCGGTTCGACCCGGCCGTCGAATTCGACCGCTACGGCAACCTGTACATCGTCTACGGTGTGAGCACGTCGTTGGGTGGCAGCGCCGTGGTGGCGGCCCGCAGCACCGATGGCGGCCAATCGTTCGAGGTTACCACTGTTGCCTTCGCCGCGCCGACGGACGGTGTCTTCCACGACAAGTGGTTCATCGACATCGGGCCGGATGCGGAGAACCCGGACCAGGACAACCTGTACATCTCGTGGACCAGGTTCCAGGACCTGGACGACGACGGCATCGATGATCACACGGACATCGTCGTCACGGGTTCGCCGGTAGCCGACGCCAACGGACCGCTGCCGATGAACTTTGTGACACCAGTCCCCGTTCAGGACGTCGCCCCGTTGCCGATCACGCAGGGCTTCGTTCAACTGTCAGACGTGGCCGTGGGGCCGAACGGCGAGCTCTATGTAACCTGGATCCATGCGACGTCCGGTTTCGAGGACGACTTCCGCAATAAGCCCATCTACATCGACGTCGATCCGAACGGCCTCGCCGGTGGCTTGAACTTCGGCATCGACCGCAAGGCAGCCGAAACGCAGATGCCGTTCAACCACAGGATCCCGGCCCAGAACAACCGGACGGCCAGCCCGATGGTCGTCATCGATGTCGACCGCAGCGGCGGTCCGAACACGGGTCGGCTGTACATGCTGTGGCACAACGTCGGTGCGAACCGGAACACGGACGTCGACGTCTTCGTGCAGTACTCCGACGACGGCGGCCAGAGCTGGTCGGCTCCGGTTCAGATCCACAGCCAGGATCCGAACGACGCCAGCCAGTTCAACGGCACACTGGATGTCGACCAGCGCACCGGTGCCGTCACGGCCGTCTGGTACGATACCCGCAACGACACCAGCAACCAGGGCGTGAACGTGTTCTTCACCTTCAGCGTCGACGGTGGCACGACTTGGGAACCTGAAGTGCAACTGTCCGACCAGCTATCGTTCGCGCCTCAGCAAGGTGTTAACGGGCTGAACCAGTACCTCGAATACATCGGCGTTGCCGCACTCAATGGCCGCGCCTACGTGGCGTGGACTCAGGCGATCGACACGGACAACGACGGCGAGAGCGACGACCTGGAAACCTTCTTCGACTCGACTCTGTTCCTCATCCCGCAGTCGAACGTCGACACGGCGGGGCGGCCCGAGCGAATGCTGCTGTTGGAGCAGGATCTGCGGGCGTACTACCAGTTCGACTTCGAGCCGGGCAACTTCCAGCTGGCCTTCCAGCCCGGTGAGTTCCCGCCGGTTCCGCTCCCTGACCTGTCGCTGTACGGCAACGACGGCATCGCTCTGGGCGACGTCTTCCGCACGCTGAACAGCAACGTCCGGCTGCAGGGCAATCCGAACGCCGGTTCGCTGGAGAGTGCGTTCTTCCGTGGTCCATATGACAACCGCTTCGAGAAAGAGGCCACGCTGGTCACCGACTTGCCGCTGGCCGACGATGACCTGGTCTTCCGAGCAGTTGAACCCGGGCCGGCAGGCAACCTGATCTCGATCGAATACCGGCTGCCCGACGCGCACCCGAGCCCGCTGAGCGTTGCGGTCGACGGGAGTGCGATTATCGTCAGCCTGGCGACCGACGCGAACGGCAAGGTCCTCAGCACAGCTGCAGACGTGAAGGCAGCCATTGAGGCGAGTGCGGCAGCTTCGGCCCTGGTCGAGGTTGAGCTGGCGCCCGGACAGGACGGCTCGGACGTGGTCATTCCGTTTGGGCCGGTGTATCTGGAAGGCGGGAAGGCCTACGTTCAGATCGACGACGATCCGACGGGCAGTCTGGACCTGGCCGAAGGTCCGGCCCGGTTCTGGGCTCGCATCCCGGGCGAGAACAACGACCTTGTCTTCACCGCCGTCGACCCGGGCCCGGACGGAGCGAACGTCTCGATCGCTTACGTCAACCCCGGTGTGCCCAACAGCCCGCTATCGGTGGTCGTCAACGGGTCGGCCGTGGAAGTCCACCTGGCGACCGATGCCGACGGCAACCTGGATCCGGCACAGAACACCGCGCTGGCCGTGCGCGACCTGATCAACGGCGATCCCGCGGCCTCGGCGCTGCTGACTGCCGAGTTGGCCCCGGGCAACGACGGCTCCGGTGCGGTTGTTCCGCTTGGCACCACCAAGCTGCAGCGGCTTGACGGCTCGTTCACGCTGGCGGTTACCTTCTTCAACCGAGACTTCGGCACCGAGCCTCAGTTTGGTGACCCGAGCATCCGGCCGATCCTGGCCAAGCACACGGACGGTGTCTTCGACGGCGGCTGGGTGATGTACCTGCAGAACGACCCGCGGCACCCGGACGACGCCGGGGGCTACCGCGACTTCGTGGTGTTCGAGGTGTTCCCCGTCGGCCGCCACCGCGCGGCAACCCTGCAGACCAACCTAGAGGGCCAGGAAAACGACCTGATCTACACTGCTGTCAATCGTGGTGCAGCCGGCAACTCGATCCGCATCCAGTATGTGGTGCCAACGACGCCGAACGCGACGCCTTTCGTGACGGTGACCAAGGAAGCGGCTCAGTTAACCACGGACCTGCCTGGCGAGGACAACGACATCCGCTTCCGCGCCGTGACACCAGGGATCGAAGGCAACAACTATCGCATCCAGTTCGTCGCCGAAGGCACCAATTCGCCGCTCCGCATCACCCGTAGCGGCGATCACTTCACCGTGTACCTTGCCACGGACGAGACCGGTCGTCCGGTGAGCACGGCTGCGGACGTGATCGCGGCCTGGAACGATGCCTCCAGCCCGGCCGCCGGCTTGATCACCGCCGAATTGGCCCCCGACAATCCGACCGGTCAGGGCCGCGTGCGGGTCATGCCGCTGACGCCACTAACCGGGGGCGAGGCACTGATCAGCGTGACATTGCGCAACCCGGCGCCGACGACTGCGCTTGAGGTTCGCGACCTGATCAACGCTCATCCGGAAGCCTCGGCGCTCGTCCGCGCCGAACTGCCGCCCGATCAGAACGGCTCCGGCGCGGTTGGCGAGATGAGACCGACGCCACTTGCCGGCGGTGAGGACACTCAAAAGATCGTCTCCGCCACGCCTCTTGAGCAGAACCGCTGGTACCAGGTCGTCCTTACCTACAATCCCGATCGACAGCCGCTACCCGGCGATGAACCGGGCACGTGGCGGATGTACATCGACGGCGACCTGGACAACGAAGGCCAGCTGTCTCTGCGCATCAGTGACACGGACGTACCGATGCTGGTCGGCAGTCGCGACGGCGTGTACCCGACCTTTGACGGCTTCATCGATGAGCTGCGCATCTTTGGACGCGACCTCAGCCAGGAAGCGATCCGGTCGCTGATGAACGCGGAGCTGCCGAAGACGATCGAGATCATCGCCGCTGGAGGCAAGGAAGACCTGAATCAGGACGGCGACATCTTCAACGACGGCAATGAAGTGCCGATCCAGATTGTCTCCGTCGCGTCGATCGAGGACGGCTACATCACGCTGAACGTCATCGATCCACGCACGGGCAGCCCGGACCAGGGCGAGTTCAGCGGCGGTGAGCTGCGTGTGGACCGCTACAAGCTGATCGTCTACAGCAACCAGGGCCTGACCGATCTGGCCGGCAACCCGGTTGCCGAGACGCAGGAGATCATCTTCGCGGTCGACCTGGATGCCCCCGTGATCCGGTTCTTCGAGCTGGATGAGTCGAGCGATACGGGTGTCAAACTCGATAACAAGACCAATCAGCCGAGGCCGCTGCTGCGCGGTCAGGCCACGGACGTCTTCCCGGGCACCACTGAGAACATGAAGGTCGAGATCGATGTCTCGACGGCCATCGACCTACGGACCGGTGAAGTGGTGCCGATCCTGGATGAGGACGGGCTGCCCGACCCCGCCGGCGACTTCGACGATGGCACGGCCGATGTCGTCACCGGCCCCGACGGCACGTTCTTCATCCAGCCAATCCTGGACCTTGCGCCGGAGAACAGCACCTACCAGGTTGATGTCACGCTGCGGATCACCGACCTGGCAGGCAACGTCTCCGAAGAGGTGCTGACGCTGATCATCGACCGCACTCCGCCGCGGCTGACCGGTGTGACCCCGGTCGGTACCCGCCGCGCCGGCAGCTGGGCACTGGATACCAACGGCAACTTCGTCGATGACCGTCCCGGTGATGCGCGGTTCTACTACGGCGAGGCCGGCTGGATGGGCATCGTCGGCGATTGGAACGGTGACGGGGTCGATGAGATCGGCATCTTCAACCCGGAAACGGCGACCTTCCAGCTTGACATGGACGGCGACCGCCTGCGGAACGATGCGATGATCGTCTTCGGCACGGGCGGCCGCCTGCTGCCGGTCATCGGCGATTGGAACGGCGACGGAGCGGACGACCTGGGTGTCTACAACGTCGAGACCGGCGAATGGTTGCTGGATCTGGATGCGGATGATTCACCGAACGAACTGCCGTTCTCCTTCGGCCCGGCCGGCGGCACGCCGCTCGTCGGAGAATTCGATCCGGCAACACCCGGTGAAGAGATCGCGCTCGCTTACCCGGATCCCACCACCGGCCAGTTGCTGTGGATCGTGGACAGCAATGGCAACCGAGTCGCCGACGACGGCACCGTGCCTTTCGGCGTGCCCGGTGACACGCCCATCGTGGGCGACTGGGATGGCGACGGCATCACTCAGATCGGGATCTTCGGTAGCGAAGACCGCGACGGCGACGGGCTGCTGGATCCGGGCGAGGACATCAACGGGAACGGACTGATCGACGGCATCTTTGGCCTGGATCTTAACGGCAACCAGGTGCTGGAACCCAGCGAGCTGTTCTACTACGGTGAACAGGGTCGTCAGCCGGTCGTGGGCGACTGGAACGGTGACGGAGCCGACGAGGTTGGCATCTTCAATCCGTTCCTGTCGGTCTGGGTCCTGGACCGCAATGGCAACCGCGCGTTTGACGACACGGCTTTCGTGTTCGGTGCCGAAGGCGATCCGCCGGTCGTCGGTGATTGGGACGGCGACGGCACGGACAACGTCGGCACGTTCGATGAGATGCGCGAGATCGAGATCGGCGTCAGCGAGCCGATGCTGGTTTCGCGCGGCAAGAACTGGACCATCGACCTGGACGGCAACTTCGCGGTTGATCCGGCCGAGACCGATATCTTCCTGGGCGCCCCCGGCGCGTACCCGCGGCCCGATTCGGACGGCGATCGTGCACCCGACTATCTGGGGCGGTACCTGTCTAGCCTCCTGAGTGGTGACTTCGACGGCGACGGCATCGACAGCACGGTCTCGTTCGATCCGGCGCGGTCCCTGTGGGTTGTTGACCTTAACAACAACCTGTCGCGCGAGATCGGTGAGACGTTCGCCTTCGGCTTCTTCACCGACACGAACGGCAACTTGCAGGTCGACCCGGGAGAAACGCTCGACCCGAACGCGGGCGACTTGCCGATCGTCGCCGACTGGAACGGCGATGGCCTGGCCGAACTGGGCGTCATTCGCTTCGACGTGGCTAACAACAACATCCTCTGGCTGGTCGATCTCGACGGTGACCGCGACCTAACGCCCACTGAGGATACGAACGGCAACGGCGAGCTCGACTTCGGCGAGGATCTGGATCTGGACGATCGGCTTGACGTCTCGCCCGCTATCCGCGTCTTCGGCCGCGCCGATGAGATCCCGATCATTGGTGACTGGGACGGCGACGGTGCGCTGAACATTGGTACCTACAACCCGGTTACCTCGACCTTCAGGCTCGACATCGACGGCGACGGCGACGAAACGCCGAATGAGGACCTGGACGGTGACGGCGTGCTCGACCCGGTCGAGGACATCGATGGCGACGGCCGTCTCGACTACGCTCCGGCCGTCTTCACCTTCGGCCTGGGCGACCCGAAGAACATGCCGGTCGTGGGTGACTGGAACAACGACGGCGTCGATGAAATCGGTGTTGTCACGCCCGATTTTGGCGCCAACGAACTCCGTTGGCTGCTCGACAGCAATGGCGATCGTGACACGACCGGCGAGGTGGAGTTCCCATTCGGCCCGGCAGCAGCTCTGCCGCTGACCGGTTCGTTCAACGCCGCACCGGGTGATGACGTCGGCGTGTACGTCGTGACCTCGTCAGAGTTCATCCTGGACGAGAACAACAACCAGCAGGACGACGACCCGGTACGGCCGTTCGGCACCTTCGGCGATACCCCAGTGCTCGGCGACTGGAACGGTGACGCGATCGATGAGGTGGCAACGGTCAACGAGTTCTATGTCGGCAGTATCTTCAACCGCGACCTGTACACGCTGACTGGCAATGTTCGTGGCGACGTCACCGGCCTGATGCTGGGTGAGTTGGTTTATGACAACCTGCCGCGGCCCAACCATCCGGGCGGCCGGATCCTGATCGATCTCAACACCGACCAGATTCGGCCCGAGGTGTACACGTTCTCGATCGACGCCACGACCGATCCGACGCCAGGAGCGATGCAGGATGAAGCGGGCAACCTGCTGGATGGCGACTTCCCAGGTCCTGGCCCGTATCCTTCGCAGTTCGGCTTCCCGACCGGCGACGGTGAGGTAGACGACGAGGACTTCATCTTCGACAACCCCGTCATCGCCGGTGGTCCGGGTAGCTTTACCGTGCCGCTGAACGTGCGCGTATCGCTTGACCCGGCCGACGACACGGGCATTGATGAGCCGTCGGCACTGGTGGGTGGCGTTGAGCGAACCAAGAACAACATGCCTCGCTTTGTGGGGCAGTTGTTCGATCCGCTACCCGACTCGCTCGACGGCATCCAGGTACTGCTGGACGTCGACGGCGACGGTGACTTCATCGACGGCGAGCCGGGCGTGTTCGTCCAGCCCGATGGGTCGTTCGCGATCTCGGCAATCGTGCCGATCGACGACGGTAAGGTCATCCCGATCACCGTGCGGCTGCAGGATCCAACGGGCAACCGCACGGACAAGACGCTGTGGATTGACGTTGACACCGAACCGGCCCGGGTCACGTCGTTCGTGCTGGACAACGACACTGGCGTGCCCGGCGACAACCGCACTAGCGAGACGATCCTGCAGTTCTCCGGTACGGTGATCGATCCGTTCCCCGGATTCCCGTCCGTGCAGGAAGACGTCAACGCCCTGCCGACGGACCAACCGGAGCCGCTGCCGAAGATCATGTTGGATGTGGATGGAGACGGCGAATACGACGACGGCGAAGCCGTCGTGGTCGATCCGGACGGCGACGGCATCGGCGAATGGTCGATCACGGCAACGGTCGCGCTGCCTGACGGCGAGCACGTGATCCACGGGCAGTTGATCGACCGGGCAGGCAACGTGACCGATTCGCGTCTCGACCCGGTCCGCTTCCCGCCGCTGACCGTCTACGTCGACACGACCCCGCCGACGATTATCGAAATGCAGCCCGATTCGGGCACGAACGTCTCGCCGCCGAGCATCGTGTTGACCTTCAGCGAGGTAATGCGGACCGACGATCCGGGCCACTCCGTGACCAACCTCAACAACTACGAGCTGCGCGGAGCCGGTCCGGACCGGACGTTCGACACGGCCGACGACATCATCATCCCGTTCACGGGTGTGGATCACCGGATCCTGCCCGCCAGTG
Organism: Planctomycetota bacterium; assembly: GCA_026991575.1. GTDB lineage: Bacteria > Planctomycetota > Planctomycetia > JALXBF01 > JALXBF01 > JALXBF01. Next base: position 115,313 of record JALXBF010000065.1, on the reverse strand, counting down.
GCGGACTGGAAGAGCGGAGTCAGGTGGAGCTGTTCCTCGACCCGCTGCCGGCCTTCGATCAGTACCGGCTGACCGTCTATGCCGGGGCATCGCCCACCGGTGGCGCAGGCCTACAGGACACGGTGTTCCTGGCCCTGGACGGCGAGTTCCCCGGTCCGGGTGGCCCGGCGAATCCGTTGCCCAGCGGTGATGGAGTGCCCGGCGGCAACTTCGTGCGGCTGTTCGTGTACGAGGCTGAGCCGCCGACCATCCTCTCGGTCGTGCTGGATCCCAACGACGATACCGGCATCCCGGGTGACAACCGCACGAATCTCAACCAGCCTCACATCCTGGTCACGATGACCGACAACTATCCGGGCCAGCTGGAAGGCAACCGCGTCTACCTGGAACTGGACGGTGATGGTCTGTTTGACGATGGCTTTGGCGTGACCGACGCGACCGGGTTGGCGAGCGTGACGGTGGATCCGGCGGTTGCCGACGGCACGTATGACGTGCAGGTCAAGGTGGTTGACCTGGCTGGCAATGAGGCATTCGCCCCGCCGCCATCGCTGACGATCGAGGTCGACACGCAGGCCCCCACGGTCACCCTGCAGCTGGCCGAGGACGACGGCACGCCGCGTCCGGTTCGCCGCACGAACGACACGACGCCGACGTTCGTCGGTCTGGTGCGTGACATTGCGCCGTTTGACACGCTGGCTGACGTAACCGGGCTGACCGTGGAGCTTGACATCGAAGGCGTCGGCGGCGACTTCACGGAAGGTACGGTGCTGACCGACAGTAACGGCGCGTACATCGTTACGGTGACTACGCCGCTCGCCGAAGGCAGCTATGTCGCTCGGGTGCGGGTGACGGACAAGGCGGGCAACGTGGCGATCTCGGATCCGCTGGACTTCGTTATCGACCTCACCGGGCCACGGGTTGCCGGTCTGGATCCGTACCCGGAGGTGAACATCCATCCGACCCAGATCGTGGTGACGTTTGATGCCGACGACATCGATCCGGCAACGATCGTTCCGAGCAACTTCAGCCTGGTCGGTGCGCTGAACGGCGATCTGTCGGGCCTGATGATCATCGATCCGTCCAACCTGGTGGGCAACACACTCGTCATCCCGCTGACCAGTCCGCTTCCGAACGACAGCTACACCTTCTCGATCGAAGGTGACACGAGTGTCATGGACCTAGCGGGCAACCGGTTGGACGGTGAGTTCACCGGTGTGTTCCCCAGCGGCGATGGCGTGCCCGGCGGTGACTTTGTGGCGGTCTTCGACGTGGTTGTGCCCGACAGCTATGAGCCGAACGACACGCTGGCTCAGGCCGCCGACCTTGGCCGCGTTGTGGACATCATCATCCCGGATCTCACCATTCCGACGCAGCCGCAGGTGGACGTGGACGTCTTCCGTGTGACCGCGGCAGCACCGGGTACGTTCGAGTTCACGATCACGGTGGCCAACCCGGGCCGTTCCGACCTGCTGTTGGAGGTTCTGAACAGCTCCGGCGTCGTCCTCGGCAGTGCGTCGGGCGGTGGGGCTGTGCGGTCCGTGACGGTGCCGGTGAACGCTGCGGGTGAGGAGTTCTTCGCCCGGATCACGACGCTGACGGGCCCGGGCATCTACCAACTGCGCATCACGAACCACGACATCTATGACAGCACGCCGAGCCGTAACGACACGGTGGCGACCGCTGCGGTGCCGACGCTGCCGGTGTACGTGGTGAACAACCGGACGTCGGTGCGGGGTGCCATCAGCCAGATGACCCGCACGTTCGGCGATCAAGACTGGTACCGCTTCGTCGCACCGACGGATGGTATCGTCACGGTCCAGTTGACGACTGATCCGACGATCAGTGGCGATTTGGATGTCCACGTCTTCCCGGAGGGCAGCATTGGTACGCCGATCACCTGCCCGCTGGCGGCCTGCCCGCCTGACCGAGTTGACTTCTACGCTAACGAAGGCGATGTGTTCTACCTGCACGTTGTGGCTGCCCCGGGAACGGATGACATTGGACTGTATGACCTGGCGATTACGCAGATGGTCAACCGGGTCGGGATGCGGCTGGAGATTGTCGGTACCGACCTGGATGACCTGATCCGTAGCGGCGTGGACACGGGTGATCCGAAGGACATCCTGATCCGTGGCGGCGGTCTGACGTTGGATACGCCGTACTCGGCCGCGTTGGTCGATGCCCTGTTGGGCATGGGCCCGCTGGCCCGGGTGATGATCTTCGGTGGTGATGGGGATGATGAGCTGACCGTTGGCGAAGCCGTGCCGATGCGGGCGGTGGTTCGTGGTGGTGCCGGCGACGACGAGATCACCGGCGGTGCGGGTAACGACGTGCTGCGTGGTGATGCTGGCAACGATCGTGTCGTTGGCCGGGACGGGAACGACGTGCTGGTCGGCGCAGCCGGAGCGGATTACCTGGTCGGCGGCGAAGGCGACGACCTGATCAACGCCGGTTCCGGTGACGATACGCTGATCGGCAACAACGGGGACGATCGCCTGCGTGGTCAAGGAGGCAACGACACGATCTACGGCGACCACGAACTACTGCCCACCGGCTTCGGCCACGACCGCATCCTTGGCGGTCCGGGTAACGACCGCATCTTTGGCGGTCGTGGCAACGACATCATCGCCGGTCAAGGTGGTGACGATGAGATCTACGGTGAAGGTGGTCGCGACGAGCTGTCCGGCGGTGCGGGCAACGACCTGATCTCGGGCGGCGTGGCCGCGGACATCATCACGTCCGGCGCCGGTCGCGATGTGGTGATGGACGGTCGTGGCCGCGATACACTCTACGTCGACACGGCCATCGACAACCTGATCCTGGACGACACGCTGAACCGCATCCTGCCCGATTCGAGGGCGGTGGAGCGTGACATCGTCCGACGTGCTCGCTAACGCCAGCACAACCAGCCATGACTCTCCTCCCGCCTCCCCCGGGGCCCCTTGTGGGCCCCGGTTTTCTTGCCGGTGGTGGGCAACGCCGCGACCGCAGCTTGTCGGCCTGCGTGGGCAGGTCGGCCGTATGGTAACCTAGAGAGGTTCACACTCACGGACCGTCCCACGAGGCTCGCGGAACCTTTCGCCATGATGGACTCGGCCACAGAAGCGCAGGAGTAACGCAATGCGCGCCGTGCTGCGCAACCCTCACCTGGTGCTCGTCCTCGCCGTCGCTACGTTGGTGCTCGGCGTGTTCCACTACTTCTGGATCCCCAAAGACCTGCTGCCCATCTACACCACCCCGGCCGTGCAGATCGTCACTTTCTACCCGGGCATGCCTCCGGTCGTCATGGAGCGTGACATCATGAGCCGACTGCAACGATGGACGGGCCAGTCGGTTGGCATCGAACACCAGGAAGCCAAGGCGATGCTCGGCGTATGCGTCGTCAAGGACTTCTTCCACGAGAACATCTCGCTTGAGACGGCCATCTCCCAGGTCACCAGCTACGCGATGAGCGACCTGTTCTACCTCCCCCCTGGCACCATCCCCCCCATGGTCATGCCATTCGACCCGACGGCCCCGCTGCCTCTGTGCCTGATTAGCGTCTCAAGCAACCGCCCCGTCCGGTCGCCGGAGGACATCGAGCGGCTGGAGAAAGAGCTTTACGATGTTGCCTACTTCGAGCTGCGAAACCGCTTGCAGTCGATTCGCGGCGTGATCGCTCCGGCCGTCTACGGCGGCCGGCTGCGCCGCATTCTGGCCTACCTGGACCGCGACAAGCTCGTCGCTCACGGGCTGTCACTGATCGACGTGCAGCGTGCGTTGCTAGCCCAGAACGTGCTCATCCCGGCAGGGAACGCCAAGTTGGGGGACGCCGATTACCAGATCTTCACCAACGCCATCCCCTCCCAGGTTGAGCTGCTCAACGATGTGCCCATCAAGGTGGACGGCGACCAGATCGTACGCCTGCGCGACGTGGGCGAGGTGCGCGACTCGGCGCAGATCCAGACCAATATCGTCCGCATCAATGGCCGCAAGCCGGCGATGTACATCCCGATCTACCGCCAACCCGGCGCCAACACGATCGCTATCGTGGACAGTATCCGGTCGCGGCTGGAGCGGATCCAGCAGCGGATCCATACGCTGGAACCTGAGAAGGCGGAAGGGCTCCAGTTGAACGTGATCATGGACCAGTCTCAGCTGGTACGCGAAAGTATCGCGGGGCTCCAGTTTGCCGTGGCCGCGGGAGCAGCCCTGGCGGCGCTGGTCGTGTGGCTGTTTCTGCACCAGTGGCGTCTGACACTGATCGTCGCGCTGGCCATTCCGCTGTCGGTACTTGCCACGTTCATCGGCCTCTTCTACACGGGTGACACCATCAACGCAATGACACTAGGAGGAATCGCGCTGGCGGTTGGTATCCTGGTCGACCACGCCATCGTCGTGCTCGACAATATCACACGGCACCGCACCCTGGGCAAGCCACCGTTTGATGCGGCCGCCGACGGTGCCCGCGAGGTTGCCCTTCCTTTGGGCATCTCCATTCTCACATTCATCGTCGTGTTCTACCCGGTGGTCTTCCTGTCCGGTCTGGCCCGCTACCTGTTTACGCCCCTCGCCGTGGCAGTCACGTTCGCCGTGCTCGCCGCGTACCTGATCGCGCTGTTCTTCGTTCCAACCGCCTCCTACCTGATCTGGCCGGACAATCCGTCCCGCGCCACGCGGCGGCAGTCCGATTGGCTGGAGCCGGTCATCCGTGGCTACGCCCGGCTGCTGAACTGGACGCTGGACCGGAAGTTGCCCGTGCTTGCCGTCACGGTGCTGCTCGTCGCCGCAAGCGTCTGGCTGCTGGGCCGAGTCGGTGCCGAGTTGTTTCCGCCGATCGACAGCGGCCAGTTTACCGTCTTTGTGCGACTGCCCGCCGGTACCCGGATCGAGAAAACCGAAGAGCTGATCAGGGAAGTCGAGCAGGTGATTGTCGAAACGATCGGCCGGCCGGACCCTGCGTACGCCCAGGGCAAAGAGCACCACCCGGACTCTAACTTGCAGCTGCTTATCTCCAACATCGGCGTTCTCATGGACTGGCCTGCCGCCTACACGCCGAACACCGGCCCTATGGACGCTTTCGTGTTGGTCCAGCTCAAGCGGAAGCAGGGCATGCCTGGAGTGTTCGAGTATGTAGCCAGGCTTCGCCGGGAGTTTCACCGGAGGTTCCCGGGGGTTGAGTTCGCGTTCGATACGGGGGGGCTGTTAACTGCGGCGATGAACCTCGGTGAGCCGTCGCCCATCCACCTGCAGGTTACCGGCTCGCGGCTTGAGGAGCTCTACGAAATCGGCCGCCGCGTACGCGACATCGTGGCCAGCGTACCGGGTACCGTTGACGTGCGAATCTACCAGAGACTGGACAACCCCACGCTGGAAGTCGAAATCGACCGCCTCGCAGCCGCCTCGCTCGGGATCACCACCGAAGACGTGATGAAGAACCTTGTCAGTGCGACGAACAGCTCGATCAACTTCGAGCCTGCCTTCTGGATCGACGAACGCAACGGCAATCACTACTTCATCGGGGTCCAGTATCGCGAGGAAGACATCGTCGACCTGGACACCCTGCTGGACATTCCCATCCGAGGCGGCCACGGTGAACGGACCGTGCCGCTGCGCAGCGTCGCACGGATCCGCCGTAGCACCGGTCCAGCTGTGGTTACGCACCGCAATATCACACGCACGGTCGACGTCTACGCAAACGTGCCACCGCAGTACGACGTTGGCAGCGTCGTGGCAGCAATCGAACGTGCTCTGGAGCAGGACGAGACCCTGGGCCTGGTGCCACGGCGCACGGAACGCGGCCGCTACTACGAGGTGGGGGGCAAGTGGCAGAACAAAGGGTACTCGCTGGAGTACATCGGGGAGGTGCGCACGATGCGCCAGGCGTTTCGCCAGTTCAGCCTCGGGCTGGTGCTGGCAGGCGTACTGGTCTACCTGGTCATGGTCAGCTCGTTCCGGTCCCTGTTCACGCCGGCCGTCGTCATGGCAACCGTGCCGATGGGGCTGATCGGTGTGGCCCTGTTGCTGTGGCTGACCGGCACCCGACTGAACGTCTCCTCGTTCATGGGCATCATCATGATGCTGGGTATTGTGGTTGAGTACTCGATCGTGCTCCTGGATTTCGCCGAACGGCGCGTGCGCGAGGGGGCATCCTACCGGGAGGCCGTTTACGATGCCGCCCTGGTCCGGTTTCGCCCCATCCTGATGACGTCAATCACCACGCTGATGGCCCTTCTGCCGCTGGCCATCGGCATTGCGGGCAGCGAGGCTGAGGTGCCCATGGCGCGGGCGATCGTTGGCGGCGTCGTTGCTGCCACATTGCTCCCGAAGTTTGTCGTGCCCTGCCTCTACGCGCTGGCTGATTCGTGGCACCGTCCGACGAAGCTGGAGCAGCACCAGGCATGAAAAGCACTATCGACAGCCGTTGGCTCACCGCGGCAGTTGTCTTGATCACGGCCACAACCGGCTGTGGCCAACCCGACCAGTCGCCTTCAGGCGCTGATCGCTCGGCGGTTGCCGCTTCTGATGCCGGCAGTCGCGCGGACGAGACAGCGGTGCGCGTTGAAGTCGTCGAGGTCGAGAGCCGAGACGTCGTGCGCTCTATCGATCTACCGGCCACGGTTGAGGGAATCATGGAGGCAGACCTCTATGCGAAGATTGCCGGCTATGTGGCCGAGGTAACCGTGGACATAGGGGACGTGGTCGAGAAAGGTCAGGCGTTGGTCCGATTGAGCGTGCCGGAGCTGGAGGCCGAGTTGGCACAACGGGCTGCTGAAGTTGAGGGGAGTCGAGCCCGATTGGAACAGGCTCAGCTGCGGCGAAGCCAGGCCGAGGCGGACCTGGCAGTGGCCCGCGCGGAGGCTGACCAGGCAGCAGCTCGCGTCGCTGAACAAGAGGCACTCGTGCAGCTGCGAAAAGCCGAGTTCGAACGGTGGCAGAAACTCCTGGAAGGTGCCCCCGCCATCGAGAAGCGGAGATTGGACGAGGCCCGCTACGAGCTGGCAGCCGCCGAAGCCGCCCTGGCAGCCGCCAAAGCAGCTGCTGCCACAGCACAAGCCCGCGTTACCGCAGCCGAGGCCGCGGTAAGAAGCCAGGAGGCTGCCGTGGCCGCAGCCCAGAAGGATCTGGCCGTGGCCACGGCCGCGCTACGCAAGACCAGGGCACTGGTCGAATACGCGACCCTGCGAGCACCGTGGCCGGGACGGATCGTGCGCAGGTTGGTTCATCCGGGAGACTTCGCGCTGCCGGCCGCTTCGAACAGCTCCGCCAAGCCACTGATCCGCCTCGCATCCATCGACCGGGTGCGCGTTGTCGCGTATGTCCCGGTGGGTGACAGCAGGTACCTGGACATCGGTGACCCGGTGGTGCTACATGACTTCAAGTCCGCACCCGACGTCTCGGTCCGGGCCAGCGTAACACGGATCGCACCGGCTTACGAACGCGACACGCGACTCATGCGTGTGGAAGTGCACATCGATAACCAGCCCGCGGAGAACGGCCAGTTCGTGTTCCTGCCCGGCACGTTCGGCTACATGACCGTTCAGTTAGAACGGTACAAGGACGCCCCGGTCGTGCCATCCACCGCACTGCTGAGCGACGCGGAGACCGGCCAGTCATTCGTCTTCGTGGTGCAGAAAGATGGAACCATCCAGCGGCGCGATGTGATCGTGGCATACGACACCGGCAAATTGGCGGTGATTTCCAAAGGGTTGAGCCTAGGGGAACGCATTGTGCGCGCCGGCGCCGGCAAGCTTACGACGGGACAGAGAGTGAGCGTCGTAGAGTAGCTACCGACATTGCCGAAGCCGGCGCATGGCAGGCCATCTTCAGCACCTTGCGATGTGACCAATCCCACCGGAACGCCGGCCCGCACCAAGGAGCGCGTCCGGAAAGCCGCAGGGGAACACGTAGACCCCCAAAGCCTGCGTTGCGGCAGGAAGCCGCGTAGGATTCTCCGACGCGACCCACAGGGATGCTGCTATGGCTGAAGCGAACTGCGAGAATCTTATCGTCATCACTGTTGAGAATCTCCATACCGGCTTACTCGGCTGCTACGGTAACTCCACCGTCGATACGGAACATCTGGACATGCTGGCAGCCGAAGGCCTGGTATTCGACAACTACTACGCCGGAGTGCCCACGTGTGAGGCGGTGCGCGGGGCGATTTTCGGGCTGACGCTATCGGCTCTGAGCGAGCAAGTGTCTGCATGGGCAGCCCTGTCGCAGCAGCTCGTCTGGATCGGCCCGCAGCGCTTCTTGGAACGAGACCAGAGCCTGCTGGACCGGATCTTCAAGCAGGCGGTCGCTATCGAAGAGCCAGCTCGTCCGGACCACATCGTCGCCGCGGCCGCGGAGTGGCTGAGCGAGTATCACCGTCAGGGGCCGTTCCTGCTGTGGCTCGAGGTGCCCGGATTAGAGCCGCCACGTGAGGTGCCAGACGAATGGCGAGAGCTGTACGAGAAAGAGCTCGGCGGCGCCGAAGCCGACGAGGAATCGACAGTGACCACGTTCCAGCAGATGGAGGCTCAGGGGCTGGCAGGTCAGCCCATCGAGGAAGAGGAACTGGAAGGCTATCGCATCCTGTGGGGAGCCCTGGTCGATCGGCCCGAAATGCTCGTGTATGCGGCGGGCGTCACCTGGGTCGACGATGCAATCGGTTCCCTGCTCAGCGCCCTGCGTGACAGCGTGCTTTGGCCCAAGACCGGTGTGATCGTCACGTCAGACCACGGCGAGCGGATCCTGACGGCCGACGACGCCCAGGGTGACGATTACGACCCTGGGCCACTGCACGAAGAGATCCTCCACTTGCCACTCATCGTGCGTCTCCCCGGCATGCACCAACGCGTGGGTCGCAGTCGGGCCCTTCTGACCCCGGAGGACCTGGGCACGGGCATCATCGACCTGCTGGCGGCAGGCAGCGGCAATGAGGAGCCCTCGCGGCTGCGCGCGATCCTGGAAGCACGCGCCGAGCCTACGCGTGAGGCAATCTTGTGCCGGGCACCGGACGGAACGATCTGGGGCCTGCGCACGCGCGAGTGGTTCTTTCTGACGCGGCTGAACCCGGAGGCGCCGCCCGAGTTTCGCGACGAGCTGGACAAGGAGGAACAGGTCCTGCAGGCGAGCCGGCTGTATGCGAAGCCCGAGGATCGCTGGGAGCGCAACAGCCTTCATCGGGCAGAGCCCGCCGTTTGTATCGAGCTTTTTGACCGCCTGATCGAACTGCTCCAACAACACCGCCCGTACGCGTGATCGTTTCGATCACGCAACGACTCAGTGCATGAGCGTCTTCGATCGCGCGAATCGGCCGGTCGAGACGACCGGCCGTACCGAGTTCCTGCCCGACGTTAATCCGCCTCGGTAGCCTTGCCACGGTGGCTTGAGCCGTGCGCGAGCGACTCTCTTACCCGGCGGCCTGCGTGGACGAGCAGGCCGGGCACGACCGACCGGGCACCAGCTTCCCGCGATCACGTCATGGATAGACGCATCACCCTAGCCTAACCCAGCGGCCCACGCCCGCAAACCTGTCCCCGTTCACCAGCGCGCAACCTGAATGGGGCCCCAGGCCCACTCGGCACGGCCCTGCGCGTCCGGAAGTGGTCCCTGGACCAGCCTGCCCCGCCTCGGGGCAACCCGTCTCGGGTAAGATGCAGAAGCTGCATGGGCCCCGGGCTCAAGTCCGCGTTGACGGCGGCGGTTGCATTGCTGAGAATCCGCCGTGGTGACGCCAGCAGTGGCAAGGAGGTTGGTCGTGTACTTGATCTGTTCGACGCTGTGTTTCTCGGATCGGCCGCTTGAGCGGGCGTTGGAAACGATCGCCGAGCTGGAGTTCGGGGGTGTTGAGTTCGGCCTACTGCAGCGCACGTCCAACCACCCAACACTTGGCCAGGCGCTGGAGGACCCCGACCGGATCCATGCGATCTTCCGCTCCGGGCCGGCGGTCGCAGTACCCGCTGTGTATGCGGAGTTCCCTGCGGATGGCGGGCACGAGGCGGAGGAGCGATTTGGTCAACTCTGCCGCCTTGCCCACTCGCTGAAGGCCACCGTGCTGACGATCCCGGCGGCACCGCGATCGGTTCCTCTTGAGGCAGAGATTCACCGTCTCAGCCGGTTCGTGCGGCTCGCGACCGCCGAAGGTCTGACACTGTGCATCGAGAATCAGCCGGGCGGGCACGCCGAGACAGCCGACGGTGCCCGTGCCCTGTGTGAAGCAGTGACGATGCTGGGACTGACTCTGGACGTCGCTCATTACATGAGCGGTCCGCAGCGGGGCGAGGGCTTTGAGCTCGTCTACCCACTCGTTGAACACGTGCAACTTCGCGACGCCGGCACAGAGCCGGACCAGAACCAGGTGCCCATCGGCAAGGGAAAGATCGACTACAGTCGGATCGTCGCCTATCTGGCACAGCGCGATTATCAGCGGGCAATCAGCATCGAGTACGTCAACGAGCCTCCCCTTCCGTTTGACGTCGTACCCGAGGTACGCAAATTGAGGCTGCTGCTGGAGACGCTGCTATAGCTGCCTCGTCAGTGACGGGCGCCGGCTGACGCTGGCCCCACACATCCCTCGGCCAAGACGGTACGATAGAGTAACAGGTCTCGATCGACGGTACAGCATGTGGCCGAGGTGGCGACATCATGGATTTCACGGGTGAGTTAGGGCCCGTTCTGATCCGCCCCTCCGATCCGCTGCCCTCGCCCGAGCAGGCCGATGCGGAAGGCTTGGTAGCCATTGGTACTGACTTGAGCGTCCCCCGGCTGCTGGAAGCGTACTCCAAAGGCCTGTTTCCCTGGTATGAAGAGGGGCTTCCGGTCATGTGGTGGTCGCCTGATCCGAGAGGGATACTGGAGTTTGATCGCTTCCATGTTCCGCGGCGGCTGCGCCGTACGATACGCTCGGGTAAGTTCTCAGTCACGTTCGATCGGTGCTTCCGTACGGTAATGGAAAGCTGCGCGGAGGTCCACGGCCGCGGTCAGTGGATTACCGACGAGATGATCGCGGCGTACACGCAGTTGCACGAAGCCGGCTATGCCCACAGTGTCGAGGTCTGGTCAAATGGCCGGCTGGCGGGCGGTTTGTACGGCGTGGCCATTGGTGGCTTCTTCGCGGCGGAGTCGAAGTTCTATCGGGAGCGGGACGCTTCCAAAGTGGCGTTGGTGGCGCTGGTCGATCGGCTCCGCGAACGTGGCTTCCTTCTGCTGGACCTGCAGATTCTCAATGACCATACGAAACAGTTCGGGGCAACGAATATTCCTCGCTCGGAGTACCTGCGGCGGCTGGCCGCAGCAATCCGCGCACCGGTGCATTTCTAGTTGGCGGTGTCGCTGGAGTGAGTGTCCGATTCTGCTGGTACCTTAGGATGGTTCCCGAACAGGATGCGCGCAAAGCAGTAGAGGAACAGGGCCCAGGCAATGGCCCATCCGAACGCCATGAACAGCATCGCCTTCCAGCTCATTTCGCCTCCGCCGCGCCGCTCTGTCGCTCGTCGCCGTGTGTCCCGTTGAACGCCCGGTAGATGAGCCACAGCAACAGGATCGCGAACGCCAGCAGTGTGCCGCGTGCGATCCAGACGCCGATGGATCCAGCGGGCATGCCCTCTAGCCCGGTTTGCTCATTCGTGCCGGTGATCTTCTGATACACGAGGCCGGCGAAGATGGCAATCAGGATCACCGGCGTCACGTAGCGAGAGGCGTAGTAGAAGAACCGCGGGGCTCGTAGCTCCGCTCCCTTGTGCATCTCCTCCCACATCCGCTGGCCGCCAAAGATCCACATCACCAGGATCACCTCCACCAGTGCCATCAACGGCGGACCGAGCGTGCCGGACCAGTAATCCATGACCTGCCAGGCGTGCCGTACGAAGATGCAAACGTGCGATCCGATAACCCACAGCGCCACCAGAATGCCCACTGCGTTCTGCCGGGGGATGCGGAACTCGTCCTGCAGGAATGCCAGAAACGGCTGGGCCATGGCAACCGTTGAGGTGAACGCAGCGAAGAACAGCAGCAGGAACCAGAGCGCGGCCATGAACTGGCCGTAGTGGATGTAGCTGAAGATCGCCGGCATGGATGTGAATCCCAGGTAGAAGGTGCCGGCTTCGGCGATATCCCGGGTGGCCATGATGCCGAAGAAGGCCACTGCTGCTGGGATGGCGATCGAGCTGCCCAGAACCACCTCGCAGAACTCATTGGCCGACGTGGTGGACAGCCCGGTGAGCATCACGTCATCGTCCTCGCGCAGGTAGCTGGCGTAACACTGGATCGCCCCCATGCCCAGGCTGAGCGTGAAGAAGATCTGGCCGGCGGCCGCCAACCAGGTCTGCGGATCAAGCAGTACGAACACTTCGCGACCGCCCCGCTCGATGAACCATTGTGGCTCCCAGATGAAGTTCAGCCCGTCCACGGGCGTCTGTCCGCCCGGAACGACCTGACCAAGCGTCAGCACGCGTATCACAAGAACGATGGCCAGCACAAACAGCAGCGGCATGGCCACCTTGGCCAGCAATTCAATGCCGCGGGCGACCCCCCGGGCTAGGACCCAGTAATTCAGGGCCACAACCACCCAGAAAAGGATGTAGGCGAAAACGCGCGGCTTCAGCAGGAGCGAGCCTGCGGACCGGCCGCTCGACTGGCTCCCCTCCCCTACGTAGTCCTTCAGGAAGGAGTCGAACGGCTGAAGCACTTCTTGCTTAATCTCTGCCGGCGAGCGGCTGGCATCGAGCTGCTGGGGAACTTCGGGCATCTGGCCAAGGGCACTCAACAGCGCAAAGCCCAGCGTCCAGCTCGCGATATAGGAGTAGTAGAACAGGATCACCGACGGGATGAACAAGCCCAGGACGCCAAGGTACTTGGCGATGGGCGACCGCCACATCACGTGGAACATCCCCGGCGTGCTGCCGTGGCCACGGATGCCGCCATAGCGACCCATTCCCCACTCCAGCCACATCAGCGGGATGCCCATCAGGAGGAAGCAGACGAAGTACGGGATCATGAACGCGCCGCCGCCGTTACTGGCAACCTGACCGGGGAAGCGCAAGAAGTTGCCCAGGCCGACGGCATTGCCGGCCATCGCCAGCACCAAGCCGATGCGACTAGCCCAACGTTCACGCTGAGTCATTTACCAACACTCCCGGCCTGCTGGTACACGAGAAGGCTGCCATACTTTAGCGAATCGAGCGGAGGTACTGAAGAGCAGCCCCGGCAGCCTCTGGACCCGACTCGGGTAGCCGGTCCACGACGATCCAGCCCGTGTAGTCGGCCTCCTGGAGCAGTCCCAGAACCTGGGGCCATGGTACGACGCCTTGCCCGAGCGGGACCACCTGCCCCGTCTCACTGGATGCGTCCACGGTCACGTCCCACGCGTGGCAGTGGACCAAGAAGGGCACGGCGGCAGAGAACCCGGCTGTCGGCTCGTAGCCTCTGGTCCGCAGCGCTGCCGGGTCGTAGTTGATGCGGAGTGTACCACGGTCCAGGCCGGCGAGGAACTCGGCCAGCACCTCCAGCGGCTCCGTGCCCGACTCGGCCGCCAGCACCCCGCCGGCCCGGTCCGCAAACTCGGCCAGATCGAGCAGCACCTCACCCATGAGTTTCCGGGCCGGGTGGTCCGGGTCACGCGGCACACGGCCGATCGAGGTGACGACACAGCCGGCACCGGTCTCGTAGCTCATGATCAGCGTCTTGCGTAGCTCCTCGAGCCGCCGCTCCAGCTCCGTCTCATCGGCGAGCCCGTACCGCATCGGGTAGAACCAGCCGCTGAGCGACAGTCCGTGGGTTGCCAGCAGATGGCGGAGTTCTCGACGACCCGTCCGCGACAGCTCATCCGGATGCAGCTCCCCGCTAGCCGTCAATTGCACCGCGCCGAACCCAAGCGATGCCGCCCGCCGGATGGCTGTCCGGGTCGACTTGCTGAGCAACTCCGCGCGTACGCCAAACCGCAGCATCGTCGCCACCCTGGGACAAAGAAAACGACGCCAGCCACCGCCGGCGTCGCTTTAGCCTGCGCTAGACCATCGGTCCAAAGCGTTCAGTTGGCTGCCGCCTCTTCGAGCGGACGCACGTTCACGCGGCGCCCGCCGCGATCGAAGTAGACGATTCCGGGCTTCAGTGCAAAGATCGTGTAGTCCCGGCCAAGCCCCACGTTGAAGCCTGGCTTAAACTTCGTGCCGCGTTGACGCACGATGATCGAGCCAGCCTTCACGAACTGGCCGGCGAATGCTTTGATGCCGAGGTACTTCGGATTGGAGTCGCGGCCGTTCCGGCTTGCCCCTTGCCCTTTCTTGTGCGCCATGTCCGTACCCTCACTGCCAGGTTTCTCCGGAACAATTCTACGCGCCTGGCCGCACCCGGAAAGCCCGCTCCCGCAGGCGGGGGCGCGTTTCAGCTCTTGAGCACACCGGGCAAGCTCGGGCAGCGCTTCAGCGTCGCGTCGTGTCATCGGTCGGGATGGTGCCCAGCGTGGTTTTGGCGACAGGCGAAGCGAGAAACGAACCAATCGGGCACCCACGTCAAACCGAAAGGCATAGCAAGCCCCGGTTGCCCGGGGCCCGCTCCGAGCCGGACGTGCGGATCTTCCACCCGTTGAAGCAAGCGGTCCGGTCTGTTAGCCCCCGAGTCGGCGAAAGGCCCCACCAACATGGCAAGCGCCTGCATCACCGTTTCGTCGGCACTCGTACCGACCGTCGCTCCGGCGGAGAGAGTGCAAGCGCTGGAACACATCCGCTCCCGCCCGGGGTGTGTCCGAGTTTCCACATCGGGCGGGTTGGACCACGCTTCGGGCTCCGAGCGCTGCCAGCTGGGCTCATGCGCGGTGGGCGGCGCGACCGCTAAACGCCATGGGACGTGCTACGCATTTCCCCGGGGCCGTTGCGTCAGGGCTCACACCAACCGACGCCGCCCCTCTGCGCGCGGCCATCCATCTGGCATAGCTTGTGCTACAAGGAGCCAAACCGCTCGCATCGCCTGGCTAGAAGTGGTTCGGTCGAGATGACCGGACGGCCTCGTACCGAGGCGGGGTGGGTGGGTCTAGCTTATGCGGCGACCAGGGTCACCAGGGCGATTTCGGGCCGCACGCCGTAGCGCAAGCGGAATGAGCCACAGCCAACGCCGGTCGTCACGTACAGCCACCCGCTGTCTGTCTGGTACAGACCGGCTCGGTAATGGCGTACGGCCTTGCCCAGCGCGAACGCCTTCCTTTGCAGCAGCTTAATCTGCCCACCGTGCGTGTGCCCGGCCAGCATCAGATCGCAGCGGTGCCCGTTCAGTGTCTCGATCGCCATCGGGTTGTGAGCGAGCACGACGCGCGGCACAGTGTGCTCCAGCCGTGCCACGGCTCGGTCCATATCGCACCTGCGACTCCAGAGATCCTCCAGCCCCACCACGGCCAATCGCTGCCCTGCCCGCTCGATCAACAGTGTCTCGTTTCGCAGCACACGTACGCCGTAGCTCTGCAAGGACTGAATCAGTGCCCGTCTCAGATGTCGGCGTCCTTTGTGGCGCAGCTGGTAGCGGCGGAGCCAGTAGCTGCGCACGGCCCAGTCATGGTTACCGAGCACGGCAACGACACCATGTTTGGCACGCAGCGAGCCGGCGATGCGTCCCGCCGGTTCCACACCGCGGTGCCCGTCATGGAGAAAATCGCCCGTCAACGCCACCAAATCCGGCCTGGCCTCATTGGCCAGTCGCACCGCCTCACTGGCACGCTGGATCGTCGCATGGTCGTGAAGATGGAAATCGGAGAGGTGAGCAATGCGGAAGCCGTCGAAGGCCTCCGGCAGGTCGCGCACGGGCACAACCAGTTCGGTAACGGTCAGCCAGCTCGGCTCGATGCGGCGCGCATAGTCAATCCGTGCCCACCAGCGGCCGGCAACCCGAGCCACTCGTGGCCTAGCCGTCCGAACCAACCCCCGCTTTGTTCGGGGTAAGACCTTTCTCCAACCGCGTCCCGTCACCGTACGACGGATGTGCCTCCAGCTGGTTCAGTACTCTTCGTCGTCGTAGTCTTCAAACTCTTCTTCGTCCAGGAACTCGTCGTCTTCGTCGAAGGTCTCGTCGAACTCGTCTTCTTCCTCCCAATCATCCTCATCGTCCATTGCGTCGAACTCTTCCAGTTCATCGAGCTCCTCATCCTCAAAGTCCGCCTCATCGTCCCAGTCCTCCTCGTCGTCATAGGACTCCTGCATGTACGCTGCCAGCTCCTCCTCGTCCAAATCGTCGTCCTCCTCCGGCTCCGGTTCGTCGATTTCTTCGTCACTGGCGGCCCAGATGACCAGCAGGCCGACCAGCCGACTGGTCCATGCTTTCGGCCACTCGTCGAGCAATCCCGCCATGAGGTGATCAAATCCTGTCAGACTGATCCGCGCCATGCTCTCGTCCTCACGCCTCAACCCTTTCACCGGTCTGGCATGAGCCCCGTGGGCGTAACCACCCAACCAGCCCAAACATATCCTATGCTTTCGCTGACTCGCAATCGAGCGTACGCGTGGTCGTCCGGGATAGGTGATCGGCCCCGACAGGCGACCGTCGTGACGCTACAGAGCCGTCTGACGCCGCGTGATGGGGCGGCTGTGCTCTGGCTCGCGGGCATGGGGCCCACGGTCGTGCGAGCCCGGCACGCCCTCAACGGGCAGTTGGGGCCCTGGCTTGCGTGCACGGCCGCGCAGACGGTTCTCCGTCGGTAGCGACCCGCGGTGGCTGGCGGCCGGACTGAAGCGGTGCCGGGGCTGGTTGCTTCGGAGATCGAAGCCGTGCCGTAGAATTTGAGGTGCTCTTCCGGCGACGGCCAAACCGACGAGGCGGCGACCGCGGCCGCTTCTGAGCGGCGATCCGAGCAAGCGGCAGGACGCGGGTTCTGCGTGAACCAACCCGTCCGAAACCGGTCAACGAAGCAGCCAGGGACGGCGAGGATGAAGCCGTGGCTGTGGCACATTCGAAAGCGCAACCCGAGAAGCCACCGACGCCGTTGACCCTGCGAGCCTTGGCGCGCTGGTTGGCTGCGCAGCCGCCATGCAGCATGCTTGCCAGCCGGCTTGCTCCCGGTACCACCGGTGCGATCGAGGGCGTCTGGGGCTCGGCCAGCGCGCTGGTCACCGCTGCCCTCCTGCAGCACGCACCCGGGTCTCTGGTCGTTGTTCTGCCCCATGTCGCCGACCTGGACGAGTTTGCCGAGGACCTGGCGAGCTTTGCCGACGTGCGCGCCGAACAGTTCCCTGCCTGGGAGGGCAATCGACGCCGCCTCCCGCAGGCACGCGACGAACTCCTTGCCGCTCGCCTCCGAATCCTCACCCGACTGGCCCGCGGAGACTTCCCCAAGGTCCTGCTAACGCCTGTGCAGGCGTTGTTGCAACCAGTGCCCCGTGCCCAGCAGCTCCGTGACGCCCAACTGACGCTGCGCGTCGGTGAGGAGCTGCCCATGGAACGGCTCATCGAGTGGCTGGAGCGGGGCGGTTATAGCAGAAGCGAGGTCGTCGAACTACCCGGCGAGTTCACTGTGCGCGGCGGCATCATCGATGTCTTTTCACCAAACGCCACCGAGCCGCTTCGGATCGAGTTCTTTGGCGATGAGATCGAGTCGCTGAGATACTTCGACCCAGAAACCCAGCGGAGCTGCGGAACGGCCGAGCAGGCAACGGTTCAGTCGGTATCGGGGAAGGCGGCGCCGGACCAGTGGACGGGGCACCTTGCAGAATTCTGGCCCGAATCAACCTGGTGGTTGTTGATCGAGCCGTTCGAGCTGCGTCGCCAGGCGCAAGCCTACCTTTATCGACTGGCCGACCTGAAGGGCCACTTCCTCTTCGAGGATGTCGTCGCCCGGCTGCAAACGCAATTCGCCACGGTCACGATCTCCAGCATGCCAGGGCCCGGCTCGGAGAACACCTGGGCGCTGCGGACCGAGTCGGTGCAGCGGTTCACGTCGCGGGCAGGCCAGATTCGCGCGGAGCTGGAAGCACTGGTCGACGAGGATACTTCGGTCTTGATCGCCTGCCACAACGAAGCTGAGCGGACGCGGCTGCAGGAAATCTTCGGCGACAGTCCCCTGCTGCGGACTGGTCGGCTCACGCTCGATGTCGGCTCCGTCCGGGCAGGCTTTCGATTGGTTCTACCCGAGCAACCGTCTCGACGGCGGTCTCGTCGGGCTCCGGTCAGCGGCAAGCGTCTGCTGGTGCTCAGCGACAACGAGCTCCTGCAGCGCCGGTCGCTGAAACGGCCTGTCCCGCGACGTGGCTACGAGAGTCGCGTCATCGAAAGCTTCCTTGACCTGCGCGAAGGCGACTATGTGGTGCACGTTGCGCACGGCATCGCCCGTTACCGCGGCATGGAGCTCTGCGAGCGACACGGCACGTTGGAGGAGCATCTGGTTCTGGAGTTCGCCGGCGGCACGCGGGTTCTGGTGCCGGCGTCGCGGATTGATCTGGTGCAGAAGTACGTCGGCGGCAAAGGCCAGGAGCCACCACTGTCGCGCCTCGGCGGCACGACGTGGCAACGGCGCAAGCAACAGGTGGCCGAGGCCGTGCGTGATCTGGCGGCCGAACTGCTGCGGCTGCAAGCCCTGCGGTTGAGCCGGCCGGGCTTCAGCTACGCACAGGAGAGTGAATGGCAGGCTGAGTTCGAGGCGTCGTTCCCATTTCAGGAAACGCCCGATCAGCTGCGGGTGATGGCCGAGATCAAGCAGGACATGGCGCAGCCGCGGCCGATGGACCGGCTGCTTTGCGGCGACGTAGGCTTCGGGAAAACCGAACTAGCCATGCGCGCCGCGTTCAAGGTGGTCGATCACGGCAAGCAGGTCGCCGTGCTGGTGCCTACCACGGTATTGGCCGAGCAGCACTACCGCACGTTCACGGAACGCTTTGCCGCGTTCCCGTTTGAGATTGAGGTGCTGAGCCGGTTCAAGTCGAAGGCCGAACAGCGCGACGTGTTGGAGCGACTGAAGCAGGGCACCGTCGACATCATCATCGGCACGCACCGGCTACTGCAGCCCGACGTCGAGTTCCATGACCTGGGATTGGTGATCATCGATGAGGAGCAGCGTTTTGGCGTGGCGCATAAGGAGCGTCTGAAGTCGATGCGCGCCATGGTCGACGTGCTCACGCTGACGGCCACACCGATCCCGCGCACGCTACATATGGCTTTGCTGGGCATCCGGGACATCTCGGTACTGGAGACGCCGCCGCTGGGCCGTACAGCGGTCGAGACGCACATTTGCCGGTGGGACGACGACCTGATCCGTAACGCGATCCTGCGTGAGCTCAACCGCGACGGGCAGGTCCTGTTCGTGCACAACCGGGTCTACAACATTCACGAGATCGCCCGGAGGATCCAGCAGCTTGTACCGGAAGCGATTGTCCGCTACGCCCACGGCCGCATGCCGCCGCAGGAACTGGAAGCGACCATGATCGACTTCTTTGATCGCAAGTTCGACGTGCTTGTAGCCACGACGATCATCGAGAACGGACTGGATATCCCCACAGCGAACACGCTGTTCATCAACGATGCCGATCGCTTTGGCCTTGCTGACCTACACCAGCTCCGCGGCCGCGTCGGTCGGTACAAGCACCGTGCCTACGCCTACCTGCTGGTCGACCCATCGCGGGCGATGACAGAGGATGCTCGCCAGCGACTGAAAGCAATCGAAGAGTTCAACGAACTCGGTGCCGGCTTCAAGCTCGCGCTGCGTGATCTGGAGATCCGGGGTGCGGGCAACATCTTGGGTCCGCAGCAAAGTGGCCACATTGCGGCCGTCGGCTACGAGCTATACTGCCAGTTGCTGGAGCAGGCCGTGCGCGAACTGAAAAACGAGCCGGCCCCTCAGTGGATTCCCGTCGTCATCGACTTACCCTGGAAGACGTACCTGCCGGAGCAGTACGTGCCGGCTCACCGGCAACGGATCGAGCTGTACCGCAAGCTCGGCCAACTCCGCACCCTGGCCGATGTCGACGATCTGGAAGCGGAGATTAAGGACCGCTTCGGACCGCTGCCCGGACCGGTCCGTAACTTGCTGCAGGCCGCCCGGCTTCGGATCCTTGCGCAGCCATGGTCGATCCAGCGCATCCGGCTGCACGACGGGTACGTCATCTTCTCGTTTGCCACCGTCGCCGGACAACGAGCCCTGCAAAAACGGCTGAAGAACCGGCTTCGGCTGACCGACGACACGACCGGCTACTTGCCCGTGGAGCAAGAAACGAGCACAACTCAGCTTGTGCAACAGCTCATGGTGTTGATGGCACCGGGCAGCGAGCCGGTGCAGGCGGCCTGATGCGAATCACGTTGGTGACACAACGGTTCTACCCGCTGGTGGGCGGTGCGGAGTCCGTGCTGCGGGCACTGGCCGGCGAGTGGGCTCACCACGGTTGTGACGTGCACGTGGTTGCGGCTCGCTACGATCCGAACTGGCCCGCGCACGAGACGGTCGATGGCATACCGGTCACCCGTCTGCCCCTGCCTGCGGTTCGCTTCGTCGGCACGGCACGTTACGTGCTCGCGTTACGCCGCTATCTTGTCCGACACCGGGACAAGACCGACATTGTCTACGTTTCCATGCTGAAGCATCAGGCCTGGGCAGCCATCAGCGTGCGGCAATCCCTGGAGCGTCCGGTCGTGCTGCGGGCCGAGGGGGCGGGAGCCACTGGGGACGTGGCCTGGCAGCGGCAGGCACTGCTGGGCGAGCGGATTCGGCGAGCCTGCTTGGCGGCCGACGCGATCGTCGCCCCCAGCCGTCTCGTGCATGAGGAGCTGGTGGAGGCCGGCTATCCGGCAACAAGACTCCACCTGATTCGCAACGCGGTCTGCTGTCGCACGTACCGCCCCCCCACAGCAGAGGAGCGCGCTTCTGCGCGGTCGCGGCTGGCCGTGGCCGGACCGATCGTGGGCTACGTCGGTAGGCTGTCCCCGGAGAAAGGGATCGAGGAGTTGATCGCGGCGTGGCCAGCGGTCAAGCAGACGGTGCCAGACGCGATGCTTCTGGTAGCCGGGGGTCCGGCCTCCAGCAAGTGGGCCCAACGGCTCACTGCGTTGCCCGGGGTGTGCTACCTTGGTGAGGTCAGGCGACCTGCGGAGATACTGCACGCGCTGGATCTGTTCGTGCTGCCCAGCCACTTCGAGGGGATCAGCATCGCGTTGCTCGAGGCGATGGCATGCGGCGTTGTGCCGGTGGTCAGCGCGATAGCGGGCAATCTGGAAGTGGTGGGCCAGCAGGACGCGGTGGGCTGGGTTTTTGAGAGCCGTCGTGCGGAGCGGTTGGCTGCCGTGCTCATTGAGGCGCTTCGGGCACGGCGGCGATGGCCGGAGCTGAGCGTGGCGGTACGGCAACGGGTGGAGCAGTGTTTTGCGCTGCAGGCCGCCGCGCGCCGCCATCTGGAGCTGTTCCGGGCCGTCCTGGCCGGAACCGGCCCGGATAGATCCCACACCCACTAGCCCCCTCACGCACACCGTCTCTGCCCGCCTGAGGCGGGCGGCATCGGCAAGATGACGTCGACAACGGTACCCGCGGCGGCCGAGTACAGGCGCAGTCGCCCCCCCTGAGCCTCGACCAACCGCCGTGCCAGCGGCAGGCCCAGTCCGACACCGCGACCAGCCTCGCGGCCCGAGTAGAACGGCACCCATGCTAGCCGCTGAAGACGCTGGTCCATGGTGGCCTGGTTCATGATGCGCACCACAACCGCGTTACGCGCCGTGGCGCGCACTGCGATACGCACCGGTCCCTGGCCCGCTTCAACCGCGTTGCGGATCAGCTCATAGAGTGCCTCCCGCAACATCTCCGGGTCCGCCTGCACGCGGAGTGCCTGGTCAGCGGCTTCGATTTCGACACAGCACTCGCCTGCGCCGGTAAGCTCTCGTCTCAAGCGATCAACAGCCTCATGCACCACTTCGAGCGGCTCCACGCGTTCGAATTCTGGTTCGGCCGGCTGTGCCAGGTCGTAGAGCTTCTGCAAGATCTCGCGGACGCGGCGGGTTTCCTGCAAAATGGTCTCCAGAGCCCTCAGCCGTGCCGCCTCCTGCTCACCCTCCAGCAGCAGCTGAGCACGGCCCCGTATGACGGCGATGCGATTGTTCAACTCGTGAGCCGCTCCCGCGGCAAACTCACCGATCGCCTCCAAGACCCGCTCCTCAATGATGCGACTCGCCGTCGCCTGTGCTTCGTGGAGGTCGCACAGGACCTCGCGCCGCTGCTTCTCCTCGTGGTACCTCGCAACGGCCGCTTGCGCACAGTGCGCGAGCTCACGCAGCACGTCGCCAAGTTGGCCCACGACTGCCGCAGCGTTGGCATCGAGGAGAACGAGCACGGTAGCGTGCGGTTGGTGCAGCAGGTTGCGTTCAATCCAGCCGTGCTTGCTGGGATAGCAGCGAATGGAGCTGAGCACGGCGCGCAGGCGTGAGTGATTGTCGAGCACGGACGAGACATGGTGGATGCGCACCGATCCGGCACTGGGCGCTATCGCCACCGAACTGCGCCCCTCGCGGGCAAGAGCAACCGCACAGACAACATCCACCGACGCCGCCTCACGCAGCGCCTGCGCCACGGCACGGGCCAGGTCGGCGGGAAAGCGCTCCTCCGTTCCGCCCCTCGCAGCACGTTCCAGATGGACACGCCATGCTGAGGCGGTGCGGCGGGCCACAGCATCAGCCGCCAGACGCGCGCCACGGACGAGCCAGTCGCCACGGTCACCGACCCGCCCACGGCGTGGCTCGGTCAAGAACTGCTCAACCTGCGCTACGGCACGCTCCAACCACGCAAGCTCCTGGAGTCGACGGGCATCCGCCGGAAGCGGACAGGCACACAGAGCTAGGGGCGTATCCTGCACGAGTCGGATGGCATCGGCAGTCAGCTGCGACAACGACGTGTGCTGACCGTTGCCATTGGCCCTGCGTCTCATCTCAACCAACGGTTCGACACTCAGCCCCCAGTGAACCAGCAGGTGGATGGCCAGTTCGTGCTGACTGAGCCCGAACGTCTCCTTTTCTAGCTCCAGGAGGTGTTCGTACGACAGTGCCTGGCTCCGCAGCTCCTCCCAGCGCTCCCCCTCAAGCACCGCCAGCACGTAGGCACCGAGTGTGCGGTACCAGCCGGCCGTAAACGCTCGGGCAGACGACTCGTGAGCCTCCGGCCGGATCAGGGCGCGGGCAGCCGATGCGGTAGCCAAGCTGAATCGCCACGCTCGGACCAGTGGCAGGTGTCCCGACTTGTTGGGCCGGTAGACGCTGACCACGCCGGCCAGGTGCCGCCAGAAAGCGGATGTGCGTGCGACGCGTGCCAACTCGTCAATCGTCGGCACGCGGTCAGCGGCATGAGCCCCGCTGAGGCGGGCCGCGCAGAAGAGAAGCGCCGGATCAGCGGCCAGCAGGCGGCGTAGACGGTAGCCATCGACAAGCTCATCGTGGAAAGCCAGTAGCTGGGCCGCCGTTTCCGGCCGCATCGGCAGTTCTTCCAGCGACAGCACGCGGTCTAGAATATCGACCTGCTTCACGTTCTCGCTCCTCCGTGAGCGGCTGCGCCTCGGGCGACGTGATCTTGCCCTGTCCTTCTAGCCAGTCCCGTGACCCGGGTCAAGGCGGACATGGACCGGCAAGACCAATTCAAGCCCAACTACTGCAGATCACCGAACGGCATGGCGCCGAGTAGCTCGCCGGGGGCCTGCGGCGATGTTTCGCCGACGGTCCAAACCGTACCACGGGGGAAAGGTGCTTCGGTGTGATAGCTCGCCTGGCTGGGCCGGCATGGGGCTTCACATCCCCCGCCTGCAAGGTTGATTGCATGGCGTCGGCAGTGTTACGTGAGTCCCCCCTTTGTCCCGGAACGTTCCGCCCCAAAAGCCGCACTCGCGCTGTGCCGAGCGTCCGGACACTCACCTGGCATCGGGCGGCGGAATCCGCCTGACGATCGTGCGGGCACCGACGGCTGAACTTGCCATTCCAACGCAGCGGTTGTGGGCGTGACGTCGGGAATGAAGAAGAGCAACGCCGCCGCGCGGACGCCCCCGATGCAACCTTGCCGCCGGAAGGTGAGGCCCCCCGGCTGCCTGCCCACGGCCCCTGGGCAGGCCGATCCCACACGCACCTCCAGCCACCATGGTGCCCTCCTGTCACCGTCAGGCCATCCATTGCCGAACACCGCCGCGGTGTCGCACCGTGCCGGAGGTTGGCGCCGGGCGCTAAAGTTAATAAAATGACTACGCATTAGCGACTATCCCGCCGTGACCGGCCCGGGACCAACCCGCCAGCAGGAGCCGCTCTCATGGGGCGTGTGCGGCTGGGCATTAACCTCGAATTCGTGCGGCACGCGGACAAGCCGTTTGAATGGGGAGTGGAGAAAGCGGCCGAGATCGGCTATGAGTTCGTCGAGCCCATGGTCCACTTCGGCCGAGAACTCCTCAGCGAAGCCGGCTACTTTCACTCGATCTCGCTCTTTGACGATCCGCTCCGAATCGCCCGCATTTGCGAACGTGCCGGCGTGCGCATCTCGGGGCTATCCGCCCACATGCCGCTGTGCAAACCAGAAGTCAGCACCGAATCGCTCAAACTGGCGGTCCGCTTCGCGGCCGAATGCGGCGCCCCGGTGGTCAACACGGACGAAGGCCCCAAGCCGAGCTGGACCACGCGCGACGAAGACTTCGTACTCATGAAGTACGTGCTCACCGAAGTGGTCGCCGTCGCTGAACGACGCGGCATTCTCATCGGCCTGGAACCGCACCAACAGTACAGCCGCACGCCCGGGGGACTCGATGAGATCATCAACCTTGTGCCTGCACCCGTTGTCGGCATCAACTTCGACACCGGCAATGCTTACCTGTCCGGTCAGGACCCGATCGCCTGGCTCGAACACGTCCTGCCCAGGCTCGTCCACGTCCACGCCAAGGACATCTCTCAGGCCCAGGCGGAAGCTGAACGCGGTCGCGTGACGGGTACACCGGTTGGCTGTGCCTGCGGCGACGGGGTCATCGACTGGCAAGCCGTCGTGCGGCTCTGCCGGAAAGCGCCACGGGACATCGTCCTCAGCGTCGAATGCGGCACGGTCGATCAGGCGGAGCAGAGCTTTGCCTACCTGAGCCGACTGATTCGTGACCTTGAGCAATCCCCTGAGCCAGCCCACCTGAAGCCAGGTTCCTGACACTCTCACGCCGGAGGCCCACCATGGCTGAGAAAAACCGTTTCGATCCCCGGTCGTCTCGCCGCGAATTCTTGAGCCGAGCCTCCGCGGCAGTCGCCGCAGCCGCTGCTACCCGACCCCTGCTGGCTCGAGGCCCGGGGTACATCCACGAGCAAAACGTTATCAGGGTCGCGCTCGTTGGCTGCGGCGGTCGTGGTACCGGGGCCGCAGCCAATATCCTGTCAACCTCAGGCCCTGTGCAGGTCGTGGCCATGGCCGACGTCTTCCGTGACCGCCTCAACTCCAGCCTACGGGCACTGACCAGGCGCTTCGGGCCGCAAGTGGACGTGCCGCCAGAACGCCAGTTTCTTGGCTTCGACGCGTATCGCAAGGCCATCGACCTGTTGGGCCCCAGCGACGTCGTGCTGTTGGCCACCCCGCCGGCGTTTCGCCCCGTGCATGTGGAGTACGCGGTCAAGAGGGGCGTGAACGTGTTCATGGAAAAATCGTTTGGGGTTGACCCGCCTGGGCTGCGCCGCGTGCTGCGTGCCGGGCGGCTAGCGCAGGAAAAAGGCCTCAAGATCGCGGGCGGCCTGATGTGGCGGCACGATGCCCCACGGCAGGAGATCATCCGGCGGATCCACGACGGTGAGATCGGCCACGTCATCCTGCTACGCACCTACCGCATGCACGGGCCGGTGGGCTTCAAGCCAAGACGGCCTGGCGAGAATGAGCTGGCCCATCAGATCCGTAACTACAGCTGCTTCACCTGGCTGAACGGCAGCTTCTTCGTCGATTGGCTGATTCATAACATCGACGTCTGCTGCTGGGCCAAGGGAAGCTGGCCGGTGGCAGCCCAGGGCCAGGGTGGCCGCCAGGTGAGACGACAGCCAGACCAGATGTGGGACCATTACGCTGTGGAGTACATCTTCGCCGACGGCTCGCGGCTCTTTGCCCAGGGGCGGCACATCGCCGGCTGCTGGAATGAGTTCGCCGACTACGCCCACGGTACCAGGCGGAGTGCCCGCATCATGCAGAACCTGGCCCGGCCCAATCCGGTCATCTACAAGGGATACAAGTTCGACAGCAAGCAGATCGCCTGGCGCTACACGGGGCCTGAGCCCAACCCCTATCAGGTCGAGATGGACCTGCTCGTTGATGCTATCCGAAACAACAAGGACTACAACGAGACCGAGCGGTGCGTCTATGCGTGCATGACAGCCATCATGGGCAGAATCGCGGCACACAGCGGCAAGCTGGTAACCTGGGACGAAGTGTTCCATTCCGATGAGCAACTTGTTGCCGACATCGACCACATGGACTGGGACACACCTCCGCCTGTGCTACCCGACGAGGAAGGCCGTTACCCCGTAGCCATGCCCGGCGCCTGACCTCATCGTGCATCATGCTGCGCAGGGGTCCTGCCAGCAGGCAGGGCCCCGCGCTCTTTGCGCATCGCATGTTGACCCGGGGCAAGCCGCAATCGGCGCCGTCGTCGCTGCCCAGATGAGACCTTCTCACGGTGCGTCCTTATGCTGCCTACCGTGAGGCCTGCCCCGGAGCGTCGTACGTGCAGGACCGCTCAGAGGGACAGTAAGTACGCGATCAAATCATCGAGCTCCGCGGCGCTCAAACGCTCGACGTGTCCATGGCGCTGGCGGCGGTTGAACGTTGTGAGCACTTCGCGTAGCGTCCACGCGCGGCCATCGTGCAAGTACGGCGCCGTCCGGTACAGCTCCCGAAGCGACGGCGTATCGTAGCGGCCGTCAGCCTCCTCCCAGTGCCCGCTGCCGGTGCCAACATTGTGCATCTTGCCGTCCGTCAGGTACGGGCCGCTGTGGCAGCCAGCACATCCCGCTTTGCCTTCGAACAGCTGTTTCCCACGACGGGCCGGCTCCGCCAGCTTCGGGTCAACAAGCGGTAGGGGGCTCGGCTCGGGCCGCAAAGCCGCGAGGTATGCGAACAGGTCGTCTACCACGCGCCGCTCGACCGGCTTCAGATTCGTCGAAAAGAGGCCGTTGCGCACGCAGTCGTACGCGTTGGCTACCGTTGCGCGCCGGTTCATCGGCTCGGTCTCCGCCAGTCCGATCAAGCTGACGGTGTCCTTCGGGTTGCCCAGGCCATCGGCCACGAAGTCCCAGCTCAACCCGTCCACACGGCCGCCGTGTTGATGACACGTGGCACAGCTGTGCCAATGCTGGAACGAGCGGCGTGCGTCGTGAAAGATCAGCGCACCGCGGCGCACCGCATCCGGCTCGGCCATCGGCCCCAGCAGAACGGTTCGTTTCCGGGTCGGATCGGCAGTCGAAATAGCGGTCAGCGAACCGCTGAAGTAGTTCGCCACATACACCGTCGCGCCATCGGAAGAGATCGCCAGAGCGCGGGGTCCGAACCCACCGGCTGGCAGCCGCAGCTTCACGCGGGCGAGGCGCAAGGCGGCAAGGTCGTTCTCCAGTAGCCGAACTAACGACGGGTTATCACGCAGGCGCACCCAGATGTTCGCCTGCATGCTGTCCTCGATACGCTCAAGCCACCCAGGCACGCTTCCCTGGAGTAACCGGTGCAGGTCGGCGATGTTAATCCGAACTAGCTCGTGACTGCCGGCCAGCGCAACCCATAACCGCGAT
Source organism: Planctomycetota bacterium (assembly GCA_026991575.1). GTDB lineage: Bacteria > Planctomycetota > Planctomycetia > JALXBF01 > JALXBF01 > JALXBF01. Next base: position 87,638 of record JALXBF010000065.1, on the reverse strand, counting down.
CCGTCCGGGCTGCAGACTACGTCGGCCGGATCCGCCGCTCCGCGGTATAGGTCATCCAGCAACACGGTGGCAACGCGCCGCCTCGAGACGGTATCGATGATGCTGAGCGCGTTGGTGTTCACCCAGCCGCGTTCCAGCTGCGTGATCGGACTGCGCACCCGCCCCAGACCGTGCACCGCGTATACGTAGTGCCCGTCGGGACTGAAGGCAACACCGCGCAACCCCGAAGAACCTGGTGGCAATGGGATATCGGATCGGTGCCAACGACCTGGGTCGGACGGATTGAACGAAACCAGACTTACTGCCGCCGTCGGCCCTGTGACGCCTTCGAGTCGCACCGGCAGCTGGTTTGCTACCGCCACCGTCACGCCATCGGGTCCGATCGCCAGGTCCGCCGGCCAGCGTAACACGGGAACGGCCAGTAGCGGTTCCAGATCAGTACCGTCGGCCCCCAGCCGATAGATGAAGAGCTTCGCGGGAAAAGCGGTCCCCACGTACAACCACCGACCATCGCGGTCAACCGCCAGGCTCACCGGCCACGCTCCTCCATCAATGGACACGCGTCGGATAACACGATCCTGTTGGAGGTCGACGACGGCGATCCGGTTTGCCGTGCGTTCGGCAACGTAAGCCAGCGGCTTGCCCGGCGCTATCGTCACGGCACACGGATCGCCAGTAAGGAGCGTCCTTCCGGCCGGCTTGAGGTTACGGTCAAGTCGGACCAACTCAGCAGCCGTGCGGTCCAGCACCACGACCGCATCGTCCCCAACAACCACAGCCTGAGGAGAGCGCACCGGATTGCCGCCCGCGTTCGCGAGTGTCCCTAGGACTAGCAGCCCACCGATGGTGAGAAATAGCATGCTCGGGCTCGTCTTCATCGCGGCACCTCCACAGCGGCGCAGCGGGCCTGCTCCACACCTACACGCTCGTGCCGGGGGGCAGGGATCGCCTATGGCAACCGGCGCGGGCGGTACCAGAGCTTGCGCCAGTAGGCCTGGTCCAGCTTATAGGGATCCACCGGTTGACCCGGTTTCCAGTCGGGCGGCAGCACACCGTAACGCTGCATTTCGCGCAAGTACTCCGGACGAGGCATGAAGCCCGGCATGTCGAACCGCTTGATCTTCGCCAGGAACGCCTTCCCGGCCTGCACCATTCGCAGCAGCGTCTGGTAGTCAGGGTCGTCCCGTGAGGTGAAGACGGTTGCCGGAGCGGTTGTGGGCCGGCCGTCCGGGGTGAGCTTGCGGCACAGCTCCAGGCCGCCGGCGTCCCTGCTCAGCGGCGCAAGCAGCAGAAGCGACTTGTCAGGGCGAGACAAGTTGAAGACGATGTGGCGGCTGTACTTGAGGCGGGGATCATCGAGGCTAGGCCGCCAGAAGGAAACGTTCCGTTCGTCGGAGAGAGCTGTTGGCAACTGACGCGGCCCCGTATGGCAGCTGGCACACCGGTTCCGCATAACGGCCGCGCCGGCCCTGGTCGTCGGCCAGTTCCAGTCGGTGTTGTACTGGCGATTCTCGTGATAGCCGCCAATCATGCCGGTACCGAGCGCGGCGTACGTACCGGGGTACGTTGCACCAGTCTCAATCCAGAGCCGAAGTACAGTGAACTCGTGGCGGTTCAGCCGTGCGCCGTGGTGGGAACCGTCCACCATTTTCAGCAGCCTGCTGGCCGACGACCCGATGGCCCGCGGTGGGTACTCGCTTCTCGGCAGATCGCGGCCGTCGGAGAACAAGCGGCGTACGGTGAGCGTGTAGTAGCTGTGCGAGAACATCGGACCGTGATCCCCCGTGAGGACCACGCCTCCGGCGTAGGGCCCCCCTTTGGCCGTGGGCTCGTAATCGTGACAAGCGACGCAGTGGCGATCCAGGATGGGCTGGACGTCACGCGGGAAGTCGAGCACGTCGGGGACCCCCTCGATGGGCTTGATCTTGCTGGGCGGTCGCTGTAGCGCCATTACAGGGCCGATGTCCGGGCTAGCAGTCTCGTTGCGTTTCTCATGGCAACCGAAGCAGCTGGTGACCTCCCCCGGCTGGACGCTCATGAAACTCTGCATCCGCTTGACCGCCATGTCGTTTTCGTCGAGGGCAACGAAGAAGAAGCTGCGTAGCGCGGGCAGCTCAAAGTAGGCCGAGCCGTCCGGCTCGACCGGTACCGTTCCGACCACACGCTCCAGGCTGAACGATCCCCCGTACGTCAGCGGGTCCATGCCACCGGTGTAGTTGATGGGCTTGGGCAGCGTTTCGAGGATCAGCAGTTTCTTGATCTCCCCGGGCCGGATGCCCGCCATGTTTCGGCCGGCGTAGACGTTCAGCAGAACCACTCGGCCTGTGGCCTTCGAGGGGTCGATCCGATGCGGAATCACAGGCTCGACCGGCCGGGGTCTTACCGGCCGCGGTTCGTGGAGCCACATGCCTTTTTCGACCAGCGTCTTCGGCAAACGATAGAGCTCACGGCCATTACCGGCATCATCGAGCAGCTCCAGAACCGGGCCACGGGCTACCAGGAACAACCGATCGGACAGGGGGTAAGGATCGCGGTAATCGACGCTCTGGGTGATGCGCCGCGCGGCGGCGGGAACGTCCGGCCCCAGCGTCGGATCGACGATCGTCACAGCGCCCTGGTGCTCACGACGGCCATGCCCCGGGGAAAAGATCGCCACGATCTTGTCCGACCCTGGAATCGGCTTCGCATCAATCATGACCGTGCCGGGATAGAGATTGCCGTAAAGCACCATCTGGCCCGTCCCATCCGGGTTCATGACCCAGAGGTGGTGGTAATGCACCTGGCTGCGATCAACATATTCCCATCGGGTGTACAGAATCCGCCCGTCCGGCAAGACCCAGGGAGTGTTCTCCGTGGCGTTCGCCGCCGAAAGGGGCATCAATCCGGAACCATCGCGTTCCACCCGGTAGAGAGTGGCCACCTGAACCAGCCAGCACTTGACCCAACGCCGCGACCGGCTGGAACAGAACACGATCCCGCCGTCGGGAACGTACGTCGGCTCGATATCGTCGTACGGCCCGTCCGTGATCTGGCGCAGACCTGTCCCGTCGATGTTGATCTCGTACAGATGAAAGTACATCGAGTTGCCGGGCCGGTAGGAGAACAGGATCCGTTTGCCGTCGTAACTTAGCTGCGGATCGCGGATCGTACCACGCGGGTCGTGCAAGAGCACGGTGAGTTTACCCGTGCGCAGGTTGAGCCGACACAACTGCGAGCCCTCGGTGTAGGCAACCCGGCTTGGACCTTCGCAGTAGTACCCGAAGTTCGCGTACCAGTGCCCGTCCGGGCCCGGCTTGCGTACCGCGAAAACGACCTCTTCGATCGGTACCTGGTCAACTTCGCCAGCTGCGGCGCCGGCCGGATCGCTGACGAGGTTGGCAACAAGCAGCAGCTGGAGGAGGACGGCGCGAAGGGCTTGTTTGAGAACGACCATCGCGGGGTCTCCTGCACAGGTTCCCGGCTACCGAAAATACGATAAATAAACCACTCTTTATGGTCAATACCCCGTTCAGGGCAAGACAGTCGGTCCAGCCGGGTGAGCCCCGACGACAGCCATCGCTTCGGCTCGTGCACGCATGGCAAGCACCTCAGCGGGACGGGTGTCATCGCTACCTACCGGGCAAAGCCAGGCAGCAGCGCGCGCTCAGAACGGTTGACCACGGACACAGCTCCCGAGGTAACCCAATGAGACGAGTTCGAACAAGGCCCGGCGCCAACCGGTCGGCGCCAGAAAGCGCAGCGTCGCACGAACCATCACGAGCAACGAGCTGCCCTATCGGCCAGGCATCTCGACCATACCCGCGAGCACCAGTCGCTGGGGCACGATCAAGAGCTTCGATGCGCTGATCGTCCCGCGAGGCATTGAACCGCCACTGCCCGGCCACATAGACGAGAATGCCTCGCCGTTTTCGCCTGGGTGAAGGAGCGTTTGGAGCCGTCTTTGCCGGCGGCTGAACGCTGCGGCGTCGAGCTCAGCCTCGCGGACCTCCGGCGGTTGGGCCGAACGCCTGAGGGCACGATGAGAACTGTCTACGCGATCGACTCACCGTGGCTGGGCGTCACGATGGACACGGGCAACTTCCCGGAAGATCCGTGCGACAAACTCGAAAAGCTCGCGCCGCATATCGTCCTCGTGCAGGCAAAGTCCTACTACGGTGGCGGCATCTGGGACACGCTCAACCTGGGCTACGATCGGATCGTCGACACCCTGTGCCGCCGCGGGCACCGTGGATACTATCGCTGGAATTCGAAGGACGCGGGGATCCACGTAGGGCCGTTCCGAAGAGTCTCGCGCTGCTTCGTAACGTCTTCACGGGTCCGGACGCTGTGAGCAAATGAAGCTGTTTGCTTGGTTCTTCCAGATCCGGCTGGCGGCCCGCCGCTCTTCCCGCACACGGCAAACACACTACGACACCACCCCTGCGCCCGCGGCGTTCCGTGGCGAGGCACCGGAGAGGCGTTCAGGTCCGTTGCTTTGCGGATACCTTTGCCGAGTGAGGAAATCAGCGCACATTCGATCGGTCGATCCGGTGCAGACCACTGGCTGGCAGCGGCCCCGATCCATTGGCAGACGGCTGGCTCGCAAGCTTCGGGGACAGGGCACCGTGATCGTGAGCGTAATGCCCGAACTGACACCCCAGCACGCCCAGCTCGCTACGGCTACAAGGCACAACCGTCCTGCGGCACCGTACCACTGCTAGCGCTCGGCCTCAACCGATGCCGGCTCGGGCGTCAACACCCACACGCTCACCGCATTGCCTACCAGCGGTTCGGGCCGCAAGAGGAGCCGCCCGGCCCTGTCCGTGGTTAACTTCTCGGCTCCGCGCCCCTGTAGCTGTGCAGCGTCGCGCACGGCACGAGCAAGCTCGGCGGGAAAGACCGTCCGTATCCTGCCAGGCAACGGGCGGTGCTGGCGTGCAAGCTGCAGAGTGGTGTTGTGGAGCCGGTCAAAGCGGTACTCGACCGCTCGGTAGACCCTCTCAGCGGCGAGGCCACGAAGCTGGACCACGATACGAAACGTCCGCTCGGAACGCGACTGGGTATCTTCAGCATGGTGCGTTACCAGCGCCACACGCAGCGTGCCGTGCACGTCTCCTGAAACGAACCCGCCGACCCGATGGCCCTCCGCTCCGGCTGCCGGCAACGGCCAGAAGTCCGGGCCGAAGTCCGACAGCAATGTCACTGCGTGAAACACCTGTTCGGGCACCGCCACCTGCTCATCCTGCCGGCCGTCGCCGTCCAGGTCGACGGGGATGCGGCGATACAGCGTATTGATCCCTGAGAACCCGACCGGCGGCGGCCAAATGGTCAGAGCATATTCTCCGAAGCCGTAACGCGCGTCGCGCGCTGCCTGCAGCAGCATGTGATGGGCGACGTCGTAGCACCACGAGGCAAAATAACCGTTGCCCGAGTAGCTGTCCACGGCGGCTGGATCAGGCGGCGGATTCCAGTTGGGACAAGTCTCGTTGGAGTCAATGGCGAGGTCCCGGAAGAACTTGCTATCGGCCTCAAGCGCCATCTGCTTGGCGCGGATGAACTTCGCCGCTGCCAGCCACGAGCGGTTGTAGGCATGGATCGACAGAAAATCGCACGGGCTACCGCGGCCCGCGTGCTCGCGGCACAGCCGCTCCACTCGGCGCGACCTCTTGCCATCCAGGCGCTTGTCAGCGTAAGCGGCGTTCTCCTCCAGCGCCCCGGCAGCTTCCGCCTGTGGCGAGCAGTGCGCCAGTATCTCGCGTAACCTGAGGTGTGTGCCGAAGATTGCCCCCAACTCCCAACCACCGACCAGAACTCGAGACGAATCGTAGCCGCGGTCCTCAAACGCCCTCAACACGGCATCGACCGTGTAGTCGTAGAAGCGTTGGGTTTCTTCCCAGTTCCGTCTCCAGTACGGGTGTAGGTCCGGTTCGTTGTAGACGCTCCACTTGAACGAGAGGGCTTGTTCGCGATACCGGTCGATTAGGTGCCCGGCAATCGTTCGCACTACCTCGTGCCACTGGACGTAGTCCTTGGGCCTCGGCTCGTTCTCGCCGCCGATGGCGAGATCGGGCGGAGCGCCCACAAAGTTGACGATGATTCGTTGACCGAGTCGGCATGCTTTGTCGTACTCTGCGTCCAGGCGTTGCCAAAAGTAGACCGGAGTGCCCGGCGGACGGAGTCGGCGCAGATAGGTGCCGCCGCCAGCAAACCGTCCCGGTGCGTCCGGATCCTCCTGCTCGGGGGGCGGCGCGGAGTACTCGATACGGAAGCCCCCTTTCGGCAGTTCCACCGGCTCAAGTCGGACGAGACGCCTTTGTTCATCGACGCCGAGCACCCGCGTGCGGACGGCATGGTCGCGGTCGGCAACGATCACCTCATAGCCCGGCTGATAGTCGGCAGCCAGCGGCCGATCTGGCGGCACGCCGTACTGCTCGCAGCCAAACACATCCTCCACCCGAACAACCAGCGCTTCGTCTAGTTGAACCAACTCGACGACGCGTCGCGTCTCACGCTCCCGAACGATGTTCGGCCAGCGGGGGTTCATGAAGACGGCCCAGTCGGGTCGCCACTCGTCGTTGAATGTCAACCAGATGTCTCGCCTTGTGCGCCACGCTCGCGGATGCTGCTGACGCACTTGCCGGATCGCCCGGTACAGCGGTCCGAACTCCTGTTCGGTAGTGCAGAAGACGACGTTACAGATGCCCGTGAAGAAGCCTCCGTGCCAGCGCACGGGCGGGGCCGATAGGTTCACGGCAAACCTGTACTCATGGCTCATCGGCGCAGCTTCTGTCCGGAACTGCCAGCGGCGCCAACGGGACGTAAGCTCGAGACCATCGGCCGAGCGAGCTTGCACCCGAATCGTGTACCGCGTATCGGGTGACAAGGAACGGCCAGGCTCGATGTAAAGCATCAGCTCCTGGGGGCGGAGCGGTGAGGTGGCGAACCAGCCTGAGGCCGGCGGAACAAATCGTTGGCCTGGCTCCACGAGAGGCTGTTCGCCGCCGTGTTCGTCTTGAAGCAGCACGCGGACCGAGTCGGCAAGCACGCGGTCCGTGCTCGCGGCGTCACGCAGCCGGAAGTGAATCCAAATGCTCGTGCGGAGCGGCACGTGCTTTGCGCCCGGAGCGGGTCGAGGCACCCCATAAGGGTCAGGATTGCGATGCACCATCTCGAGAACCTGACCTTCGGCACACACGCACGTGCAGAAGACAGCCGCAAGCCAGAAGGGCATCGTCGGCCATGAACCCGCTCGCATGCTGTCACCCCGTTGTCTGAACGGAACCGTCGGGCGGGCATGCCGGCAGCAGACCAAGCGGTCCCATTGTAAGATGCGGTGACGGGTGGCAGTGCGAACGGGGACAGCGTTACCGGCTCTGCAGGCCCGGAACGGCACAACTGCGGCGCCAGCCGCGTACGGGATGTCCGAGCTGATTGGTGCCCTCGTACCGCTCATGGCCAATCAGCCTGACCCGATCAACCCAGGCACCTCCCGGAGCCTGGTTGCTGGGCCAGCGCAGCTCCAGCCGCCCCGGTGCCAGTAGCCGCCACCGGGCCACCGTTCGCACACCGCTGATCAGGCCACTCGGTTCCAGGAAAATGTCCACGCGTCTGCCATCCGGCTGGACATGCGTCCAGCGGCCGACGATGTGGTCCTGCGGCGTAGTGGGCCGGTCCGAAGTGCTCGGCAGGACCAGCGGTCCGGCCACGGGCCAGCCGTCAATCCAGCGAAGCTGCCGCACCTGGAGCAGTCGACCGGCCCGCGGATTTCGCGCGTCAATTGCGTGGTACACCAGCCAGCTACCGGTCTCGGTAATGAGTACGCTGTTGTGACCCGTACCGCGCCAGCGCCGCGTGCTCATCAGAACGAGCTCACCGCCCCCCCGCGTCATCGGCACGCCAAGGCGGTCGACGTACGGACCAAGGGGGTGGCGAGAGCGTCCCACGACGATCTTGTAAGTTGCCTCCTGCGGGTCACCGGCAAAGGTGTAGTCCCAGGAGACGAACAAGTAATACCAACCCTCGCGGTAAATCGGGTATGCCCCTTCGATGGCCGGTGGTGCCGGCGGTACGCGGCGAGCAACGGCCTTCGCCTGACGCGCTGGGATCAAGAGCTTACCCGTCTCCAGCGACACCGGAGCCGCTTTGATTCCGTCCCAGAACGAGCCCCAGAACAGGTAGCCCTCGCCCGACGGTGTCACCAGCAGGGCCGGGTCAATAGCATTGAACGCATCGCCCGGTCGGGACTCGACGACCTGGCCAACGTCGTGCCAGCGAAACGAGGGCTGCTCTGGATCGAGCGATGTCCCGATCACCAACCCGATGACAGAGCGCTGTTGGAAGAGTGTGGACACTGAATAGTAGATGTAATAGCGATTACCGACTCGCTTCAGGTCTGGTGCCCAGATGGTCCGTGCCGTAGGTACCTTCTGGCGTGCCCACTCAGGCACGTCCTCGCGGAAGATCCGGCCGACTCGCTGCCATCGCTTCAGATCGCGGCTGAACCAGAGCGGGATCCCGCGACCGGTGCAGACGATGAAGTACACTCGGCCCTTGGCATCGGCCAGAATGGACGGATCGGGGCAAGGGAACGAACGGATAGGTTCTGAAGCGGCCGGCGTGGCAGTAACCAGGACGGCGGCGGAAAGCAGGATCCAGAGGGTCAAAGGCATGGCATCTCAGCGCCAGTGGCGGCCTACTGTCCGTGCCCCTTAGAGCCAAAGTTGGCTGCTTCAGGGCGTGCGTTCAGTGGTGCATGAGCCACCTTCATGCTACCGAGATGCAATCGTCGCGCGCCGCGCTCGCGTCCCTCATGGAGTAGAAAGGCCGGCTGCGTGCCACCCTGACGGCGTGTCAGCCGCTGCTACCGGCGGCCAGGAAACCCGGTGCGATTGGCTGTGGCCCCGACAGCGCGTGAAAGCCATCGCGCAGGCTAGTTCGACCAGGAGGCGCGACGCTCGGCCCCGTCCCGACCCTTTCCGATCGCGACGACCGTGATCGAGCACGGTGGGATTTCGGTGAAGCCGTCACGGAAAAGCTGCTTGATGCGACGCGGGACCACGCGATCCGGGTACTCGATGTCGTTGTACGCTTCTGGAGAATCGGCCGTAAGCAACACCGCCGGCACGGCTCCGTCAACTGGTCGTCTGCCGAGCATCAGTTGGCAGCGGACCGACAACTTCGGATGCCGGTTGACCAGCACGATTGCCCACCGTGACCTGTGGCCATCCGTGGTCGCCAACACGTCAACATAGCGCAGCATCCACCGGGCGTCGTCATCGGGGGCCTGTTTCGTGACCGGCACAACGTGATCGGCCAGCTCGTTGGCGTACACCGCCAGCACGTGGTAGGTCGTACGCTTGACGATCCCGTTGGGATGCACGTACAGGGGGCCCCGCGTGTTCACGATTGGAGCGATGCAGGTGATGTCGACGACATCGGCATGCCGCAGGCTTGCGTTCAGGAAGGACGCGGCAAAGACCGCATCGGCCATGGTGTACTGGCTGGCAATAGCGTTGAGGTCGCGGCGTGCGATGAGCAAGCGCACCTCGGGATCATCCTCTCGCACAGGCTCCTTGCGAGGGAACCCCGGATGGTGCCAGCCGCGCAGGTTCCATTCATCGAATGCGATCTTCACTTGTCCCAGACGGCCGGCTCTGCGCAAGATCGCGATCATCTGCTGAATGGCCTGCTCGGGTCCATCGAACAGGTCAAGGCACCGTTCGTAAGGCACGTGCCTGTTCTCCTGCCAAAGCCCCAGCCAATAGCGGTGCACGGCAACGTAATCCAGCAGGTCGCCAGCCGTGCGCAACAGGGGAAGGTCCCAATGTTCCGAGATGAGCGCGGGGGCAGCCAGTTTGATCGACGGGTCGACGCTCCGCATTAGCTCCGCACATCGCCGCACAAACGGCCCCCACTGCTCCGGTGTCTTCTGGCCAATCTCCCACTCACCGTAGTTCTCGTTGCCGATGCTCCAGTAGCGCACGCCGTGTGGGCGACGGTTTCCGTTGCGAGCACGTAGTGCCGCAAGGCGCCCCGTGCTGGCGTTGCAGTACGCAACCCAGTCGCGCATCTCTTCAGGACTTCCGTTACCGGCGTTCGTGCAGATGTAGGGCTCTGCCCCGACCGCACGACACCATTGCACAAACTCGTCGGTTCCAAATTGGTTGGGCTCGACCACACCCCACACCGGGTCCGGAACCGGCCGGCGGTCAGCCCCGACCCCATCGCGCCAGTGATAGCCGCTGGCAAAACATCCCCCCGGCCAGCGCACGATGGCCAACTTCAATGCTCGCAGGGCCCGGATAACGTCGAGCCGAAAGCCGCGCTCGTCTGCAAACGGTGATCCCGGATCGTAGATGCCGCCGTAAACCTGCCGGTGGAAGTGCTCGATGAAGCCACCGAAGATGCGTCGGCTGTACCGCAGCGGCCGAGCATCAGCAGCCACCCTCAGACGAACGAACGTCGCTTCCCGTTGCCACCGATCCCGATCCTGGCCCCGAGCAACCGGACGGTCACCGAAGAGCCCGATCACGAGCACCAGTAACGCAACGCAGCGTGCTAGCATGGTCGCCCTTCTGGAGTTCTTTGGCACTCCGGCGGTCGCCGTGCTACAAGATCGGACAGGCTCCGCCGCACAGGCCCAGCACCCAAGCACCGGCCGCTCTGCATGATTGTAGGTTGCCAGGCTGCGCACTCCCGTCGCGCTGCATGCCAAGTCCACAGCACCTCTGGGGGAAGCAGTGTGCTGTCCACTTCGGTGCACGTGGCTTTACTGTTTTCGCCCATGCCGACACGGCTCACACGCGGCTGGCCGCTCCATCCGATGCCCCCCGGCTACCTCGCGGTCGTGCCCCAAGGTCCGCTGTGGGACGGCGGGCCGGCGTACGTGCCAAGAGCGCACCGGAGAAATGGTCTAGCGGATAATGGCTAGGACACCGCCCAATGGAATCCGCCCCGCCGTTGCCCCTCGGATTGCCACCGCACCGTGCATGTGCCTCCGTGAGGAACCCACCATGAGCGGCCAGCTAGCGACGAGGCTCCTACTGCTGCTGCTTTATTGCATGAGCCGACCAGTTGAGCTGTACGTGGCACCACATGGCAACGACGAGAATCCGGGTACCCGATCAGCACCGCTCCGCACGCTTGCCGGGGCGCGCGATCGTGTGCGTGCGATCCTGCGCTCGGAACGCATCCCGGTAACTGTGACCTTCGCCCCGGGAAAGTACCGCTTCGATGGGATGGTCGTGTTCGGCAAGGAAGACTCCGGCACTGCAGCGGCACCGGTGATCTATCGGGCCGAACGTGCCGGTACGGTGCACTTCACGGCCGGCATCCCCCTGACGACGTGGCGCCCGGTTACAGACCCGGCAATTCTCCGGATGCTACCGCCAGCGGCCCGGCGGCACGTCAAGGTGGCGCGACTTGCGGACGAGCCCGGGGTAAGAACGGTCGGAAAGCTGAGCGTGCGCGGTTTTGGCAAGCCGAAACAGCTTGCCGAAGCTGAACTGTTCTACGACGGCCGTCCCGCAACACTGGCACGCTACCCGAACGAAGGCTTCGTAGGGCTGGCCGGAAAGCTAGACGACCGGCGGCTCCGGGTGGACCTGGGCCGCGATCGGCTGCGCCGCTGGTCGCAGGAGCCGGCGCCGTGGGTGATGGCCTACTGGAAATACGACTGGGCAGAACTGTACGAGCCGCTGGCCGGTGTGGACGTAGAGAACCGACTGTTGATCCGAAGAACCGACGTAAAGCCGCAATACGGTATCGATCCCGGCCGAGCCCGGTGGTACGCAAGCAACCTGTTGTGCGAACTGGATCAACCGGGCGAGTACTACATCGACCGCGACCGCGGCATGGTGTTCTTCTGGCCGCCGAAGCGCCAGGTACGGACGGTGTTGTCCCAAGGCGACGGCTTTCTGCGGTTGAACGACGTGTCGTTCGTGACATTTGAGGGGTTCGTTTTTGAGTACTGCCGGGGTACCGCGATCGAGATTGCTCAGGGCCAGGCGTGTCGTATCAAGCGGTGCATCGTTCGAAACACGGGATTGGCTGGCATTGTGATCCGCGGCGGGAAGGGGCACGAAGTGGCCGGGTGCGAGCTGGTGTACTGCGGCAGCACCGGGGTTTCGGCCAGCGGAGGTGATCGTCCGAGCCTGACTCCGGCGCACCACAACATCGAGCGGAATCATATCTACCGGTTCGCCCGCCGGTGGCGCACGTACAACCCGGGCGTGATTGTTAGTGGCGTAGGCAACCGGATTGCCCACAATGTGATTCACGACGCGCCGCACATGGCACTGAGCGCGCCGGGAAACGACCACGTGATTGAGTTCAACGAAGTCTTCCGCGTCGTGTACGAGAGTGGTGACGCAGGGGCCTACTACGTCGGTCGCGATTGGACACAGCGTGGTACCGTGCTCCGGCACAACTACTGGCACGACATCCGCGGCTACGGCGGGCTGGGTGGCATGACCGTCTACCTGGACGACCAGCTGTGCGGGCACACGATCTATGGCAATCTGTTCGTGGACTGCTCGCGGGCAGTGTTCATCGGTGGCGGCGACGACAACGTGGTCGACAACAACGTCTTTGTGCGCTGTTGGAAGGCGGCCCACGTCGACAACCGAGGGATGACGTGGCAGAAGGCCGCAACGATGGATCCGAACGGGACCTTGCAGCGGCGGCTCCGTGCCGTGCCGTTCCGCAGCCCTCTCTGGCGGCGCCGTTACCCGACACTGGCCACTATTCTCGAGGATGACCCGGGCGTCCCGAAACGGAACGTGTTCGTGAGGAACATCAGCGCCGGCGGAAGCTGGGACGACATTCACCCTGGCACGCGACACCTGCAACGCATCGAGAACAACCTGGTCTTCGACAACGACCCACGTTGGGTACGCATCGTCTACGATCGATCCAAGCGCCCGGTCCGGCTACGGTTCAAGGATGCAGCAGCGGTACGTCGCATCGGCTTTGAGCCGATCCCGCTCGAACAGATCGCACTCGGCGTGGTCTGTTCCCATCGCTGAGTCGTTGGAAGCCCTGCACTGCTACCGCGGATTGAACGGAGAAACTCGAACAGCTTGCACCGGCTGTCCCCACCGGCGAGCCCACCGCACCAGCGCGCGGTACTTGGGACTGACGGCCGGATCCTCATCGGCATACTGCAGCACCCCCCAGGAGCCCCACTTGTTCCACCGCGCGACGGATGAAAAGTAGCAGAACAGTCCACCTTCGGCGTTTTGCCAGGCGGCGAAGTATGCGTCGTACAATCTTGCCATCTCCTCGTGTGCGTTGACTCGGTGGAACAGGCGAGTCAACCGTTCATTGTTCTCGGCACCACGGACGCCTACGAGGTGCTGCCCTCCCTCGTAGGCTATCAATTCCAGCCCGTACTGGTCAGCCACCTGCTTCTGAGCGCCGATAGCAGCAATGGCCCTCGGCAACGATCGCTTCCACAGCCGGCGGAACAGTCCATTAACCCCCAGCTGCAAGATCGCTTCGGCTTGATCGGGTGCGACGTTCAGTCCGATATACGGGGCGACCGCCAGCGCGTCAGCCTGCTCATGGGCGGCGGCGCTTTCGAGCACCATGCGGGAAACGAACGGGTTAACGGCCTGAGCAGCCAGCACACGGATCAATCTGTCCGCACCGCCGAACACGTCTTCCCATATCCGGAAAATCCGCCTAGAGCGATAGCCTGTGTAGCGCCACGCGGCCTCCCAGGGCTTCTGGGTCAGCCCCAGCCTGCGGCCCTGCTCGGCCGCCCAGGCATGCTGGTCAAAGATGGGATTCCAGACCTCGTTGGAATACTCGACGTAGACTTTCAACCCCGGCTTGAGCCGTTCACGTACCATCTCCGCAAAGCGCCGCACATAATCGTCGTCGGCTTGATGCGGCATGCAGAACCACGGATCAGCGTTAAGGCGATTGCACAGGTCGATCATCCATTCCAGCGGGACCCCCCGCACCATGAAGGTCGCATCCTCAGGCTTGGGCCGTTCCGACCAACGGCGGATCGGTGATCCGTTCGTCTTCATCCAGTCCATGAACCGGATACATGCCATGCCACGCCACCGGGCGAGGAAGAGCGGATGGAACGGATGGTCGCGCCAGCGCTGTTCAAAACCGGGCATGATGACGTGGATGTCTCGGACGTAGTCGTTGGGATCAGTCTCAACGACACGCAGGAAGATCGGACCACGCCGCGCATCGACCTGCAGGACGATGCGTCCCGGTTCAGAGCGAACCACGCGCGCGGCACCACCGAATTCCAGCCGGCCGCGGCCCCGATAGGACACGTGGTACCTGCCCGACGGGTAGTGGCCGTCCGGAATCGTGCACAGTAGCGTTTCTGCCCAACAGTTCGGTTCGAGCCGCCGAACCCAGCCGTGCTCGTCGAGCTCCAGCTTCGGTCCCTGTCCCCATGGGGCTCCCGCGCGCTGGCTGATCCACGGTCGCGCCATGCGAAAGACGTCGACGAACGGTAGTTCGGTGTTCCAGTCCGCCGGACCAGCCAGATTGATCCCCATCACAGGATCGGCCGGCCATGCGCTCGGACCGGTACCTGCCAGGGCAAGCAAACCGCACAGCAAGAGGGCAACGTACCGCGCGGACGGCACAGTCACGGGAGCAAGCATCGTGACTCCTTGGCAGGGGGTGTGGTGGCAAATATGTCGGCGGTGAGGCGGTTCACGTCGTGCCAGGCTGATCGCTCGCGCGGCCGTGGGGGAGGCCTAGCGCGACGGCCGCACTCGTGCAGGACGAACCCAAAGCAGTTTGGCCCGGTCACCGGCCAACTCGATCGTTACCGTTTGCTCGCCAGCCGAACACACGAGCAGTCCACGCGCTGCCATGAGGTCCATCACGCGTGCCTTGTGTTTCAGCCTCAGCCTGAGCCTTACCGAACCGTTTGAGGCTCGACCGTAGTCGGCGACCAACAGGACCATCTCGTTGCCCCGGGCCATGCCCACGACCCTGCCTGGTCCCACCACCTGCGCCTCGCCCTGCACGGGCCGACCCTCCAGAATCACTCGCTCCACGGGAGCCAGTGCACGCACAACGCGGTTCAATGCGATCAGACTCTCCGCATCCCAGACGCGTCCTGACCAGAAGTACACGCCTCTGGCTCCATTGCAGTAGCACTCCAGCAGCGCCCACTGGAACGCCTCTCCGGGAAACGTGCCCGCGTCGCCCGGCGTGATCCACGGCAGCAGGTCACTGCGTGGCAGCTTCAAGCGGTCTTGCCGCACCTCATCCCCTATGAGTGCGAGGTGGTACGGATAGAGGCACGTATAGGTCGAAACCTGTCCACTTTGGAGCCATTCGGGGTAGAGCCGATCAAACGGCCAGACGTTCTGGTACGCCGTGCCGGGGCGGAAGTCGTAGCCGCCGATTTCGAACCGCGGCTGGATCCGCCTGCGGTCCAGAGCATCGCGGGCAGCGGTGACCAGGTCGCGCCAGATTTCTTCCCCTTTGGAAACGAACCACTCTTCCCAGCTCGTCAAACCGGATGCTTCGAAGTCCTCCCGGCAGCGCCGGCACCGACGGGCATCGACCGGACCGCGCCAGCTCCACAGTTCGATGTCCAGGCTCACGAAGTCCGGCCGCGCGCGGGCCACAGCCTGAGCGAACAGCTCCAGCTCCTCCCGATAGAACCGCCCCCGGTACGAGATGCACAGGCGGGATCCGGTTCGGCCGTCGCCGAGTTGGTCGTAGATCTGTCGCTCGTCCTTTCGGCGATTCAGCAGGTGGTGAAACGGTGAGTCGATATGCAGGATGCGAAACCCTCGCCGCCTGGCCTCCTCGACCAACGGCCAACCCGCATGCCCCGCTCTCATCCAACGTGCGAAAATCGGAAACGTGTTGATCCCCAGGTGCTGCCAGACCTCCAGCACGTTCGGCCACCGCATGGTGGCATCAATCGACCACCAACCAAGGCCGACCATGAGACGCTGAGGCTGACGAGCCCGCGGAACTAAGACGGCCTCCACCGGCACGGTCAGCCACGGGCTCTGCCAGTGGCGACAGCGAAAGCGGTAGCGAAGCCGGCCCCGGCCGCCGTGGGGCCAGCCTGCTGCTTGCAGGTACAGTCGGCCAAGCACCTTCGTAGTCGTGGTGGCCCGGAAACGGAACCGATATCTTCGGCGGCCACCGGCCGGACCGTTGGGGAGTTGTTCCGCGGAGGCGTTTGCCAGAGAACCGGCCACCAGGTGCACCTCGGGCGGCAGCTCCAGAACCAGCTCAACCGCCTCAGACCGTTCCTGCACCGGCACAAGGATACCGATGGGTGTGGGCAGAGGAAGGTTGGTGGCTATCTGAATCCGTGGCTTGTGGAAGTAGACTTGGGGGTGCCGCACTGTGAATCCGGTCATTTCGCCGCGTGATTGCGCTGGTGGTGGTGCTGTGTCGATCGGGTCTTCGAGCGGCTTACCGAAGACGTACAGTTCGTCGCTCGCCGAGAGCCCCCCCGTGTACATCCGGATTGCCACCCAGCGAGCCACCACGTCCAGATCCGCGAACCGCAAGCAGTGGATCCAGGCTTTTCCCGTTTCGGGCGGCACGCCGTAGCGCCGAAAGTCGCCGGAACGCCAGCGCGAGCACTGAGCAACCCGGACAAAGTGCTCGCCGTCGGTGCTAACGAGCAGCTCGATCCAGCCCGGGAAGCTGACCCCGGCCTGCGGCGACCCGCCCAGAAGGCGAATTGCAACTTCGTCGATCCGGGCCAGTGTTCCCAGATCCAACGCCAGGTTCACTCTGCCGGCGTACGACCAGGCTACCGCCCCGGCATCGAACCAGATGTGCCGGTCAGGCCGGGCCGAAGTGCGGCCGTCGGTCAGATCCAGAGGGTCGCTGTTGCCGCGCGCCGTCAGAGGGTAGTTCGGCTCGGGCAGATAGATCACTGGCTTGCCCAGTGCCAGGTTGGCGCGGCCGCGATCGGGAGGAAACTCATCGGCTTGGACCCGAACAAATGGCTCTGGTGCGGTCAGAGGCCACAGCAAGAGGCAGAAAAGAAGGGGAGTCGAGGCGGGTGTGGGGGCGGCGCCAGCATGGGCAGCCGGCCTGTTCGGCCTGGTTGTCTGGCGTGCGGACACGGAGGCAAGCTCCTCGGTTGGGTCTTTGCTTTCAGCTGTTCGGCTTGGGCCTCGTTTCCGTCCTTCTCAGCATATCGGGCAGGAACGCTGTTGGGGCACGGTGCCGTGGGCTTTGTGGGCGGGGCTGACGCTGGGAGACTCTTCTACGGCTGCTGGACGGTGCAAGGGCTGTGTTCGCAGAAGTAGTGCTTGCTGGTGCCTGGGGTTGGAACGGCGAGCAAGGCGTAACTGTTTCGCGTGTCGGCAGCTATGGGGAAGGGCTTGAAAACTGAACAAATGTTCAGTATGCTGGAAACGGCCGGAGACGATGGTCTGCGTTTGGGAGAGCGGCGATCATGGCGAGCACCGGCACAAGCAGCGTTGGGGACCGGCGCAGCACGGTACAGCGGCTGGCTCAAGAGATCCAGGCCCTGCGTGTGGGGTTGTATGCGGTCGAGCGGAACGAGGTGCGGCGTTTTCGGCTGGGAATTCCTGAGCTGGACCGGTTGCTTCCCGAGGAAGGCATCTCGCGGCGATGCCTTCTGGAGTGGTTGGGGGAGCTGGGCAGTGGTGCTTGGAGTCTGGCTGTTCGAACGGTGGCCGCAGCGGCTGAGGAGCAAGGCAGAGCGGGCAAGGTGGTGGTTGTGGATGTTGGGGGGGAGTTTTATCCGCCAGCGGCTTTTCCCTGGGGGCTTACCGCAGAGCAGCTCCTGGTAGTGCGGCCTCGTTCGGTATCGGAAGCGATCTGGGCGTTGGATGAAGCCGTGCGTTGTGCTGCGGTAGCCGCGGTGCTAGGGATTGTCGACCGCCTGGACCATCGTGCCTCGCGTCGCCTACAGCTTGCGGCCGAATCTGGCGGACGTCCTTGTGTGTTGATCCGTCCTGTGGCAGCGATCAACGAGGCGTCCTGGGCTGAGCTTCGCTGGCTGGTGCAGGCAGTTCCGTGCTCGGCTCACAGAGGACGTATCGTTCGCGTGGAGTTGTTGCGCTGTCGTGGGCGCATGGATTCCGCGGCGCTTTATCTGGAGATGGACGATGCGGCGGGTATTGTGCGTGTGGTTCCCGAGCTGGCCGCTGCAGCGTCTGGTGCACGCCCACCCAGAACTGCTCTCCGCGTTGCTCGTGCTGTATGACGAACCGACACGGCAAGGGGCAACTGTGGTGGCCGTGTCCCGTGAAGCGGCCGCGCGTGGTGTTCGTCCCGGAATGCCACTGGCTGAAGCTCGGGCCCTGCTACCGGCCGAAAAAGACCGGCTCTCCTCTATTGTGTTCCACCGCTGGGAACCGACCAAGGACCAAGCGGCACTGGAAACACTACGCCAACGCTGTCTGCGTTTCTCGCCCATCGTCACCTTTGGGTATGACTCTCCCGTTCAGAGTCTTCTGCTGGACATGAGCGGTTGTGAACGTCTCTTTGGTGGCGAGGAGGCTATGGTGCGTCGTATTGCCGAGACGTTTGTCCGCTGGGGCTACTGGGCACGGATCGCACTAGCCGATACTCCCCGAGCAGCTTACGCCCTGGCCCGTTACCATCGTCCCGCTTCTGTTGAGGACCTCCCACTCGATGTGCTCCGTACCGGTTCCGTCCACTCCGACACTCTGCCTCGACCGCGCCGGCTCGCCTCAGGAGATGCAGAAGCGGAATGGGTCATTGCTCGAGCAGGACATACGCTGCAGGCCGTTCGCCACTTGCCCCCTCACGCGCTTGGGCTGCCGGACTCTGTAACCCAGCAGCTACTTTCGCTCGGCATCCATTCCCTTCGCTCCCTGATCGGCATCCCCCGCTACGCCCTCCAGGAACGCTTCGGTGCCGTTCTGTTGGAACGACTGGACCAGATGTTCGGTTTGAAAGAAGACCGGCTTCGACCTCCTAAAGAAAAACCTCATCTGTGCGAGCTATGGCAATTCGACATGGCATGTGATGACGCCTCCCTGGTGCGCTACGTCGTGGAGCGGTTGCTCGCTCGTCTGGTACGTGCGGCGATTCAGCGATCACACAGCATCGCGAGGATCATGTTAACCATCTACTTCGAAAGCGGATCGGACCATCTCATCCCAATCACCCTGTTCCATCCCACGACCTCTTTCGAGCACCTCAAGAGCCTGATCGACTTACAACTCGAACAGCTCATGCTCTCTGAGCGTGTCGAGGCGATCCGATTGGAATCCGATGAACTCGTAAGCCAACCGCCCAAGCAGCACACCCTCTTTGCCGGCATCTGCGATGACACCAACTCCGACCGTTGGGCCATGCTGGTTGAGCGGCTTGTCCATCGTCTTGGGGGCGATCGAGTACTCCGGGTCATCGATCTGCCGGACGCTCAACCTGAGCATGCCGTACGGCTCATCCCCATGCTATCTGCTGCCCTGCGTCGACCGCACCGGCACGCTGCAAGCCAAGCCAGGCGCCTTCGGCGGGCCGGCGACAATGACACACGCGCGAGTCCGACGACAATGCTGGCTGCCGTGGCCCGGCCCCTACGGCTGCTGAAGCAACCGGAGCAGCTCATCGTCACGCTCAGCACGGTGCAAGGTTTCCCGGTCAAGTTCCGCGGCTACGGTCGAAGCTGGACTGCGCACCGGTTCAGCGAACCGGAACGGATCGAAACCGGTTGGTGGCGCAGCCAGCGTACTGTGCGACGGGACTACTACCGGGTGGAGACGACCGACGGCACCCACCTCTGGCTGTTCCGTGACCTGAACGACGGCCACTGGTACCTCCACGGGATCTTCGAATGACACCGGTGGTACCGTCTCGTCCGGACAGCCGTTCCGAAGGCCCGGGAAGATGACGCCTCTTGCCGCGGGCAAGCTGACCAGGCAGCACGACAGGATGCTGCAACGGATCGCACCTACGCCCCACTCCCGATACCGCTCACCGAGTACGTCGCGGTAGAGAGAGCCGGAACGGAACAACGATGTACGCCGAGTTGCACTGCAAGAGCAACTACTCCTTCCTGGTGGGGGCATCGCACCCGGACGAACTCGTTCACCGGGCGGCGCAGCTCGGCTATCGCGCCTTAGCCATCACGGACCTGGATAGCCTGGCCGGCATCGTGCGTGCTCACGTGGCCGCACGCGATGTGGGCTTGAAGCTGATCGTCGGAGCCCAGATCACCCTGCGCGATGCTCCCCCGGTCGTACTGTGGGCACCGGATCGTGCTGCTTACGGCCGTCTTTGTCGGCTGATTAGCCTCGGTCGACTTCGCGCCCCTAAGGGACAGAGCGACCTGAACTTCGACGACCTGGCCGACCACTCAGACGGCCTTCTAGCCGGCGTGCTCCTGCATGAGGAACCACTCCAAGGCGATTCGCCGACCACCGGCCCGCGTCTCCAACAGCACGCGCGCTGGCTGGGAGCTTACCGCGACCTGTTCCACGATCGATGCTACCTGCTGCTGGAGCGACACCTGAATGGCTCAGACCAAGACACCCTCCGCTTCCTGGAACGGATCGCCCGGTGGGCAAACGTTCCAACTGTCATCGCCAATGATGTCCACTATCATCTTCCGTACCGTCGTTACGTTCAGGACGTGCTCACAGCCGTTCGGTTTAACCGGCCCGTGTCCGAAGCGCGCGGACGACTGTTTGCCAATTCAGAGCGATATCTGAAATCCGTCCATCAGATCCGCCGGCTCTGGCCCGATCATCATGACGCGCTGCGGCGGACACTGGAGATCGCCGAGCGTTGCACGTTCCGGCTCGATGAACTGCGGTACGAGTACCCACAGGAACTCTGCCCCCCGGGCCGCTCGCCCGCTCAGCACCTTCGGGAGCTGGTCTGGAAGGGAGCCCAGGAGCGTTATCCGCACGGTATTCCCGAAAAGGTGCGTCGGCAGATCGAGCACGAGCTGCGCATCATCAGCGAGCTGAATTACGAAGCGTACTTTCTGACCGTCTGGGACATCGTCCGTTTCGCCCGCTCACGCAACATCCTCTGCCAGGGCAGAGGATCCGCGGCCAACTCCGCCGTGTGCTACTGTCTGGGAATCACGGCCGTGGACCCGGACCGGATGGACCTGCTGTTCGAGCGATTCGTAAGCAAGGAACGCAACGAACCACCGGACATTGACGTCGATTTCGAGCACCAGCGCCGCGAGGAAGTAATCCAGTACTTGTACCGCAAGTACGGCCGTGATCGTGCCGGTCTGGCTGCAACGGTGATCACCTACCAGACCCGTTCGGCCATCCGAGATGTGGCTAAAGCCCTGGGCCTCAGCCAGGACAGCATCGATCGACTTGCCAAAGCCGTCGACGCTCACGGCGACCTCGACCGCCTACCGGATCGGTTCCAAGCGGCTGGATTCGACCCATCCACCCGCACCATGCGTCGACTCATCTGGCTGGTCCGACAGCTTGTCGGTTTTCCCCGCCATCTGTCTCAGCATGTCGGAGGCATGGTGATCAGTCGCGGGCCATTGTGTGAGGTGGTGCCGATCGAGAACGCAGCCATGCCCGGTCGCACCGTGATCCAGTGGGATAAGGACGATTTGGAGGAACTTGGCATGCTCAAAGTCGACTGCTTGGCGCTGGGCATGCTCACGGCCATTCACCACTGCTTCGACCTGGTGCAGAAGCACTACCGCCGACCGCTTACCCTTGCCTCCGTCCCGGCAGAAGACCCCAAGGTCTATGACATGATCTGCAAAGCCGACACGATTGGCGTCTTCCAGGTTGAAAGCAGAGCTCAGATGAACATGCTTCCCCGTCTCAAGCCCCGTTGCTTCTACGATCTGGTCATCGAAGTGGCCATCGTACGGCCGGGCCCGATCCAGGGTGACATGGTGCACCCGTACCTGCGGCGTCGCCAGGGGCTTGAGCCGGTCACCTACCCGAACGACGCAATCCGGCAGGTACTGGAGAAGACTCTCGGAGTGCCGCTGTTTCAGGAACAGGCGATGCGTCTGGCCGTGGTGGCCGCAGGCTTCACGCCCGGGGAAGCTGATCAGTTGCGGCGTGCCATGGGAGCCTGGCGGCGCCCGGGTCTGATCGAACAGTTCCGCCAAAAGTTGATCGACGGCATGCTTCGCAACGGCCTCTCCCGGGAGTACGCCGAGCAGGTGTTCCGGCAGATCCGGGGGTTCGGCGAGTATGGTTTTCCGGAATCTCACGCGGCCAGCTTCGCCCTGCTGGTCTACGTTTCGGCGTGGCTTAAGCGCTACTACCCGGCAGCCTTCCTGGCCGCCCTGCTCAACAGCCAGCCGATGGGCTTCTACCCGCCGGCCCAACTGGTCCAGGACGCTCGCCGCCATGGGGTCACGGTGCTGCCCGTGGATGTCAACGCCAGCGGCTGGGAATGCTTGCTTGAGCCTTTTCAGGACGACTTTGCCGTGCGACTGGGGCTCTGCCTGGTGCGAGGTTTTGGCGAAGCGACGGCCAGGCGGCTCCTGGACGAGCGCGCGCGACACGGCCCGTTCCGCTCAGTAGCCGAGTTGCAGGCGCGCACCGGCATAGCTCGGGACAAAGTGTTGTGCCTGGCCCGTGCCGATGCCTTCGGCTCGCTCGGTCTGTCGCGGCGCGAGGCCATGTGGCAGGCAATGGCACTGACAAACGACAGCCGCCCCCTGCTGGTCAGCCTGCAGGCCGATCAGCCTGAGCTTCCACTGCCCAGCCAGTCCAGCAGCCGGGAAGTACTGGAAGACTACTTCGCTCTGGGCCTCTCCTTAAGAGCTCACCCCCTGGAGTCCCTCCGACCGACGTTGCAGCAGCGCGGCATCTGCACGGCTGCTGCCTTGCGCAACCGCAAGTCGGGTGAGTACGTCCGTGTGGCTGGGCTGGTCCTGGTACGCCAGCGCCCGGGCACGGCTAAAGGAGTCACGTTCGTGACACTGGAAGACGAGACCGGCATGGTCAACCTCATGGTCCGGCCTGATACCTGGGAACGGTACCGATCGGCTGCTCGCAACGCGACTCTCCTCTACGCCGAAGGCACACTCGACCGCCAGGCAGACGTGCACCACGTGCTTGTAACGCGGCTCGATGACTGGTCCTCCTTGCTGGGCCGCCTTGCGATGCAGTCGCGGGACTTCCGCTGAAATGCGAAGTGGGCCCGGTCTTCAATCCGACCGGGCCCACCTCCAACGGCTTCCTCTCTGCTCCTACCACGCGATCGTCTGACCAGGAACTGGCACCGGATAATAGCCATTCTCATCGGGCTTCACCGGCGGCTCCGCATCCCAGGAGTACTCCGCGGGCTGCAGGTTCAGGTTCGAATTGAACGCGGTCTCCCATGTGACCTCCTTGCCCGAGTACGTTGCCATCCGCCCCATGATCGCCGTCATCGTACTCAGCGCACCGTACTCGCCTTCGTTGATCGGCTCACCGGCCAAGATACTCGCGTACAGGTCGTAATGCTCCTGGACATACGGGTTGTTCCGCTTGCCCCGATAGCGCCAGATCACCTTGCCCTTCTTGTCGCGAATCACCCCCTGACCGATGTGGCAACTGCCCTTGGAACCGTGGGCATGCTCGGACACGCTGTTCCAGCAGCCCGGGATGTGGCGGCACTGGCTGAGCATGACCGACCCGTCCGGGTACGTAAACTCGACAAAGTGGTGGTCGAAGATCTGGCCGTACTTCTTGCCCGTCCGTACCTGCCGACCACCCTGGCCCTGTGCCTTGACCGGATGGGTGCCCTTCAACCAGTTGATCACGTCGATGTTGTGGATGTGCTGCTCGACGATGTGGTCCCCACAGGTCCAGACGAAGTAGTACCAGTTCCATACCTGGTACTGCAGCTCGTTCATGCCCGGCTTGCGGTCTCGCACCCACACACCAGCACCGTTCCAATACGCCCGCATGAAATTGATGTCACCGATGGCACCGTCCTTGAGCCGCTTCATCGTCTCGATGTAGACGTTCTGGTGGTGCCGCTGCAAGCCGATGCCCACCCCCAGGCCCTTAGCCTTCGCCTCCTTGACGGCCGCCAGGAACTGACGCACGCCCGGGGCATCCGTTGCAATCGGCTTCTCGGCGAAAACGTGCTTGTTGTTCTTGACCGCTTCGACGAAGTGCGCCGGCCGGAAGCCCGGCGGCGTGGCCAGGATGACAACGTCTACATCCGACTGGCAGACATACTTGTACGCATCCAGGCCCACGAACTGCCGATCCGGCGGCACGTCGATCTTGTCGCGCAGCTTGGGGTTGGCCAGCAGTCGCTCCAGGCTCCTTTGAAGCTGGAAGTCGAACGCGTCCGCCATGGCCACCAGCTTGACCGGATGGCCACTCAGGATCGCGTCACGCACGGCTCCCGTGCCACGGCCGCCGCAGCCGATCAGACCAATCTTCAGCACATCACTACCCGCAGCATGGGCGAACCGTTCCACCGGCAAGCTACCGACAGCAGCCGCACCGGCCGCTGCTGCTGCACCTTTCTTGAGAAACGCACGGCGCGTATCGTATGGCTTGCGTTGGGATGCCATCTCGAAAAACCTCCGTAAACGACCGATCAAGCAGGTCAGCCACGTCCCAACGGGATCGCAGGCGGGCGAACGCTTCAGGGGCGGGGCGGCACGGGGGAGGGTACCTGATAGCTTACCAGCTTGCGGAACGCTCTGCTATCCAAACTCTCGAACGAACCAGGGCGGGGCGAATAGATAACCCTGGCCGCCAACCCCCGGGCATCGGCCAGCGCAATCGCCTCTTCGGGTTCAAGCACCGACAGTGCCGTGGCCCATGCGTCCGCGAGCGTCGCACAGGAGTGGACGACGGTTACCTGGCGGGGACCGACCACAGGCCAACCCGTTCTCGGATCGATGATGTGAGAGTACCGCTTAGCGTTCAACACCACGTACTGTTCCGCATCGCCGGAAGTCGCGACCGCACTGTGACGCAACCGGAGGATAACCGGCTCACCCCTCATTTCCTCCGGCGTCGGAACCAAGACCCGCCACGCGTTCTTGTTCGGCGGCGGATCGGCCACAGCGATATCACCGCCACCGTCCACCAGCGCCCGCTGGATGCCCCGCGCGGCAAGCTCGCTCAGCACGGCAGCAAGCGTATAGCCCTTGGCGATGCCGCCGAGGTCCAGCCGCATCCCGCGCCGCCGAAGCCGCACAGTTCTGCGTGCCGCGTCGAGCTCAATCGCGCGGTAGTCGACCAGTTCCAAGGCAGCACGCAAGCGAGCCTGCGAAGGCGGCCGGCGCTGGCGACGGGCACGCCTCCAGAGCCGGACGACCGGCTTGACCGTCACGTCAAACGCCCCCCTGCTGGCTTCCGAGACACGGCGGGCCAGCGTCAGCACCTCGAACAGCTCGCGACTCACGTGCACCGGGCCCGCCCCGGCCTGCCGGCACAACCGGTTCAGCTCACTGTCCGGGCGGTAATCACTGAAGATCTCGTCCAACCGGCGAATCCGCTGAAATCCGGCGTGGAAAGCCGCTTCGGCTGCTTCCGAGTCGGGGGCATATAGAATGATCGTGAAGTACGTTCCCATGTGAGGTTCAGTGCGAACGTACCGCTTCAGACCACCTCCGGCCTCCATGGATCGGTCGCCTTCCCCGCCGTCAATCTGGCCCACCAGGACGAACGCGAGAAGCACGACCAAGCACGAGTGGAGAGCGATGCATACGAGAGCCCAGAAACGCTTGCTGCGCGAAGCAGTCACGGTGCTGTCCTCTGAGCAGTGGCAGCGGAACCGTAGTGCCCGCATGGTTGTTGGGTTGGTCAAGAACCTGTTGATCGCCGCGGCACTCCTGCTCGGCTGGGTGACGGTTCTCGTGCCCGGTGTAGCCCAAGTGCAGTATAAGGTCGACGAGAAGCGCGGCGTCCTGGTCATCCCGGACGCCGAGGCGAAGACGGAAGCGGAAATGAAGCCGTACACGGAGGTCATCAGTGGTACCAACGTGACGTTCGACATGGTACCGATTCCCGGTGGTACGTTCATGATGGGTAGCCCCGAGGACGAGGAAGGCCGCAACGAGGACGAAGGTCCTCAGCATCCGGTGACCGTCGAGCCGTTCTGGATGGGGAAGTGCGAGGTCACTTGGGACGAGTACGAGATCTGGATGTTCAGCCTGGACATCGCACGCCGCAAACTCACCGGCCAGCCGCCCACGCTGCTGGACAAGCGGGCCGACGCAGTGACTCGCCCAACTAAGCCGTACACGGACATGACGTTCGGCATGGGCAAGGAGGGCTACCCGGCCATCTGCATGACGCAGCTGGCGGCAAAAGTCTACTGCCAGTGGCTCACGGCCAAGACCGGCCGCTACTATCGGCTACCTACGGAAGCCGAATGGGAGTACGCCTGCCGTGCCGGCACGACGACGGCCTACTCGTTCGGCGACGATCCGGAACTGCTGGACGAGTACGGGTGGTACTTCGAGAACAGCGACGAGCGGTACCACAAGGTTGGCCAGAAAAAACCAAATCCGTGGGGTCTCTACGACATGCACGGCAACGTGGCCGAGTGGTGTCTGGATCAGTACATCCCCGATTTCTACAAGCGATTCGATCCGAACAAACCGGTTAAGAACCCGTACGCGAAGCCGACGAAACTCTACCCGCGCGTCGTACGTGGCGGGTCGTGGGACGATGACCCGGAGATGTGCCGCAGTGCCGCCCGACGCGGCTCAGACCCAGAGTGGAAGATTCAGGATCCCCAGCTCCCGCAAAGCATGTGGTACCACACGGACGCGATCTTCGTCGGATTCCGGGTCGTACGCCCGTTGCGTGAACCGACCGAGGAGGAAAAGAAGCTCTACGGTCCGGACCCATTCCAAGTGTGGGAGGATAGCCGTCAGTAGGCCCGGCTTGCCGCAAGGCGCGGCGGCAGCCAGCGCTCGCTCCCCGTCCCTGCCACGAAGCCGGCCCGCAAACTCCGCCGTACGTGCTGGCCCGTAGCAACCGGCACCTGAGGCGTGCGTTTGCAATCCGTTAGCGGGCGGCCTGGCGTACCAGCTGCCAGCACACTCAATCGTTCACTCCCGTCAACCGGTCGTCTCTCACCAGGAAGCCGGGAGGCCGGGCCCCTTATGCGGTTCGTCGACCGGCGAACTTCACCGGACCGGTGACGACCCGCCTTGTCGGTGCGCGGCGCGGCAGCACCGGCTCGATCTCATAAAGAGGACCCCGGTACACGACGGCATAACAGGCAAGCTTGTTTCGCCAGACCACAACGGAAAGGCTTTGAGAGTCTTTCAAGACGCGTGGTCTGCCGTCAAATGCAACGGGCACAGAGTAGCGAGTTGCGGGCAGCACCACCAGCCAATGGGCCGTGTCGCTAAACCGCCACTCCGTCACATAGGCGACCGACCCTTGGACCGTGCACCGGCCGGTGCGCACCAGCTGCACGCTGCGGCCGGCCCATGGCCAGGGTAGCTCGGTGCCCAGAACACGATTGCTCCAGTCGGCCCAGGTTTGCTCGCTGGTCGCGCCGCGTGGCAGCTGATCCCATGCAGGTCTCAACCCTTCCAGGCTCCGCAGCAGCGCTTCTTCGCTGAGCTCGACCACAGGCACGCCACTCGGGCGCCCGAGCCAGTACAGGCCCAGCACAGCAACGATCACGGCTGCTGCCGCGGCGAACCACACCAGACGACGCCGCAGAATGGTCGTGCCGAGTGACAGAACCGCCGGCCGTTCAGCCAGCCTCGACAGCAGCCGGCCCTTGAGCTCGGGAGGCACGGCCACATTCCGGACGGCTCGACCGATGAGTTCGTCTGTCTGCTGGAGCCATTCGCGATAGTGACGGCAATTGGCGCACTGCGCGAGATGCTCGTCTAACAGACGTCGGACGCCGTCCATGGAATCGCCGTCCCTGCTGGGGACATCGCGTGCAAGCTCCATCCAACGTCGTGCTTCCTCACATCGCATGCTACGCCTCTCTCTGGCTATGCGCCGGTGCCAGGCCAAGCAACAAGCGCAACTTCGCCTTACCCCGCGACAGCCGACTCATGACCGTGCCGATCGGAATCCCTAAGATCTCCGCGATCTCTCGGTAGGAATGCTCGCCAAAGTAGTACAGCACCAGCGGGGTTCTAAACTCTTCCGGCAGTTGATCCAGCGCCGCCTGGACCTTCGCCGCATCAAGCTCACCGCTGTCCAATTCCGCGGTCGATCGCGGGTCGGCAATGGCCTCCGGCTGGTCCAGCTCGACAGCCCGGGGCCGCCGGCACCGTTGCACGTACAGGTTTCGCACGATGGTGTACAGCCATCCCCGGGCGCTGGAGCGGGCCTTTAGCTGGTCGATTCGCTCCTGCGCGCGGCAGAACGCTTCCTGCGTCAGTTCGGCCGCATCCTGAGCGTTACCGCTGAGCCGGAACGCGAACCGGTACACGGCCTCGTAGTGCCGCTCCACGAGTTCTACGATCACAGCGTGGCGATCAGCCACTTCGCTCCCCGCCAGTATGATGCGCAAGCTCCAGGCATCATTCCCATCCTACTGCATTTCCGGCCCCTGGCGCTGCTTTCGCTCACATCGTGTGCAGCGGCACAGGCTGGCCAGATGCTCCCAGGTGTAGAGGCCGGTGTCGTGGCCGTCGCTCCATCGGATGCGCAGGGCATAGTTGCCCACAAGCTCTGCCCCCTCGACTCCAAGGTCCTCCGGGACCTGCTCGGGGCTGACCAGCCGCTCCCCTGTCCATTCGTTCTTGCACGCGGCACATTCGCACTGTTCCCGTAGCCAGCGGAAGGGGTAGACGGAAACGTGATCCGCCGACCAGCGGATCTCCACAACGCGTTGGTCCCGATGGATCTGAATCGCTTCCGGCGGGCCCATGGGAAGAGCTCCCCAGCCAGGCAACTCTAGCCGATCCGCTCTGCCTCATCCTCTGCAATCCTAAGGCCCGCACGCCGGCACCGAACCGTCAGCCTCGTGCTCCGTCTTGCCCCCGAGAGTCCACACGTCTTGCCCGTGGCGTCAGATCTTCGTCCCACATCCGGGGGGCCTTCGCAGTTGACGTCCTCGCCGCCGGGAATCGGCATGACACCGAGCATCCGGCAGGTATCCCGCGGTGCGTGCCGCGCCGCGACAGACGCCTGACCCCAAGTGCCTCAGAAACCCCATGCCCGTCGGATCGTCTCGCCGAAGCCCTTCCCTACGCCAAGCCGCCACCGCGCGTTAACCTGCCCTTCCATCGCTTCTGAAACGCAAACAATGGTTGCGGCCGACGCCGCCGCGGAGCGGCCTGTTCGGCCTGGCCCCGCTCTACGAGCCCGCAGTTAAACGCGGCATACACGTCTCGTCGCACACGGTCCGGACCTAGGCCGTTGGAGTTACCCGCTTGGTCGACGCGCGTGCACCGGTTTCGTATGCCCTGCGTCGCTGAAGTAGTGCTCCGGCGGCTAGTTGACACGGCCTGAGGCCTGACCGAGAATGGTAAAGGCGGCAACCGGTGCGACTGTTCCCGCGTCCATATTCTGTCGCTTACGCCCCCGGTTGCCGCCTTTTCCATCGCTAGCCGTGGGGGCACTTAGACCGGAGCCGTTCGACCGTGCAGAATGCAGAGCGCCGTCATCGGTGCCACCCGTAGCACTCGTTGCGCAGCCCCCACGGCTGCCGGCGGCTATTCGCATTTTGCGTGCCGCGCCGACGTCTTTTTCTTGCTGACGTAACACATGTTTTGGTCCTGGGTTGCGTAGCAGGGCACGACGCCCGTCGCGACTTCCAGATCCGCATCCTGTCGCGCAAGCGGACAGATGTGTCTCATCTACTGGGACGGTCGACTGCTAGACACGGCGGGAATAAACCGCCCCGGCGCGCGTCTTAGAGGGTGAGCGTCGGTGAGAGTCGGCAGTGTGGTTGTCTCAGGCGGAGGTGTGTGATGAAGCGTATCGTGTTGGCTTCTATCGGCAGCGTTCTGCTTGGTTTGGGCATCGCCGGTTGTGGTGGCCAGGAGACCACCGGCCCGGAAGCACCAGCTGTGAGCGAGGACGGTGGCGCCGGCGCCGGGACCACCGCAGAAGCGGAAGAGCAGAGCACTGACGAAGCGGCCCAGCAGCAGGCGGCGGATACGGGCGAGCAGGCAACGGGCAGCGGTGAAGAGGAGCAAACCACCGAAGCAAAACCGGAGGAGGAAAAGCCTGCAGCTGAAGAGAAAAAGCCTGTAGCTGAGAAGAAGGAAGAGAAGAAGCCAGAAGCCGAACAGAAGAAGCCGGAAGCAGCTGACGAGAACGAGAAGAAGAAGGACCAGTAATCACGGCACCGCCACTGCACCCTAGCCGCCGAGGTCGGCCTGGCAGCTCACTGATCGTGCGCTGCTAGGCCGGCCTTGCCATGCGCGGGCCACTGGTCGGGGTCGTGCAGGTCTGCCGCACGGCCATGCTCCCACGCCGTGATGCGGAACCGCCTCCGGGCGGCTATCGGACCTTGTAGCGACGCAGTAGTCGGTAGAAGTGTCCCCGATGGATCCCCAGCAGACGGGCAGCTGCTGACTTATTACCGGCGGTGCGCTTCAGAGCCTGCTTCAGCAGCCAGCGTGTCATGCTTGACATGGACCAGTCATCCTCCTCCCCCGAATCGTTCGTTATTTCCGGCAGCGTTGGGAAGTCGAGGTGCTCGGCCAGGATCACCTGGTCGGGGCATTGGACGACGGCGCGTTCAAGACAGTGCAGCAACTCCCGAACGTTGCCGGGCCAATCGTGCTGGCAGAGCTTTTCCATCGCGCCTTTGCTCATCTGAAGCGCCGGCCTGCCGTACTGGTTGCAGATCCGCCGCAGGAAGTGCTCTACGAGCAGAGGAATGTCTTCTTTGCGTTCGCGCAAGGGGGGCAGTGTCACGTGCAGGACGTTGATCCTGAAGTACAGGTCCGCGCGGAATTGCCCTTTGGCGACGGCCGTTGTGAGGTCGCGATTGGTGGCGGCCAGCAAACGGACGTCCACCTTGACGGGCTCCTCGCCACCCAGCCGGTAGAGCTTGCCCGTCTCCAGGACACGCAGCAGCTTCACCTGCGCCGTTTCCTCCAGCTCACCCAACTCATCCAGCAGCAAGCTGCCGCCGTCGGCGCGCTCAAAGACACCACGTCGCCGCGAGACGGCATCGGTGAACGCCCCTTTCTCGTGGCCAAACAGCTCCGCTTCCAGCAGCGTCGGCGGCAGCGCACCACAGTTGACTTCCACCAGCGGTCTGTGAGCCCGACGGCTGAGTCGGTGAATACACTGCACGACGAGCTCTTTGCCGGTTCCGGTCTCACCTTGTACGAGCACGGGACAGTCCACTCTGGCAGCACGCACAACGAAACGGCGGACCTCCTCCAGCGACTTGCCCCCGATCAGCTTCCGGCGCACGTACTCCAGGCCGGCCCCCCAGTCGCTCACCGTGACGCCAACGGTCTGCCGCGGTCCAGCGCAGTCCCGGCTTCGAGGCACAACGACGACCGTCGTGGGCGTTAGGAACCCAGTCGTGCCCCGCTTCGGCGGACGCCGGTGGGCCACGAAGAGAACGTCCACGTCTCCCAAGCGAAAAACCTGGCCTGGCTGGACCACCGCTTGCTGCACAGACTCCCCACCGACCCAGCAGCCGTTGGCACTGCCAAGGTCGGTTATCTGCAGCGAGCGATCAGGCCGCAGTACCGCTTCACAATGACGGCGGGATATCGAGGGATGAGGAATAACGATGTCGGCGCGATGTCCGCGGCCGAGTACATACGTCTGACCCGGCCTCAACGTGGCACAGTAATGCCTGCCAGAGATGCGAGCGTAGAGGTAGCCTTTGTCACTCATGGGTGCGCCTCTTCGTGTTTTCCCTGGCGCACCCCCTCACTCGGTTCCATCGCCACTGTAGCATATCCGCTTCGCTTGGCCCGAGTCAAACCTCCAGCGGGCCCCTACGCACTGTCCGCTGGCTCCGGGATTCCGCCACAATGGCCACCTGTGGCGCCCAGCCAGCCGGCGCACAGGCTCGGCGCCGGTTTGCGCCAACATGCCGCCCCGTCCGTTGCCGGTCTCCCCGTCGGAAGCACTTCCCGCGCAGGTAGCCTCAGCCATCTTCGGCAGCCACGTCGCTGCCCGGCCCACCGCCAGTACCGCCCAGCTGACGGTGATGGGACCGGCCAGCAACCGTCCCGCCCCTACCCCGACTGGCTTGCGTGGGCCAATCCATTGTGCTAATAATGGCACCCTGGGTTGATGCGCTCTGGTCGATGCACAGGACGGAGCAACAAGCATGGCGAACGAGATCCGAGTCGGGTTGATCGGCTATGCGTTCATGGGCAAAGCCCACAGCAACGCGTACATCAAGGCCCCCGTGTTCTTCCCAGAAATCGCCGCTCGGCCGGTCATGCAGGTGATCTGCGGCCGCAACGAACAAAAGGTGCGCCAAGCCGCCGAGCAGTACGGCTGGTCGCGGTACGAGACTGACTGGAAAAAGGTGGTGACCGCTGAAGACGTCGACCTGATCGACATCAGCACACCGAATAACACGCACGCGGAGATCGCGATCGCGGCTGCCGAGAACAAGAAGCACGTCTTCTGTGAGAAGCCCATGGCCCTGACGCTATCCCAGGCAAAGGAGATGCGTGATGCGGCGCGCGAACACGGCATCAAGCACATGATCGCTTTCAACTACCGACGCGTTCCTGCGGTCGCATACGCGAAGCAGCTGATCGAGCAGGGCAAGCTGGGCACCATCTACCACATGCGCGCCGTCTACCTGCAGGATTGGATCCTCGACCCCAACTTCCCTGTGGTCTGGCGACTGGACGCCAGCCAGGCCGGCTCGGGTGCTCTGGGCGATCTCGGCGCCCACATTCTTGATCTAGCTTACTACCTCGTTGGCGAGATCAAGGCCGTCTGTGCGGCAACGGCGACGTTTATCAAAGAACGGCCGGTGGCCGGCGAGGCCGGCGGGCTTAGCGCCGCAGCGGAAGAGGCCGCCAAGAAGGCTACCGTAACCGTGGACGATGCCTTTGTGGCGTGTGCGGTTTTCGAGAACGGGGCATTGGGCACGTTCGAGGCGACTCGATTTG
Organism: Planctomycetota bacterium; assembly: GCA_026991575.1. Lineage (GTDB taxonomy): Bacteria > Planctomycetota > Planctomycetia > JALXBF01 > JALXBF01 > JALXBF01. Next base: position 54,688 of record JALXBF010000065.1, on the reverse strand, counting down.
CGAACGGCAGAAAGAACCACAACCGGTTTGAAATAAACGGATCAAGAGGGTCTATCGTATTCAATCTCGAGCGACTCAATGAACTGGAGTTTTTCTCACGCGAGGATGAAGGTGGTACTCAGGGGTACCGAACCATACTTGTGACCAATGCCCAACACCATCCCTACGTGGGACACTGGTGGCCGGAAGGACACATCATCGGCTGGGAACACACGCACATCCACCAGGTAGCCGACCTGCTGGACGCGATTGGCAAGGATCAGATGCCTTGTCCATCGTTCGACGAAGGCGTCAAGAATCAAGCTGTACTCGAGGCGATCGCCACGGCGGCGCAGACGCGTCGATGGGAAGAAGTGCCCAAGGTGTGATTGAGGCCGGCCGCGCGGTGCTCACCGTCCGCGCGGCCTTTTTCGCGCGCGATCGAATGGGCCCAACCTGTGATCGCTCGCGCTCTGTACTACAAACCGCTCCTCTCAATCGTTGCCGCCATGGCACTACAGGGTTGTGCCTCCTGGTCCGACAACCCGGCGCCAGACGTCCTCTGCACGACCAACATCCTCGGGGACACGGCGGCCAGCATCATGGTAGGCGGCTTGCGTGCCTCGGCTCTGATGGGCCCGGGGGTTGACCCTCATCTGTACACGCCAACGCAACGGGACATCCTGACGCTGGCCCGTGCAAGGGTCATTGTCTTCAATGGCCTGCATCTGGAAGGCCAGATGGCACGGGTCTTGGCCGCGTTGGCACGCACTCGACCTGTTCTTGCCGCGACCGATGCGATCGATCGCGCCGAGTTACTACGCGTGCCTGACTCTGAAGCGTACGACCCTCACGTCTGGTTTGACGTCAGACTCTGGGCACGGATCGTACCGTGGCTCGCGCACCGTCTTGGGGAACACTTCCCAACCCAACGAGACGAACTGCTCGAAGCGGCCATCCGCTATCAGGCGGAACTGCTCGCGCTGGACCGCTGGGTTCAGGAGCAAATCGAGCGTATTCCCGAGCCCCGGCGTGTGCTCGTCACGGCACACGACGCTTTTCGTTACTTCGGCCGACGCTATGGGATCGAAGTGGTGGGGCTTCAGGGGATCAGCACGAGCTCGGAGGCTGCGCTGCAGGATCTGCACCGGTTGGTCGAACTCATCGTCCGGCGCAGGATCCCGGCCATCTTTGTCGAGACAAGTGTGCCTCGTCGCGCGATCGAGGCTCTCCAAGCTGCCTGCCGCGCGCGAGGCCATGACGTCCGCATCGGCGGGGCACTGTACTCCGACGCACTCGGGCCTCCCGGTTCCGGTGCCGACACCTACATCGGCATGGTGCGTACAAACGTGCAGACCATCGTTCGGGCACTCACTGCGGAACCGACTGCCGACAGAGTTGCCGGAGCAAGCTCTAGGGTGACGCGCACCAAGGAACCGCAGCCATGAGCCAGCGACGCACAGCGGCGACTACGGCAGCAATCGAAGTACACGACTTGACCGTCTCCTACGGCGCAAAGCCTGTGCTCTGGGACGTTGACGTGCTCATCCCTGCTGGACAGATCGTGGCGATTGTGGGCCCGAACGGCGCCGGCAAGAGCACGCTGCTGAAGGCCATCGTCGGACTGGTGCGGCCCCTTACCGGGTGGATTAAGGTGTTCGATGCGCCGTTTGAACAGCGGCGCGCATGGGTTGCGTACGTGCCCCAAAGAGAATCGGTTGACTGGGACTTTCCCACCGACGCCCTAGACGTCGTGATGATGGGCCTGTACGGCCAAATCGGCTGGTTCCGACGGCCCAGCCGCGAGCATCGCCAACGAGCACTGCAGTGTCTCGAGCAGCTTGGCATCGCCCATCTGGCACAGCGCCAGATCAGCCAGCTGTCCGGTGGCCAACAACAACGCGTCTTCCTCGCCCGCGCCCTGGCCCAGAATCCCAAGCTCTATCTTCTGGACGAACCATTCGCAGGCGTGGACGCAGCCACGGAGGACACGATCTTTCGCATCTTGCGGCAGCTGCGTGACCAGGGGCGGACGGTCGTCGTCGTCCACCATGACCTCCAGACCGTTGCGGATCGCTTCGACTATGTCGTTCTACTCAACCTGCGCCTGATCGCTGCAGGTCCGGTCGAAGAAGCCTTCACCGCCGAGAACCTGCAGCGTACCTACGGCGGCCGCTTGACAGCTCTTGCCTACGCGGCCGAGACCCTCTTGCGGCGCGACGTAGCCAGGGAATCACAACGGTAAATTCCGCAGGACAACCGCTGTTTCCGCCGATGTACGGCTTCATCGATTTCACGCTCTTGAACGTCCTGGCCGGCTCCACCCTGCTCTGTGCCGTTGCAGCCCTAGTCGGCACATTCGCTTTGCTGCGCCGCGAGGCGCTATTGGGCGACGCACTCGCCCACGCTGCCCTGCCTGGTATATGCCTGGCATACATGATCGTCGGTGACAAGAGCCTCCCCGCGTTGCTTGCCGGAGCCCTGGCCACGGCGCTGACTGCTGCCGCCTGCCACCGCTTTATCCTCTGGGCATCACCGCTGAAAGAGGATGCTGCGCTTGGTATCAGTCTGTCAGTCTTCTACGGCAGTGGCATCGTCTTGCTCACGAAGATCCAGGGGCTTGGCTTCGGGACGCAGGCAGGGCTGAAGTCGTTCCTGTTTGGATCGGCCGCAACGATGCTGCCTTCCGACGTGAAATTTCTCGTGGCACTCGCCCTGGTTGTCGCTGTGCTGCTGGGCCTTTTCTTCAAAGAGCTTAAGCTCGCCATCTTCGACCCCGAGTTCGCGACCACCCAGGGCTACCCCGTGCGCATGTTGGACGTGCTGCTGACGATGCTGCTGGCAGGTGTCATCGTCGCGGGATTGCGCATTGCGGGCGTGGTGCTGATGGTGGCGGCGACGATCGTACCACCGGCCGCAGCACGTCAGTGGTCAGACCGGCTCGGCATCGTGCTCCTGCTGGCGGCCCTGCTCGGTGGCGTCTCCGGTGCGCTGGGAGCATATGCCAGCGCGGTGTCGCCGTGGCTGAAGACTGGGCCTGCCATCGTCGTGGTCGGCAGCATGCTGTTTCTCCTCTCTGTGCTGTGCTCGCCGCGCCGGGGCGTACTGGCCAGGTGGCTCCGGGAACGGCACACGAGACTGCGCATCGAGGAAGACCACCTCCTGCGTGACCTGTATCTCGTGTGCGAGGAGCGCGGCGACTTCGCCGCCGTGGTTGGCTTCGTTGATCTACTCGGCATGCGCGGCCTCACGCCGGGTCAGCTGCGTCGAGTTGCTCACCGTCTCATCAGCCGTGGCCTTCTGCGCTCCGAGCCGGATGGGCTCCGGCTAACCGATCGGGGAATTCGCGCAGCGCAACGGGTTGTCATCCGCCACAGGCTATGGGAAACCTTTCTCAGCAAGCAGCTCAACCTACCCTCAGATCACCTGCATCGCGACGCGGAGGAAATGGAACACGTTATTGACGACGCCCTGCTTCGAGACTTACAGGAACAGCTTGGCTACCCCACGACCGACCCTCACGGGCGACGCATACCAAAGGAAACGGACCAGTGATCGTCGAAGAGTTCTACCTGCTGCTGGTAGCTGCCACCGTGGCTGCCAACTGCGCGTTGATCGGCAGCCTGCTACTCCTGCGCAAGATGGTCCTGCTTGGGGATGCGCTCAGCCATGCCATGCTGCCCGGAATCGTCGTGGCGTTCGCGATCACGGGAAGCCTAGAGTCGGCCGGTGTGCTCCTAGGGGCCTCCATCTTCGGACTGTTGGCCGTTGCTTTGATAGAACGGCTGGCCCACACCCGCTTGCTCGAACAAGACGCTGCCATCGGCGTGGTCTTTACGGGTCTGTTTGCTCTGGGTGTGCTTGGTGTCAGCTACTACCGATCCGTGGACCTAGACCTTGACTGCATCCTTTTTGGCAACATCGAGCTGACGCCGTTTGACCTGGTGCATTGGGGGGGGCTTACGTTGGGACCGCGGGCGTTCTGGGTGAACGCTGCGACGCTGGCAGGCAACGCGCTGCTGACCACCTTGCTGTTCAAGGAGCTGAAGGTGTCCGCATTCGACCCTGAGTTCGCCCACGCCCAGGGGCTGCGGCCACGTCTGCTGCACTATCTCGTCATGATTGCCGCAGCCATGACATGCGTCGCGGCGTTCAGCTCGGTCGGCGCAATCCTGGTCGTTGCCATGCTGGCTGTGCCGCCGGCTGCAGCCTATCTGTGGTCCCGGTCCATGGCAAGGATGGTCGTCTGGAGTGTGCTGCTGGGCGCAGCCATAGGCCTGGTCGGCTATCCGGTTGCCTATGCGATCAACTGCTCGGTTGCCGGCGCCATCGCGCTGGTGTCCGGCATTTGCCTGGTTTTTGCTATCACGCTGGCACCCGACCGCGGCCTGCTTGCGCGCTGGTGGGCGTGGCGGCAGGCCAGGCTCCGTACCCACGCGCTACTGCTGCTGACGCATCTTCCCAGCCGTCCCCCAGGGGTTGCGCTGACTGAGCTGCGCCAACGACTGGGGCTGTCCGAGCGCGTGTTCGAAGCTGCCGTCCGGTACGTGCAGCAGCACGGGCTTGCCGAACGACACCACGGGCGGCTTATTGCAACTGAGGCGGCCGGCCGCGAACTCGCCGACCTGCCGCTCGATCCTTCCGCACAGCGTGCCGACGAACGAGAGCAAGCCCAACGCTAACAAGCAGGCTTCGACCGATCAGCCACCGGCCAGAAAACCGTTTCCGCGGTGTGTGGCGGTCTCGCTACGTTGCAGCAGAGGGAGATTCGCCAGCTGAAGCGGCAACTCAACGGCGTGGGATCGCCTGAGCCCACTGCACCGCATCGACCGGCACAATCTGCAGAGCCGCTCCGCCGCCAGGGGCATAGCCAGTAAACGGCGTCGTGTACGCCTGCACGCGACCGCTATTCAGCTCGATGACATACAACAGGTGCCGAACCGGAAAGCGGGTTTGCCCTGTTAGCACAGCCCGGCCTGCGACCATCGCAAACTTCGGCTTGCCGCCACGCGGTCCGACTCGGAAATCCCGCACGACATCCCGGAACGTGATCCCCAAGAAGCGACCCGTGATCGGATTGACCGCGGTGGCAACCAAGCGGCCGCGGCGCGTGTCCAATACGTATACCATCTCGACACTTTCCTGCTCATCCCACGGAGCAGTGGTCACCACCGTGTCATCGGCCCGGTCGTTGGTTAGAGCGAGCGTGGGCTCGTCACGCAAGACCCAGCTCACCAGGACCCCCAGCGCGAAGCCAAGCACTAGCCACGAGAACGGTCGAGCGGCACGTCGCATTGTCACACCTCCTTCATTGCCTTCTGCCGCTGGCGGGGACAGGCTACGCTCTGTCATGATAGCATAGGCGCTGCGGCTGTCAGCGGCGGACGCCATCCGACCTCTTAGCGGACCGCGAACGGGACCGCTCACATCGGAAACTCGGCCAGGACACACCGGACCGGCCAACGACGACAGGGCACCACCAGCGCGGCTGCGGCTGGGCTCCGAACACGAATTCTCCGACCAGCACTTCAGCCACACTACCGCTCACCGCCGACGCTTCCACATGTGCGCGCGGCTGGGGTCGTAATCCGGATTCGGCGTGGGCATCAGCGCACCGACTTCGTTGAGCCACAAGTCCAGGAGCTTGCGCATTGCAGCTACCCGTTCACGCTCCTGGGCCGCCAGGTTGCGCGTCTCACCGATATCGATCGCGAGGTTGTACAGTTCGTCGCGGTCGTCTTCGTAGAAGTGAATCAGTTTCCACGGGCCCGAACGCACAGCGCTGGCAGGTGCGTCATGGTGATAGTGCGGGTAGTGCCAGAAGAGGGCCTGTCGCTCCAGCACCCCCTTGCCGGTTAGCACGGGCATCAAGCTGACGCCATCCACCTGCCACTGTCGGGCTACGGACACCTGCACGACATCTGCCAACGTAGGAAAGATGTCGATGCTGCTGACAGGCTGTTCACATAGCGATCGCTCTGGAACGACTCCAGGCCAGGACACAATCAACGGCACGCGCAATCCCCCTTCGTACAACGTTCCCTTCTCGCCGCGCAACGGCGCCAAACTGCTGACGACCGGCCCCTGGCGGTCAAAACGGCGGCGAAGTCCGCCATTGTCCGACGTGAAGATGATCAGGGTGCGATCGGTTAATCCAAGCTCAGCAAGCGCCTCCACAATGCGTCCCACACTCCGATCCACATGCTCGACCATCGCCGCGTAAATCGGGTTGTTCACGCCCTCTTGTGGTTTCGGCTTGCGACGGTACTTCTCGATCAGCTCCCGATCGGCCTCCAGCGGTATATGCACCGCGTAATGGGCTAAGAACAGGAAGAACGGCTGGTCGCGGTGTTTTCGGATGAACCTGACCGCTTTGTCAGTCAGATAGTCGGCCAGGTAGGTGCCCCGTGCGACCCGCTCGGGGGGTATCGTTCGAAAACGCGGCGCAAAATGGCGACCGGAAGTTACTACCCAGTCGTCAAATCCCTGGCGGTCCGGGAAGAACGCTCGCCCACCAAGGTGCCACTTCCCAAAGTACCCTGTCCGATAGCCAGCCTGCTTCACCAGTTCGGCCAACGTCACCTCTTCCAACGGCAGCTGGTGACGAATCGGCGGCACGTTGAGCTTGGCCCACGGTCGCCAGTGCCCTGGGATGAAATCGGTAATCTGCAATCTCGCTGGATACTTGCCCGTCATAATCGCTGCGCGGGTCGGAGAGCAGACCGGGGCGGCAGCGTAGGCGTCGGTAAAGCGCATGCCCTGACGAGCTAGGCGATCGATGTTCGGCGTCTCGTGGAACCGATTCCCGTAGCAGCCCAGATCGCGCCAGCCGAGATCATCGATCAAGATCAGAACGATGTTTGGTCGATGCTGTGAGCGATCCGCCGCCCGGCTTTGGGCGGGAATGGTCCCAGGCAGACTCGTTGACAGAACCACTAAGGCCATGCAAACAGCTAACTTGCGCAACATCACGCATCCTCGTCGCAATGCCCTGCCGGTCAGATCGATCGGCTGTTGCACGCTGACGACGCTTCCTTGAGTGTACCCTTCTCTGATGCTCGTTTGCTTCCTTGACCGGGCGAAAAGGCGACTTCTAGAATCCGGTAGGTGCAGGAGTCGGGTGCGGCCGGCTCTGGAGGTGCGGTGTGCGAGCAGACAGGCAGGCAGACGTCTCCGGTACAGCGGAAACGGCCACCGGCACGAGGATCCGCGTGGTGGTCAACGGCAAGGAGCAGCTGCTGCCGGCAGGCTGCACCGTTGCCCAGTTGCTGGCTGCCATGAACCTGCGCCCGGAGACCGTGGCCGTTGAAGTTAATCGGGAGCTCGTACCGCGGGCTCGGCATGGGGCTCACGTGTTGAACGCGGGGGACACGATAGAGGTAGTCACGCTCGTGGGGGGCGGCAGTCCTTTCGTTGCCGAGGATCCTCTGAAGGACGATTTGCTGAAGATCGGGCCATTCCAGTTCCGCAGCCGCCTGTTCGTGGGAACTGGCAAGTACCGCAGCTACGAGCTGATGCAGCAGGCGCTGGCAGCTAGCGGGTGCGAAGTGGTCACGGTAGCGGTACGCCGCGAACGCCTGTACGACCGGGAGGGACGAAGCCTGCTCGATTACCTGGATCTGTCCCGCTACGTGGTTCTGCCGAACACGGCCGGTTGCTACACGGCAGATGACGCGGTCCGCTATGCGCGGTTGGCTCGGGAGCTGCTGGGCAACTTAGGGAATCCCGGCGCAGACTGGGTAAAACTAGAGGTGCTTGGCGATTCGAAGACGCTGCTTCCGGATCCGGTAGCCACACTGGAAGCAACGGAGAGACTGGTCGCCGAGGGCTTCACCGTCTTGGTATACACGTCCGATGACCCGGTGGTTGCCAAGCGGTTGAAGGCGGTGGGGGCAGCGAGTGTGATGCCCGCAGGTAGCCCGATCGGCAGCGGCCAGGGTGTGCTGAATCCGAACAACATCCGGATTATCCTTGAGTACTTGAAGGACGGCGATCCTGAGTATCCCGTGATCATCGACGCTGGGGTTGGCACGGCCAGCGACGTGGCGATCTCGATGGAACTAGGTTGCGACGGGGTTCTGCTGAACACGGGGATCGCCCAGGCTGGTGACCCCGTGGCTATGGCTCACGCAATGCGGTTGGCCTGCGACGCAGGACGGCTGGCCTTTAAGGCCGGGCGCATTCCTCGGAAGCTGTACGCGACGGCTTCCAGCCCTATTGAGGGGCAGATAACGGCTAGCCAGCCGTCCTGCTCCTGACGCCGCACCCGCCAGACATGCATCGGCTTGAAGAGATCTTTGGTCCGCAGGGGATTCTCGCGCGACACCTGCCTTCCTACGATCTTCGCCCTCAGCAACTGCAGATGGCTAAGGCTGTGTTGCAGGCGATCGTCGAAGGAAGGCACTTGGTCGTCGAGGCGGGCACGGGTGTCGGCAAGAGCTTCGCCTACCTGGTACCGGCTATCCTGGCAGCCACCGACCGACCAGTAGGCCACAACGTCGTCGTCGCTACGCACACTCTTAACCTCCAGGACCAACTCATCCGCAAAGACATTCCGTTTCTTCAGCGGGTGCTTCCGGTGGCATTTACCGCAGTACTGGCGAAGGGGCGGGCCAATTACGTGAGCCTGCGGCGGCTGGAGCTGGCCTATCGTTCCCGTGTCTCGCTCTTTCATGCGGACGAGGCTGCCGAGCAGATTGCGGCGATTTATCAATGGGCTCTGGAGAGCCAGGAGGGTTCGTTGTCAGAGCTTCCATTCACTCCGATGCCCGTCGTGTGGGACGAAGTCAAGAGCGAGGCAGACAACTGCATGGGCTCTAACTGCCGCTTCTACGAGCGCTGTTTTTATTTCCGCGCTCGCCGCCGTATTCAACAGGCGAAGCTGGTGATCGCGAATCACAGCCTCTACTTCGTGGACATGCAGCTGCGCCGTGTCGGCGGGGCACTCCTACCCGACCACGACGTGGCTATCTTCGATGAGGCACACATGCTTGAGCATGTTGCTGTCCAGCACTACGGTGTGGAGCTAACGGCCCACCAGTTCGTGTACAACTTGCGACGCATCTTCAATCCAGATCGTGACAGGGGCTTGGCCATTGCGGGCCGACGCTATGACCAGCAGCAGTCCCGGCGTGTGCAAGAGCTCGTACAGCAGGCCCTGTCGGACGTAACCGCGTTCTTCGAGCAGCATCTTCCGGCCTGGCTTCAAGCTCATAACGCCGGCCGGAAGCGCGTCAGACACCCCCCTGCACGATCCATCGAGTGCGCGTTGCCCTCTGTCATGGCCAGGCTGAAGCGGGCCGTCGAGCTGCTGGCACGGAAGGCATCGCCGCACGAATCGACCGGGTCGGGTAAGCCCGCCAACAGGAAGTCTGATGAGGACGCCGAGGCATGGGCCCAGGAGATACGTGCCGCTGTCAACCGCCTCGTCACGCTGTCAGAACTCCTACAGAGCTGGCTCCAGCAGAGCGAAGGCGATCGAGTGTACTGGGTGGAATCGAAGAGCGGAAGAGGCAGGGACCGTCTCGTGCTTCGCGCCGCGCCGATCCGCGTCAGCGACATGCTCCGCAATGACCTGTTTGATTCGGTCGACACCTGCGTCCTCACGAGCGCAACAATCGCCGTAGGCCAGGGCGATTTCAGCTTCTTCGAGCGCCAGATCGGACTGGACGGGCATCCGCGGCGCAGGACACTGCAACTGGGCAGCCCGTTCCGCTACGAGGAACAAGTGACGATCCACGTCGTTGAGGATATGCCAGATCCTAACGACCATCCCGCTTACGAGGCAGCCTTGGCAGAGGCCATAAGCCACTTCGCTCAGCGGACGGGCGGTCGAGCACTGGTCCTGTTCACCGCGTATCGCACGATGCACGACGTAGCCAGCAGGATTCGTCCCTGGGCCCAGAAGCATGAGATCCAACTGTTGATTCAGGGTGAGTCGATGCCGAGACATCGGCTGCTGGAACAATTTAAGGCCGGCACTAAGGCGGTGCTGTTTGGTACCGACAGCTTCTGGCAGGGTATCGACGTACCCGGACCAGCACTGGAAAACGTGATCATCACGCGCTTACCCTTTCGCGTGCCCGACGATCCCTGGTTAGAGGCACACCTGGAAGCGCTCCGTAGCGAGGGCCAGAACGCGTTCACGGCCTACCAGGTGCCGCAAGCGATCCTTAAGTTCCGCCAGGGATTCGGCCGTCTGATCCGCTCGAGCTCAGACCGCGGAATCGTGGTGATACTGGATCGGCGTATCGTAACCAAGTGGTACGGCAAACTATTCCTGGACTCCATTCCGAAGTGTCCCATTGTTGTTGAACGTCTGGCTGACCTGCGCCGCGAGGTTCAGTGAGCACTGGTTTTCGCGCGACGTGCACACCTAGCTCAGGCCGCCCGACGGACAGGTGTCGCCAACCCGTAGACATGCGGATGGCGGAGGATGGCTGCGCCGAAGTGGCCGCCGAATGCGATCGACAGCTTCAGGGCTGTCTCGATCGGCCTTGCTACCCCGCGGATGGGCGTACAATCGATGGCACATTCGGGATCAGGGTCTGTGACGTTAGCGGTCGGCGGTACGTAGCCGTCGGCGACGGCCAACGCAGTGACGGCCAGCTCTACACCACCTGCTGCGCAGATGAGGTGCCCGATCATCGACTTCGTAGCGCTGACCTTTACGCGCTCTGCGTACTTGCCGAACGCCATGCGGATGGCCTGCGCCTCGGTGAGGTCGTTGACCTTTGTCGCGGTTCCGTGAGCGTTGATGTAGTCAACGTCACGTGGGCTGATTCTGGCACGTCGCAAGCACCGCCGGATCAATTCCGCCACGCCGCTGGGATCCGGGTTCAGCCCGGTGACGTGGTAGGCATCGCTGCCCAGGACACCTGCTTCCAGTACAGCATAGACAAAAGCCCCCCTGCGGACCGCGCGGCTGAGACGTTCGAGCACGAACACAGCAGCTCCTTCTCCGATCACGAAGCCGCACCGGTTGCGGTCAAACGGGCGACACGCTTGTTGCGGGCTTTCGCGCGACGCCAAGACGCGCAGCCGCTCAAACCCGCTGACCGTAAAGATGTCCAGGGACGCATCCGAACTACCGGCCAGCACCACATCGCAGACTCCGTCGACGAGACACTGGGCTGCGCGCAGGACGGCAAACAGCCCTGTAGCACAAGCCGCTGCCGGACTTAGCACCGGGCCTCGCAGCCCAAGGCGTCGGGCCACCGTGGCAGCAGCCATGTTCGGATAGCTGTTCATCCAATCCGTGACGCTGCCGGCACGGGCTGCCGTCAGGGCCGCTGCAGACGGGCAACCCGTCGCTCCTAAGACGCAGCCGACGCGTTCGGGGGGGAGTCGGTGCAGCTGAATACCCGCGTCTTGTAGCGCCTCCTCCGCTGCCAACAAGGCCATGCGCTGCGCTTTTGAGGACACCGCCACCGGCTCGCCCGCCTCCTCATCCACCGTTAGAGGCGAGGGCCCGCCGATGACGGTCTCGCCCGTCACGAGGCGAACCAAGCGGGTTCCGCTGCAGCCTCGCTTGATCAACTCCCAGCTGGCCCTTCGTCCTATCGCCAGCGGGGTAATGAGGCCGATGCCTGTGATAACAACTGGATCACGCACCTCGACCTCCACCTACGCGGCCGCGCGCACCGGCGGCCGTTCCCTTCGATCCGTCGCGGGGAAATCGGCAACAAGCATACCGGCCCGTCGCTCCGCTTCATCCTGCACGCGCTCCATCGCACGCTGCAGTTCGCGGCGCGCGTCCTCATCATCGATCTGTCTGCTTATGAAGATCGGCTCCGACACACACACGTGTACAGTCGAGCCCGGTCGGGGGATCACAAATCGATCCCAGCTGTTCAATCGCCAGGCGGCCGTATAGCCGAAGCCGACCGCGATCACCGGAAGTCCGGTCAGCCGCGCCAGGCAGATCACCCCCCCTTTCAGCCGCCGACGTGGGCCGCGCGGTCCATCTGGGGTCAGGGCGATGTGGTGATGGCGTCGACGAGCCAGCTCAGCAAGCCTCTTCAGTGCTGACCCCCCGCCACGCGTGCTTGATCCCCGGACTACAGCGAATCCCATCCGATTAACGACGCGGGTGATGTATTCGCCGTCGACATGATGGCTGATCAGGGTCGCGATGTGACTGTGTGCGAACAGGTGCACAGGTACAAGTAGGTTCTCGTGCCAAATGCAGTAGATGTAGCGTTGCGTCGCCTTCCTCGGCCACACCATGCGATCCGCATGCACGTACGCATGCACGGTGCGCATCCAACAGCGCAACCATGCTGCACCGAGAACACCGACCGGTTGGGGGGGGAGCGTGATTCTCACTGCCGCCTCCTTACCCACCCGACGCGGGCAACCGTAGCGGACAGCGGTGGTGCTGTCAACGGAGGACCACCGGACATCCGACGGCACACCGCCCGACTCGACTGCTACCACCGACCGGATCTCCCACGGTCACCGTACGAGCTCCTCGTACGGGCGGCCAAGGATCGTTTCTACGATCCGCTCGAATTCCTCCTCGCTGGCGTACGGGATGACGATCTTACCGCGGTGCTTCCGCTGAACTTGGACTTGTACTGCAGTGCCAAGCTTCTGGCAGAGAAGATCCTCGATCCGATCGATGTGCGGCGTACGAGACGCCGCCCTACCGGCCGTGGGCCGGTCTTCACTGTTGCGCCTCACACTAGAGACATACTTTTCGACTTTCCGCACAGACCACCGTTCCACCACGACCCGCTTAGCGACATCTAGCTGCTGTTCCGGGTCTTTTAGGCCCAGCAGGGCTCGGGCCTGGCCCATGGAGAGCTTACCAAGCTCGACGTCCTTCTGGATTTCGGGCGGCAGGTCAAGCAGGCGAATGAAATTGGACACGGTCGTCGCATCAAGGCCAATGCGCCGGGCTAGATCGGAGAGCGTTCCGCCGAAGCGGTCGAGGTACTCTTTGAAGGCGCGCGCTTTCTCGATGGGATTGAGGTCGGAGCGCTGGAGATTCTCGACGATCGCCAATTCGAAAATCTGCTGATCCGACACATCCGGAATCACGCGAGCGGGCACGGTTTGCAACCCGGCCAGTTCTGCGGCACGTAGCCGACGCTCGCCGGCGATTAGCTGATAGCCGCCCTCGATCGGCTTTACGATGACGGGTTGAAGAATGCCATGCTGCTTGATGCTGTCGACTAACGACTGAAGCTCCGTCGGATTGATGCTGGCGCGCGGTTGATAGGGGTTCGGTTCGATTTGAGCGACGGGAATCCACTGGAACTCGGCAGCATCCAGATCAGCGACCTCACTGAGCAGCTCCGCCTCAGGAGCGCCGCTCAAGGACCCGGTCAACAGTGTCTCGATTCCTCGCCCAAGCCGTCGCTTGTCCTTTCGTGCCATTGCACACCTCCGAACGTACCAATCCGAGCAGCGGCCCGTATTCTGAGAGACGTGGCGGTTCCCGACAATGGGAGATGGCAATTCTGGTTGGCGACACCGCGCTCCCGCGACCACGGCTTGCCGCAGCGCTTGTAGGTGCCGCGCCAGCTAGTCAGACTTCAGACCAGCACCCCTTGGTCTGCTTGATTCCTCGTCCACGCCCCCCGAATGCTGTGGCAACATGAAGCGTTTGATCAGCTCGAGTGCCAACAGCACGTAGGCAAACGCTCCGCGGGAACGAATGTCGTAGCCCAGCACGCTTCTGCCGTGACTCGACGCAGCACTGATGGCCTCATCTCGCGGGATGACCGTTCTTAGCACCTGCGGGCCGAGATGGCGGCGCACCTCCTCTGCGACCTCGTGCGCCAGCTGCCAGTCGGGGTCGAATTGATTAAGCAGGATGCCGGCTACCGAGAGTTCTCGATCTGACTGGGCAGCCACTTGGCGTATCAGCTCCGACATCAGGGCCAGTCCTTCCATGGCGAAGTACTCGCATTGGAGCGGCACTAGCACGTGATCGGCCAGCGAAAGCGCGATCCGCGTGATTTGGCCCAAGGACGGTGGACAATCGATAAGTACCGCGTCGTACTGCCCAAGGACTCGGTTGAATCTGCGCTGAATCCGCTCCAGGCGTGGCGGACTTGGGGTGGACAGCAAGTCTGCGTCAGCCCGGCAGGGAGAGCTGGGAAGGAGCAGCGGCCCGTCTTCCGTGCGCTGAATGAACTCCTCCAGCGGCTCCCTCATCAGCCACGGGTGCCGTGGCAGAGGCTGGACGCCAAGCCCGGTCGTGGCGTTGCACTGGGGATCGGCATCCACAACGAGACAACTAATGCCGGCCAACGAGAATGCCGCGGCTAAGTTTACAGCCGTGGTAGTCTTGCCGACCCCCCCCTTTTGATTCGCGATCGCAAGCACTCCAGACATCCCGCTTCCTCCTTTGGCACACGGGGCATGCCCGCGCGAGCCAAAGTAGCAGCCCTGCTCTGCATCCTGCCGGCTCCGTTTGATTCTATCCTTCCGGCAACAGAGGTCTAGAGCACGCAAGCCAAGGGGGGGCCAACTCGACTGCTGCGCAATTGGCCGCGGCGTGAGCTTTCGCCGAGCCAGTCTTTGGCAGCTGGGCTCGGACCAAGGCGGATTCGCACCGGGCGGCCCCTATGAGCACGCCAGACGCTAGCCGCGCGCCGGTAGGATTGGATGAGGTGGCGTTCGCTCACCCATGTTGACTCTCTCGTGTCTACCTCTCGACAACCCCCATGGCAGCGCCCCAGCGTCGGGATCCGTACGCAGGCATTCCAAGCGAGGCGCCGCCAGCACGGCGCCGGCCTACCACGCGCGGTGCTGCATCCGGGTCGCCACAAAGCCCCCGCGCGGGCGTGGCGCTGGGGGCTGCTACAGCCACACCGCCAGTGCCCAGGCCTTCCAGCACGGATTCCGGAGGATCCTACTTGGCCACCGGCGCTACCCGACGGACGCTACGCGCACGGGGACACGCGATGCCAGCGTCCGCCCGTTCGCGCAGACCATCGCGTGAACCCCCTCTGCGCATCAGGTCCCACCGTCAGGGCAGACCGCCGACGGCCTCCCTGGTGTCCACCTCTGCGTTGCTTCTCAGCGCTCAGTCTGGAGAGGCTGAACAGGATGCAGCCCCAGTGAGGTCGCCTACAGTGTTGACCCCGCTAGATCGCCCCGTGGTCGTGATGCCGGGCATCAGCCGGTCGCCTGCCCTATCCCTGGAGTGAGCAGACGACTCGGCGTTCAGGGGAGCTCGTCGGAGTTATGCAGTGAGCCAATGCGCGTGGCGGCCCTGATCGCTCAGTTTGGCTGATCGCAACAGTCAACGGTAGGGCGGATCGAAGTGCTCCGGTCCAGCGAAGTGGAAGTCTCGGTCGCGGTTTAGGGAGCTCTTCTAGCTGACAACCACCGTGTCCGTTTGAGGGGCGCGCATAGTACGGAGCCAAGCAGTCGGCACGGCACGGAACCAATCCAGCCCGACGTTTTGGCGAGTGATCGGCCCAATGGCCAAGAACATCTTCTGGGAAGCACGTCAGTGGTGGGGGAACAGCCTGATCCCCATGGCGACGTCGGTGAGATGGGGATCGAACGTCTGGAGGGTCCGGCGGCGCGAACGACGGGGGCCTTGCGGGCGCAGGACGCGAGGAGTGGCTAATGAAGCCGGGGAGCTCTGAAAAAGATGCCTCCCCGCCGTCTGCTTGGTATTCGGCGCAGCGGACGTGGCAGAGTACCGAGCCCGTGGCAAACCGGCCCACCAGCAGCCGGAGGGTCGCAAGCAAGTGGCACGGCGGCGTAACGGTCCTAGAGCGAAGGGAACAATGAGCCCGGAGACGACCGGCAAGTGACAGGCAAGCACTGCCGTCAGTGTCCGCGGAGGGCCTGCCGACGTGGAGAGGGTGAAGTGGGGTACTGGCCGAAGCCACGTGGCCGGAGGTCGGCCGCGGCCCTGGTCATGGGGATGGCACTTGAGTGCCCGCATGGGTGTGGGCTGTTGAGCCTGGGCCCAGTCCCCGCAGACGGTCGGCGGGACTTCTTCGCGCCAGGATCGCCGAGCGGCTAGTCGGATGCGGGAGATCCACATATGCGGTTCGGAGCGCGCGCCCGGCTACGGGGCCGCTGCCCCTGGCTGAACCCGGCCATAGGCTGAACTGGCTCCCCTTGCAGAGAGGTAGCAGCGGGCAGATATCGGCAGCCGCATGAGGCCGTGCACAACCCACGACCGGCCAGGCTGCGAATCGACGCCGCGGCGATCCCTCACCGCCTGGGCATCCCGTGCCTCCCCTTAACAGCCGCCAAGCTCGTTGCATCACACACTACAACCGGGGCTTGACGCCCGAGGCGGTAATTGGTAGAGGGGGTCTGGACATATGGGAAGGATACACAGAATAGGCAAAGTTTCACATGGAAAGGGTCCACGGTCACCGTTTCGGCTCCTTCCGCACCGTCACCAAGCGATACGGCCAAGACCTCCCCCGGCGTGTGGACAGTGCCCGATAGTCATCTAGGAGTGTGACCTTTGCCGGACAATAGCTCACCCGGCTGAACCGCGGCTGCTGCTCGATAAGCTCGCTCAGGCTACGTGCGCCCCGGGGATTGTCCAACGTGAGGGCAACGTCGAAAAGCACAGGGCTGCCCTGCTGGAAAGCCCGCACGAGATTGGCTGGATTACCTTCCAGGACGACCCGCGTGTGCTGCATGGCATAGAAGACAATGCATGGCCGGGCATAGACGTGGATCACTTCCCCACTCTTCACTAATCGCCTGACGGCCTGCTCGACGCCATCGTGACTCGCGGGCAAGCCGTCCCCAGGACAGCTCGGGAGCGCTATCTCGGTGCGTAGGAGCCAGAGCCCGGCGGCAGCCATTAGGATCACCCCAACCAGCGGCCGCCCGTCACGTGGCAGCTCGCTCAGCATTGCTCCGACAACAGGCCAGGCCAGTTGCACAGCAGGCAGAAACAGCCTGGCGTACGGACGGTAGCACGGCGTAATCAGGATTAGGAGGAGCAGTGTGACGGCAAGCATGACACGAGCAACGGGCCATCGGGCACTGGCCCAGCCAAGGAACAACAATGCGCACATTGGATAGAGCATATCGCCGGTCAGCCACTGAGCCCCCCCTATGGCCGCGGCTACTGCCGCTACCAGTGCTAGCGGAGCCGCTGGCATCAGCCCAAGTAGGCGAAGCCCGATGACGACCGCGCCCGCCGTTATCGCTTCCGTATGCGTAGCGAACGCAGCAGAAAAGCCAACGTAGTCCCGCGCGTTGCTCGCCCAGCCGGCCACCCCTTCGAAGTACCCGTGGTGGTGAGCAACCAGCGCCGAGTAGCCTACCGTGGCATTCACGTGAAAGAGCCAAGGGAGGTACGCAAGAAGCCCCACGACGCTCGCTGCCACCACGAACCAGAACTGTCGCACCAGAAGGGTCCGTTCGCCCCGGCGGACTACCAGCACGCACATGGAGCCGAGCGTGATCCCAAGCACCAGCACGGGGAAATGGTACTTCGTGTACGTGGCACCTGCGAGCGACAAGGCAAGCAGGACCGTGATACCCCACCTCTTCCTGACTGCACACGGCCCGCACTTGAGAAGCTCTATCGCTGCAAGCAGGCTCAGCTGGAAGAGGTTCGCGTAGAGTACATCGGTTAGGACCGCGCGAGAGAACGCAATGTGCCAGCCGGAAACAGCTGCGAGCCAAGCTGCGGCGGCAGCAGCCGATGGACCAAAACATCTCCAGGTAAACGCCGCGACCAGCGGCACCGTGAGAACACCAAGCAGTGCTGAGAAGACGTACAGCGCCCAGTCCGACGGTCCGGCCACTGCCGCGACCAGACGCAACAGGTTGGGAAACAACGGCGGAGCGAAAAATTCCTGCCCAGGATACCGAATTCCCATCGCGGCAATGGCGTACACCCCCTCGTCGAAGTGGCTCAGATCCTGTTCCGTGATGGAGGCTAGCCGAAGAACCGCGGCCACTGCCGTCGCGCCGACAATGGCGATGCGGGCACGCCGCGGTCTCAAGGCATCTTCCCCTTCCGCCATTGCTCTGCTCCGATAACCACCTGACAAAGCCACCAAGGCGCTTAGAATACCAGTCCCGATCCCTCGGGTACCTTGACCGAAAACGAACGCAAGAGCGCATCAAGAGCGAGGAGACCCGTGAGCCCTGTACCGCACGACGTCGCTGACCTCGCGTTAGCCTCAGAAGGCAAGAAACGGATCCTATGGGCCGATCGCGACATGCCCGTGCTACGAGCCATTCGCGACCGGTTCAAGCGTGACAAACCACTCCAGGGAGTCCGACTCTCCGCCTGCTTGCACGTCACCACTGAGACGGCCAACCTGATGCGAACGCTCCACGCCGGCGGGGCCGACGTGCTGCTCTGCGCCTCCAATCCGCTGAGTACCCAGGACGACGTCGCGGCCAGCCTGGTGGTCGACTTCGGTATTCCCGTTTACGCAATTCGAGGCGAAGATCGCGACACGTACTACAAGCATATAGAGGCAGCCATCGCCCACCACCCCCAGATCACGATCGACGACGGCGCGGATCTGATCAGCGAGATCCACCGCAAACATCAGGACCTCGCCGAGCAAATCGTGGCCAGTATGGAAGAGACAACAACCGGGGTGATCCGTCTCCGAGCCATGGAGGCAGACGGTGTCCTAAAGATCCCTGTGATCGCAGTCAACGACGCAAAAACCAAGCACCTCTTCGACAACCGCTACGGCACGGGCCAAAGCACATGGGACGGCATTCTACGGGCCACAGATATGCTCGTCGCCGGTAAGAAGGTAGTCGTTTGCGGTTACGGCTGGTGTGGCCGCGGCGTTGCCTCCCGCGGCCGCGGACTCGGTGCCACGGTAATCGTCACGGAGGTTGATCCGATCCGGGCCCTTGAGGCCGCGCTGGACGGGTTCTGGGTCATGCCACTAGCGGAAGCAGCCAAAATCGGCGACGTGTTCATCACGGTCACCGGAAACATCCACGTCCTTCGCGAAGAGCACTTCGCTCAAATGAAGGACGGAGCCGTCGTCTGTAACTCCGGTCACTTCAACGTTGAAATCGACCTGCCCGCCTTGGAACGCATGGCAACTACGATCAATCGTCGCGTTACCGAGCACGTGGACGAGTACGTGCTGCCGGACGGACGCAGGATCTACGTCTTAGGCGAGGGACGGCTCATCAATCTAGCGGCCGCCCACGGTCACCCGGCCAGTGTTATGGACATGAGCTTCGCCACGCAAGCCCTCACCGCGGAATGGTCGCTCAAGCAACCCTCCCGGTTGGCCCCGAGGGTCTACGACGTCCCTGCGGAGGTCGAAGACCAAGTGGCCCAGCTGAAACTGAAGGCGATGGACATCCAGATCGATCGGCTAACCGACGAGCAAGCGAAATACCTCCGATCGTGGGAGATGGGCACGTAACCTCGTAACCGCCACGAGGATTCTGAGTGGTCCCTCGCCTTGGGGGATGTGCCCGGAGTTTGTACCGATGCCCGAAATCGCCCCGTTCCGAGGCTGGCGCTATAACGAACGCGTCGTCGACGACCTGGCCCGCGTGCTAGCTCCCCCCTACGACGTCGTCGACTCGAACACTGTCCAGGCTCTGCTTGACGCCAGCCCTTACAACGTCATCCGTCTGGAGCTGCCCACCGCGGCGCTGCAAACCACAAGCGGACGATGCCCATACCGGGAAGCTGCCATCCTGCTTCGGGACTGGGCCCGGCACTCTGTGCTCGTGCGGGATACGGCGCCGACGCTATACCTGTACGAGCAGCAGTTTTCAGCCAGCCCATGCCCTCTGACGCGAACGGCCATCATTGCCCGACTTCGGCTCGCCCCACCGGGAGAAGGTATCTACCCGCATGAGCAAACCATGTCCGGTCCTAAAGCCGACCGACGCCGGCTGCTCGAGTGGACCAGAGCCAATGTGAGCCCAATCTTTGGAATCTACGACGACGACACCAACAGCGTCGCCTCGACGATGCGCGAGTATGCCGGCCAGCCAACCCTCGACGTCGTCGACCGCCACGGCGTGCGACACACTCTACGAAGCGTCACCGAGCCGGCTATCGTACGCCAAATCTGCCAAGCAATCCAAGCAGCCGACCTGTTCATTGCAGATGGTCACCACCGCTACGAGACGGCACTGAGGCACGCGCACTTCTGCCACTCGGTGTATCAAGATATTGGTGCTGCTGGGGATCCAGCAGACTACGTCCTAGCAGCCTTGGTACCGAGCGGAGATCCCGGCCTCGTGATCTGGCCGACACACCGAGCAATTAGGGGCTCACGACTTGACTCCAGGCAACTGCACAGCATGCTCGCCCAGAGCTTTGACATTGAGCACGTGGGACACGGCCCCGATGCAGGCCGCGACGCATGGCAGAGGCTCAACGCTACCACACGCCTGCCCGCTCTAGCCATTGGAACGGCATCGGATCAGACATGGCTAGTGCTTCGACCAAAGTCGATCGAGCCCATCCGCAGGCGATACCCGGGACACTCCGAGCGATGGTATCGCCTAGCGGTTACGGTCGCCCACGAGCTCGTGCTGTCCAAGGTTGCCGAACGGAACCGTGCCGAAGTCCGCTTCGAACACGACACAGAGCGCCTGATCTCACAGCTCTCACGGCGGTCCCTCGACATCGCAGTCCTTGTGCCTCCTCCGACGATCCAAGACCTGAAAGCACTTGCGAGGTCCGGCGAACGGATGCCCCCGAAGAGCACGTTCTTCTACCCAAAGCTGGCCACTGGCTTGGTAATCTACCGACATGATGCCCCCTGAAGAACCTCCGGCAGCCTAGCCGGGCGGGTGGGCGGCCGCACGCTTTCTAGGGCATTCTTGGCAGGCATTCCCTGAGGTTCACGACATGGCGGACAAGCCCGTAGCGCTGGTCACGGGAGCAAGCCGCGGCATCGGGCGAGCCATCGCCCTAGCGCTTAGTCGCACCTATGCCGTCGTCGTCAATTACCGCAGCTCCAAGAAGCAAGCCCAAGCCGTCGCTCGCGAGATCGAGCAGCAGGGGGGCAGTGCCCTAGTTATCCAAGCGGATGTCGCCGATGGACCGCAGCGTCAGCACCTCGTCGACACTGTCTTGCAACAGCTTGGACGAATCGACGTGCTGGTCAACAACGCCGGCATCAGCGTGCCGAAGCGAGCCGATCTCTTCGACGTCGATGAGGAAGCGTGGGAGGCTGTGCTACGCGTCAACCTGTACGCGCCGTTCTTCATGTGCCAGCTGGCGGGCAAGGTAATGACGGAGCTGATCGCTCGCGGCACGATCCAGCGCGGTGTCATCGTGAACATCTCGTCGATTTCTGCCTATGCCGCATCCACGGACCGAGCGGCCTACTGCGTTGCCAAGGCCGGTTTGTCCATGGTCACAAAGCTGTTCGCGGCAAGATTGGCCCGCGAGCGGGTCTTCGTCTACGAAGTGAGGCCGGGCATCATTAGGACAGACATGACCCGATCGGTTCAGGAGCGCTACGACCACCTGTTTCAAGAAGGCCTATGCCCGATTGCACGTTGGGGAATGCCCGAAGATGTGGCCCGAGTCGTGGCCCTGCTGTGCACGAACGAGCTCCCGTACAGCACCGGGGAAGTTATCAACGTCGACGGTGGGTTCCATATCCGGCGGTTGTGATCGCACACGGTCTCGTTAGTGGTAGAAGCCCACCGTGATCATCGTGCCCAGATAACCGATGCCGCCGTCGGAACGCGAGAAATCGCCGAAGTCCATCCAGTCGTGCCCCAACTCGAC
Organism: Planctomycetota bacterium; assembly: GCA_026991575.1. Lineage (GTDB taxonomy): Bacteria > Planctomycetota > Planctomycetia > JALXBF01 > JALXBF01 > JALXBF01. Next base: position 33,006 of record JALXBF010000065.1, on the reverse strand, counting down.
CTCGGCACTCACGGTCACGTCACCTAGATGCCACGCTCCCAGCCACACATCGTGCCAGACCGTGCCGACGGCAACACTTCCGAATAGCCCGACGAAAACGTCACTGTCATTGACGTCGCTGTCAAAGTCGAACCCGTCCGGGGAGGCGCCCCCTGCAACGGCCGCCTGCACGGCCGCGTTCAGCGCTGGTGACGGCGTCCTGTCGAAGCGGGCCCGTGCTGAGCCCAGCCGAGTGCCAAGACGCGCCGTGATCCGCCATGGCGCCCCGAACACGTCGTAGTACCAGCTGGCCCCGACTGCCGCGAACCCGTAACGCTGCCAGATTCTCTTTAGCCGCACACGATACATGTCCGCAACATACTGCCCCGGCGCGAACAGCGATGGCCTGAACACCCCGCTGGTCACCAGACGTCCCCGATCGCCAGCCCAGTAGGAAACGCCTAAGCCTAGTTCCCAGAAGCACCCAAGATCGGACCACGGTGCCCACATCGCCTGGACCAAGCTTCCTTCCAACCGCCACCCGGCCGTCACACGCCGCTCCAGGGTTCCCCGACCAAACGGATACAGGGCTCCCGCTCGAAGATAGAACTCCGCGCCATCGCTTAAGTACAAGTGCGGACCGACGGACGGCTCCGATCCCGTGGCCTGGACGTACGGCAGGCTCGGCAAGGCGTGAGCCGGTGAGCCGGTAGGTTCGGCAATGCCCTCTTCACTGCTGAACTCTTGCCCCACTGCGCCCTGAGAGGCTGCCATGCCAAAATAGACGATGGCCAAAGCAAGGGCGCACCGGAAGTGTTTTCCCGAAGAACGCGTACGCTTCATGCCAAGCTCCGGTAGCTGACGAGCGAACATTTCCCCGGAGGCACACAGGGCGATCCATTCCCTTGCCGTGAAGATCGACCAACGAACGCGCACGCTTGAGCTATTCGTCCTTCCCCTGCTCAGCGACGTGTTCGGGCGCGTACCCGAGGCCGATGAGACATTGGTCGTCGAAGCGAGGCTGGTTTTGAGCGTGATCCTCAACGGCTTGCACTAGCACGGCGGCAACGTCGTGTGGATTCGTGCACTGGGCCGTGCGAACCGTCTCCAGAACACGGTCGAGCCCGAAGATTCGGCCGTCCCGTGACATCGCGTCCGTGAAGCCGTCGGTGTACAGCAACACTGTGTCTCCAGGGGCTAATCTGGCGGTGACGAGCGGATAGGTCGCGTCCGCCATGATCCCCAGTGGTAGCCCTGCAGCGTCGGAACCCAGAAACTCGACGGCTCCATCAGCGGTGACCCTCAGCGGTGGCGGGTGAGCAGCGTTGGACAGGCGAAGCAATCCTTCGTAGGGTTCGACGAAACCGACAATGAGCGTCGCGAAACGATCAGACCAGCCTCGCTCGCACAGTAATCGGTTCAGTTCCCTCAAGAGCACATCGGGCGACTCGGTTACCGGGGCAAGCGTCCTCAGTTCAGTGAGCACTTGGACCATCAGCAACGCCGCAGGCATCCCCTTGCCGGCTACGTCGCCCAGCACGAGCACGACTTGGCCATCCTTCCGGCGGACGAAATCGTAGAAGTCACCGCCGACGACTCGCGCAGGAGCGTAGTGGCTGCACAACGTGACCGCGCCCACGCGGTCCGGCAGCCGGGGTAGCATATTCTGCTGGACTTCACGTGCCAGCTCCAACTCGCGCTCCAACCGCTCCTTCGCCACGAGGTCTTGGTGTAGTTGGGCGTTCTCGATCGCGACCGAAGCAGCCCGCGCGACCGCTGAAAGAATTTCAAGGTCCTGCCGGACGAACTGGCGGCGAGCGTGCGTGGTCCGCAGCTCAATGATGCCCAGAACCTCACCCGTGCTGGAGAACAAAGGAACAGACATGATGCTGCGAATCTTCAACGCATCGATCGAATCGCTCATTTTCCAGGTATCTTCCTTGGCGAGATCGGCAGACAGCACTGCTTGACGGTTCTGAAGCACGTGCCGGGCCACCGTTTCGCTGTACGGCTTCGGCACATGCTCCCGGCCGCCACGACCATAACTCGCAATCACTCGGAGCCCCTCAGACCCTGCGGTCCGTAGTAGCACGAGGCCGTGATCCATCTGCGGGAAGACCCTGGCCAGGCTCTCAAGCACGCGATGCATCACCTCGTGAACGTCAAGCGATGTGCCCAGCGCCCCTAGGATCTCAAGCAACGCAGCTAGCTTGGTTTCCGGCCGGACGTGCAATAGATCCGTGCTGCTCCAATCCAGCGAGACCAGAATATGCGGCGCGTCCGCGCCCGCGCGCCCCCCTACCTCAGCCTGGCCGACGTCCGCCGTTGAGAACTGGAACGTCACCACGTTTCCAATGCTCAGCTCGTCGCCATCCTGCAGCAGCCGTCTTCCCTGGATCCGCTGCCCATTGACGAACGTGCCGTTTCGGCTGCCGAGGTCTTCCACGTAGTAATGGTCGCCGTCCCGAACAATCGCGGCGTGCACGCGCGAAGCCTCCCGCTGGGGCAAGACCACATCGCACTCCGGCAAACGCCCAATCACGATCCTGTCCCGCTCCAGCGGAATGACCCGTTCGTCCATGCCCTGAATGCAACGCAAATGAGCCATGCAGCGTGCCTCCGCCCGATGCAGACCGTGACTGTCAGTATAGCTGGGGTCACCTCGGTAAGGGCTGCGCCTTCTGCGGCCGCACTAAGCCATCCAGCTGGCCATGACGGCACGCTATTTGCACTCGTCCCGTGATTGTAAACCGTGCAACATGCCGGCTCGGGGCGGAACGGAGAAGAGTTCGGTTCAGGGACGGACCCAACGGAGGTTTGCATGCGGTTCCTTGCAGTCTCCTGCCTCTGGCTACTGCTGCAGCCGATTGCCTCGCTGCCAGCCGCAGAGGTCGTGCTGTACGACTTCTACGCTGACTGGTGCGGCCCGTGCCGCTCGATGGCGCCGATCATCGCCCGCCTAGAAGCCGAGGGGACCACGGTTCGCAGAGTCAACGTGGATCGGCACCCTGAGTTGGCTCGTCGCTTCGCAGTCCGTGAGCTGCCTACGTTCGTCGTTGTGGCCGACGGTCAGGAGCGAGGCCGACTTGTCGGCGCGGTCTCCGAAGAACGCCTACGCGCCCTGCTTCGCTCCGCACGCGCTGGGTCGAGCAAGCCTGCTGGAGCCCGCTCCGCCGTTGGCTCCCGTCGTGCCGACCTCTACCGGTACCTCCTCGAGGTGAGTGTCCGAATGTACCGGGAGACGGGAGGCGCACGCTACTACGGTTCCGGCACGATCATCTCGGCAACGGACACAGAAGCCATCGTGTTGACGTGCGCTCACCTATTCCGGTCCTCTAGCGGTCTTGGCCAGACGGTAATGGTCGAGTGGTTTGGCACGGAACCGCCTCGAACATATCGCGGCCGCCTAATCGCCAGAGATCGCAACGCCGACCTAGCGTTGGTTCGTATCCAGACCGACCGAAGGCTGCCAGCTGCTCGCGTCGGCACGGAGGGAATGCGGCTGCAACCGGGGACAACACTGTTCTCTGTAGGCTGCGACCGCGGCTCTCGGCCCCGCATTTACCCGACTCGGCTTACCGCCGTAAACCGCTATGTCGGCGCTCCAAACTTCGAGATTCTTGGCGCCCCGAGGCAAGGGCGGTCGGGCGGCGGGTTGTTCACGGCCGACGGCTATCTTGTTGGCGTCTGCTCAGCAGCAGATCCGTACGGAAACCGCGGACTATTCGCCGCGCTCGGCGCAGTGCAGTATCTGCTGTCCGCAGCTCAACTGGACCACCTCTATCGGGACCGTAGCGTACCAACCGAGCCACAGCCCAGCTCGCCACCTGTCCGATTCGCTCACAGTGAGCGAACGGAATCAGCTGCCCCCCCCCTTTCGTTGCCCAGCCCGGAGGAGCTGAAGGTGGCAGCAGGATCAGGAGCGTCGCGGGTTGACGAGGCTCCTTTGGAGCGACGTTCTCAATCAGAACCGTCGGGCAAACGGGAGGCAAGTGCAGAAATCATCTGCGTCATTCGGCCACTTGGCGGAACCAATGAACCGAGCCGTATTCTTGTGCTTCGCAAAGCCGATCCGAAGTTGATTCGACTGCTTGAAGCCCACGCCCGGGCGGGTAGCTCGGCGTCGTCCCCGCAGCTGCCCTCGGTAAACATCCCCACCGGGGGCACGGCCATTCCCGCCAGCTTTACGCGGCGCGTGCTAGAGCCGGAGGGTAATGCGCATGCCAGCCCTTGGCGGCCCGCCCGCAGACCGGTCCCGCGCCCAAGACTCCTTGTGCCTGAGCTCTAACGGCCTCGTTCCCAACGGATCCCGAAGTCCCCGTGGAGGCTGCGCCAAACGGCGTGAATGTGGTTGGCCGGATTGCCCAACGGATCAGGCTGCACATTCGCGTACTCGACTACAAAGTCCGGGCCTTGGATCCGATAGTAATGCGGTTGTCCAGCCTGAAGTCCCCCTGCCCACGCGAAGTGAACGCGTTCCAGTCCCGATCGGCGGATCTCCGTCAACCATGCATTCGCAACCTCATCGGGCATCTTGCGTGCGTACGCACGCAGCAAGTCCCACAGTAGCTCTTGCTGCTCCTTGGACATCGCAGATGCTGGCAGACCGATTGGTGCAGTGCGAGGGGGCTGTGGTGCGTTGGCCCCCCGTATGTCGCGAGGGGGACGCTTCGCGAAGATTGCCCGATTCCGCTGCTGCTCGGAAAACGACTGCATCAACCGCCTGGCCAGGCGTTCCTCGTCGGCCAGCACGCGTGTTCCCTTGGGTACGGACGTGTTCGTCTGGACCGTAACGGTCGCAGGGTTTGCTCCAAAGAAAGCTGGCGTAGCCGAGACCACCCTACCGTCCTCCACGACGAAGTTCAAAGACAGATGGTGACCTTCGACGCGCCAGCCCCAGCGTCCGCGCGGCTTCGGATCCCCGAAAATGCTCCAGTAGTACAGCTCGGGATCTCTCTGGAAGCGCCCGCCTCGCTCCAGCTCGTGCAGCACCGCTTCCAGTGCCATGATCGTCACGCTCTTCTCGAACCCCAGGTCGCTCAAGCCGGTGTGCAACAGCGCGTGGGCCGCCCGCCGTTGCCTGTCGTTCATTTCGGCAAGTGGCAGCCCGCGCCGCGCCCGCGGAATGAAGTGCCAGTTCAACCGCTCAGGGTCATCGAACGCAAACGTCGCCTTCCGCCGCTGCTCCGGCGTCAGCTCCGCTAGGAAGGCCTCCGCTGCGCGGACCATTTCTGCACCAGCCTGTTCCCGGCGCCCCCCTGCCCACACCGAGACTAGCACGGCGACACCGGCGCCCACAGCCACGACCATTCGTACACTCCCAGGGATAGCCTTGCCCATTTTACGCTTACCTCCTATTCTGCTCATTTAACCGACACTCACCACATTGTACAGCCACTCATCGCTACCCGACGGGCGTCTTTCCTTACCCTGCCCTCCGTTCTTAGCCGATTCTACCCCGGCATCCCTCCACCGCCTCCCACCGCCAGGGACTGGCCCGTTTGCTTCCTCGGCGGCACGGTCCGAGCCCTGTTCCCGGCGTGGCTGTCCCGCCACTCCCCATTTCTCGCACCCCTCGACAGGGTCCTTCCCTTGCCCGTTGAGATGTGGTAACATTTTTGCCACAGGGGACTTGACAGGGTCCCTCGCGAGTGGTTATTAGTATTTGCGGATCGCGCGGTCCGGTGCAAGAGTTGACGGTTGTGTTGTGAACGGCTTGACATTGTCCCCACCGGGGTGGAGGTGCAACGAACCGACAAGAGGCGTCGATGGTAACCCGGTCGTGCGTCGCTGACTTCTCCTGCGTCCTTTCTGCGAGCGGTCTGGGGACCGCGGAGGAGCAGCTCCCTTTCAGCGAGCAGTTCGGCCACGATCCCCGTCACACTCGTCGAAGACGCAGGGTTTAGGGTTAGCGCTCCTTTGTTGGCATGGCGTGTTGTTATCGTTCGTCGGCTCTTTGTGGGCGCCTCCGGTGAGGCGCTCGGGTTTGGATTCCGAGTTGGGTTCCAAGCAGAAAGGAGTTGAGCCATGGCTGAAGCAACCATCGTGATCCTTGTTGCTTCGGCCGAGTTTCCATATCTCGCAGATCACCGAGTCCAGTATCGTCGCATTGACCCGACGGGCACTCGGCCGTTCCACGAGGGCAATCTTGTCTGTTGGATCTCCGATCCGAACGCGATTGACCTGAGCGAACTGGAGGAGGTAGTCCTCAAAACATGCTCAGAGCCCCCCGGCGGCATCGTTGCCGCCGAGGACTTCGTTGTCTTCAAGACGGCCGACAAGGCGGCCGCGCAGCGATACCTGATTCCGCGACGTGCGGGCAAGTGGCGCCTCGAACCCTTCGATCGTGGCTGGGTCCTACGGACGGGGGAAAAGGAATGGAGGGCATCGAGTAAGGCAACGGTTCGCCTCATCCACCGCGTGGCTCAGTACGCTGGCCGGGGCCAGAACATTCTGATCCGGGGTGAGGTCGGATCCGGCAAGACGTCGCTCGCCCACTACATCCATCTCATGCTCAACGGCCCCGACGCGCCGCTCATACGAATTGGCCCGGAGATTGTGGAGTCTTCGTTGATGGCCTCATCCCTCTTCGGCCATGCAAAGGGGGCATTCACCGGGGCCTACAACGAGCGGATCGGCCTGTTAACGCTAGCTCAGGGCGGTACCGTGCTCTTCGAACACGTGGACGCGTTCTCGCTCGAGGCACAAGCAGCCTTGCTGTCGTTCCTCGACGACCGTGTCGTTCGGCCCGTTGGCCACCGCACGTCGGTGCGCGTCCCTTGCACCGTGATCTGCACGTATACCGGCGATCCGGAAGCCGCCATCGCTCAAGGAAAACTCCGCCGTGACTTTTACGCGCGGATCTCCCAGCTCCGGCTCGATGTCCCCCCGCTGCGTGAGCGGCTCGATGATATCCCGTGGATCGTGCAAGCCTGTCGGGTGCCCGTTCAACCACCGGAGTCCGGAAAGACGGCCCGCGAAACCAAGAAAGCGGCAGAATCCACTTGTAAAGCGACTGCATCGCAACGATCGGCCAGCGGACCAGACGCTGAGCAGGACGGTGCGAGCAATAGGCAGGACCACAGGAACCGGCCCCGGCTAACCCCGGAGGCGCTCGAGAGGCTCAAGCAGGAACGATGGCCATTTAACATCCTGGAGCTCGAGTACACCATCGAGGATGCCATCGCCATGGCCGAAGGGGACTCCATCGGAGCGGACCACATCGAGGCAGCCCTGCAGCTCCGTGCCCGTCCTCCGTCAACGCCCGGCATTGAGGAAGACTACCTCAAGGAGCTGCTTGAGCTGATCAGCCGAGGAGAGGACTTCCCGAGGGCCAGGTACCTGCTCGATCTGATCCGTCTGCTGCGGGCCCTTCGGGAAACCAGGGGCAACGTCTCCGAGGCAGCTCGCCGAGAGGGCGTATGGCGCACCCACGCACTCCGTACGCTGGCGAAGGCAGGGATTAATCCCTCGAAGTTTTCGCGCGATGATGACGACGGCTGACCGTAGTGCGCGCGTATCAGTGACGGCGCCCGTGACAGCATCAGTGATGGTAGTTCAACTGTGCGATCATCTGAAGAGCAGAGAAGGGAACAGGTCATGAGCAGCAAACGACAGAATACAGCGCAACGGAACTACGTCGACTTCGGTTTGCCTCCCTCAGGAACGGTTCTGCCCGGCGTGCGTGTCGCTCTGGTAGGCTGGCCCGAGGCACAGCAGGTCCAATTGCGTGGCCTATGCGTGATGAAGGCCAACCGAATCCAGTTCGTTCCGCCGACTGATTCCACTGCGGATGTGGTGCTCATTCGCAGGACACAGGAACGAACGTGCACGAGCCGCCAACTTGCCGATCTAATCGCATGGACGAGCCTACTGCCGCCCGGGCAAGCCCTCCACCGAGGAAGCGTCTTGGCCCTTCGCCCTGTTGGGTCCAGCCCCACTCGCAGAATTGCGAACCCCGAAGGACGCACCATTGCAGAGAGACTTCTGCTGCCAGACGAAACACCGCAAGTCCTCGTTCTTCCCGGAGAGCAGATGAACTGGGTCACCTGGCACCGCCCCCTCATCGAGCAGGTCCTCCAGTTCGCCCGCCGCGTTGCCTTTGGAACAAACATCTTGATCGAAGGTGAAACGGGGGCAGGCAAGAGCTTCCTAGCCCGGGCAATCCACGCAGCTCTAGGATCAGGGCCCCTGGTCTCCACCAACGGCCGGCTCCTCGGTACCAGTCTCATCGACTCGGAACTGTTCGGCTACGAACCGGGCGCGTTCACCGACGCTGGCCCCCGGGCACAGTACGGGAAACTCGAGCTTGCGCACCAAGGAACCTTGCTAATTGACGAAGTCGATACGTTACCACTGCCGGCCCAGGCCAAACTGCTCCGATTCCTACAAGACCGCACTTTTGAACGGCTGGGCAGCAACGACACTAACCGCGTTGACTGCACCGTGATCGCGACGTCGAACAGGCCGTTACGAAAACTGGTCCAGCAAGGGAAGTTTCGGGCCGACCTGTACGCGCGCCTGACGCGCCATTACCTGGAGCTGCCGCCGCTACGAATCCGCCCCGTTGACGCAATTGGCATGTTCCTTACCCAGGTGGCCCTCTACCTGGCTGCCAATGGCTGGGAGCCGCCCGAGATCAGACCAGTAGCCCTCGCCAGGCTAGCACTGTGCGGCTGGCCGCAGAACGTTCGTACCGTGACAGCCCTAGCAAGAGCCGCCGTCGTGCCATTCGCCGGACGGGTCGTCGGCTCGGAAGAGATTGAGCTACTGTTGGCCGAGCACTTGCCTCCGTCTCTAGACATCCTTCTCGACAAGAGACACACCTTGCAGGAGGCAACCGACCTGTTGTTCGAACGGATGCTGCACGTAGCGCTCTGGCGGTCCGAGTTCAACATATCCCAGGCAGCGCGGTTGCTCAGAGTCTCACGCGGTACGATCTATCGCCTGGCTGCGCGCCTGGGTATTCGACTGCCGGAGCTGAAACGTGCCTTCCGAGAAACTGTCCAGGTCATCATGCGTTACATCCTTCCCGCGAATTAACCCTCGCTACGGCTCTCGGTGGGCAGGCGCCCGGGCAAGCCCCGGGCGCCCCCCCGTTTCCCAGGGTGCCATAGCCACGGCGGCCCCACCGCCAGGTGTCGTACCACGACGGGGCCCAACGTGCGCAGCCAGCGTCACGGCGGGCAGCCGCCAGACGGCGGTGAGCATAGCAACCTAAGGCGCCCCCTCCTGAAGTCTCTTGCCCGGGAGGCTCGTCCGGCCACTGGCCGGCGTTAGAAGATTCCGCGCTGGACGCTGGGCCACGCGGGGCCGTTGGAAGGCTACGGTCGATTTGCCATGGCAAACGCGCCGCTGGGCTAGCCACCAGGCCCTATCGATAAGCCCAAGCCGCAGTGAGGCCGGTTCCAAGGTTTCCACGACAACGTCGAATACCAGTTACCACACCGTGCGGCAGTCTGCCTTCCTATCATGCGCCCCGATCACGCTTAGCAGTCGCTACGCTCCCCCGGACGAACGCCCAGACTTGGCACAAGGCCATGTTCCTCCGCCCTCGCCCATCACCCTTGTCGCACTCCGACCTACCGTTACCACGTCGTAGGATTGCACCGGCCGGGGTGCCACTAGCCGTAAGCCGGTCACCATGAGACCGGCGTCTTCCGAAACAGCCGACGTCGCACCAGATCGTCGTCTGAAGGTTCAGGCCGCTTTCCCAGGTGAACTCCGCAGAGTCTCTCGTGCATCACGGTGGGCGCCGCAGGGAACGTTGTAAGGTTCCCACTGGGCATTCCCTTCCGTTACCACAATGGGTTTGCTTCGTTCATCAAACGATGCTCGTCTCATGGCTGCCAGTACACCGAGCCTGGCCAGCGTAGCCTCTACCATCGCACCATCGGTGACGCTGAGACGCTCCCAGCACCTGCCGCCGCCCGTGTCCTCGCATTGGACTCCCCTCCGATTCAGCTGCTCCTGGCCAAGCGGTACAGCGCCGCGCATGCGTAGGCTAGCCAAAGCGTCACGCTAGCCACCGTGATCGTCCATCCAACCGTGCGGTGCACGTCAACATAGGCCAATCGTACGCGCCAGTTGCCCGCAGTTGGCAGAGCGATTACCATCCAGCCCTCCGCAGACCGGCTCAGTGGAAGAACCCGCGGAGCGCCTGCCCCCTCCGTACCGCGGGCGCGCCAGCACGGCACGAACGGCACCGTCCACAGCACCAACCCCGCTCGTTCCGCTCGGACGAGCAGTTCCACCACCAAACCGGTCGCATCTGAGCGGACCGTCACCCGCCTAGCCTCTTCTGTCAGAAACCAACCGGGACGGTGTGCACTGCTCGCTCCCGGGTAGAACCATGCAGTGGCCGCGTCCGACGGTCCATCGCAAACGAGAAACAGCTGCCGTTGCGACCGGCCTAGTGGCGGCCCATATAGGAGTTCACTCAACACCGGATCATCGAGCAGCTCAACCGACCCGAAGTGTCTTTGAACCGTTAGCAACGCTTCTTGAGCGCTATCCCTCGCGACAGGCACCGCGTATGCCTGGATCCCTAATCGCTGATGTAAGCGCATGACGGCCGGGTCGGACAGTGCAGCCCAGAGTGTCAACGGACCAGGGACTTGAACCGGTATGTCAAGTGTTCGATAGCCCGGCACTGGCGCAGCGCCGGCTAGCATGGCGACATTACCCGGCAGCCCGACGACGCGGTACGGCTGACGCCCCACCTGTTTGGCCGTCAGCCACTGGAGCACCACGGACTGCTCGGCCAGATTGCGCCGTTGAATCATTGCAACCGGCGCGAGCTGTTGTAGTACGGCGAGCTCGACGGTAGCGGCTACCGTAGCCACGCTCCGGAACAGTCGCGGCCTCTTTGCGGTAGCGGTGAGTACCAGGGCAACTGCGGACCAGGCGAGCCACGGGCCCGCGAGCTCGCTGCTCCATACGACCTCAGGACGAACCGCACTCTGCGCGGCGCGCGCGGTCGCAGCGCTGACTAGACTGGCGTGTGCCAGTCGTTGGAGAACTGCTGACGGATAGGGCGACCCTTCCTGGCCGGGATTCGGTTCGGGCAGTGACCAAGGTCCCAGGACTTGTGCAATGCGGTAAACGAAGAGACGGGCGCGGTGCTCAACGCCATTGCCCAACGTTCCGGCCAGGGCAGCAACCGTCGCGGTTGCTAGCACCAACCAGAACGTGATAGCGGCTACGCTGGCAATCACCTGTGCCCGCAAAGTTCGTCCGCTGGTGTTGCGCACGGCATCGAGTCCGTTCCCGGCAAGGAGTCCAACGCCAACGCTAGCGATGAGCAACCATCGTGCTGGCGCCCGGAACATGCCGATGCCCGGCAGCTCAAGCAGGAGCCTGACCCCGGGCACGAACGGCAAGACCGCACCGGAGAAGCCGACCGCGGCCAGGCAAATGGCGATCCTGCGCAGCCGGGGTGATCCGGAAAAGAGACCGAGGGGAACAAGCACCAGTGCAACAAAGCCGAATGCCGGTAGCACTTCTTCTGGCGATGTGTGGAAAGGGTCCCAGACGACTGGGCGCCAGGCGGGAATCACGTGGAATGCACTGGGCAGCACTAGGTTGATGGCAAGGTGAAAGGGCGATACGGCGAATTCGCTGGCGTATGCGAGTCCGCGTCCGCCAGTGCCAGCAACGCGCAGCAGGCCTAGTGTTTGAACCCACTGGATCGCCGCCAGCCCCGCCCCCAGTAAACATCCCGTCATCAGTACTGATAACGCCTGAAGCCTGGGACGGCCATCGCACCCGGCCAGCGCCGTTGTGGTTACCGCCACTAGTGTGAAGAATGCTACTTGATAGTGTCCCACGAGGAGCTGCAGCGCGACCGCGATCGCCAGGATCGCAACCGAACCGCCTGACCATCGCTTCCTAAGGCCCTCCACTGAGCCCGTTCCTCTGCAGACAATGGCTAGGATCCACGGCAACCATGCGGCGGCACTGTAGGCCCACTGGTGTGCCAGGTGGCTGACGAAGAAGCCGCTGCCGACGAAAATCACGGCCGCGAGAAACGCTCCGGTCCTGCTTAGACCCATTCGTCGCCCAAGTAACGCAGCGCCTGCCCCAGCCAGCATTAGGTGCAGCAAGAGCTCGGCGACGAACGCCGTCTCCAGATCCAAGAAGCGGTACAGAGCCCAGCGAATGGGGTAGTAGGCCCCTGTCTGACTTTCTGCTACCTGAGGAAAACCGAAGCCCCAGTTGTGGTTCCACAGGAGGGACCGTCCCGATAGCACGGCGTCCTGGTAGCTTCGCATCAAGGGCAGGAAGAAGCCGGCGACGTCCCCGCCCGCCGGCATCTTGCCGCCGACGGTCATGGGAAAGTGCCAGGCAACGAGCGTAAGAAGGAGCGCGCCATACAAAACAACCGTTTGCCAGATGTTCGGATCAGTTGCGGCAGGACCTGGCGAAGACGGGTTGTTACTCTGCATCGCCTTCTTCCTGAATCGTTTCCTCGCGCGGCTCCGTGCCTGCTCGCCAGCGGTCCATCAGTCTTGTGCTCATGGCTCGGTGATAGGATTCGTAGTTGCGGGCGATCTGGCTGAGGCTATCGGATCCAAACCGCTCCAGGAAAGCCTCTGCCACGTGAAAGGCTACGACGTTCTCGGCAATGACACTCGCGGCGGGCACCGCGCACACGTCGCTCCGTTCGTAGGAAGCGCGCATGGGCTGCAGCGTCTCGAGGTTGACCGACTCGAGCGGCCGCCGCAGTGTACTGATCGGCTTTTTCGCCGCGCGCACGATGAGCGGCTGAGCGTTGGTCATACCACCTTCGATCCCACCCGCGTGGTTTGTCGGTCGCACGAAGCCTAGTGCTGGGGTCTCCACCAGATCGGGGTCGAAGCGGATCGGGTCGTGTACCTCTGAGCCTCGCCGGCGTGCCGCTTCGAAGCCCAGCCCAAACTCAACCCCCCAGAAGGCCTGGATGCTCAGCAACCCCTGGGCAATGCGGCCGCGGAGCTTGCGGTCCCATTGGATGTGACTGCCCAGCCCGTAAGGCAGTCCGTAGACGTGTACTTCGACGATGCCACCCAGCGTATCGCCAGCGTTGGCTGCCTCGTCGATGGCCGCCACGATCCGTCGGTCGGCTTCGGGATTAAGGCTGTAGACCGGGCTGGCATCACGCACGGTGCGCCAACGGTCGAGATCCCCGGGAACGGGTTCGGCCCTGATTCCCCCCAGCTCGACCACAAACCCGAAGCACCGGATATTGAACTGGGCCAACAGTTGCGCGCAGAGTGCTCCGACGGCCACCCGTGCCGCTGTCTCACGCGCGCTTGCCCGCTCCAGGATTGGTCGAATGCCGTCCTCGTATTTCAGCGCGCCGCTCAGGTCGGCGTGCCCTGGCCGCGGCCGAGGCAGTTCCTGCAGCCGTTCCAGTTTTGCGTCCCTGTTCCGGATCAGTAGCGCAATGGGACTACCCAACGTGACCCCGTGCCAGAGCCCAGAGACGACTTCCACCGCGTCGTGCTCCAGCTTCTGACGGCCGCCCCTCCCGTAGCCCCCTTGCCTGCGGCGCAGCTCTCGGTTGATTGCTTCCACGTCCACACGAACTCCAGCGGGAAAGCCGTCAATGACGGCAACCAGGCCTGAGCCGTGCGATTCGCCTGCAGTCAGATAGCGCAATGCCGGTGGCATGGGGAGGCTCTCAGCGCCATGGGAACGTTCGCCCGGTCAGTCGCTCGTACGCTTCGATGTAGCGTTGCCGCGTCTGCTCAACGATTTTGTCTGGCAGTGGCGGCGGTGGGGAGTTCTTGTCCCAGTCCGTTGCGGCCAGCCAGTCGCGCACGAATTGCTTGTCGAACGACGGCTGGCTTCGCCCCGGTTGGTATTCATCTGCTGGCCAGAATCGCGAGCTATCTGGCGTGAACACCTCGTCGATCAGGATCAGCCTTCCCTGGTGGAAGCCCCACTCCAGTTTTGTGTCGGCCAGGATGATGCCACGCTCCCTGGCGTAGGCCCGTGCCTTTTGGTAGAGTTGAATGCTTCGCTCGCGGAGTTCGTCGGCGGTGTCCTGACCAACCCGCCGCACCATCTCCTCAAAGGAGATGTTCTCATCATGCCCGGTAGTGGCCTTCGTCGCGGGCGTAAACAGTGGCTCGTCCAGCTCCTGTGCCTCCTGCATGCCGGGCGGGAGAGCGATCCCGCAGACGGAACCGGACTCGCGGTACTCCCGCCAGGCGCTGCCTGCCAGGTACCCGCGCACGACGCACTCAATCGGCACGGGCTCCGCCTTGTGCACCAACATTGTGCGGCCTTCCAGCAGCGTGCGGTCAGCACCTTCTGGAAGTGGCATCTGGTTCACGCTGTCGGTGATCAGATGGTTCGGCTCATCCAAGTACTCGAACCAGAAGACGCTCAGCCCCGTCAGCACGCGTCCTTTATCGGGAATTGGCGTCGGCAGCACCCAGTCGAACGCACTGATCCGATCGGTAGCCACGATGATAAGCCGATCGCCAAGCTCGTAGATGTCGCGAACCTTGCCACGCCGCGGCGTTAGCCCAGGGAGACTCGTCTCCACGACCGCGTTTCTCTGACCGGCCATAACCGACTCCAAGGGGAAGGTCACCACGGATCGTACAACAGTTCACCGCGCTGTCACAAATACCCGCCACGACAGGCAGTGCGGCTCCCGGTAGCCGAGCCGGCCCGCTCGGCGTCAAGCATCTTCGTTTCGCGTCAGGTCCAGTCGTCCCCAGCGGTATGTCCACACCGCGTCCCCGGATTGCGGCCCAGGCTCCGGGCGACTTGGGCCACTGGCAAGGACGGGCTCCGCTGGGTAAAGTTAGGCAAAGCGGGCCGACCTACCCTGGCAACGTCAGCAGCGCGTGTCTGTGTGCCTGGAAGTGTACTGCTCCCAGGCTCGAAGGACAATTGTTGCGCAACTCGTGCAAAGGCAGCGGGGCGCAAGGGAAGAAGTCCATGGGCGTAATGCGTTTTTCGTTTGAGCCGCCCGATCTGGCAGAGCGCTGGCCGGCGTTGCGAGAGGCCTACTTGACCGGCTTCGAACATGCTCCATGGCGCACCTGGGTGGATCTTCGGCCAGGACTGATGCAGTGTATCACGGAGGTAAGCGAGAGCGGTGGGCTGCACGTGTACTGGCCGGTGCCTGAACTCGGCGGTCTGGGACTGGCGACCACGACGTTAGCCGAGCGGCTCGAGCCGTACGACTTGAACGTGGAGCTGGTCCGGGGCAAGCTCGCCCGTGTGTGCGAGATACAGCGGCAGCTTGAGGAGGAGGGGTTCGATTTCGGTCAAGCCGCCCGTTCGTCAGTACGCCAGCTGATCAAACAGTTCTTGCACCTTGTCTATTACGCAACCGCGGACGAGATCGCCGACATTTCCGCAGACTGCCTCAAGCGGCTCGTCCAGCTCGGTGATGAGCTTATCCGCCGCTACGCGCAGTGTGTGCGCACGCAACGCAGAGCCCTCGGGCGCATGCCGCTGACACTCGTGCGCGTCACGCCTGAGGACCTGGAGACGGTCGATCCCCAGGTGATCGCCAGGCATTTCGGCGCGGTCCAGCTGCTGGTGCCCTGGAGTGAACTTGAGCCGGAGCAAGGCGAATACGCCTGGGACCGGCTCGATCGGGCGCTGGCGCGTTGCGAGCAGCTCCAGCTGAACGTCGGCGTTGGACCGCTAGTGTGCTGGGAAAAGCTAGCCCTGCCTGATTGGCTCTGGCTTTGGGCCGATGACTTTGAGACCGTCTGCAGCTTCACGCGTGACTTCCTCCGAGCAGTGCTAGCGCGGTACGCCTCGCGGGTACGCATCTGGGAACTGGCTTCCAGACTCAACTGTGGCCCGGCGTTATTGTTCGACATGAATCAGCGCCTGCAGCTGGCGGCTGTGGTCTTGCAGGCAGCTCATGATCTGGCCAGCCGCTCTTTCTACTACATCACCATTGGCCAACCCTGGTCCGAGTACGCCGCACGCATGGACGACTGTGGCAGCCTGTTCTTCGCCGACACGCTCAGCCGAAGTGAGCTTGGCCTGCGTGGCCTGGGCATCGAGCTGGCGTTCGGCTACAGCACCGGCAGCGGGCTGAGCTGGTCGCGTGACCTGTTGGAGACGACGTACATGCTCGAGCGGTTCGCCGCGCTCGATCTGCCGCTCGTCATCAGCCTGGCCGCTCCGATCAGCCCCACCGCAAATGGTAAAGCGGCCATCGTTAGTGGAGATACCGCTGGATGGCCTTCTGGGGCCGCTCCCCATGAGGTCGCAGCGCGGTGGCTGGAAGGTATCATGGAGGTGGCTGCGTCGCGGCCCAACGTGGCTGCTGTGGTCTGGAGTCACCTGGGTAACCAGCACCTAGGAATGTACCCGCATGCCGCGCTGTTCCACGACGGCGAAGGCTTCCATCCTGCATTGGAACACTTTGAGCGCCCCTGAGCCGCCCGCCTGCCCTAGTCCGCCCGACCCGGGACAGTCGCGCCCGTGGCGTCCCGCCACGGTCCCTTTGCAGCGGAGACAATCCGGGCAGCGTTTCACGCGGAGGTAGGTACCATGAAGCAACTTAGCCGACGGGCTTGGCTTCAGCTAGCCGGCGCGGTCGCCCTCTGGTCAAGCCTGCCGCCGGCGCTTGCCGCGCAGCGCCAACGGCGTCGCAGGCAGCGGCCCGCTTTGCAACTCAAGGTCAAGGAAGGCGACCCGGCTCCTGATGCTGAACTGACAGCCGTGCTCATCAAGGACGGTAGGCCGGTCAAACAGAAGATCCGCCTCAGCCAATACAAAGGCAAGAAGAACGTAGTCCTGTACTTCTTCCCCAAGGCATCGACGCCTGGGTGAACGATCGAAGCGATCGGCTTCCGTGAGAAGCTGGCAGCGTTTGAGAAGCTGGACACGGTCGTCATTGGTGTGAGCACGGACCAGTTTGAGGACCAGAAGAAGTTCGCCGTCGACCAGAACCTCTCATTCCCGCTGGCGATCGATCCGGACAGGAAACTGGTCGACGCTGTTGGCTGTGGCCGTGGCCGTTTTGCTGCGCGGATCACCCTGGTGATCGACAAGAAGGGTGTCATCCGTAAGATCTATGACAGGGTGAACGTGCGCAGCCACGCGCAGGAAGTGCTCGAGTACATCAAGAAGAATCTGGCAAAGTAGGCGGCAACGTGCACGGCACGCGCCGGTCTGCCGCCGGATGCCGGGTCCATGGCCAACAGACGCATCGGCGTACTCCTCATTCAGCTAGGCACACCCGACGCACCGACCGTCCGGTCGGTGCGTCGTTACTTGCGCGAGTTCCTGGGCGATCCCCGCGTCATCGAAGCCCCCCGGCTCATCTGGTGGTTCGTACTCAACTTTAGGGTTCTTCCGTTCCGTTCATTCAGTTCGGCAGCAAAGTACGCTCGCATCTGGCACCCTGAGACCGGCTCGCCCCTGCTGCACTACACCAGGCGCCAGGCGATCCTGCTCCAGGAAACTCTCGGTGACCAGTACCTTGTGCGGTTCGGCATGCGCTATGGCAACCCCCCGATTAGTCTGGCGGTCACCGAGCTCACCGCGGCAGGAGCCGACCGGATCGTCGTTCTGGCCCTCTATCCCCAGTACTCCGCGACCACGACCGCCTCGGCGTACGACGCGCTGTTCCGGGACTTGCAGCAGCGGCGCGTCGTGCCATCGATCCGGCTGGTCCCGCCGTTCTACGCCGACCCCCTCTACATCGATGCCGTGGCGCAGCGCGTGCGTGAGACCCTGAGACAGGCCGGTAGCATGCCCGAGAAGTTCATCTTCTCCTACCACGGCATCCCGTTGTCCTACGTGCGCAAAGGGGATCCCTACCCGGAACATGTCCAGACAACCTCCAGGCTTTTGGCCGAAGCCCTCCGGCTCCGTGACGACGACTGGCTCATCGCGTACCAGTCGCGCTTCGGCCGGGCTGTGTGGCTTCAGCCGTATCTGGAGGAGCTCTTGGCCGAGCTGGCCCGAGAAGGGATCCGCCGGGTGCTGGTGGTCCAACCAGGATTCACGACCGACTGCCTGGAAACGATCGATGAGGTCGGCTACGAAGCTGCACAGTGGTTTCGGCAACACGGCGGTACCGAACTGATCCGTTGCCCCTGCTTGAACGATCACCCCAGTTGGATCAAGGCGCTGGCAACGCTGGTCCGGCGCGAAGCGTGCCACTGGATCGAGAATTCGGAGGAACGGCAAGGTGCCTGAGCCCGGTCATCTGCTCGTACGGGCCTGCCTGGGCCTGCCTCTGCCTCGCCCCCCCGTATGGGCCATGCGCCAGGCCGGTCGATGGGACCCGGAGTTCCGGAAGCTGCGGGGCAGCCGCTCTTTCTATGAGTTCGCCGCGGACGTGGACGCCGCCGCCCAGGCCAGCCTGCTGCCCCGCCGTTTTGGCGTCGACGCGATCATCCTCTTCTACGACATCACCACGCTGCCACAGATGCTCGGTTGGCCCTTTGCGTTTGAGCCGGGCCGTGGTCCGGTAAGCCGACTCGTACCGCGCTCTCCGCGCGACCTTTCGCCGCTGCGGCAGCCGGTGACCCACGACCTGTGCGAGCGGTTGCTTCGCGTGCTCGCGATCGTGCGCTGCGAGCTGAGAGAAGCACTCCCCGTTATCGCCTTTGCTGGGGCCCCGTTCACGGTCGCCTGCTACTGCGTAGGCGTTGGCAAGGACACGGCCGCTGCCGCCCGCTATGCCACCGAGCATCCCACCGTGTGGCAGGAGATGCTCGAGTTGCTGGCTGACCGGACCGCCGAGTTCCTGAACGTGATGTCCACGGGCGGAGCCGATGTCCTGCAGCTTTTTGATAGCTGGGCGGGCGAGCTGGACTCAGATCGCTACGAGCAGTGGGCTCAGCGATATCATTCGCGGCTTTTCCAAAGGCTTGCTGCGCCCAGCATCCTCTATGTGCGCGAGTGCCCCTATGTGGATCGCATGGTGGCCAGCGGCTGCAGCGCGGTCAGCCTGGGCACGCGTCATGATCTGCGGGCGTGCCGGCACCGGTATCCAGGGCAGACTTTTCAGGGTAACGTCGACGCCCAACTTCTGGCCAACGGTACGCCTGAGCAAGTGCGTCAGGCGACGCTTCGCTGCCTGTCCGAGGGCGGCGGGCAGCGACACATCGTGAACTTGAACCAGGGCATGCCCAAGGATGCTAAGCCCGAGAACTTCCAAGCGTTTGTTGACACGGTGCGCGAGTGGGAAGGCGACGAGACGCAAGATTAGCTCCCTTGCCGCACTGTGACCGTCTGGACGGCTAGCGGCTGTTCCCGAGCAGCACGGCAATTAGTCGGCTCGCCTACGTGTTCACACCCGAGGCCAGGAAGCCGCCATCCACGGCGATGCACTGACCGGTGATGAAGCTGGCGCCGGGCGATGCCAGCAGCACAGCCGCGGCGACCAGTTCTTCCGGCTGCCCGAACCGTCTCATCGGCGTCCGCATCAGCAGCTCCCGACCACGCTCCGTGTTGTCCAGCAGGTGCGCGTTCAGAGCAGTGCGGAACACGCCGGGGGCAATGGCGTTGACGCAAATGCCGTAAGGTGCCCACTCCTCGGCTAGGCTTTTGGTCAGTGCGAGCACGCCCGCTTTCGACGCACCGTAAGCAGCGACCTCGTGAAACGCTACGAACGATGTCAGCGACGCGATGTTGATCACGCGGCCCGAGCCACTGGCCCGAAGCGGCTCGAAGAATGCCTGGCACGCGCGCAATGTACCGGTGAGATTCACGTCGAGGATCCGCTGCCACTCCTCCTCGGTCAGTTCGACCGTTGGCTTCTTCAGCGTAATTCCCGCCGAGTTGACCAGTACATCGACGCGGCCCAGCTCACCGAGGATGGCGTCCCGAAATGCGTCGATCGACCGTCGGTCACGGACGTCGACGCCATGCACTAGGCTCCGCCGCCCCAGCGCGCGGATTTGCTTCGCTGCCTTCTCGATCAACTCCACCCGTCGACCACCAACGACCACGTCCGCCCCCGCTTCGGCCAACCCCAACGCTATCGTCCGTCCTAACCCGGACGTACCGCCAACCACCACAGCTACACGACCTTCAAGATCCAGGAGTCGGTGCGCCACAGCTTCTGCCTCCCGTTGCCATCACGAGCTTGCGTCGACGGCGCCGTGACGAAGTATAGTGATAGTCTACTCGGTCCGGTAGCTTTGCTTGCTTGTCGCGTTCCTGCAGGACCAGCTGTGGCAACCAATGGAGACCGTCGAATGGACCGCTACGGCCTGAACATTCCTGATGACGGCAAGTACGACCTCATCGCCCTCGGCGCCATGGTCCACCGACTTGATCCCGGCGTGGTGCCTTTCCGCAAGGCAACCGAGTGCCAGATCCATGTCAGCGGCGGCGAGTACAACGTCGCTGCCAATCTGGCCGACTGCTTCCGAATGCGCACGGCCATCGTCACTGCCTTGGTCGATTACCCGATCGGCGAGCTGATCGCGCAGCGCATTCGCTCCATGGGCGTCGACGGCATCTACAAGCGGTTCGCCCACGACGGCGTGCGAGGACCGAACATGGCCACGGTTTACAGTGACCGAGGGTTCGGCGTCCGTGCACCGGTGGTCTTCTACAACCGTTCGAACGAAGCCGCTGCGCTGCTGAAGCCCGGCGACTTTGACTGGGACGAGATCTTTGGCCAGGGCGTGCGGTGGTTTCACAGCGGCGGCATCTTTGCGTCGCTGTCGGAGACCACACCAGAGCTGATCATCGAAGGAATGCAAGCGGCCCACCGAGCCGGGGCCGTCGTCTCGTTCGACCTCAACTACCGGGAGAAATTGTGGCGCGCGGCGGGCGGTCTGGACCGGGCCGTTAGCACCTTGCGCCGCATCGTCGAGCATGTCGACGTACTCGTTGGCAATGAGGAGGACCTTCAGAAGGGGCTTGGGATCCCTGGCCCAGAAGTAACCAAGACCTCCAAACTCGACCCGGCGGTCTTTGCCGAAATGATCTCCCAGGTCGTTGCAGAGTTTCCCCGTTTGAAGGTTGTGGCCACCACGCTGCGCGAAGTGCTGAGCAGCTGCCGGCACCGCTGGAGCGCCGTGGCGTGGATCGACGGCGGACTCTACCAGGCTCCGACCTGCGATCTGGACGTGTACGATCGCGTCGGCGGCGGCGACGGCTTCGCAGCCGGGTTGTTCTACGGGTTGATGACCGGTCGGGAACCGGAGGAGGCCGTACGTCTCGGCTGGGCCCACGGCGCGTTGCTGACAACCTTCCCCGGCGATACCACAATGGCTACCCTGGAGCAGGTGGAGGCGTTCGCTCGAGGAGGATCGGCTCGCATTGAACGATAGCATGGCCGAAACGCTCGGCGGTCGGCCCCACCCTTGGCCCCTGCCACGCTGTTGTCGCACCGGCGAGCCGACCGGACCAGCACTGCCGTGACGCTGGCCCACCTCAACCTGCCTTCCTGCCCCAATGGTTACCAGCGGCGCTGGCCCCCCCAAACTCCGACCCCCCTAGCGCCGGAGGCAAGAAGATGAAGTTCCTCGTAGGATTGCTCATCTCACTTGTCCTGGCGGCCGACGTAGCCGTCGCGCAGCTCCAGGAAGCGAAAAGCCGCCAGCCGCTGCCTGATGGCCTGGCCCTCTGGCTGGACGCCACCTACGAAGCCGAGCAGCGCGGACTCAGGCCTGAACAGAGCCCTGTGGTCCTACCCGGCTGGCGTGACCGCACAGACCGCCGACTGCTCTTTGCGCAACCCGCCAGCGAGCAGCGGCCCTTCCTCGTCTCCATCGCCGACCGCTGGTTCATTCGCTTTGCCGGCCAGCGACAAAGCTTACGCGCCGAACGCACCGGCCTTGCGTTCCAACAGCTGACGCTCTTCATCGTCGCCAGAACCATGACGAACCCCGGCGGATTTCGGGCAATGCTGGCGGCGAATGAAACCAACAAGAACGATTACCAGACCGGTCTCACCGTGGACCTAGGGCCCGGATTCACCCGCGAGTTGAGCTTTGTCAACGTCGAGGGGAGTGGCTTCGAAGGGCCAAAGAACCTGTTGCTCCGACCGCGTCCCCTTCGGACGCTGGCGGTGTTTTGCATCGTGGCATCTCCTAGTCAGCGCTGCGTGATCCTGGAGGTTGATGGCCAACCACACGGCAGTCGCCCATGGCAACCGCACACGATCCGCGCCGATGAGATCACCATCGGTGCCCGGCACTATCGCTTCAGGGCAGCCGAGCCGTGGACCAGGGGGTTCTTCCACGGTGACATCGCAGAAGTGCTGGTCTTTGATCGCGTGTTGCCGCAGGAGGTAAGGCAACGTGTGACGCGTGCTCTTCAGTGGAAGTATCGCAGGGCAGCCCACCAGATCAGGATCGAGAATGCAACCCGTCAGTCTGGCGGCAAGCAAACGGTCTCAAATCCTCCGGACGTGCAGCTACTGGTGGGTGGCTTTCGCGTCCGTGAGCTGCCCGTCAAGCTCAAGAACATCAATAACGTGCGCTACCGGCCAGATGGCACCCTTGTGGCTCTGGGTTACAACGGAAACATTTATCTGCTCAACGACACAGACGGTGACGGTCTCGAGGATCGCGTGCGACTCTTCTGGAAGAACGACGGTCAACTCGTCAGCCCAGTCGGCATGGCGCTGACACCGCCCGGCTATCCCAGAGGCGACGGGGTCTTTGTAGCGTCGAAAGGCAGGGTGTCGTTGATCGTCGATACGGACGGCGACGATTGTGCCGACAAGACGATGGTCGTCACGTCGGGCTGGGAGCCGCTGCCGCACGGCGTCGACGCCCTCGGGGTTGCTCTCGATGAAGAAGGGAATCTGTACTTTGGCCTTGGCACGGCCAACTTTGGCAACCCTTACCTCGTCGATGACCAGGGCAGGCCTCATTACCGCCTGGACTCCCCACGCGGCACGATTCAAAAGGTTTCCCCGGACTTCCGGCGACGTGAGACGGTATGCACCGGCATCCGGTTCTCTGTCGCGCTGGCGTTCAATCGGTACGGGGATCTGTTTTGCACCGATCAAGAAGGGGCAACCTGGCTGCCCAACGGCAATCCGTTCGACGAACTGCTCTGGATCCGTCCTGGCCGCCATTACGGCTTTCCGCCCAGGCACCCGCGCTACCTGCCCAATGTGATCGACGAGCCCAGTCTCTATGACTACGGCCCACAACACCAGTCCGCGTGCGGATTGGTTTTTAACGAACCGATCCGGTCCGCAGCACCGGTATTTGGGCCCGCATGGTGGCGAGGTAATGCGTTTGTCTGCGGTGAGTCGCGCGGTGTCTTGTATCGCACGGCGTTGGCGCGCACAGCGTATGGCTACGTGGCACGCACGCAGATCATCGCGCGCCTGCAGCACCTGACCGTGGACGCCTGTCTCGGTCCCAACGGCGAACTGGTCGTAGCCACGCACAGTGGCTTACCGGACTGGGGCACGGGACCGGAAGGCTTCGGGCACTTGTACAAGATCGAGCCAGACCGGTCTGAGCTATCACGGCCGGTATTTGCGTACGCCGCATCACCCACCGAGCTGCATGTCGTTTTCGATCGCCCATTGCGCGGCGAGCACTGGAGAAGCATCCATGAGAAGGCCGAGTTAATCTACGGCAGGTTCGTACGTGCAGGAGAGCGCTATGAGACGCTCGCCCCCCCGTACCAGATCGTGCAGATGCAACTGGCCAGTAAGAGATATCGGCTACCGATCTACTCCAGCCGCCTGGCGGACGATGGGCATACCCTAGTGTTTCGGACCGGGCCGCAAGCGCGCGGCGTGTGGTACGCGCTGACATTGCCGAGAGCCGACGCGTCCGGGCACGGTGATGGGATCCGACAAGATCCCTACATTGACCTGGACTACACGCTGAACGGGACATTGCTGGAGGTCCTCGCCCCGGACGGCCGCAAATTGTGGGGCGGGTGGCTGCCGCACGTCGACCTCGACGCCGCGCGCACGTTCACGGCTGCGAGCCGTCCGCATAGCCAGTTGTGGCACCTACGCGCCGCGGGCACACGCTGGCACTTCCGCACGCAGCTCCGCCTGGATCACATGCTCCGCCCGCAAAAGCAAATCGGCACTGAACTGGCTGATGAGCTACCTCCCGAGGAGGTTACCGTACGCTTCCTGGCGAATTGTCCGCTGGAACTGACCGTGGACAAGGGCAGAATTAGCACTGTGTCCGGCCGAGCCGCTGTGCCACCGCGGTTGCACGAGTTGTCACGTGAGCAGCAAGTTGGCTGGTGGCAAGAATTCACGGTGACGGTTGGCCGACGCGTTGCGTGGCCGGTACAACTGGTCCTGCGCCCGATAGCTAATCCCGTGCGACTCGTTGTCGCATACCGCACTAACGAAGACCCGCGCTGGCGCCCGCTGCCGTGTGAGAAGTTGCTGTTGCCGTGGGCAACGGTGGAAACAGACGAAGCTGTCGGCGAGGATCTCGGATCACTTCGGCCCGAACTCCGTGAAGCAAGCTGGGGGCGCGGCCGCCAGCTGTTCTTCGGCAAGAAGGCGTCGTGCGGCAAGTGTCACAGGATCCGTGGCCGCGGTGGGCAAATCGGACCGGACCTCAGCAACTTGATCCACCGCGATTACGAGTCGGTAAAACGGGACATCCTTGAGCCGAGCTACGCGATCAATCCGGATTTCGTAAGTTACAGGCTGTTGCTGAAAAGTGGCCGCGTGCTGATCGGGCCGGTCCGCACCGTGGGCAACCGGATTATTGTCGGGACAGGCGAAGGGGAAGAGATCACCGTGGAACGAACGGAAGTCGAACTAATGCAGCCGAGTCCCCGCTCGGTCATGCCTGAGGACATCGGCAAGCGACTGACCGCGCAAGAGCTGCGTGACGTGCTCGCCTTCCTGCTACTACCTCCCCCGCGGATGCCGCTGGTTGCTGAGCCGGCCGCCCCGCCACCGAGAACCCGGGCAGACGTGTTGCAGAGGGTGGCCGAGGCGCAAGTTCCGTCGGACGCGCTCCGCCCGCTGAAGATCGTCCTCGTTGCAGGTCCCAAGGACCACGGGCCTAACGAACACGACTACCCGGCCTGGCAGCGCGCGTGGGCAGAGCTGTTGGGCGGGGCCAGAGACGTGCAGATTGTCACGCGCTGGTTCTGGCCGCAGCCGGAAGACTACGAAACGGCAGACGTCATCGTTTTCTACAGGCGGCTCAACTTTCGCCGCGCCGAAGGTCCCAGAATGGATCGTTTCCTCGCCCGCGGTGGCGGACTTGTCTTCGTGCACTGGGCAGTGCATGGTGGTGAGGCGCCGCGAGAGCTCGCCAGGCGGATCGGCCTAGCCTCTGGCGGACGCGTCCGCTTCCGACACGGGCCGCTGTCGCTGCGTGCTCCCAAGGGTCAGCCCCATCCGATCACTGCCGGACTGGATGGCCTCGACCTCGTGGACGAAAGCTACTGGGGCCTTGTGCGTGGCCGCGATGATCTCCGCGTGCTGCTGACCAGCAGAGAGGACGGAGAGGACCGGCCGCAGGTCTGGTGCGTCGAGCACAACCCGGGGCGCGTCTTCGTCTGCATCCCAGGCCACTATTCCTGGACCTTTGACGACCCGCTGTATCGGCTGCTCTTGCTTCGAGGCATCGCCTGGGCAGCCGGGGAACCGGTCGATCGGTTCCAGGAGCTTATCTGGCCAGGAGCCCGCGTGCGCTGACATTCAGGAACAGGCACGCTCCGTCCGGCCCAACCAGCAACCGGGCGGTGACGGACACGGACGCACGGTAGCCGCGTTCGGGCTGCCTGCAATCAAGTTGCCACGCGTAGAGCCTGCAGTCAGCGCCGGTTGGCACTCTCCTCACGGCACCGCGCCGGCCGTGCAGCCGCTTGGGCCCGTGCTCAGCGCGACCGTCGCTTCTCGTCGATCCATCGGCGGACTTTGTCTTGAAGGATGTCCAGCGGGATCGCCCCACTGGAGAGTATGACATCGTGGAATTCGCGGATGTCGAAACGCTCTCCCAGAACCTGCTCCGCCTCGGCACGCAGCTCCTTGATCTTCAACTCGCCGATCTTGTACGCCAGAGCCTGGCCCGGCCAGGCAACGTAGCGGTCCACCTCGTTGACCACGTCCAAGCGGGACTTCGCCGTGTTCTCGAGGAAAAACTCGATCGCGCGCTCGCGGGACCACCCCATGTAGTGCATGCCGGTGTCAACCACCAGGCGGACCGCGCGCCACATCTCGTACGTTAACTGACCGAATTTCGAGTACGGATCCTGGTAGAGTCCCAGCTCCTCGCCGAGGCTTTCCGAGTACAATGCCCATCCTTCTACGAACGCCGTCACGCCACGGTAGCGTCGGAACGCCGGCAGGCCGTTCAGTTCCATGGCCAGGGCAATCTGCAGGTGGTGGCCCGGCACAGCTTCATGCACCGACAGAACTTCCACTTCGTAGAGCGGCCTGGTCTCAGGTCGGTACAGGTTCACGAAGTACGTACCAGCCCGACTCCCGTCTGCGGCCGGCGGAAGGTAATAGGCCGTGGTCGTGTCCGGGGCAATGTGCTCAGGAATTGGCATGACGCCGTAAGGCATGCGCGGCAGCTTACCAAAGAGCCGCACCAGCGCCGGATCGATCCGCTTGCAGGTTGCCCGGTAGATGCGGAGCAGCTCTTCGCTACTACGCGCATAGAATCGACTGTCTGTCCGGAGGAATTCCAGGAACTCTCGAAAATCCCCCTTGAAACCGGTGCGTTCAATTACCTTTTCCATTTCGGCTCGAATGCGTCGCACTTCCTGCTGACCTATCGCGTGAATCTCTTCCGGGCTAAGATCCGTGGTCGTGTACTTGCGTGCGAAGAACCGGTACATTTCCTTCCCGCGCGGAAACTGCCAGATACCGACCCGGGTGGGTGCGGCAGGCAGGTACGTGTCCTCGAAGAACTCCAGCATGCGCCGGTACGCGGGCACGATGCGAGTGCGAATCAGATGTTTGGCCTCTTCCGCAAGTTCGGCGCGTAGCTCCGGCGCAAGCCGCTCCGGCATCCGCCGGAACGGCTTGAAGAACGGGCTGTCCTCCGGGTTATCCACGATCTGCTTCCGAATCTGCTTCGGAATGCGCTCTGCGACCGGGCGAGCGTGCACCATGCCCCGCTGGACGCCGATCCTGAGCAAGTGCAGGGTCTGGTCCATGAATCGCGGGAAAGTCTCTAAGCGGCGAAGCCAGTCCCGGTAGTGCTTCTCGGTTTGGAAAGGGAGCGCGTCGGCGAGCACATCGGCAGACTGGATTCCTTCCCGATGATTCAGCGGTAGCACATACCAGCCGAACTCATACTCGCGCAGCGCTTCGCTGTACCACCGCTGGAACATCCGGTAGCTAATACGATCTTCGGCGCGCAGGTCCTTCAGATCGATCGTGCCCAGTCGCCGCAGGAACTCGGCACGTCTTGCAGCACGGCGCCGGATCGCGTCAACGCTTAGGTCCGGCCACCGGTCGTTGTAGCGAAGATCACCGAGGTACGAGGCCCATGTTGGATTCTGGGCCAACTCCCATTGCCACGCTTGTTCGAATAGCTGGTGCAGTCTTTCGCTTGCCGTTGCGGGCTGGTTCTGGCCGAGGAGAGCAACGACGGCGAGCAGCATGCCTGCGGCCATAGGCTCCACTCCAGATCTAGCGAACTGGTTGTCCGGCGCGTAGGTAAGTGAACAGGTCGCGGATTTGTTCGTCGGTCAAGCTGTCCAACAGTCCTTCGGGCATGATCGATTTCGGCTGGCGCACCAACTCCTCGATCTCGTCGCGACGGACGGTTACAAGTGCGCCATCGGATGTTCTGAGCAGGATGAGGCGTTCGTCGCGGTCCTGGATGATGCCGACCAGGATCCTGCCGTCGGTCGTCAGGATCGCGTACGGTTCGAACCCTTCCCGGATCTCCAGGCTCGGATTGACAATCTGAAGTGCTAGCCGCTGGGTATCGCGTCGCTCGTACGTGGTTAAGTCAGGGCCGACGACACCGCCTTCTCCGAAGAGCTTGTGGCACTTACCGCAAACGTTCAAGAAGACGCGCCGGCCGTTATACGGATCGCCGCCGGGCTGTTGCGCTGCTTGGAGCACGCGGGTCATCGCGCGCTGAAGTTGCTGACCTCCGACCGCGCCGGCGCCGGGCCAGAGTTTCCTTACCAGGCGCTGCACCTCCTCGTCCGGGACGATCAACAGCCGGTTGACCGTGTCCGGATCGACATCGGCACGGTCGATTGTGGCCTTCTCAATTGCTGCGAGAAACAGCCTTGCCCAGCTGGGCCGACTCACAAGCACCGACTGGGCCACCTGCCTGGCGGCCACCGGCAGTGCGGCGTACCGCTCCAGGATCGTGCGGGCGATTCGCTCATCATCGAAGCGCTGCAAAGCAATGAGCGCAGCTGTCAGCAGCCTCTCGTCTTGCTCACTGCGAATCACATGCAGCAGCTCGGGGACGGCCGCCTTCCAGCCGATCTCACCGAGCACCTCCGCCAGCTGCGCCCGCTGCTCCGCAGCCAGCGAACGGTCCCGCAGCATGCGGAGCGCCTGAGCGATTGCTTCGGGGTTCTTCATCCGCACGCGCAGCGCGAGCGATCCGCCTCCCGACTCGGCCAGCGCCGAGACAAGCTCCTCGGGCAAAGCGGCCAAGCTCCGGCCGCGAAACGCAGCTTCGAAGCCAGCAAGCAACTTGTCAACCGCTTCGCGATCCGGTGCCATTTCGAGCAGTCGTGCGCAGGCGAGCAGCTGGCGCCGCTGCCCCTCGGCCGCAAACCGCCGCATGATCCGTTCCAGCAGACACTCACGCACGAACGGCAGCTTCCAGAGAGCCTTCTCACGGAAGAACTCGACTAGCTCCGCAACGTGCTCTGCGGCGTGCTTCTCCAGCGCCCAGTAGACGAGGTGCGGCAGGAACGGATCGTCAACATCCTCAGCGTGTTCCACGAGGCCCCGCACGATGGCCAGACAGGCGTCCACGTCCAACCGCTTAGCCGTCGCGGCAAGTTGTGCTCGTACCTCCGGGTGCGGCTCCTTGCGTGCCAGCTGGCCTAAGGCATGGGCCATCTGAGCGGACACATGATCCCGGTCCCCCAGGAGGCGTACGGTCCAGAGCCGCACGAACGGATCCGGATGCTGTAGCGTCTCGCGCGCGAGCGTTTCGTCAAAACCACCCAGCAGGTTGATTGCCCAGAACGCCTCAAGAGCTGCCTGGCCGTCGCCGGCGCGCAGCATCTTGTAAAGCGGCTCGAGCACAGAACGGTCACCGCGCTCCGCAAGCAGCCGCAGTGCCATGCGGCGGTACCACACGTTGTGGTGCGTCAGCAGCCGGAGCAGTTCCTCAGAGCTTAGCCGCGCCAGGTCGAGG
Source organism: Planctomycetota bacterium (assembly GCA_026991575.1). GTDB lineage: Bacteria > Planctomycetota > Planctomycetia > JALXBF01 > JALXBF01 > JALXBF01. Next base: position 3,778 of record JALXBF010000065.1, on the reverse strand, counting down.
TTGGTTGGCAAAGCCCATCGGTCCGTTCTGGGACGTATCCGGTAGATCCGGCCGCTGTTCTTGTCGATCTGCCCCTGGTAGTGCTGCCCGTGTGCGATGAACTCCTCATAGAAGTCCGCGACGTAAATAGCCCCATCGGGACCAGCGACCAGCTCGACGGGCCGGAACCCCACGTCCTTGGAACCGTCCAGCGGAAAACGCTCATCCCACGTCTGAAAGTTCGCACCCCACGGCGCTATCCGGCTGGCCACAACACGCTGGTGCAGCGGATCCACCGCAAATAGCCTGCCGTGGTACCGGGCCGGCAGCTCGGTGGACTCATACAGGATGAACACGTGGCTGAACCGCGGCACGTTCGAGTGGCTCTTGATGGCGGGGAGGTATCCGAAGGCGTACGGGTTCGACGGCGGACCGTACTTGCCAGGCGATTCTTTGACGTAGTATGCCCCCTGAATGTAATAAAAGCCACGGGTACGGCCACCGTTGTACCCGGAAAAGACGCGGCCCTTCGAATCGATGTAAATGCCAAACGCGTTCCCTCCCCCTTCCGCATAGACCTCAAAGCGGCCACTTCGCGGATCATAGCGCCAGATGGCTGCCCCCTCGATGTACGTCTCCTCCTGGTCTTTCGGGAGCTGTTCGAACCAACGGGCGCTCGCCCGCCGCCGCACAACACGAATCCGCGAACTGACCGTGCTGCCGTGAGCGCCGTAGATCCAACCGTCTGGCCCCCACTCGATGCTATTGGCCACCGAGTGCGTGTCCTCCATGCCAAAGCCCATCAGGTGAACCTCCGGATCGCTGTCGGGAACATCGTCGCGATCACGATCTGGATAGAACAACAGGTATGGGGGATTCAGCACCCAGACACCGCCATAGCCGAACGTAACACTAGTTGCCAGGTTCAACCGCGTCAGAAAGGTCTTGTGTCGATCGAACGTCCCATCGCCATCGGTATCCTGGTGAATGGAAACGACGTCCGCACCGGGTGGTCCGTACGGCGCCGGACGGGGTACCCGATCGTACACGGCGCGGTAGTAGTGGTCGCGGCTGACCATGCGCAGCCCGGCCGGGTACGGGTACTGGCGGTACTGCACGACCCAAAGCCGCGCCCGCTCGTCAAAGGTCAACGAGAGGGGTTGGGCCACAAGCGGCTCGGTTAGCAGCTGGTCAACGGCAAGGTCCTCAGGCGTGCGCAACAGCCTGAGCGATTCGGCCGGTGGTACCCGTCGGCCGGGAATCCAACGGGTGGGAATCTTCAGCAGTGAAATCGCCGGGCGAACCTTGTCGTAGGCCGCCGCAGCCGGCCGATCGGCCCGCGGCCCGATCGCCCACGAAGGATCGTCACCAGCACGAAATTCCCACTTCCCCTTCAACGAAATCTCGTTGTGGTACCCTGCCAGTATCGGAGCCGCACCTTTGAACCCCCCTTCCCCATCGTGGTTGTAGATCCGGATCGCAATCGTGTTGTAAACACCGGGCTTCAGAACCCCCGGCGGCACCTTGTAACGCTGCTGCCCCTCGTCGGCCGGCTCGAACCGGGGCGGAAACCGACCACTCGACCCGATCCGCCTGCCATTGAGATAGACCTCATAAGCGTCTGCTACGTACTCAACGATCACGGTGACCGACTGCACCCACAGGTCGCGCTGCGCCGATGCCCACCGGTCCGGCACCTTGACGTAGCAGCGGTACCAAGCGAAGCCGTCGTAGTCTGCAAGCTCCCGATGCTGCCTTTCCCATGTGCCGGGCACCTGGATCAACCGCCAGCCGCCATCCTGCGCCAGGCTCGCTGCCGACCACGAGACCGACACTAGCAGGACCAGAGGTAGGTGGAAAGCTGCTCTCATGCGCATCGCAGTCCTCAGTTGCGGTTGGCTGGTGTAGCCAGGACAGGAAGCTCTTTGGAGGCTGCCGCACCGGCGGCAGCATCGTCCTGCGGCCGTCAACCCGCCGACGGCCCGCTTGTGCCGGTGCGCAGCCCCGGAAGGCAACGCTAGCTGATAGTACGCAACAACGTTGGCCCAACGCAACCGCGGCCAGTCCCGGCCTCGTTCTTCCAACCGACGCGGCCCACCGGCATTGGCCCCGTCCGTGGGATGATAAACTGTTCATAGTAGATGTGCTTTCATGAGATTAGCCAAGTTCGGAGTGCTCCCATGGCACCAAGCGTGTATCTGCTCCTGGCGATCGCCTTCTTGGCAGCCACCGCCCAACGTCAAGCGGAGGTAGTCTGGTCGGTGGGTCGGCCCGACGGCAGCTACAGCGAGCTTGCCCTGGCCAGCCGGTACCAGCAGTTCGCCAGCGTTTTCTCCGAGCACATCCTGTTCCGACCGGGTCAGGATAGGGCCCGCCAAGCGTGGCCGTACGTCCAGCCTGGACCCGCAGATCGCTGGGCAGGTAGCCGGCCTCACCGATTCGAGGTGCGGTTCCAGTTGGTCGAGCAGCCCACCGGCTGGTACGAACTCCACCTTCGGTTCCTGGACGCTCACCCGCGGTTGCCGCCGGTTCTACGCGTTGAGGTCAACGGCCAAAACACCAAGCTGGTGCTCCGACCGGGTAGAGGCCTAGCGCTGACCGATCCACGCGCGATACAGCTCCAGAAGCGGGTTATTCCAATCGACGCCGGCCTGCTGCGTCGCGGTGAGAATCGCCTGGTTCTGACGTCCGTCCGCGGCTCGTGGGCCGTGTACGACTCCGTGCAGCTGATGCATTACGGGCAGGAGCCCGTCGACGCGCTGTGTGGGCTACGGCTGATCCCAACCGTGCTGTACGTGCGCCGTGGTGGTCGGTTGATGCGTCTTGTGCGCGTCGTGCCCGAAGGCGCCCCGCTTTTCCGCGCGGGCAAGCTGACGGCAGAGACAACCGGCGGCTGGTCGGAGCGGTTGTCCTTTTCGCCGGATCCGTTCGGCCGGCAGGTGCTGGAACTGCTGCTGCCCGACGTGGACCAGCCGACGACGGTACGGCTGTCGCTGACGGTGGGCAACCGCCAGGTTCAATCGGTTGCGTCGCTGCGGCCGGCACGCAAGTGGCTGATCTTTCTTGCGCCCGCTTCCCATGTCGACATCGGCTACACGGCGCTGCAGGATGAAGCCGTCGAAGCGCACTGTCGCAACATCGATGCTGCCGTAACGCTCGCCGGGCGCTATCCGTTCTTCAAGTGGAACACGGAGTCCGCCTGGGTGCTGCGGCGCTACCTGGCAACCCGGCCCGCTGAGCGTGTCGTGCGTATGGCACGCCTGCACGCTGCCGGCAAGCTGGCTGTCGGGTCGTTGCATTCGAATCTGCTCACCGGGCTATGCAGCGGTGAGACACTGTTTCGGGCCATGTACCTGGGACGGCAGTTCGAGCGTTGCTACGGCATCCCGCGGCAGAGCGTCATGTTGACGGACGCTCCCTCGCACGTCTGGCAACTGCCAACGGTGCTGGCCGAATGCGGTATTCGCTATCTGAGCATGGGCATCAACCAGATCCGTGCCCCGCTGCTGCGCCACGGCAGGCTCCATGAACGGTCGCCAACCTGGTGGCAGGGACCGGACGGTCGACGCGTCCTGGCGATGTTTCATCAGCACTACGCTCAGGCAGGCCTCATCGGCGCCCACGGGGATGTCGCTCTGATGGAAGCGACTGTGCCGCTGCTGATCGAGCGCTTTCGCCGCCGGGGCGACGCCTACCCGTACGACGCGATTCACCTGCACGGTGCGTATGGCGACAATCAGGTGATTCGCGAACGGATGGTGCAAGCCGTAGCTGCCTGGAACAGCCGGTACGCGTATCC
>JALXBF010000064.1 GCA_026991575.1 Planctomycetota bacterium | reverse complement strand
ACGGACTGTGGCTTGCGCAATATGAGGTGCTTCGCGAACACGGTCACTCGCCAACCGAGGCGTTTAACGAGACGGTAGAGGAGGCGACCCAGAGTCTGTACCCGCTGATCGGCGAAAAGGGTATGGACTGGATGTACGCTAACTGCTCGACGACCGCCCAGCGTGGCGCGCTGGATTGGTTCCGCCGCTTTTACGAGGTCACCAAGCCGGTCTTCGAGGAACTGTACCAGAAGGTCGTGGCTGGCGACGAAACACGCCGCGTGCTGGAGGCTAACTCTCGGCCAGACTACCGTGAGCAGCTCGAGCAGGAGCTGCGGGCGATCCGGGAGTCAGAGATGTGGCAGGCTGGCGAGATCGTCCGTTCGCTGCGGCCCGAACGGCAAGCAGCGGACTCCTCGCAGCAATAACTGGCCGAGACATCTGCCCGTGAACCCTACGGGAGGAAGTCCACCATGGCAACCAAGGTTACCTGGCTTGGGCACGCCGCGTTCCAGATTGAAACGAGCGGCACAACGCTGTTGATTGACCCGTTCATCAGCGGGCAGCCTCAACCGCCCTGCTCGGTCGATGAGCTGAAGGCCGACTACATCCTCGTCTCCCACGGCCATGCCGACCACGTGGGCGACAGCGTGGCGATCGCGCAACGCACCGGCGCAACCATCATCGCGAACTACGAGATCACGGACTACTTCCAGAAACAGGGGGTCACCAAGGTCCATCCTCAACACATCGGCGGAGCGTTCCAGCATCCGTTCGGCCGTGTCAAGCTGACCATTGCCCATCACGGTTCCGGTCTGCCCGACGGTAGCTACGGCGGGAACCCGGCCGGGTTCCTGTTGTACCTGCCTGAGGGCAACATCTACTTCGCCGGCGATACCGGCCTCACGCTCGACATGCAGCTCATCGGCGAGGAGGGCATCAAGCTTGCACTGCTGCCCATCGGCGACAACTTCACCATGGGACCGGACGATGCGCTCCGCGCGGTGAAACTGTTGAAGCCCGAGCGTGTCGTGCCCATGCACTACAACACCTGGCCGCTCATCGAACAGGACCCGAACGCCTGGGCCGAGCGCGTCCGGGCGGAGACCAGCGCCGAAGCGATCGTGCTGAAGCCCGGCGAGTCGCTCGAACTGTAGCCCGGAAACAAACCATGAGCAAACCCGAACTGCCTACCGTGGACGTTCGCCCCGGCCAACGAGTGCGCGTCCGACACCGCGTCCGGATCGGCTCGTCGGCTCAGTGGGAGTTGACCGTTGAGGGGGTTGTCGAGCGAGTCGAAGACATGCCCACCGGGCTCCATACCGACCGGGTGCCAGAGGACGACATCTGGGTCAAGACGCTCTTGATCCGAAAGGATGACGGCGAATTGTCCCGGGTGACCGTCGACCAGTTCTCGGACATCACTGTGGTCGAGCAAGGTCCTTCGGCCGATTAGCCTGCCAGGGCCCGTTCGGCGACCGCCACGCTCTTCAACCGTGCCGTGCGTGCTACGTCCTCGGGTGGCTGTTGCCAGTACGTGCGGTTGAAGAGCTCAACCGACAAGTACCCGCGGAAACCGCCCTGGTAGAGCGTCCGGAGCAACTCGGTCAGCGGCGCGGCGCCGTCGCCCGGATAGATTCGGTGGCCGTCGGTCAGTTGCTCGCGCGGTGGCTGGGCAGGGTAGTCGTTGATGTGAATAAGCGGCAAGCGGGCAGCGTTTAGGTGGCGTACGGCGAGCAGGTCCGAGCCGCCGCGATACAGGTGATACACGTCCAGCAGCGGCGCCGCGTCCGGTTCACCCGATTCGATGAGCACGTACGCCAGGTCGGCCAGACGTCCCAGGTTCACGGAGAATCCCCACAACTCCAGTAGTGCAGCAACGCCGTGTTTGCGCGCCAGGCGAACCAGGTGAGCATACCGGCGGGCGATCGTTGCCAGCGGAATCCTGGGGCCCCGTGTCACGCCGGCCGGCGGCGCCGCCACGGCAGCCGCTCCGACGGCGGCCGCCAGCTCAAACGTCCGTTCCGCTTCCTGCAGTGCCTCACGCCGGACTGCCGGATCCTCATGCAACCAGCGGGGAAACGCAATCAGTGACGGCACGGCCAGGCCGTGGTCAGCGAACAGGCGGCGCAGTTGCTGCGGCGTCCTACCGTTGCGTAGCGCTCGGTGAAGTTCGTCCAGCCACGGTTCGATTGCGTCGTATCCTGCCCTGGCTGCGATTGCCACGACGCGCTCTAGCGGCAACCGGTGACCACGCAGCACCGCCGTGTTCAGGCACGTCCTGATCCGAGGGGCCTCGGTCGCGGCCGCTGACCGCACCAGCGCAGGAAGCACTCCTGTGCATGTGGCCAGCGACTGCAACACGGCACGCCGGGACAAGAGCTCTGAGATCATCGGACGCCAACTCCCGCTATACTGTGCGCTCCGTGTGTGATGGCGGGCGAACGAAGGCAGACGTTATGGGCGAATCGACAGCCATGAAGCGAATGGAAACCACCGTTGGAGCGTTCCTCTGGTGTGCCGTCTTTGCTCTGCCGCTGATCGGCGCCCAGGCTGAACAGCCCAACATTGTAGTGTTCCTGACAGACGACCAGGGTGCATGGGCTACCGGCTGCTACGGTAATCCGGACATCCATACGCCCAACATCGATCGGCTGGCCGAAGAAGGGGTACTCTTTACCCGGGCGTTCACACCGACTCCCGTCTGCAGCCCGTCCCGAGTGGCGTTTTTCACAGGAAGGTATGGGGCGGAAGTGGGCATCTACGACTGGTTGAGCCCTCGGGCCGAGCCGCGAAAGGGACTGCCCCCGTCGGTCATCACCTGGCCCGAACTGCTCCGACAACACGGTTACCGCACCGGTCTGTTCGGCAAGTGGCACCTTGGGCTTCTGCCGCAGCACCACCCGACACGCCGGGGCTTCGATCAGTTCGTCGGGTTTCGTAGTGGGGGCAATCGTCCGATGGATCCCGTACTGGAAGTCGATGGCAAGGAGCAACGGTTCAAGGGGCCTCTACCCGACATCCTGACAGAGCACGCGATCCGGTTCATCGAGGAAAACGCGGACCGGCCGTTTCTCGTATGTGTCAGCTTCCGCGCCCCCCATGCGCCGTACGGTCCCGTTCCCGAGGTGGACCGACGTCCCTATGTCGGCCTTAGCCCGCGAGTGCCTGCCTATCCAGGGCTGGATCTTGACCGCGTGCGCAAGCTTACGCTCGACTACTATGCGAGCATCACCTCCGTAGACCGCAACGTGGGGCGTCTGCTCCGAGCGCTGGATCGGCTCAAGCTGGACCGTCGTACGGTCGTCTTCTTCACCAGCGACCACGGCTACAACATCGGCCACCATGGGCTGCTGTACAAGGGCAATGCGTACTGGCTTGTGCCGGAGCGCCGCCGCGAGCGCAGACCCAACATGTTCGACACGTCGATCCGCGTGCCGTTGATCGTGCGCTGGCGCGGTGCCGTGCCGGCAGGCCGCAGGGTCGATGCCATGGTGTCTTTCATCGATATCTTCCGCACCATGGCCGAGCTGGCCGGTGTCGCGGTGCCGGACCGTCCCATCGTGCACGGTCGGAGTTTCTGGCCGCTGGTCCTCGGCAAGCACCAGGGATGGCGAAACGCGCTCTACGGGGAGTACGACATGCACCATGGTGCGATCGCCCGGATGCGGATGATCCGCACCGAGCGTTGGAAGCTGATCGTCCACCACGAGGACCGCGGGCTGGATGAGCTGTACGACCTGGAGGCTGACCCGCAGGAGCAGCGGAACCTGGCTCACGAGCCGCAGTATCGTGAGACGTATCGTCAGTTATTGAGCGAGTTGGCACGTGAAGCTGCTTCGTTGAGGCCGTTGTTGCCGTGAGTCGCTGTGGCTGCAAGCGGTGGTACTTCGGAGTGGATGAGGCGGGCTACGGGCCGAAGCTGGGCCCGTTGGTCCTGGCCGCGTACGCGGTGGCCGTCGGCCAGCGCGCGGCACCCGATACGGTACCGGCGCCCGTGGAAGATATCCTGCGGAGCGCCGGCGTCGCGGACAGCAAGCAGCTGTACCGCGGGCGGCATGGGCTGGCACGGCTGGAGCGCGTGGCGCTCGCCCTGATGGCGGCGGCTGACGGTGGACGATTTCCAGGGACGCTGGGCACGCTGTGGCGCCGCTTCTGTTGCGGAGCGCCGCCGGGTGACTCGGAACGGGCGTTCGGCCGGTGGCAGCTATTGGCGTTGCCGTTGGCAACGACGCCTAACGAGGTCGACGACGTCATCCGTGCGCTTCGCGATGGCTTCGCTGCCTGTCACGTGGACGCCTGCACGGCGCGGGTGCGGGTGGTTTTCCCGGCGGAATTCAACCGTGTGGTTGCCGCTTGCGGCAGCAAGAACGTGGCGTTGGCGCAGTGGACGACCGAGCTGCTGCGTGCTCTGGCGGTCGACCGGTTGCCGCAGGCAACCGTGATCATGGACCGTCAAGGGGGGCGAAAGAACTATGCCCAGTTGCTCTGGAACTGTTCAGACTCGTGGGCGGAGGTGGCTTGCCGGCCGGGCGAGCTGTGGCAGGCACGTTCGAAGCAGGCGGTGCTGACGCTGTTGCCGCGCACGAAGGCGGACCAGCTCTGCGCGCTGACGGCCGCGGCGTCGATTGTGGCCAAGTACGTCCGAGAGCTATTCATGCACCTGTGGAATCGGTTCTGGTGTGCCCGCGTTAAGGGCCTGCGACCTACGGCTGGCTATCCACAGGATGCCGGGCGGTTCTGGCAGCGGATTCAGCCATTGGTGTGCCGGCTCGGCCTGGAGCCACAGTGGTTGCTGCGAGATCGTTGAGCGTTGCCTCTGGGTAGCGGCACTCAACGGCCCGCGCCGTCAGCTTCAGGGGGGCGAGCTACCTGCTCGGCTTTCTCGGCCACGGGTGGGGATGGAGGCAGAGCCTGCGGGGCCGGGCTCAACCGGTTCAGGATGCGGAAGAATTCGCTGTCGGTGGTCAGCAGCAGTTGCGTCTGCTGCGAGAAGCTGTTCTCGTAAGCTTCCAGCGTGCGGAGCAGCGTGTAGAAGTCACCTGCCTGGCGGATTGCCTTGGCGTACAGCCGGATGGCCTCCGCTTCAGCTTCGCCCCGAATTCGGGCCGCGTCGCGCTTGCCCTCGGCCTCGATCCGTGCCACCTCGGCCTTGGTTCGGTTCAGGATCTCCTGTTTGATGCGTTCGCCATCCTCCCGGTAGAAGGCAGCAATCGATTCCATGAACGCGGCCAGGCGGCGGAACGCGGCGACGCGGACATCAGGAACGAAATCGATCTTCATGATGCCGACGTCGACGATCTCAAAGCCACGGTCTCCTTCGCCTGCCAGCTGCCGCTGAAGTTCCTCGATGATCTGTTTGGTAATCTTGTCGCGGCCCAACGAGACCCGTTCCTCGACGGTAGGACGCTGCAGCTGGATGCCCTGCATCTTGGCCATTGCCCTGGCCGCCTCCTCACCGAAGCGGTACGTCAACTCTCGGTCCGTGCTGCGCACGATGTCGATCAATTTGTGCTGCGTGAGCACGTCACGAATGGCGCCGCGCACGAAGTCGGCAACCAGCGCTTCGGCTCGTTGCATGGAGCCAACCCGCTGGACGAACTTCTCCGGGCTTGTAATCCGCCAGATGGCCCACGGGATCACTTCGATCTTCTTGCCGTCGGCCGTCGGCAGGTCCGGTAGGACGTAGCGCAGCTGCGCGCCCCAGAGTTGCCGAGTCCTGGGGAACTTCTTGACCGTCTGTACCAGCGGCAGCTTGAAGTAGAGGCCGGCCTCAAGCCGCTCTGCAACCGGTCGACCGAACATCAGCACGACCGCGTACTCGCGTTCGTCCACCGTGTACACGGTGGTCAAGGCGGTCACGCCGATGGCGACCAGCAGGATACCAAGCAGCAGCGTAAACCGCTTCAGCCACATGGCTGCCACCTCTCAGGCACGGTTTTCCGTGGGGCCGCGCTCGTCACCGTTTCTCGTTCAGCTGCAACAGGGGGACCAGCGACTGGAGTTCCTTGTCCACGATCCAGATGCCACCGGCTTTCTGGAGGATCTTCTCCATGGTCTCCAGGTAGAGTCGCCGGCGCGTCTCGTCCGGGGCCTCACGGTACGCCTGATACCGTGCCAGCAGACGCGCGGCCTCACCTTCGGCCTCGGCCTTGATCCGTGCAGCATACCCTTCCGCCTCCCGGCGGTACTGGTCCGCACGCGCGATCGCTTGCGGGATCAGCGTGTTCCGTTCCCGCTCGGCTTCGTGCTCCCGCTGCTGACGCTCTTGAATGGCGGCGATCACCGAGTCGAACGCACTGCGCACCGACTCGGGTGGCGTAATCCGCTGAAGTTGCAAGCCGGTGATGCGCACACCTAGTTCGTAACGATCCAGAAGCTGCTGCGTTTCGACACGAGCCCGTTCGCCAACCTCCTCGCGCTTCTCGGTAAGCACCTCGTCGAACGAGTAATCGCCGATCAGGCGGTTCATGACGCTAAAGGCTGCCGCGTAGATTGTTTGGGGGACGTCCCGTTCCTGGAGTGCCACCAGGTACTTGTACGGGTCCTGCACCCGCCACTGCACGGTCCATTCGACGGCCACGGCGTTCAGGTCGCCGGTGAGCATGAGTCGCAAATCCTCGGCCGCCGAGCCGGCCGGGCCACCCTGCAACCGTCCGGATGGGCTCCGCTCATACGGCAGCCTGAACCGCTGCTCAGCGATGTCGATCAGCACCACCTCGTCGGCGGCAGGCAATTTGAAGTGCAGTCCCGGGCCCACGATCGCATGCCGCTTGCCGAAGCGGAGCACGACGGCCATCTGCTGGGGACCAACGGTGAAGTAAGCGTCAAACGCAGCCACCACGGCAATGACCAGCAGGGCCACCCACGGTGCCACGTAGGCCAGCGTGCTCGGGGGGATGTCCATCTGGGTGTACCGAGAACTCATCGGTCCGTTCTCCCCAACGCTGTCACCAGCATGGCCGACAGCACAACTGCCCGGGGCCAGCAGTAGCGTGGCCCAGGACCGCTACGGTACTAGCTCGGCCTTGTACTCGGCTCGGATCGTCTGTTCCAATGTCTGGTTGGGCAGTTTCAGACTCTGTGTGATCTCCATCGTGAGGCTGTTCTGCACAATATGGCTCATGTCCTTGCTCAGGTAGATGACCCCTTCGATCTTTGAATCGGTGATTTCCACCTGGAACGGTGCCTTCTGATCGGGTTTGAACGAGGCTGTGGCCGAAACGGTGATCTTGTGCACCGGTTCACCATCGAGTGTCTCGAGGCCAGCGTAGGTGCACTCGTCGATGCGCTCAATGGAGCCGAACGGGAACTTGACCGATGACTTGTTCGTCCACTTGTCCCCCTCCCGAACCGGTTCCTCTGGGAAGCGGATGAGAACGGATTGAATCAGTTGCTCCATTACTTCGCGCGACCAGAACGGGTTGCGATCGCCAGCGGCTTCGACGAAGTCAGGCAAGCTGATTTCTTTGACAACGCCACGCGGGTCGGTCACGAACCGCAGTTTGGCGTTGACGAGCGCGTTGAACATTTCTTTGATCTGCTCAAGATGAGGGGGGAGATCGGACTGGTCCGGGTTCGCCGTGTCAAAGCTGAATTCGCCTACAGGATTGGTGATCTTCATTTGGAGGCGTCCGAAGGCCATTTCCCACTCAATCGAACCCTCCGAGCCGGCCGGCAAAGCCTGTAACGAGAACTCAAGCCGCTGCTCGATCGTGGCCGCTTGCTGTTCTCCAATCGCAATCTTGCTGGTCTGGATCGACGAGTACCGATAGACCTTGCCGGGAGTAGCGCTCCAGCGGAGCTGGACCTGGGCGGAGGCGAGCCGAGCCTCAGAGACGATGCTCAGTGCGGTGACTACGGCGAAGACGAACGACACGTAACGCATGGGACTGACTCCTGCAACCAGTTCACGAGGGCATATTCGCTGGGAATCGCGGATTCTTCGCTGGGGTACTCCTCGGACGTGGCCGTGCGGGGACAGGTTGCGCGGGAGCGAACGCTGCGGCGGACGAGCCGACCGATGCCGGCTATGCACTCTGGTTGCCCATGCTTGAAGCGCGCCATAGCGGCGCCTCGTATGAGACTGCGCGATACCTGCGCGATCGGGATGTTGCGTGCGTGCCGGCCGTTATACCTGCAGCGTCATCAGGAACTCGGCGTTCGACTTCGTCTTACGCAGCCGGCTGATCAGCAGCTCCATTGCCTCCACCGGGTTCATGTCGGCCAGCACCTTGCGCAGCAGCCAAACCCGCCGCAGCTCCTCCGGATCCAGCAGCAGTTCCTCGCGGCGCGTGCCGCTCTTGTTGATGTTAATCGCCGGCCAGATCCGCTTCTCAACCAACGCGCGGTCCAGATGCAGCTCCATGTTACCAGTCCCTTTGAACTCTTCGAAGATGACCTCGTCCATCCGGCTGCCCGTGTCGATCAGCGCGGTCGCGATGATCGTCAGCGAGCCACCTTCCTCGGTCTGCCGTGCTGCACCAAAGAACCGTTTCGGCCGCTCCAACGCGCCGACAGCGACACCGCCCGTGAGGATCTTGCCGCTGGAGGGGGCTTCGGTGTTGTAGGCGCGAGCCAGACGCGTGATCGAGTCCAGCAGGATGACGACGTCCTCACCCTGCTCCACCATGCACTTTGCCTTCTCCAGCACGATTTCCGCCACGTGGCAGTGCTGAGCGGTCGGTTCGTCGAACGTGCTGCTAATCACTTCGGCCCGAGGCCCTTGCACCGTACGCTTCATCTCTGTCACCTCCTCGGGACGCTCATCAATGAGCAGCACGACGACGTAGCACTCCGGGTGGTTCCGCAGAATGCTGTTGGCGATCTTCTGCAGCAGGATCGTCTTGCCAGCACGTGGCGGCGACACGATCAACCCACGCTGGCCCTTGCCGATCGGGGTGATCAGATCGACGACCCGCATGTTCAGCTCTTCAGGCTCCCGCTCCAGGATGAGCCGCTTGTGAGGATGCAGCGGCGTCAGGTCGTCGAACCGGACCCGGTTGATCTCCTCGGGCGGTTTGCCCATCACGGACTCAATCTGCAGCAGGGCAAAGTACTGCTGCCCTTCAAGCGGGGGACGGACGATGCCGGAGACGACCATGCCCGTACGCAGGCCGAGCCGCCGGATCTGGGCAGGGGAGACGTAGATGTCATCCGGTGAGTTCAGGTAATTGAACTCGGGCATGCGCAGGAAGCCGTAGCCGTCCGGCAAGACTTCAAGCACGCCCTCACCGCGGATCACATGGCCACGCTCGATGCGGGACCGGACGATCTGGAAAATGAGCTGCTGCTTGGACAGGCCAGCCGTCTCGGTGATCCCCTCTTCGTTGGCGATCCGCAATAGATCCTGGATCGTCGCGCGCTGAAGCTCCCCAATATGCGTCGTTGGCTGCGACGCGTCCACGCGGACCGGGACAGCGGGTTTCGCCCCAGTTGCCTGCTGCCGGCTACGACCCGTTCGTGTGCTTCGCGTTGAAGTTTCCTTCGCCATAGCTACTTGCTCTTCCGTTGTCTCCAGTTGGAGTTGCTTTTCCTGGACATCCCCGGGAACGGCGGGCATACCGGTACAGCTCGAACGGTAGGCCAACGCGGCCAGGCTCTCCGACGGCCAGGCAACTGTGCCAACCGCCAGAGAACAGATACGCGGATGCAAGACCGATCCACTCAGCCTTGCTCAACGAAGAAGAGCCGCTCGGACAAGCTGCTCGGAAGCCCTCTCGTGGTCCAGAGAGCCTGAGCTGGCCAGGTCACAGGATTCTATAGGCTCTCTCTGCGTTATTGACAAGCGTCCGGCTCGAACTGTTCCCGCCAGTCGTCTTTCATAGTGTCGGCAAATTCCTCGGGAATGTCAAGCAGTTCCGCAACGGCGCGCGCCAGTTGCGGTGTCCCCAAGGCACTCGCCGTCAGGTCTGTGCGCCGGTGCAGGGGAGCTCTTCCCGTCAGAAAGGCCGTCCCAGCCGCGTGCTGGCCCGTGCCTGCATGATGCGGTCCTCCAGTAAGGAGGGCACGGAGCCGGAAGGTGTTGCCCCGTGTGCCGTCCTAGAGGCAGCCCGCTCGCGTTGCGAAAGCCACCGGTGTCGACAGACGCGGCTTCGCCGTGAGCACGACGCGTCGGCTCTGCGCCCGGGAGACCGTGTAGCACGGCCCCACGCTCCGACCGATCCGCATGCTGCCGAAGATGATCCCCAACGAACAGTTGCTGACATCGTCGGCGAAAGTCGTGCTCGTGGCCGAAAGGATGTGCCCGTGCAGCTGGCGTGCCCGATTCTGGTCCTGACTGCGGCATTGCAGCATCAGAGCATCGAGCACTGCGTGCAGGAGTTGCGGCGGAACCAGTCCCTGCGGATCGTGGTACGCATCGAGCCGGAGAAGGCAGTCCCAGTCGAGCCTGTCTCGCTTCCTGGAGTAGCTGGGCCAGCAGCCGTACCTGGATGACTTGGTGGCAGTGTTTGACCAGATCGTGCATACGACCGTGCTCGGTCCGGGCTCTGCGAATCAATCGCTGAGAGCGTGGCATTGGGGCCAGGCAGCCGAGTCGATCGGAGACTGTCCTCTGCTGGTTCGGACAGTCGTTGCATTTCGCCCCGGAGCACCCGGTTCGGTATGGTAGGTAGGGACGCTCGGGCCATGCCCGCCCAGCGCGTTTTCGCTCTCTTTCTGAACGGAGGTCTGTCGTGTGCACGCTACAGCTGCCCTTGGCTGCAAGCCTTCTCCGGGCGTGGGTGCTTTTCCTGGTGACCGCAGCCTCGGCTGAGGCGGAACCTGGTCGCCTAACTGCACGCGAGCCCACTTACAAGGAGACGGCTGCGGCGTTGCGGCGCGCCGTGCGCTTCTTCGTGGAGCGATTGTCCGTTAACGGCGGCTATGTTTGGCGGTACAGCAAGAAGCTGGACAGGCGCTGGGGAGAGCGGGAGGCGGGTGAACGGGAGATCTGGGTGCAGCCTCCGGGCACACCCACGGTGGGCATGGCACTGTTACGTGCCTACGAGGCGACCGGCGACACGTATTACTTGAAGGCTGCGCTGCGGGCCGGAAAGGCGCTTGCGTGGGGACAGCTGGAGTCGGGCGGGTGGACCTACTCGATTGAATTCTCCAAGCGATGGCGTCGCCGGTGGCTGCGGCGTGCAGACGCGCAGGCTATGCCACCACAGCGGCGCGCAGCACGCCGCAATTGGACCTCGTTCGACGACGATACCACCCAGAGTGCCCTCCGCTTTCTGATGGCCCTGTCGCAGACCCTGGCCCGTAGCCCACTGGGCGGCCCGGATGAAGCGATCGACGAGGCGCTGCAGTACGGATTGGATGGTTTGCTGCGCGCCCAGTACCCCAATGGCGCCTGGCCGCAAGGCTACGACGGACGCGGCTACCAGGCCGCCCGGCACCCTTTGAAACGGGCTCTGCTACCCCGGACGTGGCCTCGCACCTACCCTGGAGCCAGGTCGTACTGGCTGTTCTACACGTTTAACGACAACTGCATTGTCGATTGTGTCAAGACCCTCATGGTGGCCGCGCGGCATTACGCTCAGCCTCGGTTCCGCCGCGCAATTGACCGTGCCGGAGCCTTCATCCTCGCTGCGCGTTTGCCGGAACCTCACCCCGTTTGGGCTCAGCAATACAACTTCGCCATGGAGCCCGAATGGGCCCGCCGATTCGAACCCCCCGCGGCGGTGAGCGCAGAAAGCGTTGGCGTGCTGGAGTGCTTGATCGAGCTGTACTTGTTCACAGGGGATTCGGCATACCTCGAGCCGATCCCTCCAGCGCTCGCCTGGTTTGACCGCGTGCAGCTTGCCCCCGGCCTGTGGGCACGATTCTACGAGCTGGGCACGAACAAGCCGCTGTACTTCACAAGGAACTATGAGCTAACCTACCGGGACGACGACCTGCCTACGCACTACAGCTTCAAAGGCTCCTACGGTGTAGAGCGTGTGCGGCGGTTGTTCGCAGCCGTGTCCCGTGGCGGACGAACCGCCGCGCTCGACCGCGGGCGGTCGCCGGATGATCGAACCGCTCGCCGCCGCCTGGCGCCGCGCGTGCGCGAGGTCATCCGGGCATTGGACGAGGAGGGGCGGTGGGTGGAGGGAGAGATGATCCGTAGCCAGACGTTCGTGCGCAATGTTGAGCTGCTCAGCGAATACCTGCAGCTCTTCCCACCGTCGGCCCGCTAACCTAACTGCCCTTCGCTCCGCTTTCCTCTGATGCCGTCGGCGAGCCTGTGGGGTAGGCTTGCTCCGCCGCATTGCGGAGGAAATCGCGGATCTCGGGTAGGAGCTTCTCGGCTCCTCGGTACCAGAGATCGTTGTGGTCTGCTCCCTGAACGGCCAGGAATCGTCTTGGCTCGGGCGCGGCCTCAAAGAGCCGCCGTCCCATGTCGAACGGCACGATGCTGTCGTTGGTGCCATGGATGATTAGCACTGGCCGCCTGATGCGACGAATCTTCGCCAGATTGTCGAACCGGGTCCGCATCAGCAGGCGTACCGGGGCCCAGGGAAACAACCGCCTGCCCATGTCCACCGCACTGGTGAACGGCGCTTCGAGCACCAACGCGCGATGTGGCACGTTCAGGGCCAGATCTAAAGCGACCGCCGCGCCGATCGATTCCCCCCACAGCACAACGTCCGTGGCCGCGACGCCCTTCTTCTCGGTCAACCACCGATACGCGGCCCTGACGTCCCGGTACAGCCCCTCCTCAGAGGGCCGTCCCGCACTGCGACCGTAGCCCCGGTAGTCGTAGAGGAAAACGCTTGCTCGCAGGTGCTGTTGCCAGAGACGGGCCAGATCAGCACGGTGCGTGATGTTGCCGGCGTTTCCGTGAGAGTGGAGGATTACGACATTAGGACCCGGGACAGCACAGAACCAGCCGTGAAGCATCACCCCATTTTCGGTCTCGAAGAACACCTCTTCGCGGACCAAGCCGTCCGGTTCCCAGTCGCCTTCTGGAAATTTCGCCGGGTAGTAAATCAGGTAGTCTTCGCCCCACATGAGACATCCAACCATCACGCCGTAGAGAACAGACGCCGTGAACAGCCCGATCGCCAGACGTCGCTTCCAGGAGCGAGAACAGGACACTGCTAGGCCTCAGCCAACACCGCATAGCCGGGCAGCCAGGTAGCTGCCCCAGAACGGCCAGGCGAAAACACCCAGCGCGGGAATCCACGCGAAATCAAGCGGACACACATACCCACCGGACCGATAACTCGGAAACCCCGCCTCGATGGCAACTCGATGCTCCGCCGCAGCGCTTGGCCAGACGTCGGACCTTCGGCCACGGATGCACTCGCACCGAAGAGAAGCCTCGCCCAGCAGATCCGCCCCAGGGCAGCCGTAGGTAGCCCAACGACGAGACCGGTGGCGGCGAACGCCCTCGTCAGGAAGATGCCGGGCAAGACGAACGCGAACCGGAGCACGAGTGCGACCGAGAACAGAAACCCCGCCTGGCTAGCCTCGGAGCTGACAAACCGAACCTCGGACCCCAAAGGCATGGGATCACCTAGAACACTGCGATATCCAAGCATTGTCAACGTCGCGCCAAGGATGAAGCCACCGATTGAGCCCAGAAGCAAACACACACTCGGAAGAACCAACACCCCAGCCTTGATGGTAAGCGAAACGAGCGACAGGAGGAGCATCACGGCCGCCGCCCCACGGACGGCAGCGCCTCTGCCGATGACCAGGCCCCGGGGCGCTGTCGGAATGCGTACGACCGGGTAAGTACGGTCGCGCGCCCATCATTGCGTCCGCTGGATCCCGCTGGCGTTCATCCGTTTCCACCCGCGGCTGCTTTTCCCCGGCGTCCACTCGGCCTGAGCTGTTCACGGTTCGGTTCGGCCGGTGTCGCGCCACTCCGCTCCACCCCCACAGGCGGCTGCTATGTGCGCAAGCTATTGGCTGATCAGATCTGGACGCTGGTGCCGGGATGTCCTTCCCGGAAGGGGATGGTGTACTGCCACGACACGGAAAGCGAGCCGCTGGTGCGCCATCGGATGGCGTACATCGGTTACGAGCCGTCGCGGGGCACGCTGAAGTACGTTGTCCGGAGATGCACGAGGGGCGGAGTTGTCCGATGGCCCAGCGGTGCAATGCGGGCAAGAAGTACGGCCTGAGGGTGGGGGTGGAGCGTGAGCCGGACTTGCGGCGTTTTCCCGCATTGCCTCGCGGAACGGAGAAGTTCGAGCGGCGGTGCCTGGGGCGTACGGCGGTGGAGCGTGTGATAGGGCGGTTGAAGGTGTTCTGGGGGGCGGATGACGGCCGTCTTGCCGGTAGCCGACGGATGTTCGCGTGGCTTGGGGTGCTCATCGTGGTTCATGCGGCCTTTGCCACGTTGCTCGCGATGACGCCTCGCCGCGGAGGCACGGCTCAGGAGCACGCGACCGACGCCGACTGCCGATGCGTTGTGCGGCCGTCTGAGGAAGAGGCAACAACCGAGAGGTTACCGCAGAGAGCGTGTCCCGAAAGCTTGCCAGTACCGGCTTAGGCTGACCGGCTAACCGGGCCAGAAGAGTCGCAGTTCCCAACACGCTGGGGCGTGTCCTGATCGACGCCGCGTTGCGTCGCGCGCACTATCTTCTTGGACCGAGACTTGCCCTCCACGCGCAAAGCAACCGCTTCCCCTCTGCCTCCGAAAGCACAACGCAACTGCCTGCAACGGCACAACCGTAGAACCGCTTAGGACGGCACATCTAACGAGCCCGATCGGCCCGTATGTGGCAACGGCGCGAGTGGTGGGCTGGTCCCTTGCCCGCGTACTGGGACTCGTGGACTAACTGGCTGCTTCTGCCTTCTGCTCCGTTTGCGCCTCAGCCTGACGTCGCCGCTCGATTTCCTCCAGCGCTGCCAGCACACGCACCCGCGCATCCCGCGCCTTTAGAATCGCCCGGCGGAAGCTCTCCGCTTGCGACACGCCGGGCAACACCAGCCGGACCTCACCGTCGCGGCCGATTACCTCCAGGTCCGCCGCCAGGAAATACGCCTGGCCTGGCCGGACGCGAGGACGTACATCCTCGATCTCTTCCAACGCAACCTCCCCGGCTGGCCGTCCCGTCAGCCCCTTCCGAATCAGCAACCGCTTGTTGGTCAGGCTGTACCGCGTGCCCAAGCGACCTGGCCAAAAGTACACGGCCAGCGGAAGCCAGAAGATTACCAGGCCAATGAACAGCGTGATCCGTACGGGGCCAACACGACCGGGAATGCTGAACAGTTGTCCGACCAGCCGACCGGCGGCATACGCCGAGATCGACGGCCACACCTCCATAATGAGCCTCTCAGCAACGAGCGACGGCGTGATTCCGGAGATTGGCTGCGAATCCTGCCGTATGGCCATTTGCCCGGTACTCCCGATCGTCAACAACCGAATGCGTGGAACAGGCCCCGAAGAGGCAGTTCGTAATTATCGGCCATGGCCCGCACCATGCCAAGGCCGCGCCCCGTGACCGCGCCTCAGGTGCGTCTCAGCTCTTGCAGCATACGGGGCAGCCGAGGCCATCCCCCGCTGTGTTGTCAGAGCTGAGACGACCCCACGCCGGGGCAGCAGCAGCGCCAGCAGCCGGGGCCGGCGGAGATTACTTCCCCTGTGCTGGTGCGTTTGGCTGCTGTGCCTCCTCCTGCCGGCTACTTATCGTGATGCGCCCTTGTAGCAGGTAAAGGACCTGCCCGTCGCTCGCGCACACGGTCATCGGGTACACGAACGTCTGTCCCGCGCGTGGAGCTGCCACTTCGAAAACTACGTCGGCGGCCTGACCTGGAGCGAGCCGGACCGGCGCGCTGACCACTGCACGGATCCCTCACCCCCTCGGTGCACCGATGATGGTGACCTCTCCCGAGCTCACATTCCGAATCGTTACCGGCACCTTGACACGAGCTCGCGGGGGCGCCTCCTCCACGTACGGCTCCGGCGGCTCAAATACGAGCGGGGTTTGCTCCATAGGGACAAGCAGAACCACTCCGGCCATCAAGATTCCCGCTGCCAAGAACAGCACACGCAACCAAGCCCGTGCCATCATGCGAGCATATCCCCTTGTCCTTCTTGGTTCCGCGTTTCCCGTTTCCGGGGCCACAGCAACCCTACCGCCGTGCGCGCATCTTCTTCCGTGACGCGGTAGACCACCACTGCCACGCGGCCCTCTGCCGGCTAAAGTGTCGTGTGATCGCCGCGTCCTCGGAATTCCTAGATGGTGCGAAACGGCCGTTCGGGTTGCCTCAGACTGCCCTCTTCCTGCCCAGCCACCAGGCCAGCCCACCGCTGAGCAGTAGCACCAACGCCGCTACCAGCAGACGCTGCCATCTGGGAACACCCGCCGCCGGAGGACCGAGCCGGATCTTGTCCGGCAGGCCAAAGTAACGAAGCGTCAGCTTCGAACGATCCAACGTGCTGGATACCTGACGAAGTACCACTCGTTGCGTTCCCGTTATCCGCCGCCTGAACCCGCCATCATCTGGCCCAAAAACGACGTCGACATCGCGTCGCACTTCGATGGGCACCCCTGCATGGACTTCACATTCCACCTTGGTCACAGCGCGCAAGGGCGCCCCATCGGCAAGTATCCCGTTCGTTTCTGCCATGACCGGCAGCCATGCAGTGCTCGGGTCAAGAATCCAGCGTCCCCTCCTGTAGAGGCGCAACTTGATCGCCTCTTCCCGAGGCAGCCCTTCAAAGTTCAGGTGCCATACGACTTCGACACGCTTGTCCACCCACCGAATACGATCAAACTCGACTCGCTTCTCCTCCAAGGGCTTTACCCAGCGGTGCATGCCATAGGGATTCACAAGCGCCCTGAACGGGCGGTGATAGCGGTAAAGCTCATCAAAGGAGTCCCAGAACGCCGGCGGCGCATCCGGGTCGTACAGCGATTCGATGTCCCGGATTACCCATCCCGCTCCGGTTCCGGCGAGGCCGATTGCTCTCCCTCGGCTGACCAGCGCGCCTTTTCGCACAACGACATGCGTCGGCGGCTGACCAGGCCGCTTGATTGTTTCCTCCCGCGTCGAGTCCCATAGGATTTCCGGCCACTTGCCAACGAAGTAAAGTGTCACCGTCCCTTCTATGACCCTGACTCCTGCTTCCGAATTGCTCCGTGCCTTCCGGGGCTGTTGCCCATCGCCCTTCCTGTCCGCCACCGTGACTTCGACGCGATCCACGTAATCCTGACGTATTTCTCCTTCCCAGGCGTGTGACTGGAAGCGACGGGCCCATTCCCGCCATGAGTTCAGCACCACGTGCGGCGACAAATCGATGGGACTGTCCTCAGCGGCGTCTCCGTTACTGCCCGCCATCGTCACGGCAACCACCGAGCTGAAGAAGAGAGTCAAACGTTGGGCGTCGGTCATCTCCCAACCTTTCCGTTGCTTGCAATGCAGTGCGTACCACCTGTGGTTAAGAATCCGTCCGAAAAATGCTGGGCGCATAGAATTCCCTGCGTCGGGGGGGTGTGGTTAGACAACCAGAACCCCGGACGCAGGGAGGCGTCGCATGGACACACGCTATCGCTGTCCGGAAGCAATTCTAGCGTTGATCAAGGCGATTGTGGAGTTTCTGGGCGTTGGGTCGCGTCCCGGCCCGGGTCGGCGTGGTCGGCCAGCCACATCGCTGAGGCGGATCTGCAACGCGATTTGGTATCGGATGCGTACGGGCCGCCAGCGGAAACGCGATCCCGGCGACCGGCCAGCTGGCCAACGGGAGCACGGCACACGAGTGGTTCAAGCGGTGGACGGAGGCTGGGGTGTTCGCGTTGTTGCACCTCGTGCTGGTGGGATTTTACGTGGAGGGCGGCCGGGCGCGGCAGCGTCGGCTTGGGATCGACTGTACCCTGGTGCCGACGCCGCTGGGATGCGAGGACAGCAGGCCCAATCCAGCAGACCGTGGGAAGGAGGGTATGAGGGCGTCGGTGGTGGTGGTGGTGGACGAGGCGGGTGTGCCGCTGGCGGTGCAGGTGGCTGGGGCGAACATCCCGGAGTTCAAGCTGTTAGGTGAGACGGCCGCGGAGCTGGCTGGTCCGGTGTTGGAGGGGTTGAGCGTGGGCAAGATCCAACCGGAGCTCGTCGCAGACAAGGGTTATGACTACAGCCAGGCCCGTGAGCAAGCAGCCGAGTACGGCTCTATGCCGCGGTTCGCCAAGCGGCGTGCCTCCTACAGGCGAGCGCCGAAGAATGTGCGTCGGGTGCGAGCCAACACGGAACGAGTGGCAGCCTGGCTGAAGTCGTTCCGGGGCGTACGCCTATGCTGGGCCCATAGGCGGTGCTGCTATCTCGCTGCTGTTGCTCTCGCCGCAGGGCACTCTGTCCTACGGCCCCTCCTCAGGAGGCTCATCCCAGCGATCGCGCCTTGTCCCGGATCGTTCCGCACCACCCGTCTGTCTTTCCGGTGTTTACACCTCCCGCTGACCCAGACTCTCGCGACATCCGTTGAGCCGTCTCTGCGCTTTCCAGTCCATGACGACCAGCGGATCAACCTACCCATGCAATCCACCGCCGTCTGCCCCCGTTCGCAGGCCTTGCATCCCCTGTACCTCTATCCCGCAAACGTGCAACGAAGAATTTCCGGACAGACTCTATGGATCAACACCCATCAACCATTACCCTCGCTGCTCAACCTCACCTCGATCCTGGCCCAGCGCTGCGCGTCTGGGTCCCGTGAACGGTTACGCTGTCCCGACGCACTCTACGCTCCCCGGTTTACGCGCCATCGGCGCAGCAGGCCAACCGCGATAGCCAGGATACCGATCGCTGTAAGGAACCAAGCCCAGCGGTCGGTGTTGGGCAACTCGTCCTCGACGCGAGCTATCCGCTGCAGCGTGCCGATCTGGTTGGTGTCTAGTCGTTCCTCGCCGGCGGTCGTTGGCTGCCGGGCCAATGCGGCTCGGCCGATCCGTACCTCCCGATCGCTGTGCTCGAGCGCCACCGCTTCGTCCGGATCCGGCACCGCGATGTCTCGGTCCGGTATGGACCGCCCGAGTCGGACCGTGCCGGGCACCAGTTTTATCTGCCACTCTGACCACGGTTTCTTCAGTACGAGGTGGCGCTTCGGCTCAGCCGGTGGTCGAAACAGGTAGTAGCGCACGGCGCACTCGGTCACCAAGGGTACAATCCGACCGGTGGCAGTGCGGAATTGCCCGAGTCTTATCGCCTCGTACTCTGTCTCCAACTGACCGCTTGGCCCGTAACGCGAGGCGCTGGCTAGGAAAGCGGGTCCCTTCCGGGCAAGCGCGATCTGCCACCGCTCGACGAGTTCCCCTCCCGCGGAGCGCAGTTCTGCCACGAGGATGACGACTTCGGTCCCTAACTTCCGCGCCCTGGCTCGCAGCCGTAGGGAATACTGTGGTTCTTCGTGTAGTTGCCGGTACAGAGGCAAAGGGAATAGCCCCCACAGCTTCGGGTCAATCCAGGTGAGACCGCGAGCCGGCTCCACGACCAGCTGGCCCCGGATCAGACTGTAGCGTCTGCCCCTAAGTTCGGCCACGGTCAGCTTTTCCATATGGCTTGACGTCGGCTCGTGCGAATCGATTCGGTAGGCCCCGTCGCGCCGCCAGCGAAATAGACCGGGCGTGATCCAAAAGCGGCTGCGGTACGGATTTTTTCCCCTGGGACCAAGGTAACGGTAGGCGCCAGTCCAGTAGAACTCGACGGATTCGAGCGATTGCCAGGCGGTGACCTGGGCGCCCAGCAATTCCCTTGCCGATTGCTGTGCTTCGGCCGGCAACAAGCCGCATGCGAGCAGGCAGAATACCGCGCCCCTCCAGCCAGCAGGTGGTTGTCGTGCCATGGAAGCCGCGTAATACATAAAGCCCACTCCAGTTGTTCCCGCTGCAGGATCCTGCTCGAGTCCCGATTACGGCGGAGAGGTGGGTGTTCTGCGACGTAAGAGTCGCCCGCTGCACGTGCCGATCAGGCAAAGGAAAAAAACAATAACCCAGGCCATGAGTGCCGTGACATAAGGCCGTGCGGGCTGCGCAATGGTCAGGCAGATTACTTGCTCGGTCCCCCCACGGACAAGCCTGGGCGGTACGGTTGTCACTGCACCGGCTGGATCGAAGATCCGGACTGACCCATCGCCCCGCCTGGTGATCAACACGAGGTGGCCAGCCTCCCCTTCGCGTCCGCCGATGTAACAAAGCGCCGGTGCCCGCCGCAACGTGTCGGCTGGCGAGCAGCGTGTTACCTCGACGATAACCCCCAGGCGGCGCGCTGCTTGGACGATCTCCGCAAGTGTCGTAACAGCGTGGTTTCCCGAGCCGAACGCTTCCACCACTTCCGCATAGCTGACCGGATGTCCGTGCGCTCTCAGGAGAAGGAACAAGCCGACGGGGCCACAGCCGGCGTCGGAAGCCCTGTCCACCCTCGGCTTGGTCGCCGGATGGGCATGCTCCTGCGGTGCTATGCCGACAGGCCACACGGTTGCCAGTAGCCAAAACGCAGCATAGACGGCCGCGACCATGCTGGAACGACCTCGCATCTGGCTCGGTTACTCAGCAAATTCTCCGCCCGACGGAGTAGCCATTGCGCGCCAGATCCACAGGTCGACGTCCTGTCCAATAAAACGTACCGCTCCGTCTGCGAACGCCACATTTACACCCCTGGGGTGGAGACTGCGAGCCGTGACCATCGCTTGCGTGAACGAAGCGCAGTCAGGGACCTCCCCATTGGGAACCTGCGTGTGAGTGTACAGCGTATACCGGTACGCCGAAATGGCCCAAAACGCGCCAACGGCCGTGAACCAGCTTGCCCGAGGCCGCGCGGCGAGTCGCCTGCATCGACGGTACATGGCCTCCGCATCTGACACGGGCGGGCCTACGTCGTCTGTCATGTCTCTGAACGGTCTAGCAGTCCCGTTTGCGCCGGACCCATTGACCCGTTCCGCAAAAACGGCCGTGTGGGACAGACCGTCCGTGAACGTACGAAAACTGACCACGACAGGGAAGCGAAACACGCCATTGCCCCAGTCTGAGCCTTCTTCTGGCGCATACACCAGAGTGGGTCCGTATCCGGCATTCGCAAAGTAACTGTTCCCTGGGCCAATGCCACGGCCCGCCAGCGGATCGCTCGGGCAAAGGTACAGCCCAACCTGCTGCAGCAGCACGGTCCTGTTGATGTCTCGTCCGTAGAGTAGTCCCTGCTCGACGTGAAATCTGTCCTCCAGGGGATCTGCCCAGTATCCGGAGAAGTTCACGGCGTTGTAAATTGCTTCGTACCCAACGTACGGCAGAATAGCAAGCTGTGGCGAAGCGAGAATGTACCCACTCGCAGGAAGCCGTTGTCCCTCCGTCCCATCGTACACAACTCCGGGTAAGCAGCCCCATGTGGTATGATATGCGGCCAAGCCTTTGGCAAGCTGGCCCAGTCGATTCGCACACCGCAT
>JALXBF010000063.1 GCA_026991575.1 Planctomycetota bacterium | reverse complement strand
GTTGTATCTGCGGCGAGCATGGAACCGTCCGAACTCTAGCGTCTGAGCCACCACTTGTGCCGGCGGAAACGCGTCAGCCGGCTCACCGCCGCTGCCTGGCCAAGGCCGTGGCCAGGAGGCCAAGGCCTTCGTGCCTGAGGCCTTGACAAGGAGGAGGAGGAGGAGGAGGAGGAGGAGGAGGAGGATAATTGGGGTGGTATCGGGCTGTATGACCAACGCCACCGTTCGGGCGTCCAGCGGAGGCGTGACCATGAAACGGACGCTCCTGGCGGCGCTGTTCTCATCATCCAGTCTGCTCGCTGTGCTGTTGGCAGTTGCGGCCTTGCTGGCAGCGGCGCACCGACCGGTTCTGGGAGCCAAAGGTGGCGGTCTCCCTCAGTGCGACGGATGGCAGCCCAGCGATCCGAAGCGCTGTGCGTTCCGCAACAACAGCTGTCAGCGCCAGGGACAACTGCAGTGCAAGTGGAATATGATGATGAACCATTGCGAGTGCACTCCCTAGCATGCAGCAGGAGGGCGTTCATGTGCCTGGTGGTGGTCCTCGCCACACTCTCTGCTCTGGCCAACTTCCACCTTGCCCACCAACAGGCGAACAGTGCTGGATGCTCGCAGGTGTTGCCGCACATTCGAACGCTCGAGGCACGGTACCTGAACACAATCGACGAGCAGGAGTTCCGGGTTAGGCAGATCTGGAAGCTGGCGTCGCCGACGGACAACCGTGATGAAGTGGCGTCGGCACAACCGCCAACGAACGATTTCCAGATTTGCCTTCGGCTGCGTCAGAAGCGGCTGCTGATCCGTTGGCATTCGGGGCGCCCAGACGGTCAAGAACGAATCATCCTGGTCAACGAATCCTACTCAGCCCGCGTCCTGAGACTGGCCGGGGGTGGCTATTACCTGGAGCGCCACGCAGGCCCACCCTCCTGGGAAAGGTGGTGCCCTGATTTCCACTCGATAGGGATCCATGGGTTGCGGGCAGCCGACCCGGTGTTAGCGCTGTTGTCGCCCGTAGTGGCCCTTGGTCCGCCGATTGCTGCCTTGCTTGCGGGCGAGCATGGGTTCACTTCTCGCTGCGGCCTCACTTCCAAAGGATTGCTCCGGCTCCGTGCCTCTTCCACCACCCAGTACCAGCCATGGCTCGTGCGCACGGACCGGCAATGGGAAGTTACCTTGGATCCCAACCAGCAGTTTGCTTGCACCAAGTCAAGGGTGACCTCACGCTGGGATTCCTTCGCAGGAGAAGTAACGGCCCAAACCACCTACACTAACACCCCCTCTCTACTGCCGAGTCAATACGTCGTGGAGGAGCTAGCCAGGTCTGTGGCTGGCAAATCACCAAGCGTGGTGCATCACCTACTGATCGAGTACACCATTGGGCCTCCCACACCGTGCCAGCATCCTCCCGAGGCGTTCTACCTGCCGTACTATGGCATTGACGAGTCGGTGATCACGCCATCGGGAACGCTGCGCGTGGCCGTTCTGGCGGCAGCATCGGCCGCTGCCGCGCTTCTGGCCTTGCTCGCCCTGTTGGCATTGCGGCGAGCATGGAACCGTCCGAATTCCAGCGTGTGAGCCACCACTTGTGCCGGCGGAAACGCGTCAGCCGGCTCACCGCCGCTGCCTGGCCAGGGCCGTGGCCAGGAGGCCAAGGCCTTCGTGCCTGAGGCCTTGACAAGGAGGAGGAGGATAATTGGGGTGGTATCGGGCTGTATGGCCAACGCCACCGTTCGAGCGTTCAGCGGAGGCGTGACCATGAAACGGACGCTCCTGGCAGCGCTGTTCTCATCATCCGGTCTGCTCGCTGTGCTGTTGGCAGTTGCGGCCTTGCTGGCAGCGGTGCACCGACCGGTTCTGGGAGCCAAAGGTGGCGGTCTCCCTCAGTGCGACGGATGGCAGCCCAGCGATCCGAAGCGCTGTGCGTTCCGCAACAACAGCTGTCAGCGGCAGGGACAACTGCAGTGCAAGTGGAATATGGACATGGGCCACTGCGAATGCCACCGATAGCGTGTTCCGGAGGAGGACCACGTGTGGCCGGCGAACCTGTTACCGATAGCCTTTGTGATTAGCGGCTCCCTGTTCCTTTACCAACAGCCGGCTGGACTTCCGTGCTCAGACGTCTTAAGCAAGGTCCGAGCGCTCGAAGCCCAATACTTGGATGAGATCGACGGTCGGGAGTTCCACGTGGCCCGGCGCTGGAAGCTGGACACACCCGCTGATGCACCCGATCAAGTGGCGTCGGCCCAACCACGAACGACCGACTACTGGGTCTGCTTCCGGCTGCGAGACAAGAAGATCCTGATTCGCGAGCGGCCGAGCCGCCTGAAAGGCAACCAGCGTGTCATCCTCGTAAACGACCTCTACTCCGCCCGCGTTTTGCGCCTCGCCGAGGGCGGGTACCTCCTCGAACGACACACAGCCACCCCGCAATGGGAAGGGTGGTACCCCGATTTCTACTCGATTGGCATCCATGGCTCTCGCGCAGCCGATCCCGTTCTGGCAATCCTCTCGCCGATAATTGCAGGGGGGCCACCAGTCGCCGCTATGCTTAAAGGAGAACACGGATTCTCATGTCGCTGCGTCCTAACCTCTGAAGGCCTTGTACATTTGCAGGTCTCTAGCAGCGCGGAACATCAGCCCTGGTACGCGCGCTCGGACCGCCAATGGGAAGTCGTCCTTGATCCCAGCCGACACTTTGCGTGCGTCAGGTCGAAGGCAACCGACACGTGGAGATCGTTCCACGGCGAAGTGAGAAGAGAAGTGATTGAGCGAGCTCCGACGTCCCTGCTTCCCGCCAAATATGTTGTGGAGGAGCTAGTCAGGTCTGTGGCTGGCAAGTCACCAAGCGTGGTGCATCACCTGCTGATCGAGTACACCATTGGGCCGCCCACACCGTGCCAGCATCCTCCCGAGGCGTTCTACCTGCCGTACTACGGCATTGACGAGTCGGTGATCAGGCCATCGGGAACGCTGCGCGTGGCCGTGCTGGCGGCAGCATCGGCCGCTGCCGCGCTTCTGGCCTTGCTCGCCCTGTTGGCATTGCGGCGAGCATGGAATCGTCCGAATTCCAGCGTGTGAGCCACCACTTGTGCTGGCGGCAACACGTCAGCCGGCTCACCGCCCCTGCCTGGCCAGGGCCGCGGCCAGGAGGCCGAGACCTTCGTGCCTGAGGTCTTGACAAGGAGGAGGAGGATAATTGGGGTGGTATCGGGCTGTATGACCAACGCCACCGTTCGAGCGTTCAGCGGAGGCGTGACCATGAAACGAACGCTCCTGGCGGCGCTGTTCTCGTCGTCCAGTGTGCTAGCGGTGCTGTTGGCAGTTGCGGCCTTGCTGGCAGCGGCGCACCGACCGGTTCCGGGGGCAGAAGGTGGCCCTCCCCCTCAGTGCGACGGCTGGCAGCCCAGCAATCCGAACTGGTGTGCACTTCGGAACAATCGTTGCCAGGAACAGGGGCTACTTCGCTGCATGTGGATTAATCAGATGAACCAGTGCGAGTGCAGGGGCTAGCGCGCAGCGGAGACGTTCGCATGTGGGTGGTAGTGCTGTTGGCCATGGTACCAGCGGCGACGGCTCCAGCACCGGTTCAGCAACATCCCGACGGTACCGCGTGCTCCGAGGTGCTACCGCAGGTGCGGGAGCTTGAGGCCCGCTACTTGGACGAACTTGATGGCCGAGAATTCCACGTCGTGCAGCGTTGGAAGCTGGTCGCACCGGTTGATAACCAAGACGGTCAGGACTCGGTCCAGTCACCGCCGAATGACTTCTGGATCTGCTTCCGGCCGCGGGAAAGGAAGCTACTCGTTCGTTGGCGGCCGCGCCGTCCGGACGCCAAGGAACGCATTATTCTCGTGAACGAGTACTACTCCGCGCGCGTCGTGCGGCTCGCCGCTGGAGGATACTTTCTCGAGCGGCATACCGCCGTCTCGCAATGGCAGGGCTGGTACCCCGATCTCTACTCCATCGGGGCGCACGGGTCACAGGCAGCGGAGGCTACGTTGGCCATCCTGGCTCCTGTGGTTGCCGGCGGTCCACCGGTCACTGCCCTGCTGGCCGGTCATGACAGGGTATTCTCTTCCCGATGCGCGTATACCCAGGAGGGTTTGCTGCGCATCCGCTCCACCCCGATCCACGAACATCAATCGTGGTTGGTGCGCACAGGTCAGCAATGGGAGGTGACACTCGACCCCAGCCAGCGGTTCGCGTGTATCGCGTCTAGAGTAACGTCCACGCACGACTCGTTCACGAGCGAGGTGACCGCCACTGTCACCTATTCTGGGCACACGCCGGTCCAGCCGAGTCGCTATGTAGTTGAACAAGTCCTTAGGGAATCGTCCGAGAGCTCTACCCACGTTGTGCAACAATTGGTAACAGAATCCACGATCGCTAGCAGTACGCTATGTCGACATCCCCCGGAAGCCTTCTACCTGCCGTACTACGGCATTGACGAGTCGGTGATCAGGCCATTGGGAACGCTGCGCGTGGCCGTGCTGGCGGCAGCATCGGCCGCTGCCGCGCTTCTGGCCTTGCTCGCCCTGTTGGCATTGCGGCGAGCATGGAACCGTCCGAACTCCGCCACTTGATCCGGACTTGGTGCCCGTGCGAAGACAACGGCCAAGGCCAAATGGCGCGGCCCGGCCAGGGCCGCGGCCCGGAAACATTAGTTTTGACGCCTCAGCCTCTCGACGGGGCGGCGGAGAAGGAGAGTCGGTGCCGATAGCCCTAACTGCGACGGGTCAATCACGACGGAGCCAGGCCATGAAGCAGACCCTGCTCGTCGCCGTTGCCTCCTCGCTCGGCATGCTGTCCCTCCTCTTAGCTTTCGCAACCGCTCGGTCCGTGGAACGCCCTGCACTGGCTAGCCTAGACGTCCACTGCGACGGATGGACTCCTAGCAAGAAGACCAGGTGCGCCTACCGCAATAACGACTGCCAACGACAGGGCGCGCTGCAGTGCAGGTGGAACGACCAGGAAGAGGAATGTTAGTGCATAGACAACTAAGCCACCTCACAATAGGGGCTTTGTGCTCCCTGGCCTTGGGCGCGATCAGCGCTGTGGATGCGCGCGAGCAGGCTAGCCAGAAAGACAATGCCGGCTCGTGCGGCCAGTTGTTGCCACATGTACGGGCCTTGGAAGCGAAATACTTGAACGCCGTCGACGGCCGAGAGTTCCATTTGAGCCGCGTGTGGAAGGTACCTCAGGCATCCGCATCCGAAGAACCTCCTGGCAGCATATCGAACGAATTTTGGGTGTGCTTCCGACTGCGCGACCGAAGGTTGCGTATTCGCAGGCGACTCTCTAACGGCAACGAACACGTCGTTCTGCTCAACGAACGGTACTCCGCTAGCGTACTACGCATAGGAGAAGGCTACTACACGCTGCGGCGTGGCCTGGCAAACCCCCGCTGGTACGCTCGATATCCGGACTTCCATGCGGTTGGGAAGCACGGTTCCCGGCTGTCAGATGCCGTCATGGCCGTATTGTCACCGATAGTCGCCTGCGGGCTGCCAGCCACGGTGGCCCTTGCCGGCACCCGAGGCTTCTCGTCCCGCTGTGTCCGGACGCCCGGCGGTAGCGTGAAGGCCGTCGTCTCCACCACGGTCGCGCATCGCTGCTGGTTCGCGCGACCGAACCGACAGTGGCACATCTCTTTCGATCCAGCCAGGCAGTATGCATGCGTCTCGGCTAGGGTCGTTTCTACTCATCCCACCGTTCAGTGCGTGACCACGACAAGAGTCTTCTACGCCGACGGTTCATCCCTTGAGCCCAGCAGGTACGTCGTTGAACAGGTCCTCGCAGAAACCATGAACGGAACTCCTGCCATCCTCCAACGCGACTTGTTGGAATACACCATCCTTGGCAGTACTGCATGCCGCCATCCCGCTGAGGCGTTTTACTTGCCGTACTACGGGATCGACGAGTCGGCGATTGAGCAGACTTCCAGTAGTCGGGCGCTCGTCCTGGCGGCAGGATCCGTCACCGCACTCGTCCTGGCGCTGCTTGCGCTGCTCGCACTGCGCCGGGCACGTGCCACGGAAAGGGCTAGCGGCGGTTAGAGGCTGACGCGCTGGCACGAGCCAGCGCGTTGGGGTTTCCGTCGGGCAGTGGGTCCCTCGGTGGCAGCCCTGCACGGCAGGGGGGTTCGGCGTCACAAGGAGCTAGACGAGGGTACCAGGGCCACGTGCCATTAGTACCCAAACGCGAAAGTGTCATGCGGGACACGCATCCGGGATCCCGCAGCGAAACTCGTGGCAATTGGGGCTTTGGCTCTGGTACCCTCCCTTGGGGCTGCGTCGCCGTGCCGCTGGTGCGGTTCCGCGACCACGGATCCGACGCACGACCACGGACAAGGCGCCGGATGGAACGGCGCGCGTTCGGCACCCCCGAACGCACTGAAGCAGTGCACTAGGTGCCTTACGGGCGAAAAAGTCCGTCCCTGAGGGGAAGCCACCCATGAGAACGAGTCGCCAGACGACGAACGTAGCCGAACACACCGCGGCACGCGCTCCGAAAGGCGGCCAAAGCCCGGTCAAGAACCTTCTGGTCGCTAGCTTGTCCGGCGCTGCTCTGCCTGTCGTACTTGGACTCACTCTTGTCGCGGCGAGTGTCTTCAAGCTGGCAGCACTGTGGCGATTCGGCTGGGTCGTAGCCGCAGATGGCTGGCTCGCCACCGTCAGCTACGCTGCCGTTCCCGTTGAGCTCTGGCTCGGCACCGTCCTGATCATCACCCCTCAGTGGCGAACCCTGCAGCGACTCGCAGCCCTGTGGTGGTGGCTTCTGGGAGCCGCCGCTCTAACGATGGCGGGACTCGGCCGCGATACGTGCGGTTGCTTTGGTCCGTTCGTCCAGATCCATCCCCTACTGGTCAGCATGTTCGACTTCACTGTTGGAACACTACTCTTCGTTCGAGCCACCAGATCGGGGTCTGACGCCACCACCACCACGTCCGTCACCCTGGGCACCGGAATCGCTACCTGCTTGGCAACGGTCAGCGCCGTCTCTGTCGCCCTCGCAGCTCGGTCAGTGCATGAGGTCTACTCGGGAGTACTTGTCACAAGAAGCGGCAGCGTCCTCGTAGATCCCTATCAATGGCTTGGGCAACCAGTGCCTCGTATGCTGCACGCTGTTACGGAAAACCAGCACCGCAAGAACTCCATGCTACTACTGGATCCCACTTGCTCTGAGTGCCGACGCTCAGTGAAGCATCTGCGTCCGCTGCTCTTCGCACCGCCAGGCGAAGATAATCCGCCAACGGTCGTCCTACTGTCCGCCGACCAGGATTTGCAGTCCTTGCTGCAGGCCAGCGGCTGGCAAGTGGTCGCGCTACCGACCCCGGCGAAATCGGTCCGGCAGACCCCTCTACTCATCCGCGTACACAAGGATATCGTTGTCGAAGTGCGACACCTTTCTCCCCGTCCAGACAGCACAGCCGTCGGCAAGCGCGGCTATGGTGCCGGTGTGCGGAACGGCACCCTCCCACAGCACCGCACCGCAGCGAAACAAAAGACTACGTCCAGTGCAGGTCGCACCGCGCAAGGCAGGCGGCCCCGGGCACTAGTAGTGGCCCCGTCGGTCGTCGATCGGGCCTCTGTGACCGGTCTGGCTGTCGGCTCCCGACAGCCCACCGCGGGGAGTTGGGGCCGATCGCGTCAATTCGACGTAGGGGATGCACGCGGTGACTGAAGCGCGCTCAGGCATGGTTAGAGCGGCGTTTGATCGGCCACAGTTTAGATCCTTGATCATGGGCAGCACGCTGGGACTGCTGTTGGCCCTCGGCGTGATCGGCGCAGGTGTGCTCTGGAAGGGATCGCTCCACGATTTCCTCGCGTGGCTGGGCGGTGAAAAGCTCGCCGTGAGCGTCCTTGCGCCAACGACAACGTCCAACGGAGTGATCCGCGTTCCCGTGGGACTCAAGAACCTCACCAGCCGCACGTTGACTATCTACGGCGCTCAGGCGAGTTGCAACTGCGTGCTCACGGACCAACTGCCGCGGTCCATCCCCCCCGGGCAGACGATCACCCTGGTCTTTCGCGTACGCACGGATCCGGACGCCAGGCCCTCGACCGGTGAGGCTTCCAACGACGAGTGGGTTGTGCTCTACGTAGGACCCGACGTGGGTACCATACCGGTCAGGCTGCCGACCCACGCCGTCGCTAGCTCCGCCGGTCATTCTGCAAGCGCAACGAGCAGCCGCGCGGACCCGGGCGAACGTGAAAAGGGGGGAAGCTAATGCGCGGTCCTGCACCGGGCGGACCAATGCTGAGACTGCTAGGGACCCGGTTGGAGTCACTTTCCGCACTCGCGCTGCGCCGCTTCACGCCATCCGTCAGCGTCGACGGATCGTCCAGCAGCACGGGCTCGCGAAGGTTCTCACGGTTCCGGATCGCCCTGTACCGTCTGCTTCTCAACGCCGCACTGGTATCCGTGACGGTAGGTGCGTGGGTAGTTACCTACCGGTTTGGAATCACTGTGGGCGCCCTCTTCTGCTGGGTACCGCTCTTCGGCTTCGCGCTGCTGGGTCGCTGGGGCCTCGGTTGGGGTACCGTGGTCGGAGCTACCACGGCAATGCTCGCCGCGCCCTACCTCTGCTCGGTAGCCGATTCAACCGCCGGCTACTGTGCCGCTTTCGGGGCATGCCTTCTCTTCGGAATCCAGCTGGGTATCGTGGCCGAAGTGTACAGCCTGCTTTCGCGTTGGCCGGCCGTCCTCCTGTGCGTTGGGCCGTTGGTCGTCGTATCCCTGGAGCACGGACGCGCGTGGGTGTTTGCCTGGCCCACACTGGCGTCCCACAGCCCGCTGTCCGCGTTGCCAATGGGACAACTCCTGTCCATCCTCGGGCCGCTGGGACTGGCATGGCTGAATGTGTTCCAGCAGACCGCACTGAGCCTGTGGCTGACCAGACGTGCGTCCCGGCGAGCGTACATCGCCGCCTGGGTTAGTCTGCTTGTGGCCTCGAACCTCCTTGGGCTGGCCTGGCAGCATTCCGGCTCCCGCTCTGCCCCCGCAGTGTCCGGTGTCCTTCTGGTCCAACCGGGCGTGCCGGCTGTGCCCATTGCAGGCGTGCCCGCACTAGGCCGCGACGAGACAGCGGCCGCACTGACACTGGCTGCTCTGCAGGAGCATCGTCCGAACATCGTGGTGTGGCCTGAGACAACGTTGGGCACAGCGTACGTCAAGGAAACCTCGGACGGTAGTCTGCGTCTGCTGGAGATGCCGGGCAATTTGGATCTTGAAAACACCGTCCTGCCCATTGCCAGACGCTGGGACACCTATTTCATCATCGGCCTGCTACTGCATTACCCCAACGGACGCCGCACTAATGGCGCTGTCTGCGTCGGCCCGGACGGCAGCTTTCAGTGGTATGAGAAACGGACCCTAGTCTGGTTCTTGGAAACAGCGCCGGCGGAGCTTCTGGAGCTAGGCCGTCTTCTGGGGCTGTGGCACACCCCACCCCCTGTGCTCATGCCCGGATCCCCGCGCCCAGCCATGATTTGTTCCATCGATGGCCGCAAGATGCGGTTTCGCGTCGCGATCTGCCTGGAAAAGTACGTCTACTGGGGAGCGCACGCCACACCGGGCAGCAACATTGCCGCGGTGATCCACATAGGCGATGAATCACGGTTCGCCGCATCGCCGGGCCTACTCGTCGAACATCGATGGGCACTGCGGAGCCGGGGGATTCAGGCACGGCGCTGGCAATTGTCCGCACAGGCCTATCGAGGATCTGCGGTCGTCGACCCGTCTGGCCAGATCGTTGCCCAGCTGCCTGCCGGGCCGGGCTGGATCTACGTGGGCCGAGATGGGGTGAGCACGGTGCAGCTGAGCTACGCGGAGCTGCGCGAGTTGCGCCCACTGGCTCGTGCAGAGGACCGGACAGCTAATGGCGAGTAGGACCAGGATTAGGCCAGCGGTTTCTTGCGCCGGACGTCAAGCCGAGAAGCACGACCGGCCAGGTCTGGCCGGGTCCGCTTCCCGTTCCGCTCGGCACACCGTCGCCGGATGCGCCGTGTCCGTGGTTATTCCGGCTTACAACGAGGACGAGCGGCTGGTGACACACCTGCGGCGTCTGTTGCCAGCTCTGGAGCAAGCTTTCGGGGATCGGCACGAGGTCATCATCGTCGATGACGGCAGCATCCAGCCTGTGCAGGCACTGCTGGAGGTCCTGCCTCAAACAGGCTCGCTGCGTGTGATCCGGCACGAGCGGAACCGGGGCAAGGGGGCGGCGTTACGGACCGGGTTCCTCGCCGCCCGTGGGCAGTGCGTTCTGTTCGCTGATGCCGATGGAGCAACCCCACCGGAAGACCTACTCCGACTCGCCCAGGCCATCTCCCTGGGGGCCGATTTCGCGGTCGGCTGCCGCGTCCGCGGCGCCGCCGCAGGCAAGGTCAAGCGGCTCTGGTATCGGCGACTGGGCAGCCGTCTGTTCGCCGTCGCTGCCCGTTGGCTAACCGGTTGTCCCGTCGTCGATCCCCAAATCGGCTTCAAAGCGCTCGACCGTAACCGCATGCGACCGCTGGTCGAACGGACAACAGAGACCGGCTACCTCTTCGATCTGGAACTGCTGACACTAGCCTGGAAGACAGGCAAGCAGATCCGGGCCGTGCCCGTGCGCTGGACGGAATGTCCCGGCTCACGTCTTAGCTTTGTGCGTGACGGTTTGCGGATGCTGATCCGGTTGGCCCAGCTGCGTGGCCGTGGGATGGCCGAGGCTCTCCAGCCCCATGCGGCGCAGCCTTCCCGGCCGGGACGACCAACTGCAGCCGGCCCGAATCCAGATTCCGCCCGGCGGGTAAGACGTTCCAATGTGATCCTGTTTGCCCGCTACGCTCCGCTATACGACGGAGCCTTCCTGCACCGGTGGTTTTTCCAACCCACCTACTGCGCAGCCCTGGAACTGATCCCCTGCCCGCGTGCCGGAAGGGTACTGGACGTTGGCAGCGGCACGTGCGGCTTTGCCAACGCGTGGCCCGACAGCTTACACCAGAGGCTACGGTACGTTGGCGTGGACCCACTTCCTAGAAATGTGCACGGGCAGCCCGTCGTGCGGTCCGAAGCCGAGCACCTGCCCTTCAGGAGTGGCGTGTTTGACGTCGTTGTCTGCTTGCACGCCGCTCACCATTTCCGGTCGCTGGGTCAGGCCGTCGCCGAGATCAGCCGGGTCGTCCGACCCGGAGGCCTCGTGATCCTCGCCGACGGGAACGTCGACACATTCACCGGTCGCCTCATCCACGGCGGTATCGTTCGCCTGCTGGAGCGTACCGTGTACTTCGCCAAGTCGGACGAACTGGCCGAGTTGCTAAGCACTGTCGGTTTACACCTGGAACAGTGGGTAGACGTCCGCTGTCTGGTACCGGTTCGCGCCTGGGCGGCTCGGAAACGGGACGGAATCGAGCCTGCTAGCGGTTTTCGCTCGCGCGCGTCGCGGCACGAGGCCAAGCGGACCGCCGAGCGACGTGGCACCGCAGAGCAGTCCATCGACGGGAGGGACACGTGACCCAGGGCGCCCGGCAAGAGACAAGCCGGCCGTGGCGGATCCTGCTGGCAGGCATACTGCTGGCCACGCTGGCGCGGATCAACCTCTGGACCGACAAGGTCTGCTTCTGGAACGACGAAGCGTTCAGCTGGGCCGTGGCGACGCAACCCGTCCCCGAGCTGCTGCGCATGGTCGCTGGGGATACCCATCCCCCGGGCCACTACCTGCTGCTGCATTTCTGGATTGAGCTTCTCGGGGACAGCATCTTCAGCATGCGCCTTCTGTCGGGCATTCTTTCGGTAGCTGCGGTCGCGTGTGTGTTCTGGGCCGGATGGTATGGCTTCAGCGCCCGGGTCAAGCGGGCTGAGGAACTCGCGTTGGTGTCGTTCCTGCTGACTGCAGCCAATCCCGCGTGTGCGAGCACGGCGTACATGGCACGGATGTATGCCATGCTTATGTTCGGGACGATGTTGAGCGTCGCCGGCTGCCTGGCCGTGGCCCGTACACCGCACCGGCTCGGCCCCTGGCTGGCATGGTGGGCCGGGAGTGTGATCGCGGTGTACTCCCACAACTACGGGTTGTTCGTCGTTGCAGGAGAGCTCTTGTGGCTCGTGGGCGCGACTCTGGCGGCTGAGCGGCCGGTCCGAAACTTGCTGCTACGCCGCGGCGTGGTCAGTGTCGCCCTTCTGGCGCTAGCCTATGGTCCTTGGGTCCCCGTGCTTGTCGGCCAGGCTCAGCGCGTCAGCGGTGGGTTCTGGATCCCGCCACTCAGCTGGCACGCTCTGGCCGGTCCGTGGGCACAGCTGTTCAGCGAGCCGATCAGCGCGATAACGTGGGGTTCCCCTCCCAGTGGCTGGCTCGTCGTGCTGGCTGCCGCCTTCGGCTTGCTGCTGATCGTGCCCTGGTTCGGAGCTGCATTCGAGTGGTTGTTCCTGGCCATCGCGTTGACTCACGCGCTGGGAATCGTGCTCGGCACAGTCATCCTGAAACAGAGTGTCTTCGAGGCACGCTACCTCGTGCATCTCGTCCCGCTTGCCATGATCACGCTGGCCAGTAAGGCGTTCGTGCTGGAGAGCACATTCTGGCGCGGCGTCGCGTTGTCGCTGTTCATGATCGCGGTCAGCTTCTCGGCCATCGCCGCGCTATGGCATCGCGTGCCCGCGCGCGAGGCTGCTCGGCTTGCAGCGCTGGAAGTACGAAAGTACAGCCAGCCCGGCGATGTGTTCGTTGGCGACGCCGAGTGCTTCTTGCGTCTGAAGTACTACCTGACACATCCACCGGTGCCGCTGCAACTGGTCGTCTACGCACCGGAACTGGCTGATCGTGACAGGCGTCTCATCGTGTACGCTCCGGCGCTCGTGCGCGAGCAACACGTCTCCCACCTGACCGACGTCAAGGGGGAGCGTGTGTGGCTGGCCTGCTCTCACCAGAACGCATGGCTGGTCAAAGAGCTACCTGGCTACGGCATCGCGTGGGCAACCGTCTACTACGATTCCGGTTGCGCAGACACGCGGCACATCATCCTCACACTTCAGGACCGCGCCACGGCCGAAGGAGCATCGGACTCAACGACGGCGACTACCGTGCCGCAGGGGGGCATGAGAGTCCAACGTCAACGCTGTGGATGCGGCGCCGCCGCCAGCGGTCCGCCTGATAGCGGCCGGTAGGGGAACCTGGTTCGGCCTTCGCAAGACATAGAGCACTCAACCGACAATGCCATGGAAGCCGATAGGGACGATCGGATGGACCACGCAACGGGTGGGTTTCGGCTGCACGATCGCGCTGCCGGCAAGTGGCCCGCTGTCTGTGCCGCTCAGACGATGATGGAGATGCTCGCCCTGTCCGCGGGGTGTCTTGCGAACTCGAAAGCTAACAGACCGGTCCGCCTGCTCGGATAGTCATGTCGGGGGCTTTCTGTCCCGTCCCGACTGGTCGGTTGGCTGCCGCCGAGGTGCCCCGTGTTGTGTTTTCTTCGGCCGATTGGAAAACCCCCCGCCGCCGCGGCCGGCGCCCGCGGCGTCGGCGCGGCGGGGTCGCGCTCCCGCCCGAAGCACAACGAAATCTGCTCGCCCACGCCGACGGCCCAGGGAAACCCCACCGCCCGAGCCGCGGGCGGGATCGACCCACCCGCGGCTCGGCAGAGAAGAAATCTTCTCGGCGATGCGCCGGCGCTATCCATCAACCTTGCGGGAGGGGGGCATGAAGCCCCCTCCCGCTCACCGAAGCAAGCTGGCGGGTTGACCACCTCATTCCCATCGGCAGGGCTTCGGCTGGGAGCCGGCCCGCTCGCCATCTCGCAGGTGGATTCGCACTCCTCACGCAGGCAAGTGCACGCGGCCACGGCGCCGACCCAACGACGGTCTGTCGGCATGCCACCGCCGTGCGCTCCCGAGGGATGAATCTGCCACCCCATCCGCATGGCAAACACCGCCCGCGAGCCCCTGCTTCGCCCGCTAGACCGCTGGATCCGGGGACTTGACAAGGAGGAGGAGGAGGATAATGGGGCAAGTCTGGACACCGGACCCGGGCTGTGGAGGGAACGAGCTCTCCGAGCACGGAGAGGACAGAATGGCAGCGTTGCTGTCTGCGGTTGCAGACGTGTTCAGGGACACGTCAGCGGCGGTTTGGCGTGCTGGGTTTGCTGCCCTTGCCCGCGTGGCTCAGCCCGCAGGAGCAGCCCTTCTGGTGTTTGCCGGTGTGGCGAAGCTGCTGGCAATCGGCCAGCACGGCTTCGTGAGGCTGCCGGTGGTGGGGATCGTAAGTGCACCGCTGGCGACGTCAATCGCAGTGGTTGAAGTTGTGGCCGGTCTCTGGCTGGCCCATGCGGGGCGGCGGCGCGTGCTGCGAGTGTTCGCGTGTCTGTATGGACTTCTCGCACTTCTGGCGCTAAGCAGGTCTTTTGATCAGCAAAGGGGTTCGGCTGTGGCTGCATCCATCCGAAAAATTAATCGTCACAGGCCCCCGGTCGGGCCTGCGCGTAGCGAATAGCATCGCACGGAGTTTGGCCGCATGCCGGAGCAGGCCGCTAAGCTCACGGTCCTTCCGATGCTCCTGGGTCTGGGCTGGGCCCAGGCTCCGGGCGGAGAAGAGTCTCTCTGGCGCAAGGAATATTCGTTCGCATGGAGGCGATTGGTCGACGTGTACGGAAACGCCATCTGGACGATTCGTGTGCGGCGCCGGTCTGGCGAGGAGGAGACCATACGCCTGCTGGCCCGCTGGCCTGCGGTGAGGATCGACGAGGTCGGCGACGGCGCAACAACAGTTTTTGCATCAGTCTGGTCTCCCCGCCACCGTTTCCGCGTCCGGCGCGTGGGTGAGCTGGGAATCTTTGTCCTGACATCGTGGTCGCCAAAGGCCGCCGTCCCCTCCGAGTTCTGGTATATCCCGAGCAACCGCGGATGGCTTCCCCTTGCCACACTCAGTTGGTTTGGCGGCGCTTTTGTGGATCTGATCAAACTGCCGGGCGGTATCGCGCTGCTCGGCGAGAAGTGGGTCCGTGCGGGAGACGAGCGCCAACTGGTGGTTGAACTTCGTGTGCCGACGTACCGGCGGGAGCAAGCACGCCTGCGGCTCTGGTTTACACCCGACAAGGCATGGATCGTGCGTCGATGGGGACTGTACATGGAGTCGGATGACCGGCCCATCGGCGTATGCGAGCTGGAATATCGTGATGGGCCGGTCGGCGTACCCCTAGTAGAGCGCGGCAGGTTCGCAGTTCCGGGTGGCCCCACCCTGTGGGAAGCTCACGTGCTTGAGGTGCAGCTGAGGCCGCCGCCCGAGGAAGCGTTCCGGCCCGAGGCTTTCGGAATCCAAACGCCCGCGCGTGTCGCCCTCACGCGGTTCTGGTTGTGGGCTGTCCTGGGCACGCTGGGCCTGTTAACCGTCCTCCTCCTGTTCCGCTTCCTCGGAGGTGCCGAACCCGGCAAGAATGTTGACACACCCCGAGACGCCAACGATGCAAGCAGCCCGGGGCGTGGCTAACACCGTAGCACGGCTCCCAGCGGAGGTGTGGGAGACGGGAAACACAGGCAGGATGTATCGGGGCATGGATGGGTCTCCAGAGCCCCCCGGCCGGCATGCCCCAACGGGAGCAAGGGGCAGAAGGGACGGCCCCGACACGCACCGACCGCACTAGGCCATGGTCGCAAAGCGGACGCCAGGGCACAGCCGCCTGTGTTCGCCCACGTGGCCTGCGGGCCAGCCAAGAGGGATTTGACGAGGACGAGGCTACGGTCGGGTGTTTGTCGAGAGTTACCCGTGCATCAGCAGCGAAGGCTCCTGTAAAACCGGCCGCGAGTACGACAAGCTCCCTGCTGTGTTTGCGAGTGTAACCATGACCTTGAATGCGTGTGCGTCATCCCATGATGATGCCGACTGTGTGGGCCTGAGCTGATGAACCGAGCCGCTGATGGACAGTCTCCGTCATGGTGATCGCCATCCTCCTGCTCATCGCGTGCTCGCCGGTAGAGGAGGTCGTAGCACCGAAGGCCGGCTTCTGCCGCGAATACCAGTATTCGTGGAGTACCCTGATCCGGGTCTACGGTCAGGGCACGTGGGTATTCTCCAATGCATACCACGAGGGCTCATCGGAAAGCACGCCCACACGCAGGCGAATCCGTGTTCTGGCCCGTTGGCCTGACGTACGGGTCGACTTCCTTGGCCGGCACGACGAAGTCGAGGCCGCGTACGTTTTCTCGCGCACGGCCAGTTTCCGGGTTAAGCGGCTCGAAGGCTCCGGTCAATATCTCCTGGAGTACTACCGCGCGGGTACACTGCCCGATAGAGATCGCTTCTGGATGTCGGCGGTCAACCGCGGATGGCTGCCCTTCGTCCCCCTCGGCTGGTTCGGAACCCCCTTGACTGAGCAACTCTGTCAGCGTTCCGACGTCCGAATCGTCCGTGAGCAGTGGGTTTCGTCGGAAGAAAGCCGATTGCTGCTCCTGGAACAGGAGCAAAAGAGTAGGAGCAGGGTGCTCCGCAACAGATTCTGGTTCGAAAGGGGCCCGTGCTGGGTCTTGCGACGGATGCATGTCGCCTCCCTGGTTTCCGTCCCCTCGTCGGGGGATGTAATAGAACTCTGGTACCGTACGCCTGCAAAAGGGGTTCCACTGGTAGAGCGGGCCGAGTGGCGGCGCGCCCGCGACGGCTCGGTCGTATGGACATCTGAATTGGTCTCATACGATGCGCGTCAGCCATCCTTAGATGTTTTCCGACCCGAGGTGTTCGGGATCCCTCCTCCTCGCCAGTCAGCGCCGGCCACGCGCCTGTGGCTCTGGGCGGTCCTGTGCGCACTGGGCCTCCTGACCGTCCTGCTGCTAGCGCGAATGCTCTTGCGTGGCAGCGTGGGCCCGGACGTTGACGGCCCGAGCTAGCGAGGGACCAAAGACAGCAGGAGGAGCAGATGAGAGCTTCGGACCCGGTGCTTGGTCGCGGCTATCCAGGGCGGCGCAGGCCCCTGTCGATGGTGGTAGGTTACGGACGGATCGCCGCCTTGCGTGGCGCGCCACCGGCTCCAGTAAGCCGCCCGGCAGCACGTTGCGGCCACCCGCTGGGAACTGGTCTATGGGGAAGCCGACCGGCACTGGTCCCGTGGTGCGGCAGGCATGGATCAGCGGTTGCGCCCCTGCCGCGCCTGGCCCCGGCCCGAGGCATTGTGGCAAGGCGTCCGGCGGCGCTCGCCGCGCGTGGAAAGATGGTCCAAACGGCCCATTGGAACTGAAAAACTTCTCACGATCCGAAGACGCGCCGAGCGGGAGCGCGTTGTCCGGTAGCGCTGTGAGAGGAGGTTGCTGCGATGCTCCAGAGACGCCATGTCCTCGCAGCAGCATCGGGGCTCTTCATCGGGCAGTTGGCTGCGACGGTCACGAATGGCCTGGTCCAGGCCAAGCCGTCGCCTCCGCCCCCGAACCAATGCAGGCCCACTGCCCTCCAGTGCTTCACCATCTCACCAAACCAGTGCGATCCAAGGGTGTGGAAACACCAGTG
This sequence comes from Planctomycetota bacterium, assembly GCA_026991575.1. Taxonomy (GTDB): domain Bacteria; phylum Planctomycetota; class Planctomycetia; order JALXBF01; family JALXBF01; genus JALXBF01. The sequence goes on along the minus strand of JALXBF010000063.1, from coordinate 3,961 downwards.
CGACCGGAACGATCCCCAGTGTGCTTGCCACGACTTCACGTCGTCACCGGGGACCACAGGGTGTGTTTGCAAACACGGGCCCAGGCCACGGCCATAGGCGGCCGCAGCGGGCGCTCCCCGAACATCGCGGAGGGCGAGGTCACAATGCCGAGCTTTGAGGTTCTGTGCATCTTACCTGCAGTGCTCACCACCGACCCCACCCCGGCCGAGTCGAGCAGCTCAATAAGGGGGATCTATACCTCGGTGTGGGGCGATCTGTTGCGCGTGTACGGCAACGGCACCTGGGTATTCTCAGTGACCGACCGAGAGGGGAGAACGGACAAGTCGCGGATCTATGCGCGCTGGCCGGCAGTTCGAATTGACGGACTCACATCCGAGGGAGCGAGCGAAACCGTGTCAGGCGCATTGATCTACACGCCTGCGGCAATTTACGACGTAAGGCATGTCGGCAGGCGCGATACGTACTATCTCCGCTGGTGGACGTCGAGCGGAGGCGAGAGGTCTGACGTGTGGGCCTGGTACAACGGCTCACCTTATGGCTTCGTCGCGGAAGACGGGGGCCTGCTTCCGTTTATGGCACTGAGCTTTCAGGGGCAGCCGCTCGTGCAGCTCCTTTCCTCTGAGCAGTGGAAACTGGAATCTGAGCGGCCCCGCCAGGACGAGAGCGGTTCGGTATACCTCGTACATCTCACACGCTCCGTCCCTCGCACGGATGACCCGATGCACCTGGTGCTCCGGTTCGATCCCGAGCGTCACTGGACGCTTCAGGGGTGGACCTGGTGGATCGGTGAGTACCGCAAGGAGGCCAGGGCCTGCGACCTGCGCTACGGCCGCGAGGTTGACGGCGTCCCCATCGTCGAATGGGCAAAGGTGTATCTGCCGCACTACGACATCGTCGGACTTGAGGCCAGGCTAATCTCGTTTGACCCGACTCCGCCACCCATGGATTTGTTTCGACCAGAGGCGTTCGGCATTCCCGCACCCCGTCCGTCGGGCGGAAGCCACCTGTGGCTATGGGCAGCCCTGTCCGCCCTCGGACTTCTCACCGTCCTGCTCGCAGCGCGCCTGCTCGCCGGCAGGCAAAGAGGCCGCGCTGCGGCGAAGCGAGACGTCGCCTCACCACCAGGGTAAGCTGAGTTACAATGCGGGCCATTACGGGCGTGGCAGACACGGCAACGGGCTATTGGGCTGAGAATCTCGTGAAGACCTTGCCGCATGTCTAGCGGCAACGCGTTATCCGACGGCAATGCGAGAGGAGGTTGCTGCGATGCTCTCGAGACGCCATGTCCTCGCAGCAGCGTCGGGGCTCTTCATCGGGCAGTTGGCTGCATCGGTCGTAACAGGACTCGTTCAGGCCAAGCCGTCGCCCCCGCCCCCGAACCAGTGCAGGCCCACCGCCCTCCAGTGCTTCACCATCTCACCAAACCAGTGCGATCCAAGGGTGTGGAAACACCAGTGCGACCGGAACAACTCCCAATGCGGATGCCACGACATGACATCCTCACCGGGCACTGTCGGCTGCGTGTGTGAGATCCCATAATCAGGTCACAATAACACCGCATGGAGCCCAACGGGGGATGAAAGACCATGGAATTGCGTCCTTTGGTCTTATGTGTCCTACTCATGTCGCACCTTCCTGACTCAGACGGCGATCGAGGCACGATAAGAGATATATACCCAACAGTATGGAAGGACTTGATGCGTGTCTACGGCCACGGCACCTGGGTAATTTCCGTCACGCACCGGGGTGGCAGAACGGAAGCCGTGCGCCTCTACACACGATGGCCGGCCGTTCGTATCGACTGGCTCTCGGCCAGCGACGGTACTGCAGTTGCCGAACGCTCGAGGATTTATACGCCTTCCGGGAGGTTCGTCCTGGAACGTGTCAAGCGCGCGGGCACGTACTATCTGGCGTGGTGGACGAACGACAAAGAGGACAACGCGGATCCGTGGACGCGGTACAACAGTTCTCGGCGCTGTCCCTTCATCGCCGAGAACACCGGATCACTCCCCTTTATGGCGCTGAGTTTCGACGGCCGACCGCTCGTTCATATCCTCTCATCGGAAGACTGGCACATTAGAGCGGAGAAGTACCAGCAGAACGACGACAGGACGGAATACACCGTACGACTAGAGCACCAGGTGCCAGGCATTAGCGAGCCGTTCCACCTCCTGTTACGGTTCGATCCCGAGCGTCACTGGACGCTTCAGGGGTGGATCTGGTGGATCGGTGAGTACCGCAAGGAGGCCAGAGCCTGCGACCTGCGCTACGGCCGCGAGGTTGACGGCGTCCCGATCGTCGAATGGGCAAAGGTGTATCTGCCCCACTACGACATCGTCGGACTTGAGGCTCGGCTAATCTCCTTCGATCCGACCCCGCCGCCCATGGATTTGTTTCGACCAGAGGCATTTGGCATTCCCACACCCAGTCCCTCGGGCGGAAGCCACCTGTGGCTATGGGCAGCACTGTCCGCCCTCGGACTTCTGACCGTCCTGCTCGCAGCGCGCCTGCTCGCCGGCAGGCAAAGAGGCCACGCTGCGGCGGAACGGGACGTGAGCTCACCGCCAGGGTGAGCTGAGTTACAACGCGGGCCATTACGGGCGCGGCGGACACGGCAATGGGCTATCGAGCTGAGCACCTTGTGACGACCTTGCCGCGCCTTTAGCGGCAACGTGTTATCCGACGGCAATGCGAGAGGAGGTTGCTGCGATGCTCTCGAGACGCCATGTCCTCGCAGCCGCTTCGGGGTTGTTCGTCGGGCAGTTGGCTGCATCGGTCGTAACAGGACTCGTTCAGGCCAAGCCGTCGCCCCCGCCCCCGAACCAGTGCAGGCCTACTGCCCTGCGCTGCTTCACGATCTCGCCGAACCAGTGCGATCCAAGGGTGTGGAAACACCAGTGTGACCGGAACGATCCCGAATGCAGATGCCACGACTTCACTTCTTCGCCCGGCACAACAGACTGCGTCTGCAAGATAGATATGTCAATGCCTTAGGATCTACTCGGCTCCTAGACGGTCGCTAGCACGGGGGTAACAAGACCATGGGCACGTTTCTCGTGACACTCGCCTCTCTTACGGCGGCCTGCGCACAGGCCCCAATCCACGAGATGGCCTCAATTAGGGACACGTACCCTTCGGCGTGGCGCGGGCTCGTGCAGGCCTACGGCAGTGGCACGTGGATCTACTCCGTGACTGACCGAGAGGGCAGAACAGGAAGGAGGCGTCTCTACATCCGCTGGCCGGCGGTTCGGCTTGATGGCCTCGAAGAAGACAGCTCGACGGTACGAGTTACGGGCGCCTTCATTTACACTCCTGCGGGCATGTTCCGCATAAAGCGAGTCGAGCAGGGTGCGGCGTACTATCTCCGTTGGTGGACGTCGAGCAGAGGGGAGTGGTCCGACGTGTGGGCCTGGTACAACAGCTCACCTTATGGCTTCGTCGCGGAAGACGGGGGCCTGCTTCCGTTTATGGCACTGAGCTTCCAAGGGCAGCCGCTCGTGCAGATCCTTTCCTCGGAGCAGTGGAAACTGGAATCTGAGCGGCACCGCCAGGACGAGAGCGGTTCGGTATACCTCGTACATCTCACACGCTCCGTCCCTCGCACGGATGACCCGATGCACCTGGTGCTCCGGTTCGATCCTGAGCGTCACTGGACGCTTCAGGGGTGGACCTGGTGGATCGGCGAGTACCGCAAGGAGGCCAGGGCCTGCGACCTGCGCTACGGCCGCGAGGTTGACGGAGTCCCGATCGTCGAATGGGCAAAGGTGTATCTGCCCCACTACGACATCGTCGGACTTGAGGCTCGGCTAATCTCCTTCGATCCGACCCCGCCGCCCATGGATTTGTTTCGACCAGAGGCGTTCGGCATTCCCGCACCCCGTCCGTCGGGCGGAAGCCACCTGTGGCTATGGGCAGCCCTGTCCGCCCTCGGACTTCTCACCGTCCTGCTCGCAGCGCGCC
>JALXBF010000062.1 GCA_026991575.1 Planctomycetota bacterium | reverse complement strand
ACCGGGATCTGCCCAAGAATCTCTACCAGATCCAGACCAAGTTTCGGGACGAGATCCGGCCGCGGTTCGGCCTCATGCGCGGCCGGGAGTTCATCATGAAGGACGGTTACAGCTTTGACGCCGACGAGGCAGGGGCTGAGGCCACCTATCGCCGGATGTACGACGCCTATATGCGGATCTTTGCCCGCTGCGGTCTCGCTTTTCGCGCCGTGGAGGCGGACACCGGCACCATTGGCGGCAGCTTTTCCCATGAGTTCATGGTGTTGGCCGATACTGGCGAGGACACCATCGTTGTCTGTCACGGCTGCGATTATGCCGCCAACCTGGAAAAGGCCACCTGTCGGCCCGCGCCGGTCGTGGGCGCTGGGGAGCCGCCGGCAGAGCTGGAAAAGGTCGCCACGCCAGGAAAGCGGTCGGTGGCAGAGGTGACCGAGTTTCTCGGCGTTTCGCCGAAACGGTTGATCAAGACCTTGGTCTATCTGGCCGACGGCGATCCGGTGGCCGTGCTGGTGCGCGGCGACCATGAGGTGCAGCCGGTCAAGCTGCAGAACCTGCTTGGCGCTTTGGAAGTAGATCTGGCTGACGATGCTGCGGTACAGGAAGCTGTCGGCGTTCCCGTCGGTTACCTCGGGCCGGTTGGCTGCCGGCTGCGGGTGGTGGCCGACTTGGAGGTGCAGCGCATGGTCAATGCGGTGACCGGCGCCAATGAGCCGGACGCCCATCTGCGTAACGTCAATCCCGGCCGGGACTTCGCCGTGGAGCAGTACGCCGATCTGCGGATGGTCACCGAGGAGGACCGCTGCCCCCGCTGCGGCGCAGGACTGCGGCTCACCCGTGGTATCGAGGTGGGCCATATCTTCAAGCTCGGCACCGCGTACAGCGAGGCGATGGGCGCGACGTTCCTGGATGCAGAGGGTAAACAGCGGCACTTTGTCATGGGCTGTTACGGCATTGGTGTCAGCCGCACCATTGCCGCGGCCATCGAACAAAACCACGATGCGGACGGCATCGTCTGGCCGGCGCCCATCGCCCCGTTCGCCGTCACGGTGCTCGATCTTTCCACGCGCAAGGACAACGTGAGTGAGGTGGTGGACGGGATCGTCCAGGATCTGGCCGCCTCTGGGCTCGACGTGCTGGTGGACGACCGGGACGAGCGGCCGGGCATCAAGTTCAAGGACGCTGACCTCATCGGGATCCCGGTGCGGGTCACCGTTGGCCGGCGCTACCTGAGCGAAGGCCGCGTGGAGGTGCGGCGTCGGCGGGACGGCGAGACCCTGAACGTGGAGCTGGACGGTGTGGTGGACGCGGTGCTTGGCCTTTTGACCTGACGGCCATGTTGGTCATCGACAACATCGTTCATCTGGTGGCCGACTATATCCCGGAGGAGGGGCGGCGGCGGATCAGGGAGGCGTACGAGTTCGCCTCCCAGGTGCACGAGGGCCGCAAGCGGGATTCCGGCGAGGCGTACATCTCCCATCCTTTGGAGGTGGCGCATATCCTCGCCTCCATGCGCCTGGATGTCAATACAATCCTTGCTGGCCTGCTCCATTCGGTGTTGAAGGAGCAGCCGCCAGCAGACGAGAAAGAGGTGGCCAGGCGGTTTGGGGAGGACGTGCTCAACCTCGTCAAGGGCACCACCAAGATCACAAACGTCCGTTACGCCAGCCGCGAGGCGCACCAGGCGGGCAACGTCCGTAAACTGCTGTTGGCGATGGCCGCCGACGTGCGGGTGATCCTCATCCGCTTGGCCGACCGCTTACACGACATGCAGACCTTGGAGCACTCGCCCCGGGAGCGACAACTGGAGGTGGCCCGGGAGACGATGGACCTTTACGCCCCCTTGGCCGGCCGCCTGGGTATCGATTGGATGA
>JALXBF010000061.1 GCA_026991575.1 Planctomycetota bacterium | reverse complement strand
CCGCGTCGATCGTCACGATGGCACCCTTTAGTTCAAGCAAATCAATCAGATGCGGAATCACCGCCGTCTCGTTCGTGTCCGGTTCCGACCCGACCTGGGCCAACACCAGCCCCGCCTCCGTGGCCCACGCCGTCACCACCTGCAGCACCGCGCCCCCAGACCGCCCACGCTGCGTCCCTCGCAACGCTTTCCCGTCAATCGCCACCAACGGCCGACCGCCCTCCCCACGACGGGCACGCAAGTCCAACAGCCACTCCGTCAACGCCCCAATCACCTCCTCAGGGTCCACCACCTGAAACACCCGGGCAAACGTGTCGTGCGACGGAATCCCATGCGGCAAGTCCAGCCACTCGCAAACAAACGTCTCGTTCCTACGGCAGTACGCCTCAATCGCTCGAAAACTCCTTACCCCACCCAGGATCCCACACAACGCCAGCACAAGTACGCTCACCTGCGGATCGCGTACGTTCGCACACTGCCGCCGTCGGTCCGGCGCCCTTGACAAATGCTCCACCAAAGCAATCCTCTTCGTCCGAACCATGACATTCCTTCGCTGTCCTCGTTTCTAGGCTCCTCAAGCCGAGACAGCTTGCCATGATCGCCTCGCCAATGCAACCTCTGACTAGAGCCTTACTAGCCCAGTCCAAGGGCCTCAGACGTACCACCAGCTACCTTATCCCAAGTGTGTTACCCCTGCCGCGTCGGCCCAGGCAGGTCCCGCCAGGACGGCGCGTCCTCTCCCTCGTAGAGCTTCCACAAGGAGGCTGCCAACAGCTCGTAATTCAACAGGGTTCTGCTGGCAACCAGCGGCCACAGCATCGCAAACACCCCGAGGCTCGACCAGGTCATCGTAGACGCCCCTTCGGTCGGCGCCGCACGGACTGCGACGAAGGCGGCGACGGCGACAGCACCCCCGATGCCTTGGATCAGACGCCAGTCCCGCCGGCGTGGTGTCGTCGCTAGGTGACGCAACGCGTCCCGCTGATTCAGCGTCAGTACGTTAGAGCCCTGGTCAAGGATAGATCTTGTTACGGCCTGGATGAGTTCGCATAACGATACCCGCATGGACTCTATTGAGACAGCACCCACTAAAAGGAGGATTAACTGAAACGCGACTAGCGCTAGGCCGTCCTCGTCCACCAAGACGAGAAGCAGCCAACCCACCGTGCTTGCCGACAGTGCCGCCAACCCGACGCCGAGCCGGACGCGGCTCCGCGACGTCCTTTCAATGGACAGGGCGTATCTCAATCGATCCGCGTCTGCGTAGGCCAGCCTCAGACGCTCTGCAAGGAGCTCGATGTCGCGTTCTGCTATCTGATCCATGGAGAGGTCCCTGCTGTGTGATGGTCCGAAGGCCCGCGATCTCAGGGCCTCCATGTTAGTAGTAGCGCCCCTCACTCCGCCCTTGGGCCATGCGTCGGTTTTCCTTTTCGGCGTGGTGACGGGGCTAGCTTGTCCAAGAGTCCCGGATACTGTTGCTCCAAGCCGTCGACCATTGTTTCAGTGCGCTGGATCTTTTTCTCTATCTCCTTAAACTTCTGTTCCATTCCGGGGCCAAGTCCCTTGCAGACGTTTCGTATGTGGTCCAGCTGCTCGTGCGCGGTCGCGAGGAATCCCAGCGCAGCCAAGACGGCCACCGCCACTTGGGGACGTCTCCAATACCACCGCTCTCGGGGAATACAGCGATCAATAGCCCTAGTAGAACTGCATCTACCTCAAGGGCGAAACCGGATGCCAATATCGCACATTTGAGCTTTCTCCTGAAGTCAGGTCCCCTGAGTTCCTCCCACCGCTCCCTTGTTCTCTCCCATCCCTCTTTGAACCTATCCCGGATTCGCTGTCCCAGCCCCTTAATGCCCTGAACGAGCTTCTCCGACCAACCTCCACCCGGGGCAAATATCGGTAGCGCGTCGCCTGTCGATACAAAGAGTCCCAACTGGTCGCGCGCGGCAATTGGATCGTTCCCCGCGTAGCGATGTGGCATGTGGTCCGTACGGAGGCCGATTGGATCTGACGACACAAACCGCCCTGTAGCGGGCCCGTGGTAGCGTGCCCGCATGGCCCACAGGGCACTGGGCCCGCCCCATTCGCGGCCCGTGTATCCGAACCGCGAGCTGCTTGACCAGCCGCCAATCGGTAGGCCGAACGCCTCATAGGCAAGGCTCTCCAGGATTGCGCCTGAGGAATCGGTCCAGGCGCGGATGCTGCCCAGGTCGTCGGTGAGGTTGAAGGAGATCTCGCCGAGGGCGTCCTCGCGGGCAAGCAGGGCGTCCACCGCCTCGGCGTACAGACGCCGCTCAGTTAGCTGCGGCGTGATGCCGTCGGAAGTGTCCGGATCGGTGAAGTCCGCCAGCGGGTTCGCCGCAAAGAGCGCACTCCCGTAGATGCCATCCACATACGGAGCCAGCCCACCCCGAGCCACCTGCTCGGCCGTCGGCGGCTGAGTCAGGTCATGCAGCACAAACGTGAACCGCTCCGGCTCAGGGCCGGTCGGACCATCGGGGTCCTCATAGAACGCAATCCGGCGGTTGAACGCATCGTAGACGTACGTCTCAGTCCACAGCACATTGCCCTGGCCATCCTTGTGCACCACGGCCGTCAGCCGGTTGCGGTAGTCCCACGTGTACTCCGTCACCTCACCGGTCACCGTGTTCGTCTTGCGAATCAGGTTCCCTTCGTTGTCGTACTCGTAGTCGTTGGTTCCATCCGACAGCAGCCGATTGTCCGCTCCGGTCACGTAGCCCGTCCCGTGCAGGTGGGACTCCGTGCGATTGCCATTCGGCGTGTACCGGTAGTACTCGACCAGGTTCCCCTGGCCATCCCACACGTCCGTCAACTGACCCTGCGGATCGTACCCATACGTGCGCGTCCCCTCCGGACCAACGTAGCTCACAATCTGACCGGCCGCATCCCACGTGTACGCAAAGTCCTGTAGCCCACTGACGTTCCCTTGCGAATCCTTGTAATCGTGGTCAATCGAGGTAACCCGCGATGCCGGATCGTAACCGTAGGTCGTGATGAGCTGCGGATCCATCCACCCACTACCCGCCGTCCCCGGCTGGTACCGCACGATCTGGGTCAACCGGCTCGCGGGATCATAACTGAGTTCCGCCACCGGTTTCACCGCCTGGTCCACCACCAACTCGGCCTTCGTCAGCCGATTGAGCGCATCATGCTCAAACCACCACTCCGTACCGTAGTTATCCGTCAGCGAGGTCCGATTCCCATTCGGATCGTACTGGTTCACCAGCACCACGTGGGGATAGATCGACGGACTGTCCGCATTGTCCAGGCTCTCCACTCGCCCCAGCACGTCGTACGTCAACGCATACGTCTGATTCGGATCACACACGGCGGTCAGCGGCGCGCGACATCATCTTCAATGAAGGAACTCAGCGGCAGCGTGTTGATGTCGTCCATCATAACGTGCTCTCCGAGGGGCTTGTCCAGAGTCCCCACGCTGACACGCCGGGTGGGCTCCACTGCAAAGACACGCGTTTTCATACGATGGCCTACCGGCTCACAGAATCGGCATCCCCATTCGTCTCGATTTTGGAACAAGGGCTGAGATCCCAAAGTCACGAAGCCGCAGAGGGCCTACAATGACGCTCGACATTCTCGGTCTCTGGTTGCGTCTCGGGTTCACCGTTTCGAGAGATCCGTCCCCGTGAGCCGGTAGCGCCGACTAGGCAAGACAACGCTGGGTTGCCACTTTTTCGGCCGAACGCTGGCTCGGCCTCCGGCCAGACAGTTAGGCCCGCGTCGACTGCGCCGTGCCGCGCCGCTTCAGGAAACTATGGATTGTGGGCGCTAACCGGCAAGCGTGCCACCGTCTCAAGGGCGTAATTGCAGTCGAGGCCGGCTGCGCTTCCAAGCGACTCACTTGCCTGGGCTGACCGTCGCAGTGCCGAGTGGTCGCACACACGCGACGGTACCGCGAACTCGCGGTGCCCCTGGCCGCGCTCCGAGGCTCAACGCTCGGTGTGGCATCACGGCAAGGAAAAACCGCCTGCTGGCGCAACGGTCCAGCCGGGAGGCAGATCGTCTTTCGCAGCAAGCGAGCCCCGCTCACGGCGTTCGTTCCGTCCCGCCCTTGTACGGCACCCAGAACACATCCTCTTCTTTGCTTCGCTCCAACACGATCTCCGGTATGCGGTGCCGGTGTACGTACCACAGACCGGGATGATCGTGCAAAAGCAACGGTGTCAACTCGGGCTGTTTGGCGCCTGGCCAGTTCTCCGGAAGACGCTTAACCTGAGCCCGCAGGTCTCGCACCACGTGGGCTCGCAAAGCATCATCCACGATCCATCGTGCGACATCGCTCCATGCTCCGGGCTGTCGCCACGGTTCCGCGCGGCGTTGTCCCGCCACGTTGAACCAGGTTACCAGGGGGGGCACTTCCAGACCGGCCACGAACCGTAAATGCGATGCCGCCTGGAAGCGAGCCGACTCGTGGCCCTGTGCGACTACCTCCACCAGCAGCTCCAGCGCTCGCTTCGTGGGACACCGGCTCAACGCACACACCGCGCCTAGGGCCATGACCTCTGAAGCCAGTCCCTCACGCTTTGACATCGCCAGGTCACGCAAGGTTGCCAAGTCATACCACCCCTCGGCCCGCGTCAGCAGGTCAAGTGTCCTGTAGCGGAGGTACAGGTCCCAATCCGGATCGCGAACAACCGTAAGCAGCATGCGAACCCTTTCTGCTCGGATATCTCGCGGCAGCTCTGCCAACGGGCGAGGCACTGTCGACGGTGTGACCTTTGTTGTGCGCTCGTCAAGGAAAGCCAAGGGCCACACCGGATTGTGGCGCAGCGTGTTTCGAATCCCCTTGCGCGGGTCTCGGCTACCTATCCCGATACAGATGTACCACGGCTCTTGTCGCCTCCAGGGCCACTCCTGACGGGAAGCTGTCATTTTGAGCCATTGCGCTCCAAGCCTGCGGAGATGGGGACTGTCGCTGTCTAGCCAGCCTTCGGCAATCCGGATCGCACGCCGATCTAGGCACGGAAATTGCAAAGCGAGATTCCATATCGGGGCGACCTCGCTGTTATCGGCTAAGGCCGTGTACTTAGCTGTGACAAGGTCCGCAATCTCAATCGTCAGCGCCGAATGCCATGCCCCACGAACCAATCTCTCAAGCGTGTACGTCGATCGAACACCCTCCAGCGAGATGCCGTTGACCAGTTGCTCTGGCTCTACAGATCGAAGCACGCACAGCGATAGCTCCCACAGCGCAACTTCGTTCCAGACGGGAATGCGATACTGCCAGGCGACGTCCCACTTCCGGTTCGCCAACCCGTTCAACCGACTGCTCAGGACCGTTAATATCTCAGCATCGGAAGGGGACCGCTGTTTAGGGATGTGGGCGGGCACTGCAACTTGCGCGGCCAAAAGCATAACGATTCCACAGATCACTGGGGTAGCCCCCAACATCGCGACCCTCCTGAGATAGCGTTCCTGCCGGCTCTAGGGTGTCACCGTTTCTCGGATTTGCTGAATGTCTGTCTCCAACCAGCGCCAAGCGCTGCGGCCCTGGGCGAGATCCCACGCGTCCATCAGATGATCCTCGGGGTGCCGGTCAGCGTCGGCAAGCCCAAACTGGTGCCCCACCTCGTGTGCGGCTACATGCGAAATCGTTTCGTTGACAGGCAAACCGCCCATGGCTGCGCTCAAGTCGCGGGCGACTTCCACGAACACAAACGACGTCTCCTCTTCCGTTGGAACCCATGGCGAAGGCGGCCATACCGTGATTCCGGCCCGCCAACCCTCGCCGTCCGGGTCGTGGTCTGCGTCTTGCGGACACGGGTCGCCGTCATCGCTCCCTGCGCCAGCCGCCCCGTTCCCCCCCTCGTAGGCGCCTACCACGTGAACCACCCAGAGCGCCGCCGCTTCGAGTGGGAAGCTCTGTCTACTGGCGGTACCATAATCCCGCAACTGCTGCCAGTGGTCAAAGCAATAGGAAAACGGCAGACTTGGCTGGTTCCACTCAGCCGGTCTCATACGTCGCACCGAGACGAACGCACCAGGGTAGTCCAGCATGGGGTCTCCCTGCTGGCCGGCCATGGCCCGGCTCAGGGATTCGAGGTCAGGATCAGGCACATCGTCGAACCGGACGTCATCCGGACCGGGCTGGTCCGGGCCCCCAGCCATCGAATCCACCTCGACGTTCAGCCAACGCCACACCACCAGGGGACCGCTTGCCCGAAGGTTGTATGCCGTCTCCTGTTCGTCCACCAGCGGCTCGGCGTTGCTACGTGATCGATCCGCGTTCCAGTCCAAGAACAGCTCATCGCCCGGAACCGTGTCGCTCTCATACGGCCGCACAAAGTCCAGCTCGTCGCTCTTGTGACCACTCAGCCCCACACGATAGTTGTCCCCCGGTTGCGCCCGGTCATCCGAGCCAACCACGTCAAACGGCACCGTAACCAGCCATCGGTCTGCTTCCGCCACGCTGTACTCCTGGCCCGCCTCCACACAGAGCTCCGTCACCACACTGCCGCCTGCCGTCGCGAAACCGCCCATCCCACCGTACTGGTCCGTCGCCCCCGTCGTGTTGTCATTGTCGCTGTCCGTGTCGTCGTCTATCGGTCCGTCGTGGTCACTGAGGTCGTCAATGTCAAACGC
>JALXBF010000060.1 GCA_026991575.1 Planctomycetota bacterium | reverse complement strand
CTGGCTCCGTGAACGGTGAACATAGCGAGGTGGTGGATTCCGTGAACCAGGCAGAATCGAACGCCGCGGCAGTCGGCTCACCGAATGAGCGTGCCTACCAGCTGGTGCAGCGGATGCTGGCACGAGCAGCTCAGTTGCGCGTGGCCGAGCAGAGCGGTGCCGATGGCACGATTGTCGTGGACTGTGGCGTGCAAGCTCACGGGGGACTCGAGGCCGGGCTGCTGCTTGCCCGCGTCTGCCTCGGAGACCTGGCCACTGTCAGGCTGGTGCGTCTGCCCCTGGGCGACGCCTCCGTCCCGCACGTGCAGGTAGACAGCGATTGGCCGGTGCTGGCCTGTATGGGCTGCCAGTACGCGGGCTGGCAAATTGAACGTGACGACTACTTCGCAATGGGATCAGGCCCGATGCGGCTGTTGGCTCAAAAGGAGGAGCTCCTTGCGAAGTTGACGCTGCGTGACCGGGCAGAACGGGCCGTGGGCGTCTTGGAGGCCGGAAAGCTCCCCCCCGAGCAAGTCATCCGATACATCGCCGACGAATCAGGCGTGCCTCCGCGGCAACTGGTCCTGCTGGTTGCCCGGACGGCAAGCATGGCAGGTACGGTCCAGGTCGTGGCTCGATCGGTTGAGACCTGTTTGCACAAGATGTACGAACTGGGGTTCGATTTGCACGGGGTGCGTAGCGCGAGCGGTGTGGCGCCGATTCCGCCGCCGGGCGCCGATGACCTGGAAGCCATTGGCCGCACCAACGATGCGATCCTTTACGGTGCTCAGGTTACGCTCTGGACCGACTATCCGGACGACCTTCTTGAGGAACGGGGCCCGGACGTGCCGTCGTGTTCATCGAGCGATTTCGGACTCCTGTTCCGAGAGCTCTTTGACAAGGCTGGCGGCAACTTCTACGACATCGATCCGATGATCTTCAGTCCCGCCCAAGTTACGTTTTACAACCGCAGTGGCCGAATGTTTACCTTCGGCCAGGTATATCCTGACGTTTGCTGGCACTCGTTCCGAACTCATTAAGCAGCGGTGCGTCACGGTGAGAACGAGCAGGACGCACCGTCCTGGTCGAAGCGTGGGGCAGTAGCGGTGGACGCAGCGGACCGATCGATCGTGCGACCCGTAGCTCTCGTAACCGGCGCGGCTCGTCGCGTGGGCCGAGCTGTGGCGGAGTGCCTGGCAGCCCGCGGTTTCACAATAGCTCTGCACTACTTCCGGTCGCGGCAGGCGGCTGGCGAGCTAGCAGAACAGCTGCGGAGCCGGTACGGCGTGGAGGTGGCTCCGATCGGAGCGGATCTAACCGTGGCCGAGGCGGGCGAGGAGTTGGTGGCACGCGTGGGTGAACGGTTTGGCCGGGTCGACCTGGTGGTCACTTGCGCAAGCCAGTGGGAAAGCGTCCCGCTGGAACGGGCCGACGGTGCGGCGTTGGAGCGAGCCTGGCGGACGAATGTGCTGGCAAGCTATGTGCCGGCGCGCGCTTGCGGACTCCGCATGGTGAGCCAGGACGAAGGCGGCTGCATCGTTCTGATCGGCGATTGGGCAATTGCTCGCCCCTACCGCGATTATGCCCCCTACCTCGTGGCCAAAGGTGCCATTCCCACGCTCACGCGGGTGCTGGCAGTGGAGTTGGCCGCGCGTAATCCGAAGGTCCGGGTCAACGCGATCTTGCCCGGCCCCGTGCTTCTGCCTGAAGCAACCGGCCAAGCAGAGGCCGAGACGGTGCGGCGGAGCACGCTGGTGAAGGCGATCGGATCGCCGGCCGATGTGGCTGACCTGGTCGTGTACTTCTACGAGCATCCGTTCGTTACCGGGGCGGTTGTACCGGTCGATGGTGGTCGCTCGGTCTACTGTCCAGATGAGGCGCCCGGTTCAGTGGGCTGATGATCTCCGGAGGTGGTTCCCATGGCCCAGAAGGTGCTGTTGATCGTCGGTGATGGGGCCGAAGTGCTCGACACCATGTACCCGTACTTCCGGCTGCAGGAAGCCGGTTTCGAGGTCGTGGTTGCAGGACCGGAGGGTCGGCAGTACCACATGGTCATCCACGAACGGCCACCGGATTGGGACATCACCGAAGAGCGACCGGGCTACCACATTCAGGCTGAGATCGCGTTCCGAGACATCGTGCCTGAGGAGTATGCTGGCATGGTCATCACCGGTGGGCGTGCACCGGAGTACCTGCGCTACTATCCGGAGCTCCTCGAGGCGGTCCGGGCACTGTTCGCCGCTGGCAAGCCGATCGCAGCCATCTGCCACGGAATCGAGATCGTTGCAGCGGCGGGTATCATCCGTGGCCGGAAAGTGACCACTGTCGCGAAGTGCCGGTTCGATGCGGAGGTCTGTGGGGCCGAGTACGTGGATGAGCCGGTGGTCGTGTCCGATAACCTCATAACGGCCCGCACCTGGCACGATAACGCGCCGTTCATGCGAGCCTTTCTTGCCGCGCTCGGCCGAGGCGACTCGTGCTGACCACCAAGGTCGCTCGGCATTGGAGGCGCGGCACGGGCGGGGCGCCGCTCGAGCCTCGCCCGTGCCGCCACGCTCTTCCACAGCGGCACACCCCTCACGTGCCGTCGCCCACATTTACGCCGCCCGTTCCTCCGGAGGACCCCTTCTTAGGCTGCTTACCTTTGCCCGCTTTCTTCTTCTCGAGCGTATTCTTGGCCTTGTTCACAGCATCCTTCCACTTGCTGCTGTTCCAGCTGTCGCCGTTGCCGCCCTTCGTGCTCTTTGCCGGTTTCTTCAGGTTGTCCTTCAGCTTGGACAGCAGGTCTTTGATCTTCTTCTTGTGCCACTTCTTTTTCTTGTCCTTTCCGTGCTTCCCCTTCTTCTTTTTCTTCTTTTTGTCCTTGTCCTTATCCTTGTCTTTGTCGCCGTCCTTGTCATCGTCGTCTTTCTTATCGTCCCCCTTTTTCTTGTCCTTCTTTCCCTTCTTGCCGTCTTTGTCTTTATCCTTGTCCCCCTTGTCCTTGTCGTCGTCCTTGTCCTTTCCGCCGGAGCCTCCGCCCGGTCCGCCGCCGCCGCTGTCCGGATCGTCTTCAGGCTGGACCGCGTTCAGGGCCTCCTGCGGAGGCTCGTAGAAGACGATGTTTCCCTCCTTCAGCATGTTTGCCCTGCCAACCAACGGCGCGTCGGTTCCCAGGATGGAGAAGGGCAGCCAGCGGACCTGGCTGGACGCCACCGTCACTTCGACCTTGATCTCCTCGCCAGGCTCCATGTTTGCCAGGTCGGCGGGGGTGATCGTGATCTGGGCGCCGGAGATGCCGTTCGCGGCAAGGACCTGTTGCGCGGCCGCGATGGCATCGCTCGCGGTACCTTCGGGCGTCACCGCAGCCCTCGCCGCCTCGGTCGCAGCGCGTTGCAGCGCCTGCTCAACCATCAGCATGCGGCCAAACTCGATGATGCCCCAGATGAACACCAGGAACGCGGGAAACACGATCGCAAACTCGACGGTCGCGCCGGCAAGCCGGCGCAGCCGCAGCTGTCTCTGTGGCCTCTGCTTCCGATTCGACATGACGCTCACCTCCCCACAATCCCCTCGGACCTACGAGCCTACTGGACGAGGACAACCGGGCGGTTCGCAGCGATCTCCAGGAGCACCTCCTGCAGCTCCTGGGTGTATTGCTGCACGTTGAAGCCTTCGACGTGGTAATGCGTACCGGAACCGATCTCCGCGATCTGGGCCATGAGCTGCTTGTCTGCGGCCGACCCGAACGTGATCGTGTGGATCACGATGCCAGCGGCCGCCGCGGCCTGAGCCCGCTCGATGGCATACTGCTTCCCGGTCGTCCACCCTCCGGGACGATTGGCTCGGCCGTCGGTGAAAACCACCATGACCTTGAACGCCTGCGGCCGTGCGTACTCGTTCGTCAGCGCCTCGTGACCGTTCTTGATGCCGGCACCGATGTTCGTGAAGTTGTAGTAGTGACCAGCTTGACGGTCCCACATGGCGGCCGTGATCTGGTCCAGATCGGGGGTCAGTTGAAGCTCGATGCGGGCGTACGTATCGAACGTGGCAAAGGCTGCCCATTCGGGGGTGTCGAGCGTCTTGAGGTATTCCACCATGATCTCCACGGCCTGCTTTACCGCCGTAATCGGCTGCTCAGGGGTGTCTGCGAGCTGAGGCGTGCTGGCGTGGCTTCGGCGGTACATCAGCAAGTAGTCGATGAAGGTCTTCAGGCCGTACTTGTGCCGGTACCCCGCCTTGCCCAGGTGCCAGGCGTTGCGCACGTACCAGATATACTCGTCCCACGATCCTTTCGGATACGGGTATGGCACCCCCTTGAGGCCAAGGAAGCTCTTGATCTTGGACGTCGAGTAGTAGGGCGAGTAGTAGTAGAGCTTGTTGAACTTGGTCATGTTGCCGAACGTCGGCTTGCCCAGGGCAGTCCAGATGTCCTCGATGTTGATGTCTAGCTTGTTCTCGTGGATTAGGGCGCTGTCGTAGGTCATCGACCCGGACAGGTCGATGACCAATGCGATGTCGCGTGCCTGAAACTTGGCGATCGCCGACGCGGCAACGTCGACCGTGTCGAAGCCGAGCAGGCGAGCGAAGAGCAGTCCGATCGGGCCGTCGGCCGAAGCACCAAAGCTGCTGCCGCTGCCAGTGCGTCGGGCAACCACTTTCACAGCGTCGTATGGCTCGGCCCACGGCACAAAGGTCCACTGGCCCGTCTCCGCACTGTACTCGTACCGGCCGGGGATTACGTCCTGGTTCGGGTCGATCGTCACCGGGCTGCCGTCGACTTCGTTCTGGGACGCGATGGACACGGCCGCCAGCTTGGCCGCTTCGATGTCACCGCCGTCACCCAGCGCCCCGGCAGCTGCCAGGGCCGCTGCGTCCGCAGCGGTACGGAGCTGATGCCGTGCAACATAGATGTAGCCGACGTCGATGGCCAGCGCTACGAAGCCAAGGAGCGCTACCAGCAGCACGGTGCCGAACAGCAGGATGCCACCGGTGCGCGTTGTGGCGATTGACCGACGAGACGGTGGCCTGTGACGTGGAACCGACATGGTCCTACCCCCAGAAACTGAGATGCGTTAGCCGGACACTGCTTTCCCCTATGCGAACATAGGTTGTGGCGGGGCTGGGTCAAGCCGGGGGCTGTCGGTCGTACACGCACACCGCAGCGCACGCTCGCGCCACGATGAGTGAATCGCGGTGCCAGGTCAGCCTCCGGACACATCTCTTGAGCGGATGCTCAGACGGCCGCCTTCGGACCGTCCGCCGCGGTGGCCGGCCCGTGCTAGATCGGGCGGCATCGCGGCCAGAATGCCCCGGCGCAGCGGACCTGACCGCTTGGTGTCATCGTGCTCTGGCGGCGTTCCCTGGTCGCGGACACAGATGGTCTTGCGGATGGTGCCGGCGCGCGGTATCCTTCGTGTTGTGGAAAAGCTTCCCAGATTGGCGGTATAATCGGCGTCGGTTGTGGGAAGCTTTCCCAGAGTGGCCGGTCCCGAGGGCGATGATCCAAGGCGAGTACGTGCGGACAATCGACGACCGCTGGCGGGTGACCCTGCCGGCGGAGCTCGTCGAGGCCCTGTGCCCCGACGGCTCTCGGGACTGCATCCTGGGCAAGGAACGTTACGGCGCCCTGAGCTTATGGCCCAAGGGACTGTGGCAGCAACGGATTGAGGCGGGTATCCAGCTGGTCGAGCAGAAGATCCGGTCCAACTGGATGAAGAACCGGGTCGATCAGCTGCAGACCTTTGGCCGGTTGTTGAGCACGAAGTACCGGGAGGTGAAGATCGCCAGCAACGGCAGACTGCTGATTCCGGAAGGCTTTCGCGAATTCCTGGCGCTAGAGCCGGGAAACGACGTGGTGGTCGTGGGCGCGGCTGTGTGCCTGGAGCTTTGGCACCCGAAGGCTTGGCGGAGCTACCTGAAGCGGGCGCTGGCCGAGTTTGGCGACCTGTTCGAAACGTTAACGCAATGAGTACGGTCAGCCAGGACACGGAGGTAAGTCTTTTTCCCAGCGCTACGTCCGTGCAGGACCCCCCCGCTAGCGCGTTCGGTCGTCGTTTCCCCCAGCAGCGACGGCCCACACAACCGAGCCGGGGGGGCTCCTGCAGGACTTTTTCGCGGCCTTAGCTCAGTTTCGACCGCACATCCCGGCCACTTTAGGTTCACACCACATCGTGCCCAGCGTCAACGGCCACGCGCGCCAGCCTCCGCCGCGCGCACGGTACCGACGGAACTCAGCTCACCGGTGCGCCGGGCTCAACCGGTCGCTCCGTCGTCAGGATCACGACCTGATCGCCTGAGGTGGCCGCCAGGAGCATGCCGTCGGACACCTCACCGCGGAGCTTTGCCGGCTGCAGGTTGTTGAGGACGACGATCAGTTTGCCGACAAGCTGCTCCGGCTCATACCACTGCCGCAAGCCGGCCACGATCTGCTTCACTTCATCGCCCACGTCGACGCGTAGCAGGATCAGCCTGTCCGCGTTCGGATGCGGCCGCGCCTCAACGACGCGGGCAATCCGCAGGTCCAACCGCTTGAACTCGTCGATCGTGATCCGTTCCTTCGCTTCGCTCATCGATTCCGCCTCGTGTGGCCCTGGGCCGAAAAGACAAGGAGCACAGAGGCGGCTGCTCTGCGCTCCCTGCCACGTGTTCCACCGTCCCATTCTAAGCGAACCGGGCCTCAGTACGTGATGACCACGTCCACGGCCCCCGTGAACTGGTTCTTGTCGCTCAGGTCGTCGTACATCCCGCGAAAACCGCTGATGTATGGGCTGTCCACATCGGACCAATCCCACCGCAGTTCGGGACGGACGATGATCCAGTCGACTGGTTTCCAGTTCAAGCCGACGGTGAAGTTGAAGTACTCGTCGCCATCCAGCAGAAAGTCCAACCCGGCAATGCGCGCGTTGTCTTCGTCCCGGAACCACTCGAAGCGGGCGCCGAGCGTCACGCACGGGCTGATGTCGTAGAAGAGGTAGTGGACCATACCATACCACTCGGCGTGCCCGAGCTGTCCCCAGCTCACCATCGCCTGGTCTTCGCCGTAGCCGAAGTCGCTCTGGAACACGTAACGGAGTCCGGGAGCGATTTCGTGCTTGAGCACGAAGGTTTGGATGTACTCCGCCGAGTTCTCGAAACGACGCCCACCGAAGGACTGTTCCGCCCAGTGGACCACAAACGCCACACTCGTCGACGGGCTCAGGTTCCATTCGATCCCGCCGAGGTAGCCCAAGTTGTCGTTGGGGTTGTCAAAGTTGTCCGCTCCGAGCGTCAGGCCACTGTGGATGACGATGTCCGGCGTGAGCTGATAGCTAGCCAGCGCGCCGGTGTGCGTGAACGGCTCGCCGTACGAGAAGGTGTACGTATGGGAGTAGAAGAAGTTGCCTGGAGCAGCGATCACTTCGTAGCCGGTGATTGTGAAGAAGTGCCCGGCTTTGACCGTCAGGCCGCCGCCGATTGGCACGAACGTCTCCACATACAGCTCCGGCATGGCGAGCCCGTACGTGGTATGGCTGTCGCTGTTCCATCGATGGGTACCGTCCTGTTCCAGCTCCAGCCCAGGTACGGCGACGAACGCGTAGTCGGTACCGTAAAGCAGCCCGACACGGCCACCGATGTCCCAGATGCCGCCCTCCTTGTTCACCGGCCGCTCGATATAGAGGTAGAGCTGGTTCAAGAGGTACTCGTTGGAGCGGTAGTTCAGGAGGTTCGGGCCGTTGAGGCGATTGTCCGGTGAGTCCGGATTCCAGGTGAAGCCCTGTTGCAGCCAGCCGCCGATCCGCACGCCTCCAGGAGCGGTCAGCGACGGCATGCTGGGCAGCGCCACGTCGGTCAGATCGGTGGGCAGCCAACTAAGCACGGCCTGGCGGATCGAGCCATGCTCCGCACTGGCCACGGCCTCCGAGGCCTCGTAGAGGCTCACCGCCTTGGCTCGGCCCGCCTCCTGAGCCGGTAGGCGGCTGCCCACGGCAAGCGTTGCCGCACAGAGAACGAAAGCAAACGTCGGCCGCGTCACGACATCCTCCCTGACCAACCTCGGTCTGTCTCCTCTGGATATGTTCGCCCCGCAGGTACCGCGCTCGGCGAACAGCGTCAAGGCCAGTTTACTGCATCGCTTCTATCGGCAGGCAGCGTACCTGCCTTTAGCCGGCCAACGCCGCGCAGAAAACAGGCGGCGTGCCTCGTGTCGGTCACGCCGCCAAGGCGGAGAGGGCGGGATTCGAACCCGCGGAGGGAGTTTATCACCCCCTCAACGGCTTAGCAAGCCGCCGCTTTCGGCCACTCAGCCACCTCTCCGAACGTCACCTTCATAGTATACCGGCCCCCTCCTCCGGTGCAACCCGACGGCACAGCCTCGATAAGATGCCGTAGCACCACGAGTTAGCACCGTTACGCCTCGCTGCCGCCGGCCACCGCCGAAGCCTCCGTCGGCTCCTGACGATCCCGATAGGCCAACGCCGCCGCCACAAAGCCGACAAACAACGGATGCGGCCGCGTCGGCTTGGACTTGAACTCCGGATGAAACTGCACCGCGACGTACCAGGGATGCGCGGGAATCTCGACAATCTCCACCAGCTTGCCGTCCGGGCTCAGCCCCGTCACCACCATGCCGTGCTTCTCGAACAGCTCCCGATACGCGATGTTGAACTCATAGCGGTGGCGGTGCCGCTCGTGAACCAGATCGCGGCCGTAACACTGATGAGCCCGGCTCCCCGCCAGCAGCTCACACGGATAAGCCCCCAGCCGCATCGTGCCGCCCAGATTGGTCACGGCCTTCTGCTCTTCCATTAGACAAATCACCGGGGAGCGCGTCTCCGGATCAAACTCCGTGCTGTTGGCCCCCGCCAGCCCGATCACGTTGCGCGCAAACTCGATCACCGCACACTGCATCCCGAGACAGATGCCAAAGAACGGTATCTTCTGCTCCCGGGCGTACTGAATTGCCTGCATCTTTCCCTCCGTGCCCCGCGTACCGAAGCCGCCCGGTACCAGAATCCCGTCCACAGCACTCAAGAGCGGCTCCGGCCCCCGCTCCTCGATCTCCTCCGCTTCGACCCGTCGCACGATCACACGCGTCTCGTGCGCCAGCCCGGCATGATCCAGAGCTTCATACAACGACTTGTACGCATCCTGGTGACGGACGTACTTGCCCACCACCGCAATCGTCACCGTACGCTCCGGATGAATCGCCCGCCGTACAAGTTCCTCCCAATCCGACAGGTCCAACGGGCCGGTCTCCAACCGCAGCTTGCGGGCAACAAGCTGCGGCAGGCCGTTGCGTGCCAGACTGAGTGGCACCTCGTAGATCGTGTACTCCTTGTCCCGCTCCTCAATCACCGCATCCAGCTCCACGTTGCAGAACAACGCAATCTTGCGCCGCTCCTCCTCTCTCAGCGGCACCTCCGTGCGGCAGATCAGTATGTCGGGCTGGATCCCGATCTCACGCAACTTCTGAACCGAATGCTGTGTCGGCTTGGTCTTGGCCTCTCCTGCAGCCTTCAGAAACGGCACGAGCGTCAGATGAATGTACAGACAGTTCTCCCGGCCTACCTCCAGCCCCAACTGCCGAATCGCCTCCAAGAACGGCAACCCTTCGATATCGCCAACCGTGCCCCCGATCTCCGTGATCACCACGTCCACCTCGGGTGTGGCCAGCTCCAGGATGGCCCGCTTGATCTCGTCGGTGACGTGCGGAATCACTTGGACGGTGTGCCCCAAGTACCCCCCTTCACGCTCCCGATTGATCACCGTCAGGTAGATCTGGCCGGTCGTGTAGTTGCACGAGCTGGTTACCGGGGCGTCGGTGAAGCGTTCGTAGTGTCCGAGGTCAAGATCGGTCTCGCTGCCGTCGTCCAGCACGTACACCTCCCCGTGCTGGTACGGGCTCATCGTGCCCGGATCAACGTTGATGTACGGGTCGAACTTCTGAAGCCGGATGCGCAACCCCATGCGCTCCAGCAGCATCCCAAGCGATGCCGCTGTCAATCCCTTGCCCAACGAGCTGACCACACCACCGGTGATGAAAATGTGTTTGCTCATCGTTTAACCCGTCCCGAGCCGTCGGCTGTAGCCATCAGTCAGCCGAACTGCGCAGACCACAGGCAGCACCTGCCACCTGAAGAGGATAACTGATCCGAAGCGACCGGCCTGATCTCCGGCGCCTGCTGCCGGGGCTCAGCCCGCACGAACCCGGCAATCCACTCAAAGGAAAGGCCCATCATGGCAACTTCCTGGCCTGCCCCACTTCCCACGCATTCTAAAACCGCCCGTGGGGCACGTCAAACGAGCCGCCCCGTCCGCCTGCTTCGCCACCTCATCCAAACAGCCAACCGAATCCAGCCACGGCAGCCAACGCGCAGCGTACCGCGACCGCAACTGTCTGCACAATCAGGATCTCAGCCATCGCGGCTCATTTTCCTATCCTGCCTCGTTTGCGCGCGTCTCCCAACCATACCGGCCCGACCACGACGTCCTACCGGCACCTGAGGCGCGAGGCAACGCTTCAGTGGACAACCGCGCAGAGGCGATAAGGAGGCAGTGGCATGACGTGCGCGCCGATCGGCAAGCTACAACCATGGGCAACACCAGGTACCAGCTCGACCTCGTTGCGTTTCTGGCGTTCATTGCCACCGTGTTCACTGCGGTGAGCCTGGCCAGCTATAGCCCAGCCGACCCACCATCATCGCTGGTCTGGCCGCTCAACAACCCCCCTGTCAACCTCTGTGGCCGTGTCGGTGCCTGGCTTGCAGCTGGGCTGTACGACACCATCGGCGCTGCGGCCTGGCTGCTGCTGGTTGCTGCCGCCGTAGCAGTCGTCTTGCTCTTCGCACGCCGCCGCCCCCGTCAACCTCTGACCTGCATGGCAGGCTGGCTCTTGCTGCTGGCCACCACGGCGACGCTGGCCGACATTGCCTTTGGCCGTGTCCCCACGTTTCCGCTGCCGCTGCCTGGCGGTACGGTCGGGGTTACCCTGCACCGGCTGCTGGTGAACTACTTCTCCAGCGTGGGCATGTACCTGCTACTGTCGGCCGCGCTAACCACCGGTCTGCTGCTGGTCTGCGAAGCGCTGCTCGTGAAGCCGGTCGTCTGGACCCTGAGGGTACTGAGCCTACTGGCCGGTCACCTTCCCCGAGCTGTCCGCTCCGCCACGGCTCGCCTCGGACGGCTACGATCGGAGCTGCCGGCGCTCCCGGCCCCGCCTGCAAACCGGGACCGTGCCGATGCCAAGCTCTCCGGTCCGGACCGCCAGGAAACGCGACAGACGGCCGCAGCGGAGTCGACCAGGGCAGAGCCTGCAGCGGCGTCCGCTGACAGCGAGCTGCCGGTGCCGAAGCTGCCGCCAAGCGCGCCGGATCGAGCCGTGCGGAGCCTGCCGACCCCCGCCAGTGAGAGCGGCTTCAGCCTGCCGCCGTTGGATCTGCTGGATGACCCGGAACCGTTCCCGTATGAGAAGTACCGCGAGGAAGTCGTCGCGCGCGGACGGCGACTGAAGCAGGCTCTGGCGGAGTTTGGTTATCACGTCGAGCTGCGGGACATCCACACCGGCCCAGTGATCACCCAGTATGAGGTGGCGCTGGAATCCGGTCTGCGGGTGGGCAAGATCCACAGCGTCGCCGACGACCTGGCCATCGCGCTGAAGGCCGCCAGCGTCCGGGTCGTGGCACCGATTCCTGGCAAGGACACCGTCGGCATTGAGGTACCCAACCGGCACCGCCAGTACGTGCGGCTCAAAGAAGTCATCCGCGCAGCGGCCGATTGCGTGCGGAAAATGGAAATTCCGCTGTTTCTGGGCAAGGATGTACGCGGGAATCCGTTGGTCTACGACCTTGCCCAGATGCCTCACCTGCTGATCGCCGGCCGCACCGGCACGGGCAAGTCGGTCTGCTTGAACGCGTTGATCCTGTCGGTGCTGTTTACGCGAACCCCCGACCAGGTCAAGCTATTGATGATCGATCCGAAGATGGTCGAATTGTCCCCCTATCGGAGAATTCCCCATCTGATGCACCCGGTCGTGACCGACATGAAGAAGGCGGAGGCCCTGCTGGCCTGGGCAGTCGACAAGATGGAGGAACGCTACGACCTGCTCGCGCGCGCCGGCGTCCGGCATCTGAAGGCGTACAACAAGCTTGGCGCCGAGGAACTCTATCGGCGGTTGCAGGTTGAAGACGACGAAGCACGCGCTCAGGTGCCGGTGCGCATGCCATACATTCTGATCTTTGCGGACGAGATGGCCGACCTGATGATGACCGCCCCGAAAGAAATCGAAGGGCACATCATCCGACTGGCACAGAAGTCTCGGGCGGTCGGCATCCACCTGGTGTTCGCGACCCAAAAGCCAACCGTCGACGTGATCACCGGGTTGATCAAGTCGAACTTGCCCGCGCGCATTTGCTTCCAGGTCTCCAGCCGCTCCGACAGTCGTGTCGTGCTCGATGAGATGGGCGCCGAAAAGCTTCTGGGCAACGGTGACATGCTGTTCTTGATCCCGGGCACCAGCCAGACCGTTCGGGCCCAGGGCACCTACGTCGCGGACCACGAGATCGAACGGGTGGTGGAGTTCTTCGAGAGCCGCTATGAACCGCAGTACAGCAAGGAATTGATGGGGCTTGCCCGCAAGACGAAGAACGGCGGGCGCCGTGCCCAGCTAGCCAAGGAACGGGACGAACTCTACGACGAGGCCGTGGAAATCGTGCTGCGGGAACGGCGCGGATCCACGTCATTGCTGCAGCGTGCTCTGGGCATCGGCTACGGCCGCGCCGCCCGGCTTATCGACCACATGGCCGAGGACGGCATCGTGGGCGAGTACAACGGCAGTCAGGCACGGGAAGTACTGATCACGCTGGAAGAGTGGCGGGCGATGCAGCAGCAAGAGGCAGCGGCCGAGCCATGATTCGCCCGGTAGGTTGATCGCATCCGGGACGCCGGCTGCTGCCCGCACCGCGATCGGTTATGCTGCGAGCCTTCGAGCTGGTTGCTCCGACGCGGCGCCGTATACCAGATCGTAGAACGCCGCCCGGAAGCGGGCCAGGTTGAAGCGTTCGGCATTGGCGCGGAGAGCGGCCGGGTCAAACCAGCGCCGCAGCTGTTCGAAGCGGACGATCGCGTCGGCCAGCGCCTCAACCGTCTGCGTCTCGAACCATATCCCCGTCGGACGCACGCCGCTTTCCGGAGGAATCACCGTCTCGGTCGCCCCTCCCTTGCCGAAGCAGATCACCGGCGCGCCGCACGCCTGGGCCTCCACGGGCACGAGCCCAAAGTCCTCCAATGGCGGGAACAGCACTGCTCGGCAGCGGTTGTACAGCGCAATCAGCTCATCCTGACCGACCCACCCCAGAAATCGAATCCGATCGCCAGCATCATCCGCCTGCCGGCGCAGTTTCTGGGCAAGCGGGCCATCGCCCACGACGATCAGACGGCGCTTCAACAACCGACAGGCGGCAATCGCCAGGTCCACACGCTTGTACGGCACCAGGGCACTGACGCACAGGTAGAAATCTTCCCTGGGCATGTTCCGGGATCGGAACCGCTCCGTGTCGACCGGTGGATAGATCACCAGTGCGTCGCGGCCATAGCAGGCTCGGATCCGATCACGTACCGTGTAGCTGTTAGCGACGAACGTGTCGACATTGGCAGCCGTGGCAACGTCCCAGTCCCGCAGCCACTCGATCACACGACCGAGCACCTCCCAGGCAGGCGATTCCCGCAGGCGGCGGGGAAAGTACAGCTCGAACTGGTGCCACAGGTATCGCATCGGACTGTGGCAGTAGCAGATGTGCCGGGCGCCGGGGGGTACTGGCACGGCTTTTGCCGCGCAGTGGCTGCCACTAAGAACCACCTCCGTGCCTTCCGGGATGCGAACCGTTTGCACCGCTGCCGGGAACAGGGGCAGCAGGTAGCGGTAGTAGTGTTGGACGGCCGGGAGCATGTTGAGCAGCGAGGCATGAACGGGGTGCTCGCGGATGACGTTGCTGAGCTTCTCGGGGCGGTAGAAGAGGGTGTAGATCGGCGCGGTGGGGAACATGGTGCAGAACTGCTCCAGCACCCGCTCACCGCCGCGCATGTGAAACAGCCAGTCGTGTACGAGAGCGATGTTCATCGTCCGGATGCTCCCCATCGACGGAGACGTGCCCCTGTTTGGCAGGCCACTGTAGCGGCTCACGCCGCTGCAGGGAAGGCGAGATCGGTGCGGACGTGGGCAGGCGATTGCAACCAGACGGGCAATGTAGTAGGCTATCAGCCACTGGGTGCCGCCACACGGCTTGGGGACCGCTCTGCTGCAGGTCCACTGCAAGCATGGGAAACGCTTCAGGGGGAATTGCCGATGAGGTCGCTCGATTACGGTGTGCTGAGGGATGCGGTAGCGGGCAAGCACGTTGCGATTCGCGGCCGATTCGTGCTGCAGCCGGCGGAAGGACCAGGAGCAAAGGTGTTTCCGCCAACGTTCTCCGATGCGATCCGCGTGCCCGCGACGTTCCGTTGGCCCGACGGGAATCGGGCGTCCGCGGACGTGCGCACTCGGTATGCCATCGAGTACCGGGTGGTTAACGGCGAGCTGAAGCCGTGCGTCCTGCTGGACAGTGTGCAATCGCAGGCGAATCGGATGGAGGAGGCGCTGCGCACTGCCTGGCAGCAGGACGGCCTGCGCATTCCAATGATCTACCTTGACCTGCGCAATGACCGGGACTTGTTTAGCTACGGTCGCGTCACCGTCCTGGATGCGCCGCACCGGATCGCCGATGCGATCTTCCGCGATTGTCTCTTGAACGGTCAGCCGTTTCGCGACTCGCCGCCGGGCAAGGCCTTTGCCCGGTCGTCCCCGCAGGACGCAACGGGGCTGTATCTGTGGTGTCCAACGGCGTTGATCTTCGGGGTGTGGGATTCCACCGGCGAGATGGGCGGACTCGGCGCAAAGTTTGCCCGTTCCGTAGTCTCAGAGATTGTGGGCGTGGGAGCCCAGCTTGGTGCCAAGGTGGCTAGCCGAATCGACCCGCTCCGCATCGAGAAGGTAGATATCTACCTGGCTGATGAGGCACATCAGCAGCGGATCGGGACTCCGTGGACGGTCAAACCGGAAGAAGCAAAGAAAGAAAAGGGTGAGCCGGTCAAGTACCAGCGGAAGGGGAAGCGGGAAAAGGGGACCCCCGCGGTCATCAACCACGGCAACGTCGCCCCTCAGATTGATGAAGAAGCAGGGGGTGTGACGCTCGAGTACGCCCTGCACACCTGGGTGCTCAGTCTGGCAGGCCTGCGCCGCCTGTTCTTCCCGCAGCGGCTGGACGGGCGACCGCACACGGATCGCGCCCGGGCCGAACTGGCGGCGCGCACCGCGCTGGCTGCGCTGGCACTGGTGGCCCTATGTCGCATGCGTGAATCGGGCTACGCGCTGCGCAGCCGCTGCCTGCTCTGCCCCACGGATGAACTGCAGTTGGAGCTGTTGCGCACGTCGGACGGCCAGGTCGAAGGCCCGTACACGCTGTCGACTGAGTCTGCGCACGGGCTGTTGGATCAGGCCCTGGAAGAGGCAGCCGGCGTGGGGATGAACTGGGAAAGGAACCGTCCCGACGACGCGCCTCTGGAGATAGCTCTTGAACTGACCCCCGCATTTCGCGACCTGCTAAGCCAGAATCTCGTGAAGATCCGCCAGGAAGGGTTCGAGGGGTAAGCGATGCTGGCGATCGAGGTCGAATTTCTGCTCGGTCGTGCGCAGCTGTCGCCTCCCGGCCGGGTCCGCGACGTCGAGTGGCCCCCTCATCCGGTGCGGCTGTTCTACGCATTGGTCGATGCGCTGTACAGCACACCGGACGGCTCGTCCACTCAGTCCGAGCGCCGCGCGCTGCTCGCCCTAGAGCGGCAGCCGCCGCCCCATGTGTTTGCCGCCACCGACGCTCATCGCCGGGTCGCGCCAGAGGTGTATGTCCCAACCAACGACGTCGCCGCCCACGACGTTCACCGGGTGTCTAAGAAAGTCCAAGCCGTTAGGGTGGCGATCACCAAAGTCGAGCAAGCTCAACGCCGCTTGCAGGAGGCCCACAACGACAGCGAGCGGCAGAAGGCAGCGAAGGCGGCTGAGCGAGCCCACAAGCGGTTGCTCGAAACACTCGAGGCACTCGACAACTATCTGCAACGCACGACTCGCCAGAAAGCCCCGGACCTGCTCACTCACAAGGAACGTAAACTTCGCTCTTTCCCGGTGGTCGTGCCGTCTCAACCAACTGTGTTGTATCTCTGGCCTGAGTGGCAGCCAGACGATGAGCTGCGCGCGACACTTGCTGCGCTATGCGCCCGCGTTGTCCGTCTGGGCCACTCCAGCAGCATGGTGGCATGTCGCGTGGTGGACGAAGAGAAGGTTGCACAGTACCGAGACGATCCCCAGTTCAGGTGCTGGCAACCAACAACGGAGCAGCGCACGCAGGTCTGGTTGAGAGTCCCCACGCAGGGCCTGCTCCAAGAACTGACCGCCCTCACCGACACAGAACGTGCCATGGAAGGCAGAATCCTGCCCACAGGCATGCACCCGTACCGACAGGAGGTCGCCGTGGCTGAGGGGGAACGAGAGCCGGTCCGTAGCGTGCTGAGCGGCTACTGGATTTCCCTTTGCCGCGTCGACGGCCCCTGGTTGCCTGCCTGCTGTGCGCCGGAAGTTGCCGAGGCCGTGCGCCGCGCACTCTTAGCTCATGCCCCCGAACCGATCCCATCCGTCCTCAGCGGACACCGCCCTGACGGCAGCCCGCTTGATCAGCCGCACCTGGCTGTGCTTCCGCTGCCCTGGGTCGGTCACCGTCACGCGGATGGCGCGCTACGGGGCGTGGCTCTGGTTTTGCCGCAGCAGGCCCAGCATGCCGTACCAGCACTGGAGACCGCTCTGCAGCGATGGCTCGATCGGGGCAACGGTGCTGCACCACTGCGCATGGGCCGGCTCGGTGTCTGGCTGCTGGAGCGCAGTCCAGCGTGGACCACGCTCCAAACGCTGGATCCCTGGACCTGGGTCCGTCCGGCGCGCCGCTGGGTCACGGTGACCCCGATCGCCCTGGACCGCAACCCGGGTAAGCTCTTCAGTCCCGTAACGGCGCAGCGCGAACGAGCCTGGCAGGAGGCAGAGGCAACCGTGCGCGCAGCCTGCCAGCGCATCGGGCTGCCAGAACCGGCGGACGTCACGCTGGACAGCTTCGGCTTCGTGCCCGCCGTGCGCCCTGCCCGTGACTTCGCACCATTCCCGCGGCGGAACGGCCCAGGCCGCTTCCGTCGCGTGTTACTCCATGCCCGGCTGATCTTTCCTTGTCCCGTGGAGGGCCCCGTCGTGCTGGGTGCCGGGCGTTACCAGGGCCTGGGTCTGTGTATGCCCGAGGGGGAGCGGCATTCATGAAGCTTGCCGTCGATGATTTCACCAGCTGGATGGAGGCAATCCACGGTTATCGCCCATTCGCCTGGCAACAACGATTGCTCAACGAGGTGGTCTGCCGTGGTTGGCCCGACGCGCTGGTCGTGCCAACCGGCGCTGGCAAGACCGCCGCAATCGACGTGGCCCTCTTCGCGCTCGCCCTACAGCTCGATCCAGCAAGTCCGGATCGCTTTCGCACGCGCACCCACCCGCTGCGCATCGTGTACGTCATCGACCGTCGTGTGGTCGTTGACCAGGCATACGAACGTGCCCGCCGCATCCAGCAGGCACTGTCTGAAGCAGCGCCGGAGTCGGTGGTCGGCGAGGTCGCCCGCCGGTTAGCGGCACTGAGCGGAGAGCAACCGATGGAGAGCCCCCTGCATGTTGCGCGGCTTCGCGGCGGGATGCCGCGCGAAGAGACGTGGGTCAATCGAGCAGACGAACCGGTCGTTCTGCTGACGACGGTTGATCAGGCAGGTTCGCGTCTGCTGTTTCGCGGCTACGGCGTTAGCAACTCGATGCGACCGGTTCACGCCGGGTTATTGGGAAACGATGTGCTGTTTCTGCTCGACGAAGTGCACCTGTCGCGTCCCTTCGAGGAAACGCTTTCGGCGCTACAGTCGCTGGAACCCGTGCGTGGGGATCTGCCACACCGCTTCGTGATCGTGCGCATGACGGCCACGCCCGGTCGGCTGAACGCAGAGCGCCTTTTTGAACTCACTGACGAAGAGACGCAAGACCCGGCCCTGGCCCCGCGGCTCCGAGCGGCTCGACCGGTCCGGACCGAGAAGCTGCCGCGGTCGCAGAAGGCCGACGACGACGCCGTGCAGGCCGCGGTGGTCCGCGAAGACGTGGCAAGAGCCGCGGCAAGACACGCGCGGCAGCTACTGGAAGAGCACAACCTGGTTGCTGTCGTCGTGAATCGCGTCGCCACGGCAAGGCGGGTGGCGGATCTGCTGCGCGATTCGCTCGATCTAGAAGTCCTGCTTCTGACCGGCCGCATGAGGCCGCTGGACCGCGATCATCTGCTGGATAGCGGTTGGCGCAGCCACCTGCAACGGCGCGATGATCGCCCCCCCGGATGGAAAGCGGTCGTGGTGGCGACGCAGTGTATCGAAGTGGGAGCTGACTTCGATTTCGACGCGCTCGTTACCGAATGCGCCAGTCTTGATGCACTGCTGCAACGGGCCGGTCGGGTGAACCGCTTTGGCCACTACGAGAAACCGGCCCCGGTGGTGGTTCTCGCGCACGCCGACCAACTCGCCGCCCGCTACACCGACCCGGTCTACGGCAACAGCATGCGCCCGACGTTTGAGCTGCTGAGCCGAAGCAAGCGTCGTTCCGTTACCGACCTTTCCGTATTGGCGCTGATCCCACCGAGCGACTCTGCCTACTGGGCGCCAACGCCAGAACCGCCCGTACTGTTTCCCGCAACGCTCGATCTCTGGTCCTGTACCTCCCCGCCCCCCTCTGCCGATCCCGACGTCGCGGCCTGGTTGCACGGCAGGGAGCGCGGCGTGCCGGAGGTTCAGGTCGTGTGGCGGGCAGATCTTGAGGAGGACATGCTGAGAGCGGCTCTGGGCGACGCTGACACGCTTCACCGGATCCACGAACAGCTCTCGGCAGTGCCACCGTCCACACTGGAGTCGCTCGCTCTGCCTTTGCCGACGGTCAGGGCCTGGCTGCGCAGAGAAGCCGAGCCGACGGGGGCGGCCGACGTCAGCGATGTGGAGGGCAATGCTCGAGAAGCGGCCCTGGAAGATCGGTCCCGCGCTGCGGCCGGACGGCTTGCGTTGCGGTGGCAGGGTGCGGACGAATCACCGCGTGTGGTTCGCGACTGGGAGCTTCGTCCCAACGACACAATCGTTGTCCCGGCCAGTTACGGTGGTCTGCGCGACGGCAACTGGGATCCGGAGGCAGCAGATCCGGTCCCCGACCTGGGCGATGAGGCCAACTGGCTGGGCCGACGGCGCCCCGTGCTGCGGCTCGACCCACGCACGGTCGCCTGGTGGGCACCGGCAGAATTGCGGGCAGCCTTACCCGCATTCGATGCAGACAGTGAAGAAGAGGGGCCGGAGGAGGTTTTCGAAGCATGCTTGCAGTGGTTGGAGAAAGTGGTGGCGAGCGACGGTGTTCCGGGCTGGGCCCACGAAGTGGCGCAGCACCTCGTCAGGCGGCTCAGGACCGCCTCTGGCCGCCGTTCACTCCGCTTGGTGCCGTTGCTGGGCGGAGGTTTTGCGGTGGTGGCGCCGGCGGAGCGCGGGGTAGCGTCCACAGAGGACGATCTGGCGGCAGGCCATGCGCGTGAGCCGGTGCCGCTAGCGGAACATTTGCGAGCGGTTGAGCAGGTGGTTGCCGGGGTCGCCGATCGGCTTGGGCTGTGCGAGGAGATTGCTGAAGCGCTGCGTGCGGCGGCGCGGTGGCATGATTTGGGCAAGGCGGAACGGCGCTTCCAGGCTTTGCTGCAGGGCCGACCGTGGTGGAGCGTGACGGGCAGTCCGCTGGCCAAGTCGCCGCCGGGGCCCGCGCTGCGGACGCGCGCGGCAGCGGAGCGGCGTCGACGCGAGGCGGGGCTGCCGCGTGGTTGGCGGCACGAGCTGTTGTCGTCGTGGCTTGCTCAGCAGCTGGTTCGGGATGATGATCATGGCGAGCGGTGGACGCTCGTGCTGCACCTGATCGAATCGCATCACGGATACGCTCGGCCCCACGGTGCCTTCGTGCCGGACGTGGAAGAAGGTGAGCTGATGCTTTCGGATGACTTACCAGGGCTGGCTGATGTGCGTCGTCCACATCTGCTGAGTAAGTTGGGGGAAGGTGTGGAGCAGCGGTTCTGGGCTTGGCAGCGGCGGTTGGGTTGGCATGGGCTGGCGTGGTTGGAGGCGATTCTGAGGCTAGCGGATCATTGGGTCAGTGCGCGGGGAGGAGTGCTGTGAGCGGCTGGGTTGAGTTACCGGGCGTTGGTCCGGATGCAGGCTCGTTGTTGGGGTACCTGTGCGCGTTGGGGACGTTGCGCGCGGTGACGCTGGCCCGGCCTGAGGAGACGTTTGGGCTTGCGTGGCGGCTGGGTGTTGGCTGGCGGCCGGTCTGGTACTGTCCTCGGGGATACACGGAGGACGACTTCTGTGAGGTGATAGCGCGGTGGCTGGCGAATGTCTTTACACCTGCGGTGCAGTGGCTCGGCCAGGGCGGTTCCACGAGCGATACGCCCGACATTCAGAACATGTTCGACCGTGAACGGATCGGGCGGTTGTTCCAACAGCTTGGCTCCGCGAGCAACCAGCTGGGGACTGCGGCAGCGGCTGAGGCGTGGGCTCAGCTGGCCGCATGGACCACGGGTGAGCGTGTCGATGAGAACGACGAGGATAAGGTGGCCGTGACGCCCCTTTCGGCGTTCGCGGGCGCGGGTCGGCAGTCGTTCTACCTGACCTTGTTGGAGTTGACACGCCACATTTCGCAGTCGGACCCGAAAGCCGAGGTAAGGCGCGCGCTATTCAGTCGATGGCGCTTCGACCAATCCGTTCCTGGCGGTGGCAGCAGTGCGCTGCGGTGGCATCCCCGGGATGATCTGTTCCATCGCGTTGCCTACGCCGGGGAGTCGCGTTCGGCAGTCGGGACGTTGATCCGCGGCAGTGAGTTGGCGGCCAACGTGCTTGCGTCGGTCGCGTTGCCGTTGTACCCGGTCGCCTTAGCTACGGCGGGGGTGCGTGTTCCGGGTTACCGGGCGGGAGACAACTGGGGAATCGGTGCCCTGGTGTTCCCGCTCTGGCGGCGGGCTCTGGATCTGGACGGTGTGCGTACGCTCCTGTGGCAACCCTCTCACGCCGGCGGCGTGGCGGCAGCGGCGGACGTGGTGCAGGTTCTCGTGGCGCGTCGGCAGGTGGTGGGAAAGGGGTATTACTACTTTGCGTCAACGGAGGCTGCTGAGTTTGCCCCTTGATTGCTGGCCGGGCGGCGCTAGCTGCCGGCCTACCGGATGCGTGAGGACCCTTGGCCAGTTCATCGAGGTGGGTGCCATTTGCTGTGGTGGGCGATCGCCTGCATCGGGGGATTAGGTCTCGTATGGTTGCGACGCGGGAGCGAACGGAGCCGATCCGCATAGGCCCGTCGACTCGTGTTCGGCACGTCGATGTCTGCCCTTCTTGCTGGTTCTGCCCGGGATAGCTGTTTGGCTCAGCGCCTTGGGGGCACTGTCTACCTCCTGGCTGGTACTCTGCCGGCGGCGTGTCTCTTCTTCTGGGCGGTGTTGATCTGGACCCGAACGCGCTTCAATGGGGCCGTGGCGGGGGGGCCACGGAAACCGCATGCACGAAAATTCTGTGCCAAACTCCGTCTAGGCTTCAATGGGGCCGTGGCGGGGGGGCCACGGAAACCTCGACATCCAGGCCCAAGTCGTCCGCGAGGGCGAGCTTCAATGG
>JALXBF010000059.1 GCA_026991575.1 Planctomycetota bacterium | reverse complement strand
GCCCTGCCAGCTGAACCGCTCTACTGGCACTGCCGGCTTGCGTCCGTAATGCAACTCGACCACGGCGCGCGATCGGTTCCGCGGCACGAACAGGCAGCGTTCCGCGCGGACGTCAATCCAGGGCAACGAGCGAGGCGGGGCGGCTGAGGCGGTCAACACCGTCGGTCCGTAGATGCTTGTTCGGCTGAGCCAGCACGAGAACCGCGCGTCCGGAGCACCGTTGGCCACCAGCACGATGCATCGGCCGGAACCGGTGGCAAGGACATTGGCCAGTTGAAGCTCGGCGGCCCGGTTCACGTGCAGCTCGATCTGGCGGTCCAGGCCCTTGAGCAACACTCGGTCCAGAACGACACGCGGCATGCTCTGCGGGCTCAGCGGCAGGACTGCGATACCGCAGCGGGCCTTGCCCCCCCGGTGCAACGCCTGGATTGAGCAGCCAACCAGCTCCAGCTCATCCACCTCAGCCAGCACCACCGGATCTGGCTGCGAAGCCCCGCCCGGCAGTGCCGGGACAACGAAGTGAACGTTTTCAACCGCCAAGCTACGGGCACGCACGTGCAGCCCGTGCTCCCCAACCAGAACCACAGGCTCGGCCGAAGCCGTGCCGAGGATCGTGATGGATGCTTCGATGGTTTGCTCCGGAACGGTGAAGGGGCCTGAGTTCTCCAGCAGCACGACGTCCCCTTCGTTCGCCCGTACCAGGGCTTCGCGGAACGCTTCCTGACTGGCGACCCGCCACCGCCTGGCGCGCGACAACGGGGACGCGGCGTGCAACGCAGGACGCTCGCTTGGGACGATGCGCAGCGGCACGGGCAGGCCTGACGGAAGCGTGAAACGGGTGGTCACGAATGCGGCGGTGACAGTCGCTCCCAGTGCTAGACCTGCCAACACGCTGCGCAGCCACGGCTGCCATCGGACCGTGGGCGGGCGCAGCTGCGGGCCAAGCAGCGGCGGCTCGGATCTGTGTTGCACCGGCACCACTGCGTACCGTCGCGACCGATTGATTGCCGCAAGGCCTTCGGCCCACTGCGCCGGACCGCCAGAGCGTTCTTCCGGGTTGGGTGCACAGCCGACCAGCAGCTGCTCACGCCAGCGACGGGCCAACCCGACCGCTTCAAGCCGTCGCGCAAACTGCCACCAGGCCACTTCGTGTCGCTCGGGGGGCAAGACGGCAAGCGGCGGGGCCGGCACGCCAAGCAGCGACGCAGCGCAAGCGGCCAGTGAGTAACTTAGCGCGGACTGCTCAGTAAGCTCGCCCCCATGCAGAACCTCGGGAGCCACCCAAGCCAGGTATAGCAGAGGGCGGGAGCCTGCTGAACGAAAGCGAGCCAGCGCGGCGGGCCGCCAGAGCGCAGGTTCGGTCAGCACGACGCGACCGAAACGGTCCAGGAAAAGGTTCTGGGGGCTCAAGTAAGCGGGCGCCGCACCGCAGCTGAGCAGCCGTTCCAGTGTTCGTCCCACATCCTGAACCCATCTGATGACAGCCCGCGGGGATGGCCGACGTGGCTGTACAGCAAGATGCGCAAACGATACTCCCTCAACCCACCCGCGTACCAGCAGGTAGGGACACTGGGGACAAACGCGCCGGAGCCATCGGACGCGACTGGCATCGGGCAGCTCCGGGGGCGCATTGACCGGCGCGCCGAGCGCGTCTGGAAAATCGATCCTCCGGAGCACAACCCGCTCACCCTTCGGTCCGCGTGCATGCCAAGTGTGCTCACCCGGCCGCACCGCGAGCAATCGTACCGGTCGAATGCCATGCGGGCTTGGTGTTGCGCCATGGCCCTGCGGCTTCGCTTGACCTGAATCCTTCTCGGCACCGGGCTGTTCCCGTCCGCCGATGCCATCCGGTTGGTTTGTCGTCCGGCATGAGCAGTGCGCAAGCGGCGCGAGGCGTTCCAGGGTTACGTG
>JALXBF010000058.1 GCA_026991575.1 Planctomycetota bacterium | reverse complement strand
TTGGTGGCCGCGCGGCCAAGGTCGGCGGCGAGTTCGGCGATCTTGTTCGTATACGCGGCGGCCTCCAGGGCGCGGTCCATCGCCCGCTTGAAGCGCGCGGTCGCGATAAGCTGCATCGTGTAGCACAGCTTGTGGATATTGCGGATCGCCTTACGACGCCGCAGAATCTGTCTGGCTTCAGCCATTGCTGCCGGTTTGCTCCGCTGCGTGCCCGATCGTTACACCAACGCAGCTTGCTCCTGACGTAGGCTGGGATAGAGCTGCTGGAACTCGTCGAGCGCTTTCCGAAGCTGCTCTTCGATCTCCGGCGTCAGGTCTTTCGAGTCGATGATCGCCTGGCGCACCTGTGGATGCTTCTCACGCACGAACTTCAAGAAACCAGCCTCCCACTGCTGGACCTCCTGGCGCGGAATGGTGTCCAGGTAACCGTGCGTGCCCGCGTAGATGCTCATCACCTGGTCCGCCACATGGTACGGCTGGTATTGCGGCTGCTTGAGCAGCTCGACCATGCGGTAGCCGCGCTCGAGCTGAGCCTGGGTTGCCTTGT
Organism: Planctomycetota bacterium; assembly: GCA_026991575.1. Taxonomy (GTDB): domain Bacteria; phylum Planctomycetota; class Planctomycetia; order JALXBF01; family JALXBF01; genus JALXBF01. The sequence continues at coordinate 68,532 of JALXBF010000058.1, read as the reverse complement.
CGAGCTCGGTGCCCAGTTGGGCGAACGCCTCCAGCTCTCGGAATGCCGCCAGGTCGAGTCGCAGACCGCCCGCGACTTTCTTCATGGCAGGGATCTGAGCTTTGCCACCGACCCGCGAAACGCTGATGCCCACGTCGATGGCCGGACGCACACCGGCAAAAAACAGCTCCGTCTGAAGATAAATCTGCCCGTCCGTGATGGAGATGACGTTTGTGGGGATGTAAGCGGACACTTCACCTTCTAGGGTCTCGACGATCGGCAGCGCCGTCAGGCTGCCGCCACCAAGCTTATCGTTCAGTTTGGCTGAGCGCTCAAGCAGACGGGAGTGCAAGTAGAAGATGTCGCCCGGATACGCTTCGCGGCCGGGAGGACGCCGCAGCAACAGCGAGAGCTGACGGTAGGCAACTGCCTGTTTCGACAGATCGTCGTAGACGCAGAGCGTGTCCCGATTCTCCTCGTACATGAAGTACTCAGCGATGGCGCAGCCGGCGTAGGGGGCGATGTACTGAAGCGGTGCCGGATCGGAAGCCGTGGCTACGACCACCACGGTGTAGTCCATGGCGCCGTAGCGACGGAGGGTCTCGACGACCTGTGCGACGGTGGATTCCTTCTGACCAACGGCCACGTATACGCAGATGACATCCTCTTCCTTCTGGTTGATGATCGTGTCGACGGCGATGGCAGTCTTGCCCGTCTTGCGGTCACCGATGATCAGCTCACGCTGGCCGCGTCCGATCGGCGTCATCGCATCGATTGCCTTGATACCGGTCTGCAGCGGCACGTTCACCGGCTGGCGATCGACGACGCCGGGTGCCGGCGACTCGACCGGCCGGAACCGGGTTGCGTTGATCGGCCCGCGGCCGTCAAGCGGGTCGCCCAGCGGGTTCACGACGCGGCCGAGCATTTCGGGGCCGACAGGGACACTCAGCAGGCGACCGGTGCACCGGACCAGATCACCTTCGGAGATTTCGGTGAAGTCGCCGAGGACGACGATACCGACGGAGGTTTCCTCGAGGTTGAAGACCAGACCGCGGGCTCCGTTCTCGAACTCAACCACCTCGCCGGCCATGGCGTTGGCCAGGCCGGAGACACGCGCGATGCCGTCGCCGGCCTCGATCACCCGGCCGACGTCTTGGGCCTCCAGCTCGGGTCGGTACTGCTCGATTTCCTTTTCAAGAATGGAGGCGATCTCGTCGACTCTGAATTTCATGGCGACTTCTCTCTCGAATCCGGTGCTTCAGTCGCTCAAGCTGGGTACGCACCGAGCCGTCGAAGACGCGGTAATCGAGCCGGATGATAATACCGCCCAGGATCTCCGGGGCGTGTACATAGTGAACACGCGGCTTGGCACCGGTCAGTTCGGCCAGCCGCCGCTCGATCGCGTTGCGCGTTTCTTCGTCCGGTTCGAAGGCCAGTTCCACGTAGACGTCGGTGATGCCCTGCCGCTCGTCGTAGAGGGCAAGAAACTGATCGACAATCGTGCGCAGTAGCTCGAGCCGCTGGCGGCGGTTGAGCACGAGCAAGAAGTTCAACAGACTCTGGGCGACTCGACCATTGCCCAGCACGTGCTCGATCACCTCTGCTTTTCGTGCCGGGCTGATCGCCGCGGCCAGCAGCAACCGCTCAAACTCCGGCTTTGCCGGGAAGAGCTCTTCCACCAGCGCGCGAAGCTCGTCGCGGACACGCTCCAGCTCCCCGCGACGTGCCGCTGCCTCGTAGAGCGCTTCGGCGTAGACGCGGGCAAGCGGAAGCCGCACCGGGTCGAGGACCGTGGGGAACAGCTTACGGATTGCGTTGTGGACGACCGATCGCGTCATGGCACCTCTGGAGCTGCGGCCGGTGTGCTACCGCTGCGCGCCCAGTTCCTGGAGCGCCTCCTCCACGAGCTGGCGATGTTCCTGCTCGGAGAGGTGACGCGGCAGAATCCGAGCTGCGACGTCGGCCACCAACTCGGCGGTCCGCTCAAAGAGATCCTGCAGCGCTTCGTCCCGGGCGCGTGCGATGTCCTCCTGAGCCTGCCGGCGCAGTTGTTCGGCTTCCTGCCGAGCCTGGGCGAGCAATTCGGCCTGAAGCTGTTCTGCCCGCCGCCGTGCCTCTTCCATCATCGCACGAATCTCTGCCTCGGCGCCCGCTAGCTTCGCACGGTGCTCGGCTAGCAACGCTTCAGCTTGCTCCTTCAACTTCGTCGCCTCGGCGACGCTGGCAGCCACCTGTTGCTCGCGCGCCTGGATCGCCTCCAGCATGGGACGCCAGCCGATGCGGCTGAGGATCACGACCAGAATGACAAAGGAGACCAGGGTGTACACTCCCAGGTCCGCTTTGAACTCGATCGGCCCACTGCCGCCATGGCTCTCACCGTGCTCGCCATCGGCATGTGACGACTGCGCCGCATGATCCTCCGCAGCACGCAACCCGCTCACGCCCACCACGGTCGCGCAGAGCAGGACGGCCACGGCAGCAAGCAGAATGTGAAGGCCAGAACGATAGCCGGTCATTGGGCACTCTCACCCGGACGAGGCAGTCCATCATCGGGGCCGATGCACGGCGGCACGACCGGGCATCGGCCCCAGCCGCTCGCAGCTTCAGCCTACGATGAGACAGACGATGAGCGCAAAGAAGGTCGCACCTTCGATCAGCGCGGCGGCGATGATCATCCCGCCGCGAATCGAACCGGCCACCTCGGGCTGCCGCGCCATGCTCTCAAAGGACGCGCTGGCCAGTTTACCGATGCCATACGCTGCTCCCAGGATGATCAGGCCTGCGCCGATCGAGCCGGTCTGGTTCAGGATCGCATGAGAAACGGTCGCTCCCGCTTCCTGGGCCGAAACCGGGGCAACGAGCACGATACCAGCCGCGAACAGCGCCAGAGCAAGCTTTGCGAGTGTGTTCACGTTTCCTTTCCTCCGCAAGTCACAGCACCACGACCACTGAAAGGGACGCTCACGTCTGCTGCCGATGTTACAGACCATACGGTCGCGCCAGGGGGTGGCATTATAGGCTGCTGGCTAATCCGGCGCGGGCTCAGTGCTCCGGGTACACCAGCATGCCGATGTAGATTGCCGACAAGAAGGTAAAAATATACGCCTGAATGCCCGCAACAAGCAACTCCAGCAAGCTGACGCCTACTACTCCAAGCACGCTGCCCGAGGCTACCAGCGGGTAAAGGAACATGCTGGCCAGGACTTTCTCCATCACGATGAAGCCCAACAGCACGCTCAATACCGTGTGACCGCCCATCATGTTGGCAAACAGACGGATGGCCAGCACGCTGTGGCGAATCAGCAGACCCACGACCTCGATCACGAACATCATCGCCTGCAGCGGTAGCCGGATCGCAAGGGGCATATCAATCGGCGGGATGAACGCATGCACAAAGTGCGCGCCCGATTCGCGGATGGCTGCTACGGTGCCAATAACCAGAGTGCACAGCGCCAGCGCGGCCGTGCAGCCGAGCGCCCCCGTGGGCGAACCACCGAAGGGGACCAGCCCGAGCAGGTTGCACAGGAGGATGAACCAGAATGCCGTGGCCAGGTAGGGCACAAACCGGTCGGCTTCGTGCGGTCCGTGCCCGTTAGCAGTATCAGCCGCCGTGTTCTCTTTGCCCTCTTCCTCGTGACCGTGCTCACCCTCCTCGTGGTGCGGCTTCCGAATCACCGGCCGCGCCAGCTCGTCCCGAATGAATAGCAACACGGACTCCATGAGCACCTGAAGAAACCCCCGAGGGCACCACGCCTGGCCGGAGCGCAGCGCCTGCCGGGCAGCCCTACCGACGGGCGTCAGCATCAGCAGCAGCAGCACGGCAGCGATCGCTTCCAGGAGCATGAACTTCGTCAAATAGATGCCGTAGCCTGCATGGCCGTCCAGTCCGTAGAGCGGGTTCGGCGCGGCGTCAAAGAGCTTTGGCAGCTTCCACTCCAGCCCCAGCGAGGGCAGGAACTCCCAGACGCTGGAGTCCTTCACGTGGTGGAAAATGTCATGTTCCGCTGCCATCGGTACCTCGTTTCAGCGCCAAACGATAGCTAAGGGCTGTCTCAATCGCCAACGCGACCAAATAGTACAGCGCCGCTAGAAGCAGCACCTCGTTGCGCCATAACGGCTGGAACCACACACACAACAACATGCCGGCCAGCGCCACGGCCATCCGGCACACCAATGGCACCAACACGGCTGCCGCCGTATCGGGCCGGTCCCGGCGGACCCAGGGGTACGCCAGCAGGGTGCCGGCGATGAACGCCAGCAAGATCATACCACCCGCAAGGACAACCGCTTGCCAGTACTGAGGGCGACCGGTCAGGTAATGCACGGTCAGGGTGGCCAGCAGCGCCAGCAGAACTCCGGACGCGATCAGCAGCAGCGAGCGGATCACGACCGGTTCCTCCCGCTCCGCTCCAAGCGGCGCATCAGATGCCGCAGGCTGCTGACAAACCCTGCCATGCCAAGTAGCACGCCCACAATCAGCCCCCACGGGTGGCAGTCCCACCGCCGATCGATGTAAATGCCGACCGCCGGCGGAATCGCCAGCTGAAGCGCCGCACTGGTCACCAAGCTTGCGATCTCCAGCCCGACCACCAACGGCGGCTTACGGGGTTGGGCAGCCACGGGGCAGATCCTGAGAATACCTGGCCATCAGAGGGACTGGCACTATATCCGGCAGTAGCCGCCGCCGTCAACCGGCTGCTGCCGCCGGCGGTCCGAACCGGTCCGCTCGGCGCCGCGCCCGGGCTACCCTCACTTTGTCGCAACATTCGCTGCTTGTGGCGTGGGGCTGGCCGCGACAGCAAACCACGTGCCGAAGATGTCGCCAAAGTCGGCACCGTGGCCAGGGAGCGGTGGATCGGCCGTTAGATGGCCGATGCAACGGTTCGCCGCACCGAGCAACGCCATCTGCGCGCTTCAGATCTGGGGCGCGCTGCGGGGGCCCGGTTGGCAAAGGTGGTGATCGGACCGGAGCTTGCAAAGCTGCGTAAGATTAAGTGGATCTGCGGAATCAAGTCGGCATAGCAGGCGAGCCCTGGGACCGAATCTGTTGACGGTGTGCCGAGCCTCTGGTAGCGTTAATCTGAAGCCACTGCGGACGGACGCGGCGGCGGCGCGGCAGCATGGGGCTACCGCTGAGTCTCCCTTTCCTCAGGAAGGCTCCTCAGGGGAAGGTCCGCGACCAACCGGCGCGCACGGTGCGGTGCCCGGGCGGGGAGCGACAGTGACCAACGCGGCTACGGCCCTTTTCGGCGCCAAGCGAGGGGGGCCTTTGCGCAAGCACGGCTTGGAGTTCTGCGATGCCCACCAGGGACAGCTTAGCGACGCGTACTAAGGCGGAACTGGTCGAGTTGGCACGCAAGCGGCGTATCGCCGGATACAGCCGTATGACCAAGGACCAGCTGGTCGCAGCGCTGGTAGCGGCGTCTCGAAAAGCAAAGAAGCGCCAAACGGCCGCCAAGGGAACTGCCGCTTCAAGCAAACGGACCAAAGCCAGCAACAAACGGCAGGCAAAGAAGACGACCAACAAGTCCGGCACGGCCCGCACACGGAAGAGCGACCAGACTCCCGACATCTCGCCCTTGATGGTGCACGACCTGGCCAGCGCGGGGACAGTGGAGCCGCTGGCCGAGGACGAGGCCATCCTGCAGCTGATGGACCCGCACTGGCTGAGAGTGTGCTGGCGGGTGAGTCGAGCAGCCGTGGAACGGGCCCGTGCGGCACTGGCCCACGAGTGGTACCGAGCCAAGCCGGTCATCCGGCTCGTGGACCTGACGGCCGAGGAGGCTCAGGGAACCCGTGAGGTGATTGCCCGCGAAGAGCCGATTGATTCCCTCACGACCCATTGGTTCTTCCACGTCGGCCCGCGGAACCGACTCTACCGCGTGGACGTCGGCTACCTGACTCCGGAAGGCCGCTTCGTCCTGCTGCTCCGCACCAACACGGTGCGCACGCCGCGCACGACGGCGGCCGTCGCTACCGGAGCACGCGGCCCGGAAGCCTACAGCGCCGACCTGCGTGGCCAACTGCCCTTCGCATCGGACAGCGTTGGCAACGGCGGCACGGCGGCGGGGACGGGGACCGAGTTCGAACGCCGCCTCGAGAACGAAGCACGCCGGCGCCTGTCCGAAATGCCCCTGTGGCTGCACGTGGACGCGGAGCTGCTCGTCCGCGGGGCAACACTACCCGATGCACGCGTTGAGGTGCAGGGGGAGCCGGTCGATCTCAGCGCCGATGGCACCTTCACGATCCGCTTCCCGTTGCCCGAAGGGCGGCAGATCATCCCGGTCGGCGTCGTCTCCTCCGATGGCTTCGAAGAGCGTACCGTGGTCCTGGCCGTCGAGCGGAACACGAAGGAGCTCCGCCCGCTGCCGTTCGAAGAAACGAGCATCTAGCCACCAACGGGCTGGCGGCCGACGTTGATCTGCTCAGAGCCTGCCCTGCGCCTGGTGCCCGGGCACTGTCCCTGGGCACCCGATCCCGGCTCGTCGCCGCGCACGAGCAGCGGCATCAAGCCGATGCCAGCGCCGACCGGCCACGCATGGCGCCGTCACGGGACGCGGAACAAGCTCGCGTAGCAGCTGAATCCCGCTCCGAACGCGAGCAACACACCCAGGCCCGGCGCCGGCTCACTCTCCAGGAAACGTTTCAGCACGAACAGCGACGTCGGCGATGACATGTTGCCGCACCAGCGGAGCACGTCGTACGAGTAGCGAAGACGGCTAGCCGTCAGGCCGAACGTAGCCTGAACCGCCTCCAAGATTCTCGTCCCCCCCGGATGCACCAGCCAGTGCTCGATCTGCGCCGGGGTTCGATCGGCCCCGGCCAGCAGCCGGGCAACCACCGCGTCGGCTGCCGCAGCGGCAAGCTCGGGCACCGAGCGATCCAGCCGGTTGCGGAGCCGAGTCCCGTCGTGCACCAGCCTGAGCCGATCGCGGTACAGGGGCCGGATTTCGCTGGCGTATGCCAGCAGCCGCACAGGACCACGAGCTTCGGCCGACACCAGCGCAGCGGCAGCTCCGTCGGCGAACAGAGCATTCGATACGATCAAGTCCGGCTCCTCGCCGAAGACCGCCGTGGCGCTGCAGATTTCGACGGCGACGACGGCCACCCCTGCCGGCGCGACCTCCGGTGCCAGTTGCCGGGCCAGATCCAATCCGGGCAGCGATGCACCACAGCCCATGCCGACCAGATCGTAGCAGCGCGTCGCCGCGGGCATGCTGAGTCGTTCGACGAGATAGGAACTGATCCCCGGACACAGATAGCCGGTGCACGTGCAGCAAATCAGGGCCGCGACCCGATGGGCAGGCCAGGCGGCTTCGGCTAAAGCCTCCTGCAGGGCACGGGCTGCCAGCGCGGGTGCGGCCTGCTCATACCGTCGCTGCGCGTCCGCCGGAGACTCACGCGGCAGTGTCCTCGGGTCGGCGCACGCCAGCGCACGCCGCTCAATCCCCGCTTCCTCGCGGAATACACGGTCCATGAGCCGCACAGCAGCCGGCCGAAGCTCCGCGGTGGCCACTTCGTGGTACATCCGACGCAGCTCCTCCTGACGCCATGCATGTTCCGGCTGTGCCGTGCCCACTGAGACGATGCTTACAGGCTCCATGCTTGTCCCTTGTCTGACGCTCACAGCTGAGCGAAACGATACAGTTGCCGGACCAGAGCAGGGGCGGTACCGAAGAGGCTTGCGGTCCGCCGCAGCAAGCCGCTTACCGCATCGGCGTGATCGAACGCCACACCACACAGGCCGCTGATGGTCCGTTTCGCGCTACATGCGGCGTACCAGCCTGCCAGATAGCCCGCCTGAACGCGGTGACGATGCCGCCACCATCTACGCAAGCTGCGGGCAGCTTCGCGGCCAGAGCGGATGGCAGCCGTGATGCCCTGCCCGGTGGCCGGCTCCATGGTCGCCAGTGCATCGCCCACGTAAAGCACGTTCGCGCACGCGGGGCGAGCCATCTGGAAGCTGACCTCCGGCATCGTGCACAACTCGATCACACGCTGCTCAGAAACCACCAAAGTCTGCAAGCGCGGCCAGGAACCGAACGCCTCGGCCAGCGCACGAAGCACCCGGCCTCGGTGCCGCCGAAGGAGCTCGGTGGGCAACAGGCCACACAGGTTAATCAGACCAGCGCCCACCGGCGCCGTGCCAAAGTAACCACGACCGAGCGCGTAGAGTTCCACGGCGGCCGGCCAGCCACCGGTTGGTGCCGCTACGTGTAACTTCACCGCACAGCGTCCCAGCCGCCGTCGCCGGCACAGCCGCCCGGTCGCACGGACCACACCGGAGTAGCGGCCGTCGGCGGCGACCAACCACCGCGGTCGATAACGGATCAACCGCCCGCCACGCCATGCGACGACCGAGCGAACCAGCCCACCAGATCGTTCTACGTGCACGACGCGAGTTCGCCAGTCGACGGTGGCACCGCACGCCTGCGCTGCCCGGGCCAGCCGCCGGTCCAGCTGGTCGCGCGTGATGCCGACCGGGCCTGTCCCGCTCGGCTTCTCCAATGGCACGAGCACCGGGCGCGCCGGGGAAAACCAGAGCCGCAGAAAGCGGATCGGCTGTGCGTCCTGCCGGATCACTTCCGCTACGCCGAGCGCCTCAAGCTCCGGCCATGCACCCGCTGCCAGGAACTCACCGCAGACCTTCGGACGTGGAAACCGCTTGGCTTCGACCACGCGGACATCGAACCCTGCGCGGGCCAGTTCCACGGCTGCCGCCGAACCGGCCGGTCCAGCGCCGACAACCAGGACATCACAGCATACCTCCTCGGTTACCTCCATGCTCGCCTCCGCAACCATCATCCGCTCGACGCCGCTACGGCAGGGGCGCACTCAGCACGGCCCGCCGGCCGGGCCACATCAGACCGTGTGCCGGTCAAGCAGATTCGAAAGCCAGGATGCCTGCGAACGGTCCAGTGGAAGCCTTCCTGGGATTGGCCTAGTTCTAGTAGGTCGCTAGCGATAAATCCCTTGCGTACCGAAACCGCACCGTCGTACCGGATGATTTCGTCGTCCGTGAAAAACAGACTCCACAGCCGCCAGCCCAGCCACGCGACACGGCTGCGATACAGCTCGTTGATCACGACCGCGCGATCGGCGACGCGGCACAGCTCGCCGAACAGGCGGTGCAGGTCGTTGCCGGTGAAGTGGTGCAGGAACATGCTGGCGGTAACCAGATCGAAGCAGCGGTCAGGAAACGGTAGTCGGAACCCGTCGGCACGCACAGCCAGCACGGACCGCCCTGATGCGGCGCGCAGGAGGCCGCGGCTCAAGTCGATGCCTACCACCTCGACGGGATTGCCAATCCGCGCAGCCCAGCGCTGCATCGACTCACACAAATCCCCTACACCGCAGCCCACATCGAGCACACGCCGTCCAAGGCCGATCTTCTGATGAACATGCTGCAGTTCTGCCCGCAACGCACGCCAGCCGCCGAGCCAGCGGTTCACGCGCGGCAATTGACTGAGAATCCGAACACGGATTTGATCGTGAACGTTTGGGTCGTCGAGGATCTCGGTCAGCGTCTCAGGCCGATCCTGCCAGGTGAGCCAGGCCATCGAAGGCGTCCTCCATGCGGTGCAGCGGCCAGGGCAATGCGCCGTTCTACGCCGTTCGTCGTGGCGCCCCGCGTGCTGAACCGCTCCCGGTCGCGCCGCATCGGGCAACAGCCGAACCTCAAACAGCTTCAGCTTCGCGTCAGTCCCGCCGCGGACGCCAGGGGGGACCGGCGGATTACTAACATTTTAGTATTTACCTGGGCCGCCGGCAATGTTAGCCTGTCGTTGGCGCGTGCCAGTGAGGAGCACGTTGCAGGAGCTCCAACGCAGTGGTCATTGAACCAGGAGGTGCGCGAGATGTTTCCGCTGAGCTGCACGTTGTTCGTTTGGACTGTGGTGGCTGCGGTTGCGGTCCCCGCCCCGACTCAGGTCACTGGGCTGCCGGAGGGCACATGGTACGTGGACACGCGCGCCAGCCGCGTTTTCGTGCACGTGTATGCCACGGGACTTGGTCATGAGCACGGGGTCCGCGGCGTGCTGAAGGAGGGCAAGATCGAATTTGGACCGGGAGTCCAGGGAGGGGAGCTGGTATTTGACATGCGTCGCTTTTATGCGGACGGTCCCGATGCGCGGCGCGCGGTCGGGCTACGGCCGGACCGCAGTGTTGCGGAGCAGCGTGAGGTGACCCAGATCATGCTCGGTCCAGACATCCTCGACGTGGCACATTACCCGACCGCCCGCTACCAGATCCGGTCGTTGGAGCCGACCAAGCCGCGGACCAGCTGGCTCAGGGATGCCCGCGTGGTCTACCGCATCGGCGGCCAGCTTACGCTGCACGGTACCACCCGGCCGCTATCGTTCGAAGCCGGGGTGTATCCCACGAATCAGCCCGACCGGCTGGTGCTCCGTGGTGGTTTTCGGCTGTTGCAGAGCCATTACGGGATCCGGCCCTATACGAGGCTGTTCGGTGCGATTGGCGTTGCCGATCATCTGGACATTTACGGGGTGATTGTCCTGAGGAAGCCCGCGGTGCGTGCTGCGCGAAAGGAACGAGGCCGATGAGGGGGGGCGGAGCAGAGCAAGGAGGAATGCGCCGATGATTTCTGCCACGGCTACGGTCCGGTGTGCGGCGATTCGGTGGCACTACGACCTGGGATCGTTGTTTTATCGGTTGCTCTGGGGGGAGCACATTCACCACGGCGTGTGGGATCGGGATCGCTTGCCCCATGACGCACAGCGGGCGTTGATTGCCCGGCTCTTGCGCGGCGTGCCGCTGGGAGCAGAGGCACGCGTGCTGGACGTCGGCTGCGGGCTGGGAGGCACGGCCCTGTATCTGGCCCGGCACTTCGGCTGTCACGTAACCGGCATCACGCTTAGCCCCGTGCAATGCAGCTGGGCAGGACTGGCGGCACGCTGGCGTGGGTTGTCCCACAGGGCCCGTTTCCGAACCGAGAATGCGGAGGAGGTCTGGTTTGACGATGCCAGCTTCGACCTGGTCCTGTCGATCGAGTGCACCGAGCACCTCTTTGGCAAACAGGCGTTCTTCCGACGCGTTGCGCGGTGGCTAGCCCCCGGGGGCCATCTGGCCATCTGCGCGTGGCTGGCCACAACCACGGCCGAACGGGATCCGGAAAGGCGGCGTCTGGTTGAGCGAGTCTGTGACGCGTTCCTGTGCCCGTCGCTTGCGACGGCAGAGGAGTACCGCGATTGGATGACCGCGGCAGGCTTGAAGGTGCGCCGTGTTGAGCTGCTGGGGCACCAGGTGGCACGCACATGGGAGCTGTGTCTTCAGCGCACGTCCGGTTGGCCTGCACGCTGGCTTGCTCGGTTGGCCGGCAAGGAGTTCGTTGCCTTCCTGGACGGTTTCCCGGTCATCCTTGAGGCGTACCGTCGTGGTGCGATGGAGTATGGCCTGTTCCTGGCCGAAGCGAGTGGCTCGTAGGAGAGGAGCGGTAGGCGATGAGCGTTGCGGCATGGACGGCTCTTGGCTTCTTTACCCAGGTTGCCTTCGCGGTGACAGCGGCTACTCTGGTTGTGTGGTTGTCGGGTCTATTGCACCCGCCCGGCAGCTGCAGCCCTGGCGCCTGTGCGCAGGACATCCTTCTGGCTGTGCAATTCGGCGTCTTGCACAGTGTGCTTTTACTGCCCAGGGTTCGGCAGCGGCTGACGCAGTATGTGCCCGGGCCGCTTTATGGCTGCTTCTTCTGCGCCGCAACCTGCATCTCACTGCTGGTGACGCTGCTCTACTGGCGATCGTTCGGGCCGGTTTTTTGGGACGTGCACGCGGTGTGGTGGGCGTACGTGCCGTATGGGTTCAGTTGGGCCGCGCTCCTGTACAGCATCTGGATCTCCGGGGCTGGCTACCAGACCGGCTGGACCCCGTTTTGGGCGTGGCTTCGCGGCCGGCGACTCCCGCCACGCACCGTGCCGGACCACGTCGTGTATCGCTGTCTGCGACACCCAATCTACCTGAGCTTCCTGTGCATCCTGTGGACACCCGTGCTGCTGACGGCCGACCGGCTGCTGTTGAACGTCGTCTGGACGATCTATGTCTTCATCGGCAGCTATTTGAAGGACGAACGGCTGGCGCACTACTTGGGAGCTAGCTACCGTGAGTATCAGCGTCGCGTGCCGGGCTATCCGTTCTTTCCCGTGGGGCCGCTGGCCCGCTTGCACTGACGCGCTGGGCCTGGCTGCATGCCGCGGTGACAAGGGGCTACGGTGCCGTCTATGGCGTGGTTGACGTGTCGTTGTGCCGGCTGCGCACTGGCCGCTATCGGGTGTACGTGACGCCTTGCACCTGACGCGGGGGCATGATGCGGCGGCGATTGGGACAGTTCAGCGCGGCGGCGGCGAGTCGCTCGGGTCGGTGGCCGCGTGGCGTCGGCGTGCCAGCTGCTGGCGGATCGTGCGCTCGTGGCCCCGGTCTGTAGGCTCGTAGTAGCGGCGGGGCTGGGGCAGGTAGGCCTGGTCGACCCAGCCGCCCGGGTAGTCGTGCGGGTACTTGTAGCCGCGGCCGTGGCCAAGTTGGGCGGCTCCCGGGTAGTGTGCGTCGCGCAGGTGAGGGGGGACTTCTAGGACAAGGCCATTGCGGATGTCCGCTTCAGCTTGCCAGATGGCTTTGGCCGCGGCGTTGCTTTTTGGTGCGGTGGCGATGTAGAGGGCGGCCTGGCTGAGGATGAGCTTGCATTCGGGCAGGCCCACGAACTCGCTGGCCTGCAGCGCTGCGGTGGCCACGACGAGTGCCATCGGGTCGGCGTTACCGACGTCCTCGGCCGCGCAGATGACAATCCGGCGCGCGATGAATCGCGGATCCTCACCCCCCTCCAGCATGCGCGCCAGCCAGTAGACCGTTGCATCCGGATCGCTGCCCCGCATGCTCTTGATGAATGCGGAGACGACGTCATAGTGCTGGTCGCCGGCTCGGTCGTGCGGGACATAGCGGCGCTGGATGCAGTCACGGGCCAGCTCGACGGTTAGCTGCACGGGGGTAGTGCGTGCGGAGAGAACAGCCAGTTCCAGGGCGTTTAGTGCTCGGCGCGCGTCACCGCCGGCTGTTTGAGCCAGGAAGCGCAGGGCCTGCGGATCGGCCTGCACCGCATACTGGCCCAGACCGCGCTCGGTATCGCTGAGCGCGCGTTCCAGCAGGGTGACGAGGTCGTCCTCGGAGAGCGGCTCGAGCCGGAAAACCTGGCTGCGGCTCAGTAGTGGTCCGGTGCAGGCAAAGAACGGGTTCTCGGTGGTCGCGCCCACGAGAATGAGGAAGCCTTCTTCGAGACTGGGTAGGAGCACGTCCTGTTGCGCCCGGTTGAAGCGGTGGATCTCATCGAGGAACAGCACGGTGCGGCGGCCTTCGGCCCGGGCGCGATCGTGGGCTTGAGCGATCAGCTCACGCACCTCCTTCACGGTGGCGGTCGTGGCGTTCAGCTGGACGAAGTGGGCCTTCGTGCAATGTGCGATGAGCTCGGCCAGTGAGGTCTTGCCGCTGCCGGGGGGGCCGTACAGGATCAGCGAGCTGAGGCGGTCGGCGTCGAGCATGCGGCGCAAGAGCTTGCCGGGCCCGAGCAGGTGGCGCTGCCCGACGAACTCCTCGAGACTGCGCGGCCGCATGCGCGTGGCCAACGGCCGGTTGCGCCGCAGCCGGTCTTCTTCGAGCGGCTCGAACAGCGACTTCATGGGCTGCCCAAAAAAGGAAAAACCTCCGCCATTTGCCGTGTAGACGGCGTTTTGAGAACCCGCAAGCCAAGTGGGCGCCGCAGACCCGGCTCGCGTGATCCACGGCCGCCACGACCGCGGCTATACGCCTCCCCGGGCCATGTAGGCTCCCTGCGGGACAGGTGTCGGTTCGTCAAAATACCGTCTATCACGCACAAGGCAGAGGTTCTTCGCTGTCTCCACTTAAGCGTAGCAACCCGGCCCGCATCGGGCAAGCCATGCCGCCGCGCCGGCCGGCCTTGAACATCACGCTCCGACCGCCCATAATTCCGAGCCTGTTGCCTGAACGAACGGCTTGCCATTCGGAGACTGCGACCGATGTATGCGGTGATCGAAGACGGTAGCCACCAGTACCGGGTCGAGCGTGGGATGGTGCTGGACGTCGACTACCGCGAACGGCTCAACCCGGGCGATGAGCTGGTCTTTGACCGCGTGCTCCTGTGCCGCAGCGCCGAGCAGGTCCTGGTGGGCCAGCCCGTGGTTAGCGAGGCACGCGTCGTCGGCCGGGTGCTGGAGCATGTCAAGGGGCCGAAGATCTACGTGGAGAAGTTCAAGCGAAGGAAAAACTACCGACGACGTAAAGGGCACCGCCAGCGCGCGACGCGTGTGGTGATCGAGGCGATCGAGCTGGGCGGAGCCGTTTCCCAGGAGTCCAACAGCTAGCCGGTTCCAGTTAGCGGCAACAGAGAGAGCCCGGTGGCAGCGCCGGGCTGTTTTCATGCGCGGCCTGAGCGAGGTGGCTACCGTCGCCGGGAAAAAAAAGAACAGAGCCCGGCAGCGGTCGCGGTGCCGGGCCATTGCCGGGAGGGCGGTTCCGGGCGGTGTCGAATCAACTCATGTGTGGACCTTACAGATCGTGCGGACGAACCGTGGAGCGTCCGTTCGCCTGACACCGTTTGATGGCAGCTTCAAGCAGCTCGTACACCTTTGCGTTCAGGGCCTCTAGCAGTTGCCCGTCCATCCGCATGTTGTTCGAGCCGATGAACGCCTTCACCTTGGAGCCTACGACAAGCGGTTCGCGGTTTGCTGCTTTCTTCTTTGCCATAGCGACACCTCCTTTCGAGCTAGCTCGCAAACGAAACCACCGGGCCGTGCCATCGAACCTGAGCAAAACTCCTCAGTGGATGCAGCAGTCGCGAATCCGCCCGGAAACCGCCAAATCCGGCTGTCTGACCGATTCTGACCCGCCGCGGGGCCGGATGTCAAGGGCCGCACCGGGAAAACGGCCGTATTCGCCGATGCCGGTGGTCTCCGGCCGCAAGGTTGGGTTTCGGCGGGGGTTGAGCGATTCTGCCGGTGGGGACTTGACAGCCGGACGCAGATCCCCAAGATATTGGGGATGTGGGGCGGCCATAGCCCAATATCTGGGGCCTGCGGTGCCGCCGGCGTACCCGCCAGCAGGCACGGCCGGGGGCCCGCTTCGGTGGCCTACGATTGGGTGAAGGGCCGCTGGTACGAACCAAGGACGTTAGCGTTTTGGGGGCAAGTCATGAGTGAACGGCACGAGACGCGGCGGAACAACGGTGCGGTAACGACCCACGAAGTCGACCGCCTAGAACGCATTCGAACGGCCCTGGACGCTCGGCGGGACCGCAAGGGGGGGCTTGAGATCCCACGGTACTTTTCCACCGAGGGGGTGCATCCGTTTGATGAGGTCGAATGGGAGACTCGTACCGCGGTGATCCGTGACGAGCAGGGTAACGTCATCTTCGAGCAGAAGAACTGCGAAGTGCCCAAGTTCTGGAGCCGTCTGGCAACGAACGTCGTGGCCAACAAGTACTTCTACGGCGAGCCGGGCACGGACGAACGGGAACATAGCGTCAAGCAGCTCATCCACCGCGTCACCCGAACGATCACCGACTGGGGAATCAAGGACGGCTACTTTGCCACCCGCGAAGACGCCGAACGCTTCTACCACGAGCTCACCTGGCTCTGCCTGCACCAGTACGGGTCGTTCAATTCACCCGTTTGGTTCAACGTCGGGCTGTATCACCAGTATGGCGTCAAGGGCAAGGGAACGAACTATCGCTGGGATGCGCAGACGCGTATGGCTGTGCGGGTGGAGACCCCGTATGAGTACCCTCAGTGCTCGGCCTGCTTCATCCAGTCGGTCGAGGACAACATGGAATCGATCATGGAGCTGGCCCGGAGCGAAGCAATGCTGTTCAAGTATGGTTCCGGCACCGGTACGGACCTGACCCCGCTGCGCTCCAGCAAGGAGAAACTCTCCGGCGGTGGCCGTCCCAGCGGCCCCGTCTCGTTCATGCGCGTCTATGATGCGATCGCCTCAGTGGTCAAGTCCGGCGGCAAGACGCGGCGGGCGGCCAAGATGCAGACACTGAGGATCTGGCACCCGGATATCGTGGAGTTCATCGAGTGCAAGGCGAAGGAGGAGAAAAAGGCGCACTGCCTGATCAAGTGTGGCTACAGTGCGGACTTCAACGGCGAAGCGTACAGTTCGGTCTTCTTCCAGAACGCGAACCTGTCGGTGCGCGTCACCGACGAGTTCATGGAGGCGGTGATCCATGGCCGCAAGTGGCAGACCAGGGCGGTGACTACCGGCGAGGTGATGGACACGTACGACGCCCGCGAGCTGATGCGCAAGATCGCCTGGGGCACGTGGGTGTGCGGCGATCCCGGGGTCCAGTACGAGGACACGATTCAGCGGTGGCATACCTGCCCGAACAGCGGCCCGATCAACAGCTCTAACCCCTGCTCCGAGTACATGCACGTGGACGATAGCGCCTGTAACCTGGCCAGCCTCAACTTGATGAAGTTCCGCCGCGACGATGGCACGTTTGATGTGGAAAGTTTCCGCAACGCGGTGCGGATCTTCATCCTGGCTCAGGAGATCATCGTCGACAACGCGAGCTACCCGACCGAGAAGATCGCGGTCAACGCGCACAAGTTCCGGCAGCTCGGGCTTGGCTTCAGCAACCTCGGCTCGCTGCTGATGTCGCTCGGTTTGCCGTACGACTCCGACGAGGGACGTGCGCTGGCGGGTGCCATCAGCGCGATCATGACCGGTCAGGCGTACCTGACTTCGGCCGAGGTTGCTGGCCACATGGGGCCGTTCGAGGAGTTTGCGAAGAACCGCGAGCCGATGCTGAAGGTGATGCAGATGCATCGCGATGCCGTCGAGCGGATCCACTCCAGTTGCCCGGACTACCTGCGCGAAGCGGCACGCAGCGTCTGGGACCGCTGTCTGGAGCTGGGGCGGCGGCACGGCTATCGCAACGCTCAGGCCACCGTTGTTGCGCCTACAGGCACGATCAGTTTCATGATGGACTGCGATACGACGGGCATCGAGCCGGACATCGCGCTGATCAAGTACAAGCTGTTGGCCGGCGGTGGCATGCTCCGCATTCCGAACCGCACCGTGCCGATGGCACTGGAACGGCTCGGCTACGACAAGGCCAGCATCGAGGAGATCGTCGCGTACCTGGAGCAACACGACAAGATCGAGGGGGCGCCGGGACTGAAAGAAGAGCATCTACCCGTGTTCGACTGTGCGTTCCCACCCCCGGGAGGCGGCCGATGCATACACTATTCAGCTCACCTGAAGATGATGGCCGCAGTGCAGCCGTTCATCTCAGGAGCGATCTCCAAGACGGTGAACATGCCGAACAAGTCGACCGTCGAGGACATCATGAACGCCTACATCGAAGGCTGGCGGCTCGGCTTGAAGGCACTGGCCATTTACCGGGACGGTTCCAAGGGCAGTCAACCGGTGTCGACCAGCGTGAGCAACGAAGAGGACCGCCAACAGGCCGAACGCGACGTCGAGACTCGTGTTGCCGGTAAGCGGCCCGAGGAGGTCGTTATCGAGCGGGCACGCAGGCAGCAACCGGTCAGGCCCAAGGTAGTGCAGCGTGAGCTGATTCCGCAGGGGCCCCGTCGCGAGCGGCTGCCCGACACGCGCCGGTCCATCACACACAAGTTCTCGATCGCCGGCTACGAAGGTTACATCACCGTCGGGTTCTACGACGACGGCCGCCCCGGCGAACTGTTCATCAACATGGCAAAGGAAGGGAGCACAATCGGCGGGCTGATGGACACGATCGGCGTCCTGACCAGCATCGCACTCCAGTACGGTGTGCCGCTGGAGGCGCTGGTGCGGAAATTCGAGCATGTCCGGTTCGAGCCGTCCGGCTTCACCGAAAATCCGGACATCCCGTACGCGAAAAGCATCGTGGATTACATCTTCCGCTGGCTTGGCATTAGCTTCGTGCCCGGTTACCGGGAGAAGACGGTGCCGCACCGCGCCGAGCTTGCCAGCACGCCGACCCCGGACCGGACCGAAGAGCAAATGCATCAGCGAGACGCCGCCGCCACCGCGCGCGGGTCAACTCAGGAGCCGAAGGGGCAACCGAGCCAAACGCCGGCCTACACACCATCTGCCTGGTTGGCCCAGCTTCAGAGCGACGCGCCGCCGTGCGATAATTGCGGTGCCATCACGGTGCGCAGTGGCAGTTGCTTCCGGTGCTTGAATTGCGGAAACTCGATGGGCTGTTCGTAACGGCCTCACAGCAGCAACGAACGGATATGCCGCCTCGCCGCGCCTGATGTGCGGCGAGGCGGGCTGTTTTCCGGATCGCACGACGCAAACCATGCCTGAGCTACTTGCTGCCCACGCCCTGGGCTTGACGCTTGCCGTTCTTGTGCCGCTTGGCCTGGTGCGGCTGGCCTGCTACCTGGCCGGTGAGCCGCTCTATCAGCTGTTGCTGCGGCGGATTGCCCAGAGTTACTGCGTGCTGATGCACAACTTGCGTGCCAATCGACGCCCCCCGATCCCCGGCGAAGGCGCGGCGCTGCTGGTTGCCAACCACGTCTGCAACCTCGATCCCGTCTTCCTCCAGTGCACGACCCGCCATCGGGTCATCTCGTTCTTTATGGCGGCCGAGTATCTCCGCTTCTGGATCTTCAAGCCGATCTACACGATTACCCAGGTGATTCCGGTGACCCGCACCGGCCGTGACACGGGGCCGGCACTGGCCGGACTGCGCGCGCTACGGGAGGGCCGCGTGTTGGGCATCTTCCCGGAGGGGGGGATCAAGCTGACGCACGACCAGATCGGACCTGCCCGGCCCGGAGCCGCTTATCTTGCGCTGCGCAGTCGGGCTACCGTCGTGCCCGCCTTCATCGATCGCGAGCTCCATACGCATTCGCTGGTCGAAGCAATCACGACACGCAGCCGCACGAGAGTCTACTACGGTCGGCCCCTTGACCTTAGCCGCTATTACGGCAAGCGGATCACGGACGAGTTGCTGCATGAGGTGGCCGACGTGATCATGGATGCCATCGGATCGTTGAGCCCACGACCGATCAAGGTGCTGCACTGTCGCGAGGTCGGCGTGGCCCGCCCGGTCTACGCGACCGAGCCGGCCGAAGGTGCCCGGTCGCCGTGAGTGGGCCCGTGCCGCTGCACGGCGCGTCTCTACGGCGCCGGAACCACCACGCCGGTCAGTGGCTGCGCGTTATGCTTGAATAGGCCGCCTGTTAGAATATGCCGTACTTGACGCCAGCGCGGTGCCCACGGCTGTGCCACTCTGCGACCGAACCGACTGCCGGTGCTCGAGCCGATGGGAAACGCCGCAACTTTGCCCGACGCCGTCCGTCAACGAAGGGAGGAAGTCGACCAGAAGCACCGCCTCGTCGCTGAGTTCCTGAGCCAGCATCAGCTCGATGCCGTTCTCCTGCGCCGGCTCGACAGCATTGCCTGGTTCACCGCTGGCGGCGACGCTGCAGCCGGCATCTGCGCCGCTGAGCCAGCACCGCTGGCGCTGTTCATCGCGCCGGAAAGCCGCACCGTCCTGGCTACCAACGACCAGGCAGTCCGCTTCTTCGAGGAAGAAATCAGCCAACTCGGCTTCCAGCTCAAAGAACGCCGCTGGTACGAAGGGCTCGATGGCCTGCTGGCCGACATCTGCCGAGGGCGTCGCGTGGCGGCCGATTGGCCCACCCCGGGTACCCAGGAACGGTTCGCCGAATTGAGAGAGCTCCGACTCGAACTGGCCCAGACCGAGCAACGACGCCTGATCCAGCTCGGCTTCGACCTGGCTCACGCCCTCGAAGCAACCTGCCGCAACACGGTCGTCGGGGATACTGAATGCGAGGTTGCCGGCCAACTGACCCATCGCCTCATCCGCCACGGGATCACCCCGGTCCGCGTCCTGGTGACCGCTGAGGAGCGCAGCGCCCTGTTCCGGTTGGCACCCCCCAAAGGCAACCGCGTGCAGCACCGCGTGACCGTCGCCGCCGTCGGCCGCCGCTTCGGCCTCTGCGCCTACGCCTGCCGTACCGTCTGCTTCGGACAGCCCAACGACGGGTTTCTGCAGCGATACCGCGCCGCAGCTATGGTCGCAGCAGCCATGATCTTCCAGTCATCGCTGAACAAAACCATCGGCACCGTCTTTCAAGTTGCCCAGCGGATCTACGAGAAGAACGGCTTTGCGAACGAGTGGGTCCTCGCTCGCCAGGGAATGGGACTGGGCTACTCGCCCGATGAGTTCAGCCTTCGACCAGGTGAACAACGGATCCTGGGACCGAACATGGCCGTGGCCTGGAGCCCGTCGGTGGGCGATGCCGTCTGTGGCGATACCGTGCTTCTGGGCCGGCAAAGCTACCGCGTGGTCACGCCCGCACGCCACTGGCCCGTGCTGCCGATAAGCGTGGCCGGCAACATCATCGAACGGCCCGATGTACTGATCCAACCGGCCGAAGCGCCGCCCGACTAAGAGCCCTCCCACCGGCTCGGCAACCGATCGTCATTCCGCGAGCAGTTCGTCGATCAGCTCGGCCAGTTCCGCCAGCCCCACATCTGGGCTGTTGCTCCAGGGGCCGACATGATAGCCCGCCACTTTGCCGGTCCGGTCCACCACCACGTACAGCGGCAAGCGTGCCTTGGTTTGCCTCGGGTCACCGAACCGCTCAATCGCGTTGGACGTGTCCAGTAGCACCGGATAGCTGAGGTTCATGAAGCGGACGAAGCTGGCGATCTGGCGAATGGTCCGGTGCCTGCGGGCAGGCTGACTCAGGCCCGGATGCACGGCGACGCCGAGAATCACCACGGGTTTGTCGCGCAGCTTTCGCTGCAAGTAGTCCAGGTAGCCGACCTCGCCGTACGGCGCCTCAATGCGTTCCCCGCCATACTCCCAGAAGTGGAGCACGACCACTTTGCCTTTCAGGTCAGACAGCCGGAACGTTTCGCCCTTCAGATCGCGGAGCTCAAGCTCGGGCGCGGGTCGGCCGACGGCCGCTCGGGCCAGCTCGGCCACGCGCCGCTGCTGAGTCTCGGCATCCTTTTGCTCACGCAGCGCCGTGACCAACAGCCTCAGCTCCGCCTCGAACCCATCCCCGCCCGCGGCTAACGCAGCGGCCACCGTACTGAGCCCATCACGTGTCGCCGGGTTTGCCACCGGTGGCACGGCGCGGCGCTGATCATACGGCTGGTCGGCTCGTAAGTCGTCGAGCTGGTCGATCAGATCCCGCAGCTCGGCAAGCTGCTTGTCACCGAGCCGACGCTCAGCCACAACTTCCAGCGTGAGCCGATGCGGCACGCCCTGTCCGAGAAAGACACGCCGCTGCCGGCGAACCACGATCCGCGACTGCGGGTCGACCCACATCGTTTCCCGCTGGGCCAACTGCGTCTGCCCGACGATCCGCACCACGCGTCGTCCTGCCAGTTTCTCGGTCGCCTCCACCGAATAGCTCAGCCGGCCCATGCGGAAACGGCTGCCGGGTTCCAGGGCGACAGCCGGCAGATAGGGTGGCGGAATCGCAAGCGGGCGCACGGCGCCACGATGCTCGGCCAGGACG
Source organism: Planctomycetota bacterium (assembly GCA_026991575.1). Taxonomy (GTDB): domain Bacteria; phylum Planctomycetota; class Planctomycetia; order JALXBF01; family JALXBF01; genus JALXBF01. The sequence continues at coordinate 47,020 of JALXBF010000058.1, read as the reverse complement.
GCCGGCGCATTGGCAATCGACTCAGCAGAGCTGCGGTCGAGCTGCAGTACGCCGAAACGCTGGTGCCAGTACCATCGGGGTTGCCCAGTGAGTTCCTCGATCAGCCAGGCGATTTCCCAGCCGGCGTCCGGATTAGCACGCAGCACGGTGAAGTGAACGCGGAACGTTTTGACCGGCGGCAGGACCTCTGATAGCGTTACGGGCGAGAGCTCTCCCTGTACGATCAGCCGCTGACCCGGGACGGGTCCGGCTAGCGTCGCCGCCGAGATCGAGGCCGAGAGGAACCAGAAGCCGAACGACAGACGCATCAGGTGGGCTTGCATTGAGGCACTCCTTGGCGGGCAGGGTCTCCGGGAACGGTCACTTTACCCAATCGTCTCGACACGATCGGCCCCTGTCAACAAGGGCCGGGGCGGGCTGTTGTCCCGGGGGTGCAACTATGCCACAATAGATTGGGCACGGGGAGGTTGGAGGCAACGCCGCAGGAGTGGCAAGTCCATGAGCCTGGCAACACACGAGTCTTTGACCTACGGCGAGTACATCGCGATCTGCGCGCGTCAAGTGGCGCGGAAACTGCGTTCTGAGGACATCGGCGTTGCCCTGCTGCGGCTCTTCGCCGGCGCACTCTTTTACGTCCTCGCTGTCATCGCGCTCGACCACCTGCTCGATCTCTCTCCGGTAACCCGGACCCTGATGCTTGTCGCGGCCGTGGCCGTCGGCGCTACGTACAGCTACTTTGGCGTGATTCGGCCCCTGGTACGGCGTATCAACCGCTGGTACGTGGCTCGGCTTATCGACCGGGTCGTGCCCGAGCTCGAAGACGGCGTGACCACGGTCTTTGACCTGGAGGAGCACGCGGACGATCCCAACGCAAGGCTGGCGCGGCCGCTGGTAGAGGACCGTGTCGTACGCGTGCTGCTGGAAATCCCGGTGCAGCAGCGGTTGGGGGCCGAGCGACTCTTGCACGCCTGGTACCTGTTCGCTGCGGCTGTGATCGCCTGCTGCATCGGGCTGCTGATCAACAGCATCTGGTTGCAGCGGTCCGTGCTGGCTTCGCTTGGGCGGGTGCTCGTACCCTGGGCCGAGATCGCCTACCCGACGCGAACCAGAATCGTGGATGTCGATCCCGGCGATGATCCGGACCGCAGCAAGGCGGTGGCCGGTAGCGACGTCACCATCTCGGCAATGGTCGAAGGATATATCCCCGAACGGGTCGTGCTGTTCTGGTCCGATGACGGCCAGCGGTGGCGCCAGGTCGAGCTGAACCGGCCCGAGAACTCCTTCGACCCATGGTGGGTGAAACTGCCCCAGGTGGAGAAGTCATTCAGTTACTACCTGGTCGGAGGGGACTGCAAGACGAAGCTGTACCAGTTTACCGTGCTGCCCGTCCCGGTGATCGAAGCGATCCGGGTGCGCTACGAGTTCCCGGAGTACACCGGACGCGATCCGATTGTGTCCGATGTTCCCGACATCGATGCCCCCCAAGGAACACGGGTGACGGTTACCGCCAAACTACCCGGACCAGCGGCCCGAGCCGAGCTGATTCTGGGCAAGGACAAACGGCAGCGGTTGACGATGCATCGGCTCGTGGGCGATCCCACGCGCGTCTCAACCGCCTTCACCGTAGAACAAGACGACGTGTACCGCATCTGGTTCGTCTTGGAAAGCGGTGAAAGCAATCCAAATCCCCCCGTCTACCAGATCCGCTGCCGTCCAGATCAGATGCCCGAGGTCCGCATCGATGAACCCGGTCACGACATCATCGACCCTCCCCTTCCGGAGAACCGTCACCTACCCATCGTGGTCCAGGCTCGTGACGATTTCGGGCTTCGCCTGGTTGAGCTTGTCATCGAGTTGCCTCGCGGTTCCAAACGCACCGAGACACTCTATGACGGCCTCGCCGAGCGACGAACCGAGGGCACGTTCCTGTTCGAATTCGACCCCGAGCGCTACGGACTGAAAGCCGGCGACGAGATCCGTTACTGGGCAGAGGCAACGGACAACAGGCGGCCGATGCCTCAGCGAAGCAAGAGCGGCAAGTTCCGCGTCAGAATCGGCCGGCGCCGCGAGGCCACGGAGTTGCAGCAACAGGAGGCCGAGCGCATCCAACGTGAGTCCGGACAGACCCATGACGACCAGCAGCGTGACGGCCCCGGCCAGGCTAACCAGCCCGAAGAGCAGGGGGCAGCAGACGACCAGCAGCAACTGGCCGAGCAAGGTGAGGAGCGGACGGAGCAACGCATCGAAGACCCTGAACAGGCTCTCCGGGAAATCGAACGCTTTCTCGAGGAACAGGCCGCTGCCCAGCGGGAAACTGAAGCGGACGACGCTGACCAACGGCCCGAACAATCCGAGGCCGAATCCGGCCACGGCGACGAGCGACAGGGCGACCAGGGCCGGGGAGACCGAGACGCGGAAGCTTCGACGACCGGCGAAGACGGCATGGCTGCTGGCGATCGGCCCAGCGACGATGCCGGACGCAGCGGCGAAACTCGTGACGCTGCTCGACCAGACAAACCTCAGCAGCAGCCCGGCGACCAGCAAGAGGGCGAGCAGGGGGACCAGGGCCAGCAGGCAGGTGACTCGGATCAAGAGGGAGAGGCCGGCCAGCAATCCGGTGCCGCTGCCGGCGCGAACGACTCGCAGCAGCAGCGCGACGACGCCCGCACCCCGGGGCGGAAGCCTCAGGGCGAGGAGCGACAGGAGGCAAGCGGGGCGCCACAGAACGCGAACGATCGCGGCCAGCAGGGTGAGGAAGGTGCTGGTGGGAAAGGGGATCAGCAGGGCGATCGCAGGGGCCAGCCTGCAGGCGATGACCGCCAACCGCAGCAGCGCCAGAACAATGCGGCGGGTGACGGTGGCCAGGGATCGAAACAGGCCAGCGGACCGGAGTCCAGCGCAGGCGAGACGCAGCAGGGAGGTGCTGAGGAGAGTGCCCGAGAGTTGGGCCAGCCCGGTCAGGGTCAGCAGGCAACAAACTTGCCGGAAGGGCTCGGGCTGAGTGGTGCGCGTAAGCCGGGCCAGGACGGTGAGCCGGGCGGGGCGCAGCAGCCGGGCACCACCGACCAGGGCCAGGCCGGCAACAACGGCCAAACGCCGCCGCCTGCCGGTCAGGACCGGGGATCGGGCCGTCAACAGACCGGTACACCCACCGGGCAGGAGGGGACCGGTCAGGAGCGTGGTCAGGCTGCTGGCGGCGACCAAACGCAGAAGGACGGCGGCGCGCAGCAGCGCCAAGCCGCTCAGCCTGAGGGCCAGGGCGAGTCGTCCCCGGGGGCGGATGGAGGTGGGCAGGATCGGATGGCCCCGTCCTCCGGTGGCGCCCCGGGGAGCCGGTCTCAAGGGGGGGCTGGCGGCCAGCCGGCCGGGCGTTCGGGTGGCAGTTCCTCGCAACAGCAGTCAGCCGCTGGCGGGCAGGGCCAAGGAGCTTCCGGCGCTGGCCAGGGCCAACAGAGCGGCGGCCGTGGTCAAGGTGGTGGCGGTCAGGCCGGTGACCAGGGCGGCTCCTCCGGTGGGAGCAAGCAGGGTGCCGGTCAAGGTGGCACGGGCCGCGGCGCAGCCCAGCGTGACGGAGTCGGGCAGCCCGGTGCAGCCCAGGGCGGGAAACCGGGTGGACAGGGTGGTCCGCGGAGCGGCCAGAGTGGTGGCGCCGGCACTGGTGGGCAGCAGGGCTCTGCGGGTGGTGCGCAACCAGGCGGTGCCGGTGGCACCACGGGCAACGCGTCCGTGGGCGGCGGCGCCGGAGCTGCGCCGGGGGGGCAGCCGCAGAAAGGGTTTGGACCCGACAAAGGCCAGGGCCAGTTCGGTGGCGGGCCGTCGCGGCGGCCAGGAGCCGGCGGCGGGGCCGGAGATGAGGGTGAGCAGGAGGAGCCGGAGCGGGTCTCGCAGGCTGCAAAGCAGGCCACGGAACTGGTACTGACCAAACTGGAGGATATGCTCCGCCGAGACCGGGTGGATCCGGAACTGCTGCGGCGTCTCGGCTGGACGAAAGAGGACTTGAAGAGGTTCGTCAAGTACCTCAAGGCTCAGCAGGAGCGACGGAAGCGCAAGGCCGGTGATGTGGCTCGGATCGGTCCGGGTCGCCGGCGGCTGATCAGCGGGCCGCAGGCGGTGGTCAGTGACGATGAAGGTGCGTTGGACGTCTCGCGCACGCCGCCGCCACCGGAGTACCGCGAGCTGATCGAAGCATACAGCCGTAGCCTGTCGGGTCAAAAGTAGGCGACGCGGGCCAGGCTCGGGCCGCTATGGAGATTGGCTCCGCGTCGCGCGCAGAGGTGACGACTGGCGATGCTCTGATTCTTCCGGACCCCTGTGCCCAGCCGCACAGCGGTCTGCGCGGGGAAGCGCGGCGACGAACCGCCCGAGCGCGGCCTAGCTGCGCCGGCGGCCGGCGAAGGGGCACTTTCCCATTCGGCCGGTCACCAGGCTTTCCCACGGCCATGCTTGCACGATCGGTCTTGCCGGCAGGCCAGGTGTACTGCCGCGGTCACTCCCTTCCTCAGTGCTCCATTGGCCGAACGCAACAGCTGAACCGACCTCTTGAACCCCTTCGCCCATTGCCGAGAGATGGTGGGCGGTCGAGCCGATTACGTATCCTGTTGGTCCAGGCTGGCTGCTCGCAGGACCAGGTGGCAGCGCCAGTGCTGATCGTCGGGGTCCGGGAAGTCGGAGCGGTAATGGCAGCCCCGGCTTTCTTCACGGGTGAGGGCAGCGGTGGCGATCAGTCTGGCGACCAGCAGCATGTTCTGCAGCTCCCAGCCGTCGGGCGCGTTGAACTGGGTGGTGTATGTGAAGCGGAGCCAGAAGTCGAGCTGCCCGATTGCCTCGTGCAGCCCTTGGGCGTTCCGCTCGATTGCTACGTGCCGCCCCATGAGAGCCTGCACAGAGTTGGTCAGATCGCGCACATCGTAATCTGAGTCGGCGGACTTGTAGTCAGGGGCATGGATCGGTAGCACGGTGTAGTGTTCCCGGGTAGCGGCTGCCGCCCGGGCTGCGCCCGCGCCGCAACGAGCCCCGTAGACAAGCCCTTCCAGGAGGCTGTTACTTGCCAGACGGTTTGCCCCGTGGAGACCGCTGGAGGTCACCTCGCCGCAGGCCCACAGGTTCTGCAGCGCGGTGCGGCCGTCCAGGTCCACCTTCACGCCGCCAATTGTGTAGTGGGCGGCCGGCCGCACCGGGATGCGATCCCTGGTGGGATCGAGACCAAACTCCGTACATACACGCACGAGCCCGGGAAAGCGACGGCGGACGTAATCGGGTGAAAGGTGGGTCAGGTCGAGGTAGACGCAGGGATGGCTGGTCTTGAGCATTTGTTGACTGATGGCTCGTGCCACCACGTCCCGTGGTGCCAGTTCGGCAGCCGGGTGGTAGTCGGGCATGAAACGGTAGCCGGTGGCGTCGCGCAGGTAGGCTCCCTCGCCGCGGACTGCCTCGGTGATCAGGTGTCGTGCGCTGCCGGCGATGTACAGCGCGGTTGGATGGAATTGCACGAATTCGATGTCGCGGATCGGGCATCCGGCTCGGAATGCCATGGCGATGCCATCGCCAGTGGCGACAGGTGGGTTGGTGGTTTCGCGGTACAAACGTCCTGCGCCGCCTGTAGCCAGGATGGTTTGGCGTGCCCACACCGCCTGGAACCCGGCGTTTGGTTGCCATAGCAGCGCGCCGTGGCAGCGCGCATCTTCAGTGAGTAAGTCGACGGTGAAGGTCTGCTCGAGGACGTGCACGTTGCTTCGTTGCCGCAGCTGATCGATCACGGCGCGCATCACTTCCTTGCCGGTTGCGTCGCCCAGGGCGTGCACGACGCGGGGCTGGCTATGTCCGCCTTCGCGTGTCAGCGCAAGCTGGCGTCCGACCCGGTCAAACCGCGTGCCCCACTGGATGAGTTCCCGAACCCGGTCCGGTCCCTCGCGCACGACCATCTCGACCACTTCCGGATCGCACAACCCCTTGCCGGCGCTAAGCGTGTCGTCGATGTGGCTCTGGAACTGGTCCTCGGGACCGAGCACTGAGGCGATGCCCCCCTGTGCCCGAGAGCTCGCACTCACCTCCAACGCGCTCTTGGTGACGACCAGGCACTGCAAAGGGGGGCCGATCTCCAATGCCGCGCGTACCCCAGCCAGTCCCCCGCCCACGATCAGCACGTCGGTGAACCGGTGAGTGACGGACCGGGGGTCGAACCCGACCAGGTAACGTCGCCCGACTGGCTGTCGGATGATAAGCTCACGTTCTGGCAGAGGCACCGGTCAGCTCGCTCCGCGCGTATCTGCGTAATGCTACGCGTGCGGACCGGGTCGCCTGGCGCACGGCTGTGCAGGTGGTCGGTTCTCCGGGGGGCTAGCTACAATAAACTGCAGCGACGTAGCTTGTTCGGGCTACCGGTGGACGTTGTGCAAAGGGGGCACCTGTGAGCGCAGCGGACCTGTTCAAGCGGGCTCGGGACTGGTGGCGGGATCAGGTGATTCCTGGCTGGCTGGTCAGCCTGGTCGTGCATACCGTATTCCTCTTCGTCATGATGACGGTCACCATCAGCCCCAGGCCCAAGCCGGCCGAAGCGTCCCTGGAGAGCCAGCTCACCGAGATCCCTGAGGACATTCCCCTTGAGGAGATCCCGCTGGAGCCGCTGCCACTGGAACCTCCGGAAATGCCGGAGGTGGAGCAGCCCGACATGGCCGCAGCCGCAGCGGTCGCACCCGCACCACCCGAGGTGGCACCGCCCGCGCCGCTGTCGCCCATGGAACTGCCGCCGCTGGATAACATCGCTTCGGCCCTTGAGGGGCCCGGGCCCAGTGGACTGGCCGCCCGCGGGCCGGGTTCAACGTTCTCCGGTCGCGGCGAGGGCATGCGGCGCGCGATGCTGGGCAGCCAGGGCGGCACCAAGTTAACCGAGGTCGCCGTGCAGGCGGGGCTGGACTGGCTAGTGCGCCATCAGTTTCCGGATGGACACTGGAGCTTGGACCACCGCCGTCGCTGCCGTGGGGACGGGTGCCCCGGAGCCGGTAACGTGCGGTCCGATATGGCTGCCACGGCCCTGGGAGTCCTGCCATTCCTCGCTGCCAACTACACCCACCGCTCCGGCCCGCATCGAGCTGTTGTGGGCCGTGCCCTGACGTGGATCCTTCAGCATCAGCAGCCTAACGGCCTGTTCCACGTCAAGAATCATGCCCAGCCCATGTACACGCATGGTCTGGCGACGATTGCCGTATCGGAAGCCTACGCACTCACGCGCGACCCCCGACTGGGAGCCGCTGCCCAGAAGGCCATCAACTTCCTGGCCTCTGTGCAAAACGCTCTGGGAGGCTGGCGATACACGCCGAATTCGCAGGATGCCGACACGTCAGTAGTCGGCTGGCAGGTCATGGGCATCAAGAGCGGTCAAATGGGCGGCCTACAAGTTCCGGCCAAGACCCTGCTGGGAGTGCACCACTATCTGAAGTCGGCTTCGCGGGGAAAACACGGCGGTCTGTTCGCGTACATGCCGGGTGGCCAGCCGACTCCGTCGATGACGGCGGTTGGACTCCTGTGTCTGCAGTATCTGGGCGCAGGGCGTTCAGACCCGGCCATCATCGAAGGAATCGACTACCTGATGAAGAACCTGCCTAACCCCGCTTCACGCCGCCGAGACTCCTACTACTGGTACTACGCAACACAGGTTGTGCATAACTTCCAGGGGCCAGAATGGGACCGCTGGAACCGGCTGATGCGACGGATCTGGGTACGTACCCAGAACCGCGATCGTAAGGCCTGTCAGTTCGGAAGCTGGGATCCGGACTCGGACCGCTGGGGGGAAGCTGGCGGTCGACATTTCGTTACCTGCGTCGGGCTGTTAACGCTGGAAGTCTATTACCGCTACCTGCCACTGTACACGGTTGCCGAAGCGGAACCGGACCGACCCGAGCAAATGCCGCAGGCAGACAAGGGGGGTAAGAAGCAGGCGGAGTCGGAACCTACTACCGAAAGGGGCGACAGCACAGATAAGGAAGGGAGCGGCGCCGTGCGTGACGACCAGGGCGGCCGCAACAAGAAGGGCAAGCCAGCTCGTAAGAAATCTGCTCCGTCCCGCAAACGCCGCAGCAAGAAGAGCCAGGGCTAAGCGGCCCGGCACCACTGCGACAGGACTTCCGATGCGACCGAGACGTATGCCTTTCGAACCGGCCTGGCAGCGTGGCGCGCGCAAGCCGGTGACTCCGTCCATTCTGCCGCTGGTCTTACTCCTGGCCGTAGCCGTGGCAATGATGGTGGCACTGCGCGAGGAAGCGGCCCGGCTGCGGCGCCAGGAGGCAGGGATGGCGAGCGGTCTGATGCAGCAAGTTGACGCAGGTTCGAGTGAGTCAGAGGCGCACGGCGGACGGTCAGAGGAGCTGGTCATAGACCTGTCGCTACTGGCAACTTATCAGGATCACGCCCGGGAGATAACCCCGGAGCCGTTCCTGTACCTGGTGAAGTTGCTCCGGGATGTTCGGGTGCAGCGATTGGAACAGCTGGCGGTGAAACGCTTCACCTATCGCGCGCTCTTCGAGGATCCGGAACGGTTTCGTGGCCGGGTGCTCACCTTTCGTGGCCGCGTGCGCCGCATCGTGCCAGTGCCGCCCGGGCCTGGCTCCGGGGAGCCGTACTTTGAAGCATGGGTGTTTACAGCCGACAGCGGGCATCTGCCCTACTGTGTCATCTCGGTACGCCGGCCAGCCGCCCTGCCGGTGGCCCGACGCCTGAATGAGTACTGTCGTGTGGTGGGAGTTTTCCTGGGATGGTGGAAGCATGAGACTGCCGATGGCCGTCTGCTCAGTTCGCCGATCGTCGTCACGCCGCAACTGCTGCCGGCTCCGTCACCCGTGGCCGAGCAGCAGGACGTGCAGCGTCTGGAGGGGGTGGTCGGCGCGGTGTTGGCCGTGCTGATCCTGGCAGGCCTGGCTGTGGTCTACTGGGTGTCGCGCAGAGCGTCGGGCCCGGAGACTGTTCCAGGAGCCCGCGCCGATGCAGGGGGGGTGGACTTTGGCGCGGAGGACGAGCGCAGCGAGCGACAGGGCGGAGCGAAACAAGCAGACGCCAGCCCGCAGGAGGACAGCGCTCCTTAGCCGCCTGGGTCGGTAAAGCGCACTTTCGCAATCCCGCTGCGCATCACCACCGTTGCCACCTGGATCACGTGTCCGTACAAGAGCCTGCCGTCAGCATCGATTTCTGCTTCGAGGTCTTCTGGTGGCGGGTTCCCGGCCAGTTCGCGCAGCACCCGACCCAGGGCGGCCAGATCTGTGCCGACAGCCTGTTCCTCGACCAGGATGTTCGCCAGTTGACCGCCGGCACCTGCTTGCAGCTTGATGTGGATGCGATCGGCGACGGTGATCTCTTCCGACTGTTGTGCCTGCCCGGCTTCCGGTGGTGGCATCGTGACGGCGATCTCACCCTCGATAGGCCGGATCTTGAACGTGAACAGGAAGAAGATCAGCAGCTGGAAGACGACGTCGATCATCGGCGTCATCTGCAGCTCGACTCGTGTCTCATCATGTCCGATACGGCGGACGCGCATCGTCGGCTTCCTCGCGGCCCTGTTCTCTGGTGCGAGCAATCACTGTGCGCGAGTCTCGGCACGCAGCGAGTAATGCACGAAGCCGGCTTCGCGGCAGGAGCGCAGCACCTTGCGAATCACATCGAACGGTGTTGCCCGATCGCCGCGGATGATGACGGTGGAGTTGAGCGGCGAGTCGGGTGGCAGGCCGGCGGCACGCATACGCAACCGGGCCAGCGCTGCCTCCCGGTACAGGAACGAGTTCAGCTGCGCGAGACCGTCGGGTGTCATGACATTGATCACTTCGCCGGGCAGGTAGACAGAACCGTCCGAGTCAACGTTGAGCACGATGGGCTCTACCTTGCTCTGCGTCACTGGCTGTGCGAGCTGAACGACGGGCAGCTGGATCTCTTCGCGCACCAGCTCCGTGCTGAAGTTCATCACGAACATGAAGAACGCGATAAGCTGGAACGTCATATCGATCATCGGCGTCATGTCCAGCTCGGGGATCGCGTACCTGGCTTCTCGGGTCCGCATGACCGTTGGCCTCCCCGATCAGCTGGCGCCCTTGCCGCCTTGTTCGCCGGCCGCTTTCGCTTGCTGCGGCGCCGAAGGCCGCTGCCCGGTCGCTTTACGCTGGACGGAGACGCCCTTGAACCGCAGCATCATCTGTTCGCTCCGAATGCCGACCTCCAGCACGCGGCGGGCCAGAAGGTTCTTCAGGATCGTGAAGAAAAAGATCGCCGGAATTGCCTGCATCAGACCGCCAATCGTGGTCACCAGCGCCTGGGAAACACCCTGAGCGAGCTCGCTGGGCTTCGGCGTCACGTCGCTGATGGCAATCGTCCGGAAACTGCGAACCATACCCCAGACGGTGCCGAGCAGCCCAACCATGGTCGCGATGTTGCCGAGCATCGCAAGGTAACTCAGGCGGTGCTCATGCTTCATCGTCTCTTCCTCGGCCACTTCCTGCATCGCCTCAATTGCCTCGCTGTAGCCGTCGGGCAACCGCATCAGACCGGCCGTCACCACCTGGGCAAGCAGCGACGGGTCGTTGCGGACCAGCTCGAACGCATCGGCATACTTCCGTTCCTTCACCAGTCGATCGAACTCGGCAACCAGCGAATCCGGTACGAAACGGGACCGGACCAGGGCTAGCGAATTGGTTACGATCAAGGCCACCAGCGCGATGGAGATGGCCAGCTGGGGCCAGAAGAAACCACCCTCCGCCCGGTAGATCCACTCCAAAACGCTTTCTTGCGTGATCGGTTCGCCGGTGTCCTCTGTAGCCGCAGCCTTTTTCTCGTCCTGCGCAAGGGCGGGCAGGACGCACGTTGCGTAACCGATGCTGAGTAGCAGGAAGACGGTGTAGCGCAGCGAGCGGGATCGTTGCGGCATTACCATCGATGACACTCTCATACACCTCCAGATCGCACCCACTTGTCAACCGCAGCGAAGGGCGGCAGTGCGGTCTAGTCCAGCTCGGCCAACAGGTTCTGCAGCTTGGCCCGCAGGTCGGGGCCTCCGCACGTGCGGCTTGCGCGCAGGGTGCGCTGGACCAGTCGCTTTGCCTCCTGTGTGCGGTTGAGATTCTTCAGCGTGACGCCGAGGTAATAGGTCACCTCGTAGAACTCCCGCGGCCGCGGCAATCGGCGCACCAGCGAGTTGTACAGCTGTGCCCATTCGCGGTAGGCGCGGCGCCAGTGCGACGGTTCCTGCTCCGCCCAGTGATGCAGCGCCTTGGCTCGCTCGAGCAGCAGCACCAGAGGTGCCGTCTTGCCGGCCCGTTCGTACTGGGCAATTGCCTCGCTCATCAGCCGGTACGCTTCCTCATACCGCCCCAGCGCCACGTAGCATCGCGCCAGCCGTGCCCGATAATGCCACGCCCGCTGTGGCGGGGCATTCGTGAGCAGGGCGTTGTACAAGGCTAATGCTTGCGCGTAGTCCCCGAGTGCAAAGTAAGCCTCGGCAATGTGCTCGCGCGAGCGGTCGTCCTGGAGCGCTTCTGTGTCCACGAGCTTCAACAGGTCCTGCAGTGTCTGCTCCAGCTGCTGTTTCTGTCGCGGCTCTGTCAGCTTACCGACCTGCTTCGCCAGCTGCGCGATCACATAGACCAGCACCTCGGGGCTGACATTCGCCGTACCGCTCTGGGCAGCGGTGGCCAGTTCGTTCACCAGGGTGTGCACCGTTTCCACGTCGCCGGTCTGCGAGGCAAGTTGCAGGGCAACCGTGTACGCCGTCAGCCGGTACGCCAGCGCGGCAGGATCGGTGGTCCGCCTGACCAGATCCAACGCGGCAGCGGCAACCTTCTTGGCATCCGCCAACCGTTGCATCTGCAGGAGCACGTCGACCTTGGCCAGCATGCCCTCAATCCGGACGCGATCGTCCTGCGCAGCCTGGATACCCGCGTCCACGAAGCGAAGCGTCTGTTCGAGCAGCCGGCGGGCCTGCTCTTCGGAGAGCTGGCTCCGCTGCGACGTGTACGCCGTCCAAAGGGCCTTGCCGGCCTTGACCATGCTGTCGGCGTAATCCGGCGATTGCTTCGTGACACGTGCGAACGCTTCTGCTGCCCGTTCGTAATCACCCCGGTACCAGAGCACCAGCCCTTCAAACCGGCGTGCCACATCCGCCACCGGCTCATCCGTCCAGAGCTTCTCAACCTGGGCACAGAGCTCCAGCAGCTCTTCTGCCAGACGCGTGCCCTGTTGCGACCCCGCGGCGGAGCGAAGCGCGACGTAGTAGCCGTACAGCGCAAGATTGGCTGCGTCCCGGGCGACAGGACTGTCCGGGAAGTCTCGGAGCACCCGCAAGGCAACGTCCGCTGCTTTCTGTGGTTGGTTCGCCTGGTAGTACGCAAAGGCCAGCTTGTAGAGGATCGTCGCTACCTGGACCGGGTTCTCCGGTCGCTTCCGGAAGGTCAGAGCCTTCTCGTAGTGCCGGATTGCCTCGGCCCAACTTTTCGAATCCAGTGCCAGATCTGCCAGGGCCACAGCCTCGTCCCACGTGCGCGGTTCCGCCTGGCGGCCGCGCAACTGGACCTCGACCACGCTGCGCAGCCGCAGTGCCTCCAGCTGGTGTGGGTTGGCCGTGCGACTGACGGCGGTGAGCAGCTCCAGGGCTCGGCGATATGCCTGTTGCTGACGGGACGCGTTCCGCTCCCGCTTGGCCTGCGCGATGTACAGCCGTGCTGCGAAGAACTGCACGGCGGCATATTCGGGTGTTCCTTCCAGGACGCGATGTGTCTTGAGCCAGTCCTCGATGTTGTAGACCGGATCGGTGAAGATTGCCTCCACTTGTCCGAGTGCCTCCATGCACTCGAGCCTGAACAGGTACGCCTGAGTGTATAGTTCGGCTTCTTCCGGGCTCATTGCGCGTGCGTTGGGTGGTTCGGAGACGAGCACTTCGTCATACAGGTCGATGGCGTCGTCGTACCGGCCGAGCTCCTGGAGGCAACGGCCGTGCCATAGATGGGCGAATCGGGCCGGAAGAGTCAGTTCCAGGCGGTGCTGCTGAAACAGCCGATCGAACTCCTCGCTTGCTTTCTCCAGCAGTTCGCTGAACTGCCGCTGCCGCTTGTCGTAGGTGAGCGCCTGGTGGTAGAGGGCCAACGCGGCCTGCAGTTGAGCGAACTGCTCAATGCCGCGGATAAGCACCTCGTCCGAAGAAGCCCTCTTGCGCCGCCTCTTGCGCTGCTGGCCACGGTCGCGGAGCAGCCGGCGTGCGTCCGCGGCAACTTGCAGTAACGTGTTGCGCGCCTGCTGCAAGGCGTTGCGTGCCTGTTGCAGGAGGTCGGCGGCAGGCCGGCTCTGCCGCTGTGCCCGGGAGGCATAGTGCTGACCACGCTGCATCCAGAGCAGGCCCAACTGGTAGCCTGCCCGCAGCGCGTCGACGGTACCCTGGTGTGCGGCGATGAAGTCGTTTAGCCGCTGCGCCGCTTCTTCCAACAGCGCCTCGGCCTCCTCCAGTGGCCGCGTGCTGCTGGCGGCAATCAGTACGGCCGCGTACTCCAAGTCGAGCTGGGAGCTGACCTCAGGCGGCAACTCCTTGCGCCGCTGGTCCAGTCGTCGGGCGTACTCGAGCGCAAGGTCCGGGTAGCGCTCCTTGAGTTGCTGCAGGAACTGCAGGTGACGCTCTTCGGCACGAAGACTCGACCCGAGGGCCACCACGGCAACCAGGGCACAGAGCGCAGATGTCACGACGCGGCACCGGGGGCCGCCTCGATTACTCGCGTCGGAAACGGTCATCTCTCACAGATCGGCTGTCTTGTTGTGAACCGGTCGCACCTGTTGGCCGAGTGCCTACCGAAAGCGGTCCAGTGCATCCCATTCTACTGGAGTTAGGCCCGCGTCGCACGGCACCTGGGGTGGTGTTCGCAGGGGGGGCGTACCCGACTACTGACGGTTCCGGTCGGCTTTCGGGCTGTGCCTGGGCAGCCTGAGGTAGCTGAGCTGTACCAGGTAGGAGCTTGAGTGTCAGTGGGCGGTCCAGCCGCCGTCGATGAGGAAGACAGCCCCGGTGACAAACGCCGATGCGCGACTGGCCAGGTAGACGGCCAAGGGGCCGAGTTCTTCGGGCTTGGCCCAGCGCCGCTGCGGGATGAGCGAAAGGTAGTGCTGGTAGGCGACCGGGTCCTCCTGGATTGGTCGATTGGTCTCGGTTTCGAACGGACCCGGGCAGAGTGCGTTCACGGTGACACCGTGCTCGGCGAATTCCAACGCCAGGGCCTTGGTCAGCTGGATGAGGCCGCCTTTAGCAGCGCAGTACGCAGAACGCCCGGGGAATGCAATCAGGCCCAACGCGGAGCTAACGTTGATGATTCGACCAAAGCCGCGGCTGACCATGGCCGGGGCCAGGGCGGTGGCCAGGGCGAAGGGTACGGTAAGGTTGATCTTGAGTACGCGTTCCCAGTCGTCGAGCGAGGTGTGCACGGCAGGCCGGCGCAGTCCAATGCCAGCATTGTTGACAAGGATGTCGACGCGGCCGAGCTGTCGGAGAGCCTCACTCAGGAAGCGGTCGCGCTGCTCGTCGACGCTGAGGTCGGCAGCGAGGGCGAGGATGCGGGTGCCGGTTTCCTGACTTATCTGGCGAGCGGCATCTTCGAGCCGCTGGCGGTCGCGGCCGCCGATCAGGACCGTTGCACCGGCCGCGGCCAACGCGCGTGCGATGGCGCGGCCAAGACCGCGGCTGCCGCCGGTAACCAGTGCGTGCAGTCCTGACAGCGACAGCTCATCGAGTACATCGTACCGTGGCGACTCGGCCGATTCGTCAGCCATCAACGGCGCCCCTCTGAGTTAGATCGCTCCGCGACGTTGCCCCGACTGGACCTGATCACGATGCGTTGCTGCCGGATCAGTGCCTCTTCTTGCAAGAGGGTGCGGCCGCTGCGGTCCCAGCCGCGTACGGGGAACGCCCGGCCGCAAGCTGGGCATTCCAGCACCCCGCGTCCATCTGCCACGCTTACCGTCGCCTCGCCCACAGGTCGCCCCAGGGCATCGGTATCGAAGACCAGTCGGCCCTGGCACACGAACTTCAGGTTTGCGCGTAGGCAGCAGGGACACAGCATAACGCTCTCCGCAGAAGGCACGCTCTGTAGTTCGTTCCGACGTTGCGTCCGAAGCTCAGCCGACACGATCCGCGCGGTCGCGCTGGCCGCGCGGGTAGTCCCGGCGAACGGAACCAAACGTACGGGCGTCAGCGCAGAGGCAGAAAAGCCCTGACACGCTCAGGACAGGCGACGGAAAGAGACGTCCCTGCGAGTCGATGCGAGTGCCGTACGAGCGCCTGCCCAGGGCGAATGACACACCACCAGCGCACGCTCACGCCACCGAGTTTTCAACGCTCTTGAGCACCTCCGTGCTCAGTTCCCAGCGCTCGTACTGCGACGCCCCCAGCAGATCATCGCGTCGCGCTGCTGATGATACGAAGCGGCGCTGGCTGCGTCAAGCAACTTTTTGGATCCGAGCACCTGCGCCGGTTTTGCCAGGGGGGGAAGCCGCGCCGCCTGGCGCGGCCGTAGCGGTGGTAGGGCGGTGACGGGGTAAAATGGGAAAAAGTAGGAAGAGACGCGAAAGGCACGAGGGGGCGTTGGACGATCTTTCAGCGTGGCGACGCGTGAGGGGATGTGGGCTGCAGTAAGGCAGCGGAGTGCCTGCCGGAGCTGCGGATCGCTCGTACGTACAGCAGCGGGCGCGCGATAGGACCGGGGGGGCTAATGGCGTCGGCTCGTGCCGATGGAATCCGCCTCGAGCACACGTTGACCAATCCCCAGCGGGACGAGGACTGCCATGCGACGCGTAGTGGTGACTGGGCTGGGAGCGGTGGCACCCAACGGTGTGGGGGTGCAAGCGTTCTGGGAAGCTACGGTGGCGGGCCGCTCCGGGGTCAGCTACATCGAGAGCTTCGACACCTCGGGCCACTCCCTGAAAATCGGCGGCGAAATCAAGAACTGGGACCTAACGCCCTATCTCTCCGAACCGATCAAGAAAAGCCGCAAAATCATGTGCCGGGCCGTGCAGTTTGGCGTGGCCGCGGCGCAGATGGCCGCCGCCGACTCAGGCCTCTTTGAAGGCAAGTACGCAGCGGACCGCGAACGCGTCGGCGTCGTCATCGGCACTGGCATCGTGCCGATGGACATCCGTGAGCTGGCTGCTGCCGTCTCCGCTTCCACGAACGGCGTCTTCCAACTGTCCCGGTTCGCGCGGCTCGAAGAAGAAGCCCTCGAGCCGCTCTGGATCCTGAAACATCTGCCTAACATGGTGGCCGCACACGTCTCGCTCGCCCTGCACTGCCACGGACCCAATAACACGATCGTCACCGCCTGCGCGGCCGGGACCCAGGCTGTGGGCGAAGCGTTCCGGCTCATCCGATACGGCTACGCCGATGCGGTCATCGCGGGCGGGGCCGACTCGCGGATCGACCCGCTGCTGTTCGTGGCCTACACCGTGCTCGGTGCGGTGAGCACCGCGCAGCGACCACCGGAGAAAGTGTCGCGGCCGTTCGATGCGCATCGGGACGGCTTCGTGCTGGCCGAGGGCGCTGCGGCGCTGGTGCTGGAGGACTACGAGCATGCCCGTCGCCGCGGCGCGCAGATCCTGGCCGAAGTCGTCGGCTACGGCTCCTCGTTCGACGCCTACGCGATCACCAAGCCGGAACCGGACGGCCGCGGCGCAGCACTGGCCATGAAACGCGCGCTGCAAGAGGCCCGTATGAACCTCGACGAAATCGACTACATCAACGCTCACGGCACAAGCACCCGCTTGAACGACACGATGGAAACCCGCGCGCTGAAGGCCGCCTTCGGACAGCACGCATACCGCATCCCTTGCAGCTCGATCAAATCGATGATCGGCCACCTCATCGGTGCCTCCGGAGCAATCGAAGCAGTCGCGTCCGTGCTGGCCATCCGCGACCAGGTCGCGCCGCCAACGGTCAACCTTGAAGAGCCCGACCCCGAATGCGACCTGGACTACGTACCCAACGAGGCACGCCCCATGCGCATCAACGCTGTCATGTCCAACTCCTTCGGCTTCGGCGGCCAGAACGCTTCGATCATCTTCCGTAAGATCTGATCCGCTGCCAGCGTTGCCACCGCGCGCCACGACGAACGCCGCAGAAGGGCACGAAGCGGAGACAGAGCACGATGAGAAGGGCTCTGGTCGCAGGCTGCGCCGCGCTGGCCGTCGCGCTACTCGTGTTCCGCTTCGGCCTGGCGCTGCCCCACTGGCTTGACGCAGCCCGACGCAACAAGCTGCACGAGCGGTCTGCACGCTTCCACTACCCCACACTCCAGCTGCCCACGCTGACCGCACTGCCGGCCGAGACCGGGGGCGAGCTCCGCGGTGTCTGGATCCACGTTTCCAGGCCCCAGGACTGGGATCAGATCGCCCGCAAACTGAAAGCCGCCGGATTCAATGCCATCTTCCTGCGCGTCGCACGCGGCGGCGAAGCACTGTACCCGTCCCAGCTACTCCCGCAGGAACCGTGGGCGCGCGCGCTCGGCCGCGATGAACTGGCTGCGGCGGTTGCCGCCGCCCACCGCCACGGCCTGCAATTGCACGCCTGGAAGGTCTGCTTCCACCTCGGCAGCCTACGCCGGCACGCGCGAACCGATCAGCATGCCGCTCGACTCTGGCAACAGCTCCAGCGCGACAACCGCCTTGTCCGCAACAGCCGCGGCCAGCCGGCTCACTGGCTCAACCCGGCCGATCCACGCAACGTTCAGCTAGAAGTCGACGTGGCCCGCGAGGTGGTGAGCCGTTACGCCGTCGATGGCTATCACCTCGACTACATCCGCTATCCCGACGAGCCTTCGTTTGACTTCGATTACGGCCCAGTGAGCGCCTCGGAATTCGCACGGTTCCTCGGGCGCGTGCCCGAGCCATGGCCCGGCAGCGTCCGCCGTGGCGTGCTGCACGCCGCCTACACCGCCTGGCAACGCGACCGGGTTACCGAAGCGGTGCGTGCGATCGCCACCGCAGTCCGCAGTGCCCGGCCGGGCACACTGGTGTCGGCCGCCGTCTGGCGGAACATCGCCCTGCACTCTGCCACAGTCAAACAGGACTGGCCCCGTTGGACTCGCGAAGGGCTGCTGGACTTCGTCGTGCTCATGAACTACGAGAAGACACTGGACCGCTTCCACGAGGAGCTCGAGAACGCACTCATGTGGAACGACGGCGCACGGCCCCTGATCGCAGGCATCGGTAGCTGGCGCCTCTCGCCTGAGGACGTACTTGCCCAGGTGCAGCTCAGCCGTGCCCTGGGTGCCGACGGTTTCGTGCTCTTCAGCTACAACGCGGACCGGATCGACCAGCAGCTCGCTCTGCTGCGCGACCGCGCCTGCAGCGTCCCGACGGTGCCCGGTCTGGCAGGGCCGCCGTTACGGTTCCGGGCCATCAGTGACGTATTCAAGAACCGCTACACCCACACCCTCTTCCCGAAGAACGTCCCCCTTCGCCTGGTCGTCCACACCGACAGCGAGCCGGCGGCAACGGTGCGCGGCAGGCTGCGTGTGCGAACGCTCGACGGCCGCGCCGTTCTGGAGGCGTCCGTGCGACTGGACCCCAGTACGGAAGCACGACTAACGCTGCCCGCCGTGGACGCGCCCGTGCAGATTGAGTTCCGGGGGGTTGCCGATATCGGCGATCGCCGCCGCGTGCCCTACGTACGCCACAGCGGTTGGTTCGTGCCGGTCGGCTCCGCCGACTTCCACCAGTGGCAAGCAACCCGTGTACCCCCCGTGGCAGGTCCGGAAACCCGACTGATTGGCGTGTACGCGTACGGGCAGGGGGCAGCCCGGCTCTATGCCGTTCTCCGCGAGCGCTGGCCCGCTCGCATCGTCGCAATCCATGAGCTAAGCATGCCGTTCTTGTCCCCCCTCAGCATCCTGGTGTTGTCCCCTCTGACCGATCTGCGCGAGGTGGATGGCCGGCTGCCCGAGACACTGCGCCGCTGGGTGGCTTCCGGAGGCACGATCGTGCTGGTGGGAAATGCCATTGGCCGTCATTGGTACCCGGTGCTCTTCCCCGAAGTGGGCAGCAGTGGGAAGATGGTCCGTCATGCCGTCATCCGCTGGCTGGGGCAGGGCCCGGCCGAGCACCCATGCCGCGGGCACCTCACGGTGGTGCCGGGCAGAGCAGGCCAGGTTGTAGCCACGGCCGCTGCCGACGAGGCTGTGCTGGTCTCGGGGCGATTCGGTCAGGGCACAGTCTGGCTGGTCGGCTTCACCGTTGATGACCTGCTCGCGGACGAGGCACTCTGCCGCCGCGTGTTTGACCGGATCGCCGCCGTTCCGTGACCGTTGCCAACAAATGCCAACAAGAGGACGCATGCCGGCCGAGCGGCGCACCACCAGTCTAGTCCTGGTTGTAAACGATCTCCAGCACCTGGTTGGCCTTGATGTTCTCTCGACGCTGTTCGGTGCCGTCGAGCCAGCGTACGGTGAGCTCTTTGACGTGGTCGAACTGACCCAGGCCGAAGGTCAGCGTGAGCTCACAGTGGCTCAGGTAGCTGCGGCCGCCGGCGAGCTCTTGCACAATGCGCCGGCCGTCGGGCAGCACCACCGCTACGCGAGTTCCGTACGGCGTTCGGGGTACATTCTGGCCGTCACCGATAAGTTTGACGCGTAGCCAGCGATTGCGGTTGCCGCCGTCATTGCGCAGCACCAGTGGGGCCTGGCCGTTGCTGGTGAAGACCAGATCGACGTCACCGTCATTATCCAGATCGACCGATGCCAGGCCGCGGCCAACGATTGGCCGGAAGAAGTCCTTGCCGATGTGTTCCGGCTTCAACTCCACGAAGTCCCGGAGTGCCTTGCCGCCCGTGTTCCAGAACAACTGCGACGGTTGTTCATAGGTGAGCGTGGGGTTGACTTTCTGGATTTCCTCTTCGAGGTGGCCGTTGGCACAGGCCAGGTCCGGGTAGCCATCCAGGTCGTAATCAACCCAGATGACGCCGAATGTCAACATGATCAGCGTCGGCTGGGCAAGCGCTGCGCTGATTGCCTCGTCAGCGAATAGCAACCGGGCCGGGTTCTGGGTGACGTACAGTGCGGTGGCTTCGTTCGTGAAGTTTCCGATGGCAACGGCCAGGGATCCGTCCAGCCGATGCTCGGCGATGTCGATGCCCATCGCGCCCCGGGTATTACCGGCCACGTCGAACGCAATCCCGCTGATTTCGCCGATTTCCTCAAAGGTGCCGTTTCCGAGGTTGTGCCAGAAGTAGTTCTGCACCGTATCGTTGGCGACCAGGATGTCGACGTTACCGTCGTTGTCGACGTCACAGGTGACCACGCCGAGCGCCTTGCCCTTCGGGTGTCCAAGGAGATCGAACTTCTGGAGGCCGGCTGATTCGGTCACGTCCACGAACGTTCCATCACCACGGCCTCGGAACAGCTGGCAGTGGGTGCCTTCGAAGTTCGTAGGCGGACCGAATGCTCGGCCGATACCGGTGAGCCGGAAGCCCTGGGCACGATCGATTTCCGGTGTCCACTTCACGTAGTTGCAGATGAACAGGTCCAGGTTGCCGTCCTTGTCGTAATCAAGAAAAGCCGCACTGGTTGACCACCCGAATTCTGACGTGAGGCCGCTGTTGACCTTCTCGACAAACCGCTTGCCCTGCTGGTTCAGGAAAAGCCGGTTCCCGCTTAGACCGGTGATCACCAGATCCAGATAGCCGTCATCGTTGACGTCGCCGACGGCGACTCCCATGCCGTAAAGCGTGCGGTCGAGTCCGACGTCGGCCGTGACGTTCTCAAACGTGCCGTCGCCGCGATTGCGATAGAGCGCCTGGGTGGGCAGCGGATCGGTCTCGTGGCCCAGCCAGGGGGCGAAGTTGACGAAGAAGAGGTCCTCGTCGCCGTCGTTGTCGTAATCGAAGGCGGCCACGCCGGAGCCCATCGTCTCCGGCAGCAGCTTCTCGCCGTAGGAACCGTTCGTATGGACGAAGTCGATGCCGGACTCGGCGGTGATGTCGGTGAACCGTACCCGAGGCGGTTCCACCTGTTCGCGTTCTTCGAGGCGGACCGGCTCAGGGGGCGGTTCCGCGGCCGCCTGTCGCTCTTCGCCGGCAAACCAGCCGCCGTAGTAAGCGGCCACTACGATGGCGACGGCGCAGAGGGGTAGCAGCACGAGCAACGTCGTCTTTGCACTAGGCTTCATGTCGCTTCGTCCGATCGCGGTGCCGTGCGTTGTAGGCCTGATGGAGGATCAACGCTGTGCGCCCGTACCACCCCCCTGCAAACGCTCACGCCGTCCGGCCAGGCCGGGAGCGTTTTCGCGGTGTAGTGAGTAGATGACCACGCCCTCAGCCGCGTGGTCCGCGGCGGGGTTCTTGGCACGATAGATTGCGATTGCCCGGTTCCGGGCCTCCGGATCGGGCAGGTACAGACCGTGCAACTCTTGATGCAGTGTTGCGAGCAACCACGCCAGAGCCTGAGTGGCCTGGTCGTCCCGCTGGCGACGGGCTTCGTACAGCGGCTTGACCCGATACAGGAGCTCTTGCAGCAGATCGGGCTTGCCCTGGAACTCCTCGCGCGGCGCGGCCGGATGAGCATAGGCCACGACCTGGCGTGCCAGCGCGGTGGCAATCGCGACGATCTCCTGTGGTGAGCGACTCCGCTTCAGTTCTGCCACCTGACGTCGCATCTCGTCGGCCGGCTTCCAGTACTTGGCCGGATCCTTCGGCTTGCCGCGCAGCTGGCGGGCCCCCAGCTCACCCGCAAGCTGCTGGTAGATCAGGCCCAGGTGGAAGTGGGCCGAAAGGAACTCCGGCTCGTAGAACAGCGCCTGGTACAGGCTGTCAATCGCTTCGTGTAGCAGCTTGCGCTGTTTGTCGGCCTTGCCGCGCTTGCGATACAGCTTGGCTAGCTCGAACTGCGTCGCGCCCAGCTCGGTCCAGACCTCAGCATTCTTGCGGAATTCGAAGCCGTACTTTCGGACCTCGCGGGCCATTTCCTCAGAAAGGAGCTGCTTGAAGTTCGCGATCGCTTCTTCGAGGAAGCCGTTCTTCTTGTTCACGATGCCGGTTAGCCAGGTGATCACCCAGGGGTACGGGTACGGGGTCTTGCTTTCTGCTGCGCGGCGCAAGACCTCGATGGCCGCAGGCAAGTTACCTTCTGCAACGTACACCCTTGCCTGGTTGACGAAGCCATGCGGGCTACCCAGTTCGGCAACCCGTTGGAACGCAGCAAGTGCCTGCCTCAACTCACCCGGCCGCCCGGATCCCTTTCCTTCCAGGAGCAGCCCAATGCCGTAGTCGTTCCACCGTTCCCACTGCGGGGCCGGCGCTTCCTGCTTGGGCACCAGCTTGCTCGGCTTGCCCACGGGCAGGATGACCCGGTCCTCGCAAAGCACGGTAACGGGCAGTTCAGGCCCTTTGCCCTTGCCGTAGATGTAGTCCAGGTAGATGCGGTCGAACTTGCGGTAATTCAACTTCACCGTCAGCTCGAGTTCGCCCGAAGCATCCGGCGGTACATTCAGGAGATAGTGCACCACTTGGGCCGCGCCGGGCGGGATCTGGTGGTCGTACAGCTTGACGAAAATGTCCTGGGCGTTGCGCCGGTCGATCCGATTGCCGTGCCGGTCCAGTACCAGAGCGTTCACGAAGTGCGACCAGGCATCCACGTAGCCTTCTTCGTCGATCGCTCCCGAGCGGCCGATGACCTCGCCGTTCAGACGGGCCGTAACGTCAACCCAGACCTCGTTTGAGTCGATGGTGCCCTGGGTGAACAGGTGACCCATCTTCAGGGTGCGGATGACGACCTCAACCAGGTAGGACTTGCCGGGCTGTAGCGTGGGCAGGTCGGGGCGGATCGGCGCGATCAGCTTGCCTTCGATCGTGCCGCCTTCGCGCAGCCCGAAAATGTCGATCCGCAACTTCCCCTGCAAGAACTCCTGGTGCAGCTTGATCGCCGCATCGTTGCCGACCATCTTCGCCAGGCCCGTGTTGGCCCCGAAGAAGAAGTGGTTGTGGATCTTGAGCTGGCCGGTGCCATCGTAGTCCTGGGCACCGAAGTCGTTGGACGGAGTCAGCGGCATGTGGCAATCGGCACAGCCCATGGCTGCCTTGGGCGGGTAGTAGAAGCTCTTCACACCATGCCCCGAGACGCCGCTGGCTAGGAATGCGCCGTAGTGGTCCTGACCGCGGAGCCAGTCCTTGTAATGCGTGACGGCAAACGGCAGGTGCACGCGGTGGCACGCGCCGCAAAACTCCGCTTGACGCACTGCCTCAGGTGGATCGTCCGGTTGCCGCGGCCGATGGAACGGCTTCAAGAACGTCCGTTTATGGAGAGCGGGCTTGGCCTTGATGAGCTGGCGGTTGATCCACTTCAGGACAGGGTTCTTGGCAAAGGTGAACGGATACAGAGGCGGTTCACTGATGGTCAGTGCCGAATTACCCGTACGTGCATTCACGGCCGTCACGGCATGGCAGCTCACGCAAGTGATCCCCGCGCTGCCCAGCGGATCCTTGGACGGATCGTAATTTGGATCGTCGAATTCGGGTGATTCGAACTTCCCGGACAGGAACGGGACCAGGTCGTGACAGCCGGCGCACCAGCGCGCCGCACGTACGCTGCCATCACGCTCCTTGGCAACCCGACGCGTCTCGCGCACGCTGAAGAGGTAGGCCGGGTTGCTGAAAGACGCGTTCCGGTGGGCAGAAAGCAGGTGCTGCTCGTAAGCGTCAGGGTGGCACTCGGCACAGTATTCATCGAGCATGAGGATCTTGGCCGGGATGAACTTGCCCGTGTTCGTCCTCATGGCCGAGGGGAAGAAGTAGCGAGCCCCTTCGCGAGGACCCACACGGCCCCAGTTCAGCGGCTGGTGGTGCATCGAGGCCATGACCACCACGAAGAAGGCCACACCCACGCACCAGCCGGCTACCCAACGCCACTGGATCGGCGGGCCCGCCTTGCGGTGCACCAGATAGGCGCCGATAGCTGCAAGCGGTGCCAGGACGTGCAGCCAGTATGCTACGGACCGAACCCGCGGATCCCGCACGTCGAGGAAGCCCTCGAACCGCACCAGCAGAAAACCGGTGACAACGATTACCAGGCAGCAAGCTAGCAGCAACAGACCTGCCCGCACGGCTCTTCGGTTCGGGTGGCGCCATGCTCGCCACATGTGCCCTGCGATGAAGAAGGCCATTGCCGGAATGAGCAACAGCCCCAGGGCTAGGTGCAGCAGTACCATGTAAAGGTAAAAGGCCGTTTGGTAGTCTTCGCCCAGTGCGGTCACGGACGCCAAGTACACGCTGTTGGCGCCCATCAGCGCGATGAGACCGAATAAGGGGATGAGGAAGCGATAAAGCTTTGGCCCGATGACCGGACCGCCGTTTGCCGGCCGCATCGTCCAGCTCCTTTGTACGGTGCTGACGGATCGCCCCAACAAAACTGTGCAATCAATCCCTAAATGGCTATAGGCGAATACGACCCCTGATTCGGACCGGTTCGAAGACGCCCCGGCTGTTTCAGAGAGCTCCGCAGTGAGGTTGGGGCGTTCGATGTTAACCCATTGGGAGACAGAGAGTTGTTTGGTGCCAGACTGCATCCCTACCGGCCCGGTGCGGCGGAACGCATGATGCTCGAGCGACTCGGCGGCGCGCTACGGGCCGCGTGCGGCCAGAATGCCGAAGCTTTGTCGCAACCGCTGTCGGTACTGCGTGAACTGAGCGGCCGCCGGCTAACGGCACTGGGCTGCCCTCGCGAGCATGGCGGGCTAGGCGATGGGCCGATGGCGCTGGTGCTTGCCGCCGAGCGTGCCGGCCGGGAAGGGCTTCGCGTAGGCATGGCCCTGGCGGCCCACATGTCGGCGACCGCGTGCGGGCTGCGATGGGGGAGCGACCAGGTCCGAAGCGAACTGGTTCGCTCTGTGCTAGCGGAGAACCTCGCCTGCACCACTCCCACTGCGTGGCGGCTGGAGCCTGTGCCAGCGGCCGTCGGTGCGGTTGTCGAAGATGGGCAGCCATCGGGTGCGCTCACGCTGAGCTGCGCACCGCACCGCTCCCCCATCCTCTTCCCACTAGGGGGGCGAGGGGATCGCGGTGTGGTTCTGTGGATTGCTCGGGTCCCGGAAGAAGTCAGCGTCGACGGCGCCGTCCTGCCAGTTGCGCGTCTTGTGGGGCTACGGCCGGTGAATGAGGGCTTGACAGGGGAGGCAGCTGAGCTGGCGGCTTCGGATCTGCTCATGCACCTGCTGCTGACGGCTGCTGCCGCTGCGGTCGGTGTCGCCAGCGATGCGTTCCAGGTTGTGCGAGCAGGTGGGTTGGGTGAGGGGGAAGCGGGCAGCGGTTCCTGGACGAGATCGGTGGCCGCAGCAGGAACGCTCCTGGAGGCGCTGCGGTCGCTAGTGTATGCGGCCGCTGAGGCGGTGCGGTTCTGGAGCAGCCGCCCAAGCCACGGCATGTTGGCGGAGGTGTTGCCGCTGGTGGCCGAAGCGTTCCGCTTTGCCCGTGAACGGCTGCCCGAGTTGCTAGCAGCGCTTTCGGCCGCGGCCGAGCGTGTTGGCCGCCCGTCCCAGCGTCTGGCGGCTCATCGAGCGGATACCCGCCAGCTGTTGGCGACCGTACCCGGAGACGAGCTGGACCGGGTGATCGCACGGTTCTACGCGTGAGCCGCGCCGTGTGGCGGCTCGAGAAAATGGATAATCTGGGAAGTCTGGTTATTTTGTAGAACGTGAACAACCGGTGCCCCAAACCGCCGCCGCGCACTGGCCTTCCGTCGGCCATGTGGTACGGTTGCAGTAGCCCCAGTATGCCAGCGACCGACCCAGGGCTCGAACCTCCCCCCCTGAGGCAAAGACGGAGGGCTAGGACATGGCTGCGGAAGAGAAGTTCCTCCCGTCCGAGGATTCAGCACTCGCGACAGTCGACCGCCGCCGCGGTACCGACCGCCGTTCCGGGCGCGACCGGCGCAAGCGCCAAGAGCCGGTGGCTGTTGAGCGACGCTCCGGCAAGGACCGGCGCCGCGGCGAGCGTCGCCGCCTGGTGGATCCGACCACCTGCGAGCGCGACTACACCGCCGAGGAAGTCGAATTCATGAACGCGATGGACCGGTATCGCCGCGAGGCCAACCGGCCGTTCCCCACCTGGAGCGAAGTGCTCGAGGTGCTCAAGAGCTTGGGCTACCGCAAAGTGGCCGAGCCGACGGAACTGCCGATCGGCCGGCGGCGCTCCGCTAGCACGGCGGCGGATGAAGCCGTCTTCTAGCGCGGGCATCGACCCCTGGCAAACTTCTCGCGGGCGCGGCTCCGGCCGCGCCCGCAGCCGCGCGCCGGCGACAACCGGCCGTTCGGCCGGCGACCATAGAATGGGATTCGTTCTGTCGGTACGTCGCCTGGCCGTACTGGCTGTTCGGGGGGCAGCAACTGATGAAGAAACCCCGCCTCATGACACCCGGGCCAAGTCCGGTGCCGCCGGAAGTGCTGCTCGAACTGGCCCAGCCGGTCTACCACCATCGCACGGCCCAGTTCCGCGCCACGCTGGCGCGCGTGCAGGAGAAGTTAAGCTGGCTGTTTGGCACAAGCCAGCCGGTCCTCGTGCTGACCTGCTCGGGCACCGGGGCCATGGACGCAGCTGTTACCAATCTGGTCCGACCGGGCGATTCGGTGGTCGTTGCCAGCGCGGGCCGGTTCGGAACCAGGTGGCGACAGATCGCGGAGCGAATCGGCGCGGAGGTGACGGAGATTCGGGTGGCTCCGGGTGAGTCTGTGGAGCCCGACCAGTTGGCTGACACGCTTCGGCGTGTCCGCGATCCGCTGGCCGTGTTTGCGACCCACTGCGAGACGTCCACCGGCGCGGCACACCACCCTGCGGAGCTCTGCCGTGTCGCGCACGAACATGGCGCGCTATTCGTGCTGGATTCGATCAGTGCCGCAGGCGGAATGGAGTTGCGGGTGGATGCCTGGGAGCTAGACATCGTCGTGGCTGGTTCGCAGAAGGCGTTGATGTTACCGCCGGGGTTGGCGTTCGTCGTCGTGCGCGAGCCAGCGTGGCAGCGGATTCGCAGTCATCCGGCCCGCCCGTTCTACTTCGATCTGTGCAAACTGGCCGAGAAGGCCCAGCAGCAAGATACACCGTTCACACCGGCTCACACGCTGATCGCCGCCCTGGACCGCGCGCTGGAGCGGCTTCGTGCCGAAGGACTCCAGAACGTCTGGGCCCGCCACCGCCGGATGGCTGCTGCTTGCCGCGCCGGTGTGCGGGCGCTCGGCCTGGAGCTGTTCGCTCGACGGCCTGCTGAGGTGCTCACGGCCGTGCGCGCCCCAGCCGGGGTCGATCTGGCCGCTCTGCTAGGCTGGCTGGAGCAGAACTACGGGATCAAGTTTGCCGGTGGTCAGGATGAGCTGAAGGGCAAGCTGTTCCGCATTGCACACATGGGTTACATGGATGAGTTGGATGTCGTCGCAGCGATGGCCGCCCTGGAGATGGCGCTGAAGCAGGCAGGCTGGTCCGGTGTGCGGGCAGGGGCCGCGGTGGCCGCGGCCCAGGAGGCTGTGCTCCAGATGCAGTAAACCGAGAAGCGATTGCCGGGCGGCGGCACCCGGCAGCGGGGAAAGCGATGGCGAAGTGGCGCGTATTGATCACTGATCCGCTCGCGCACGAAGGGATCGAGGTTCTCGAACGAGCAGCCGAGCTGAGCGTGGACTATCGGCCGGGGCTGCGGGACGGGGAGCTAGCGGAGGCCTTGTCGACCGCAGACGGCGTGATCGTCCGCAGCGGCACGCGGCTGGACCGCTCGGTGCTGGCTCGCGCCCAGCGGCTCCGCGTGATCGTGCGTGCCGGCGTCGGCGTCGACAACATCGATCTGGCCGAGGCTACCCGGAGGGGCATCGTCGTCATGAACACTCCGGGTGGCAACACGGTCAGCACGGCCGAGCACACGCTCGCGCTGTTGATGGCGCTGGCCCGCAACATCGTCCCGGCCTGCGAGGCGGTGAAGGCCGGCCGGTGGGAACGATCCCGGTTCGTCGGCACGCAGCTGGCCGGCAAGGTTCTCGGCATCGTCGGCCTGGGCCGGGTGGGCATGTCCGTAGCTCGCCGCGCGCTGGGATTGGAAATGCAGGTTGTTGCCTACGATCCGTACCGCGCCCCGGAGCGGGGAACAGAGCACGAGATCCGCTGGGTTGACAACCTGGACGAGCTGCTGCGCGTGGCGGACATCATTACCGTCCACACGCCGCTGACCGAGCAGACTCGCGGGATGATCGGCCGCGCGGAGCTGGCCAAGACGAAACCAGGGGTTCGGATCATCAACTGCGCCCGCGGTGGGATCGTGGATGAAGCGGCACTGGAGGAGTTCATCCGCTCAGGGCACGTCGCCGGCGCGGCACTGGATGTCTTTGAGGTCGAGCCACCCCCCTTGGACCATCCGCTGCTCAAGTACCCCAATGTGGTCGTCACCCCGCACCTGGGGGCGTCCACTCGCGAGGCGCAGGTGTCGGTGGCTATCGAAGCGGCCCAGCTTGTGGTGGACTACCTGCTGCACGGCCGCGTCCGCTATGCCGTCAATATGCCCAGCTTGGACAAGGCCGAGCTGGAGGAGCTGAAGTACCAGATCGACATGGCGTACCGGCTTGGTCTGCTTCAGGCGCAGCTCGTGCCCGGCCCGATTCGTAAGGTACGGATCGTGTACCGGGGGGAGATTGCACGGCGGAACACCAAATTGATCACCATGAGCTTCACGGCCGGGCTGCTCCAGGAGGCGCTGGTCGAGACGGTCAATCTGGTCAACGCGGAGCTGCTTTCGCAGGAGCGGGGTATCGAAATCGTCGAGGAGAAGACCACCGAAACGGGCGACTTCGCAACGATGATCCTTACAGAGGTCGGATCGGACGGGGCCAAGCACGTGGCGGCCGGCACGATCTTTGGCCGTCAGTACCTGCGCATCGTCCGGTTGGGCCGGTTCCATCTGGATGCGTACCTGGACGGCGTCCTGCTGATTTTCTGGCACCGCGATGTGCCGGGCATCATCGGCTACATCGGCACGATCTTTGGGGAGCACAAGGTGAACATCGCGGCAATGAACGTAGGACGGGAGCGACCCGGTGGCGAGGCGATCGCCGTGCTCAACCTCGACTCCGTTCCGCCAGAAGAGGCGGTCCAGGCGGTCCTGGCTCATCCGCAAATCGACCATGCCCGCGTCGTCAAGCTACCGCCCCCGGGAGTGTTTCCCGACTGGTTGCAGGCGTTATTGTGAGCCGCTGACCCTGTGGCCGGAGCCTCGGGCCGCAAGCACCGCTGGGTGGCATGTTTCCCTCAGAGAACCTACCGGGCAGGCAATTCCGGGTAGAATCGAAGGGAGAGATTGAGCAGGGGCCGGCGGTCCGAGCATGCTTCGGTGCGGTGGCCGCACCGGGGCTGGAGGTTTCGAAGTGGCCCTGACGGAGCTTGACCGGCAAATCCTCGAACGCTGCCTGCGACGCGACCCGGAGGGGTGGCGCGCGTTTGTCGAGCGGTTTACCGGGCTGTTCTACCACGTGATCCAGCACACCGCCTATGCCCGCAGCGTAAAGCTACAGCCCGCCGATGTCGAAGACATCGCGGCCCAGATTCTGCTGACGATTGTCGCCGATGATTTTGCCGTCCTGCGCCGGTTCCGTCGCCGGGCAAGTCTGGCCACGTACCTGACCGTTATTGCGCGACGGGTGGCCGTGCGCGAGCTGATCAAGCGGAAGTTCCAGGAGCAGCTGGGACACACCGAAGCACGGTCCGTTCCGCTGCACGTCACGGATGCCGACCAGACACTTGAGCGGATCACTGACCGAGACGAGATCGATCGCATGTTGAAGCGGCTCGACGAGCGCGAAGCACAGCTCGTTCGGCTCTACCATCTCGAAGGCAAGTCGTACCGGGAAATCAGCGAGATCCTGGGAATCGCTGAGAACTCGATCGGCCCGACGCTGTACCGCGTGCGCGAAAAGCTTCGTCAGCTCGTGCCAAGCGACGAACAGAAGTAGCGACGACCGCGACGCAGAGCCGGTTCAACGCAGTGGGGCGCTGGGGGGCAAGTCGAGCGCTTCTGGACCCAGTAGCTGAACATTGCTGCGGCGCGGCTGTCCCGAAGCCCGCCGCCGAGCGGCTGCCTCTGCGATGTTGATTGCCTGCGCCAGGCCGCGGCCGACGAGTTGCGCGTAAGGCGATTCCCACAGACGGCTGAGTTGGCCGGTGGTCAGCGGCGGGTTGACCCGGATCCGGCGCAGTTTGAGCGTGACGGTCAGGTCGGCGGGGTGCCAGGTGAAGGTGACGCGCGTCGGTACGACGGCCGTGGTGGTCGGATCCTGGATATGGCCCGATAGCGTCGATTCCGCAACGACCACGGCGCCCCGTTCCAAACGCACTGCCTGAATGGTCCCAGACTTCAGCGCGACTACACGCACGATGACGGCCGGAAGTCCGTTCGACAGCGTGGTGGGCGTTGCCAGTTCCACGGTACCTGGCGGACCAGGTTGCAGAAAGTGACTGGCCGCGGGGTCGACTTCTTCGATTCCCAGCGCTGCGATGACCCATTCCGGCTGCAGGGGCAGTTCGGCGCCCGAGCGGCGGTATTGCTCGTATGTGCAGTGATATAGCACCGGGTGTTTGCCGGGGCCCAGCGAGGGTTCTTGGGCCTGGCGGAGATACAGCCAGAACTCGCGGTCGTTTGATCCCAGGTCCAGTTCGCGCGAGAATGGCGTGCCGGCGATGAGGCGTAGCCGCCGCGGCTTCTGCACTGCGAGCCGGCCACGCAGCGCAAGGTGGGTCGCGACGGCCGAACGGACCCGCTGCCGCAGGCTCTGGCCGGCTCTGACCGTGATGGCGACGTCGTCGCAGAGCAGCGTGTCAATGAGGCCGTTGTTCGCGTTGACTGCGGCGATGACCTCGTCGGTGGTCGGCTGCCGGCGGAGCAGTTCGAGCGTTTGACCGCGCCATGCCTGGCAGCCCACCGTGGCACAGGCTGCTACGATGGCCAGCACCGCGCGCAGCAGGGTCCCTTGCCGGAGCAGCCGGGACAGAATGCCGCGCGTTGCCGTCATGCTCACCTCCTTGCACGCCGGGCGCTGACTATGCCGCCCGATGGCCGTCCGACGTGGAAGCTAGCAGCGGGGCGAGCAGCTCGTCTAACTGGCCCTCCAGCTCCCTCAGCTCGCCCTCCTCAAGCACGGGGGACCAGACCAACCACTCGCGCGTCTTCTCGCGAGTGTGCCGCACGCGGATGTACTCCTGGTCGCCACGCACCTCGATGCGCACCAGTCGAAGGATGCGGCGGCGCATGAGGTGCAGGGCCAACAGATAGCGCACCAGTCGGAGGCGGTGGTCCTCGCCGGCGGTCTGCTCGAGCTGCTCGAACAGACGCAAAGCAGTTGCATCGTCGATCCGGCGGCGGCGCCGGGCCGGCACGGGCACTCGACCACGCCAGTAGCCGATGGCGTTGGCCGGCGGCCCTTGCCATGCTTCCGGTGCGAAGTCAAGGCGCACAAGACCTTCCTCGGTCCGGACGAGCGCAGCGAAGTAGACGTCGCCCGGCTTCAGTTCTCGGCCCGTGCGGCAGCAACGCCGCTTTGTGCCTTGGCTCGACGGGTAGCTCATCGCGCTGCTACCCTACCGGCCTATCTCACCGCTGACAACCCCTGTTGGCCACGCACCGCGGCCCCTCAGCCGCCCGCCACGTGAGTACCTCCGCGCTCGCTCGCTCCCCTTCATGCAGAACCGGACCGTTCCCGATCGGCCAATCCGCCGATCCGCGCGACCGGCCAACGATCATGCGCTTCCGCGGTGCAGCGGTCGCTTGACAGGGGGCATAGGCCGCATTAGGATTCGACGAGACTGGCGGTGCGGTGGGCCCCTATCGGGGGGGCAAGCCGCCACGGGGTGTATCTCTGGGTTGGGACGAACAGGAAAGGAGCGACGCAATGGCGCACGTCGTCACGAAGAACTGCTTCGATTGCAAGTACACGGACTGCGTGGCCGTTTGCCCGGTCGAGTGCTTCTACGAAGGGGAGCAGATGCTCTACATCAACCCGGACGAGTGCATCGACTGCGAGGCGTGCGTGCCGGAGTGCCCCGTGGAGGCAATTTTCCACGAGGACAACGTGCCCGATGACATGCGCGAGTACATTGACCTGAACCGGGAGATGGCCAGCCAGTGCCCACAGATTACGGAAAAGAAGGACCCCCTCGAGGGGCCTGAGTGCGTGGGCCGCAAGAAGTAAGCCTGCAGGCTACCGGTGTTCGATTCTGTGGCCTGATCCGGCTGGTAGGCTCGGACGGCTGACTGTTGCTGTGAGAAACCAAGCCAGCCATGCGTGGCGGGCGTCTCCGCGCGCGTGGCTGGTTGTGTTTTTTGGCCATCACGGGTGCCGTTCGGCGAGCGCCGCGCCAGTGGCTTGGCAAGACGCTCGGCATGTCGTAGCATGGGAACGCTCGATTGGTGGGCCGAACCCTAGCGCGGGACTCCCCCCAGTAGAAGGCAAGGAGCATGGCTTACTGGATCCGTGTCTTCGGTACGAAACGGACTTGCCCCCACGCTTCCGACCTGCTGGACACCTGTCTACGCCATGGCTTTGAGCTTGAGTCCGAAGTGTTGGGAGAGGATGTGGACTGGGAGCAAGTGACCTTCCGCGTACCAGGGGCCCGCGAAGGGGTCATGGTGGAGCGGGTGGGTGGCGGACCGGAAGGTGATGCCGAAGTACGAGAGGAGGTACGGCCCGTCATTGCGACGTTCGAGGGCCGCACTGGCGAGCACGTCGACGAGGTGCTGGACACGATCCGCAAGACAAAGCAGCTGTTCATCATTGGCGTGCCGTTGATCACTCCGGCGAAGTCGCCGCTGCGGCGGCTCGCCCAGACGCTCGCCACCTACCTGGCACGCGAAACCCGTGGCCTGTACCAGGTGCCAGACCAGGGCTTCTATTCACCGGATAATGAATTGCTGGTTCCGGATACGCTCTAGCGCGCCGCGGCGCCCGTCGTGTGCGGGAGCTGGCGGGCAGGGCGGTCGGCGACACGGACCGGCGTGCAGAGCTGTAGTGTGTGGTCATCTGTGACTATGCTGAGGGAACCCGGGGTACCGGCAGGCCAAGTGCGTTCCGTGCACCGATGAGGAAAGCAACCGACTATCTGAGCCCCGCGCTGATTCGCCAGGTGGCACGTCTGGACCTGCGGGCACGGTTTATCGTGGAGGGCTTCCTGGCGGGCCTGCATCGCAGCCCGTTCCATGGGTTCTCGGTCGAGTTTAGCGAGCATCGCAGGTACGTGCCCGGCGACGATCTGAAAACCATCGACTGGAATCTGTACGCCCGCACGGACCGGTTCTACGTGAAGCAGTACCAGGCTGAGACGAACGTCACCGGTTTCCTGTGCATGGACCTGTCGGAATCCATGGGGTATCAGCGGCTTCAGGAACTGACCAAGTTCGAGTACTGCATCTGTCTGGCCGCCGCTTTGGCGTATCTCATGGTGCGGCAGCAGGACCCGGTGGGGGTCATTGCGTTCGCCGATCGCGTGCGCACCAGCCTGGAGCCGCGGGCACAGCGCAAGCAGCTGGGCAATGTCCTTGCGCTTCTGAGCCGCTTGAAGCCGAGCGGTCGCACCGACATGGAAGCCTCACTGACGCAGCTTGCCCGCATGATCCGGCACCGCAGTCTGGTAGTCTTGCTGAGCGATTTCTTGCCACCGGCCGATGCGCCGGGTGCATCGTTGGAGGAGGATCTGGAGCCGGTGCTCCGTGGCCTCCGTCATCTTCGGCATCAGGGACACGACGTCATCGTGTTCCATGTGCTGGAGCAGGCCGAGGCGGAGTTCCCGTTCGAGGATCTGACGGAATTTGAGGAGCCGGAAAGCCACGAGAAGTTGACGGTGGACCCAAGAGGCGTGCGCACCAGCTACCTGGAGACGCTGGCGCAGTTTCGGGAGACAATAAAGCAGGAGTGCTACCGACTCCGGATCGACTACGTGCCGTTGCACACGGGCGTGCCGTTTGACCGTGCCCTGACGAGTTACCTGGTGGCTCGTAGCCAGCGGTTCTGATCGCGCCGAGCTGGCACGCACTGGTGGCGGTGGTTGCGGTGGCTGGTGTGAGGGGGGTGACTGTGAGGGTGGTGTCCAGACGCGTGAGCCGCTTGAGAAACTGACAGCGGACGAGGTGTGATGGACTGGATCAATCCTGCGTTGGCGGCCGGGGCGCTGTTGGGTGTGTTGCCGATCATTATCCATCTGGTGCTGCGCGAGAAGCCCCGGCACGAGCCGTTCCCGGCGCTGCGGCTGCTGCGCTACCGCTACCAGCGAATCACTCGTCGCCTCCGTCTCCGCCACCTCTTGCTGCTTGCGCTCCGCGTCCTGCTCATCGTCCTCGTCGCGCTGGCGCTGGCACGACCGCGGATCTCACGCTCCGGAGGTGCCTTCGACGAGCGAGCACCGGCGGCGGTCGCAATGGTCTTCGATACGAGCTTGTCAATGGAGTATGCCGACGGCCAGGAGCAAAGCGCGCTGGAGCATGCCAAGGAGGCGGCGCGTGGACTGCTGGAAGAGCTACCGGAGGACTCGGAGGTCTTGGTCGTTGACGCTGCCGCACCAGAGGTGGCCGTCTTCATGCGGCCGAGTGAGGCGTTGCGCCGCGTGGCCGGCCTCCGCGTACAACCCGGCGTGCACGATCTCACGCCAGCCTTGCTCGAGGCGCTCCGGCAGCTCCGCGAGGCTTCCATCGAGCGCAAGGAGCTGTACGTGTTTACTGACCTCATGCAGGGTAGCTTGGACCTGCGTGCTGCTGACACCGTCCAGCAAGCCATGGGGCAGATCGCAGGCGGCGTAGGGGTGTGCGTCTTTGACGTGGGTCGTGAGCAGGTACGCAACGTGGTGGTGCTTTCCGGTGGCCCGACCAGCGACAGTGTGCCCGCCCACTCAAGCGTAACGATTCGGGCAGAGCTTGAAGCGATCGGGGTGGACGCCTCCGGACGGCTCGAACTTACCCTTGACGGCCAGCTGCGCGGTCAGCAGGCGGTTGATCTGCGAGCCGGAACCCCCATCCGCCATGACTTCGTCCTGCGGGCCCTGGAGCCTGGTTTCCGGCAAGGTATGATCCGCTTCCGTGGTGATGGGGGTGGGCTGCGATTTGACGACCAGTGGTTTTTCTCCCTGGAGGTGCGGCAGCCGACGCGCGTGCTGGTCGTCTCGCCGCGCGAGCTGGAGGCGGAGCCGTTGGTGCAGGCCCTGGCGCCCCGCGAACTGGTGCGGCTCGGCCGGCTCCGGCACCGGGTCGAACGCGCAGACCCGGACGTGCTCCGCCGGGTCCAGCCCGGCGAGTACGACGTCATTTTCTTGCTGGACCTGTCTGGGCCCGGCCGCGACGACTGGCGCATGCTCGCCGAACATGTCCGCGCAGGCGGCGGCCTGGCGCTCTTCGTCGGCAAACGCTGCCAGCCAGAGCTGTACGCCACGGTGGAAGCTCAGTCGCTCCTGCCCGCTCAGCCCGATGCGCTTGCCGATCCGGACGAACCCGTCCACCTGGAAGCGGCCGTGCCGGGCCATCCGGCCGTCCGGCTGTTGCATGAGTGGAACGAGACCGCTCTGGGACAGGTTGTCGTGTACCGCTACTGGAAAGTGACCAAACAGCAAGACCGGGCCCGTGTCGTGCTGCGGTACACGGACGGCCAGCCAGCGCTGATGGAGCGGCTGGAACCGGAAGAAGCAGCGGCTCCCGATCCGACATCAGCGCCGCGGCGCGGGCGAGTGATGCTGATGACCACCCCGGTGAGTGCGGCTCCCGTTCTGGAACGCTGGAACGATCTACCCCAGTCCCCGACCACGTTTGTCATCCTCATGGACAGCATGACGCTCCACCTTGCCGGCGTTGCCCACCGCCGCTGGAACTGGATTGCCGGCCAGGATGTGGTGCTGACAGTTGACCGCACCAGTGCGCGCGCATCGTACACGGTGGTGCCACCGAAAGGGGGGGCCAGGTTGGAAGGGGTGCTGGAAGCCGGTCAATCGAAGCTGCTGATTGCGGCTCCTGCCACCGTAGGTCACTACCGCCTGGTGCTGGCCGGGCAGGGTGGTGTGCAGAAGACGTGGGGGTTTTCGGTGAATGCATCGCGGATCGAGAGCCGGCTGGAGCGGCTATCGAAGGGCCAGGTTCAGGCGCTGTTTCCGGAAGACAGTGCGGTGATTGTGCGCACGGTCGACGAGCTGCGCAACGCGCTGGCGAACGTGCGCAGGGGCCGCGAGCTGTTCCCCTACCTGGCACTTTTCCTGGCAAGCCTTTTCGTCGTTGAACACTACCTGGCCAACCGCTTCTACGGGGGCGGGCGGCCGCAAGCTGGTGGGGGGGCGCCCGATTCGGCCCGTCCCAGCGCAGCAGCATGAACACGGTCGGGGCGTTCACACAACCGGTGTTTCACGTGATCGTAGCCCTGGTGGCCGCGTTGGTCCTGGTTGCTGCGGGCTGGTGGCTGTACGCCCGCGCGCAACTGTCCACGCGCCGCCGTCGGGTGCTGATGCTCCTTCGGCTGGCGGCTGCGGTCGTGCTGGTCACGCTCCTTTTCCGGCCCGCGCTGGTGCTGACGGAGGTGCGGCGCCGCTCGGCCACGTTCTTCGTGCTCATGGATCGGTCCCGGAGCATGACCGTGGCGGACGCCGCCGGCGGTCGCAGTCGCTGGCAGGCGATGCAAGAGGCGATCGAGCGGTCTGCGGATGAGCTGGAGGAGCTTGCCCGATTGCTCGACGTACGCGTCGTGTACTTCGACCGTGAGGCCTACTTGAAGGAGACGCCCGAGGAACGGCCCAACGGTCAGGAGACTGCCCTCGGCGACGCGCTCCGCCAGGTGCTGCAAGAAGCAGGCAGCCGGATCGCAGCGGTGCTACTGCTGAGTGACGGCGCCAACAACGCAGGCGATGTGCCCCCGGCTCAAGCGGCCGAACTGTACCGCAACGTCAGCGTGCCGGTGTTCACCGTAGCATTCGGCCGCAGCGGGGTGGCCGCAATCGCTCAGGACGTGGGCCTGCGGAGCATCGACGCGGGACCAACCGTCTTTGAACGCACCAGAGTGCCCGTGGTCAGTGAGTTGGCCGTGGTGGGGTTCCCGGGCAGTACCGTGCGCGTTGACCTGGAGTTCGACGGCCAGCGTGTTGCGTCCCAGACGGTACGCGTACCGGACACACCGTTCCGCAGCCGGGTCGAGCTGCATGCTCAGGCCGAGCGGGCCGGCGAAATGAAAGTGACGCTGACGGCCGAGCCGCTGGAGGCCGGCGCCACCGAGAGCATCACCTCGAACAACACCATCAGTTCCTGGGTGACCGTGCTGGCCGGCGGTATTCGCGTTCTCATCATCGACGGCTCACCGGAGACGTGGGAAGGGACGTTTCTGAAGCGCAGTCTGGACCGGGCGCAAGAAATCCAGGCCATCCTGGTCAAAGCGCTCGACGCGAACCAGCTCGCCGCCGAACTCAACCAACTGCCGCTCGACGACCTGGACGTGATCCTCTTGCGTGATGTCCCGGCCGACTGGGTGCCGCGGAGCTTTCAGGAAGCAGTGGCCGAGCGGGTTCGTCAAGGTATGGGGCTCGGTATGCTGGGGGGCAGGCGAAGCTTTGGGCCCGGTCACTGGCACGCGGCCCCGTTGGCCGAGCTGTTGCCGGTCGAGATGCACCCGTCTGATCCACAAATCGAAGAGCCGCTGAAGCTCGAGCCGACGGCAGAAGGGCTCGTGCATTTCGTGCTGCGGGTTGGCCCAGAGGAGGGTGGCACCCGGGCGCTGTGGCGCGAGATGCCACCGTTGCGCGGCGGCTCGATGATCGGCGAGCCGAAAGTGGGGGCCCGCCTGCTGGCCACCGGCAACGGTCAGGTGCCCTTGCTGGTCAGCCAGGAGTTTGGTGCCGGGCGAACACTGGCGTTCGGCGGGGACACGACCTGGCAGTGGCATCTGTACAGCGATGCTGGTAAGCAGGTACACCGCAGGTTCTGGCGGCAGCTTGTGCTGTGGCTGGCGCGACGTGAGGACGTCGGCAGCGCACGAGCCTGGCTGAACCTGGCTACCCGGCGCGTTCGAGTGGGCGAGAGCCTGGAGATCACCGCCGGTGCTGAAGACGAGCGGGGCCGGTTCGTTTCGGACGGCCAGTACGAGGTGGTCGTTGTCGATCCGGACGGCAAGGAGCACCAGGTGCGAATGTACTATCAGGGCGATCGCATGCGAGGGGTGTTCTGGGAAACGAAGAAGGCGGGAGACTATACCGTGAAGCTAACCGTACGGCAAGGCGACGAGCTGCTAGCCGGGCCGGTGGAGCGGAAGTTTCTCGCATTTCAGCAAGACCTGGAACTGGTCAATCCGGCAGCTGATCCGGAGTTGCTGGCAGAGATTGCCGAGTTGAGTGGCGGTGAGTTCGTGCTGCCCGAGGAGCTGCCTGCGTTCCTGAGGAAGCTGAAGAAGCGGGACTTTAGGCTCGAGCTGCGCAAGCGAACAGTTGTGAGACTCTGGGACAACTGGCCGGTGCTACTTCTGTTCGTTGGACTGCTGGTCGTGGAATGGACGCTACGTAAACGGTGGGGGCTACCCTAGCGCACGGCCACGGTTGCTCTAGCCCTGCCATTTCTTCACTTCTGGTTCCGGCACCGTTTCGATCAGACGGCGGATGATATCGTCGGAGGACATGCCTTCGGCCTGAGCCTGGAAGTTCGTGCTGATCCGGTGGCGCAGCACCGGGATGGCAATCTCGCGGATGTCTTGCGTGGAGACGTGGAAGCGGCCATCCAGCGCTGCGAGCGCTTTGGCACCCAGCACCAGGAACTGGCCTGCACGTGGGCCGGCGCCCCAGTCCACGAGCTCCTTGACGAAGTCCGGTGCCGACGGATCGCTTGGCCGAGTTGCCCGCACGAGCCGTGCAACGTACTTGATGACATACTCGCTGACGGCCACGCTGTAGACCAGCTTCTGGAACTTCAGGATGGCCCGACCCGAAAGAACCTTGTTCAGCTCGGGCGATTCGCCCCGAGTGGTCCGGGCCAGAATGAGCTCCTCCTCCTCAAGCGTCGGGTAGTCGACGCGCACCTCGAACATGAACCGGTCCAGCTGTGCTTCAGGCAACGGGTAGGTTCCCTCCTGCTCGATCGGGTTCTGGGTGGCGATGACGAAAAACGGCTGAGGTAGTGGGTAGGTAGTCTGGGCGACCGTGACCTCACGCTCCTGCATCGCCTGCAGCAGGGCCGCCTGGGTCTTTGGCGGTGTTCGGTTGATTTCATCGGCCAGCACCAGGTTGGCGAAGATCGGACCGGGCACAAAGCGGAACTCGCGCCGGCCGCTCGGTGTCTCATCGATGACGTTCGTTCCAGTGATGTCGGACGGCATCAGGTCCGGCGTGAACTGGATCCGCTTGAAACTGAGATCCATGGTGCGTGCCAGTGAGCTGACCAGCAGGGTCTTAGCCAACCCCGGCACACCGACCAGCAAGCAGTGGCCCCGGGTGAAGATGCAGGCGAGCACCTGACGGATCACGTCCTGCTGTCCGATGATTGCCTTGGACAGCTCGTCCATGATCCGCTCGTAACTGCGGTGAAACGAGTCCAGGTACTCAGCGATACGGTCACTCGACACCGTCACCTCCGTTCACTCACAGTGCGCAGATGCTGCGGAAAGCTTACCGGAGCAAGGCGTACAGCAACACGTTGGTGGCGATCCGCAGGGCGCTCTCGTGCGTGTACCCGCGGCACTCGGCGCCCTGATGCCGCTCCAGGGCGCAGCCGATGTCCCAGCGCGAGTAGACGACGACCCAGCGATCGTCGATCAGGATCCCTTCCAGAGCAACCGGTCCGGTCCGCTGCGGCATCGCTCTCGTGTACTGTACCTTGCGTAGATCGTAACCACCGTATTCGCCGGTAATCAGCGGATCCTCAAGCGGTATCGGTTCCAGGGGATTGTCCGGGAACAGCTGGCGTGCAAACGCGCGGAACGCCTCATCGAACGGCTCGCTGCCGCAGCAGGCATCGGCAAACAGGGTCGCGCCGCGGAGCAGCAGGCTGCGCAGGTTGCGTACCTCGTCTTCCGCGTACCGAAACCGGTTGCGACCATGCATGTACAGAAACGGGAAGCGGTAGAGGTTCGGATCGAGCGGTCCGATCGGCTCGTGCCGTAGCTGCACGCGGAAACCGAACTCGTTCCGCAGATGAACCATGAGGTTTGGAATGGCCAGAGGGGCGGCGTTCCAGTCGCCTCCGTGCCGAAGCTTGCCGATGCGTAGCGTGTCTCGTGCCGCAGGGTCGGTTTCGGTCAACTTGACTGGAGCGCGAACGCTGAGCTTGTCCGGGGGGATCTCTCGACCGGTCGCGTACGCCACCACGTTGACGCCAAGCTTGATCGGACGCAGCGACGCTGGCCAGGATGGGTTCTGCCAATAGCAGGACAGGTCGTGGGGGCTATAGATGATGCTGGTGCGGCAGCCGATGTCTACCCCCCAAAGCGATCCATCCGGCTCCAGCGGGTACTGGGCACGCCAGACCGGATGGTCCGGCGGCAGTGGCCGAAGCGGTGCCTCAGGGAAGAGCTCCTTGATCAGGTCACGAAAGCCCGTGTCGAACTGTTCGCTGGAGCAGCACGCTTCGGCAAAGATGAAGCCGCCCTGCAGAACGAACTCCCGCAGCTTCTCGATCTCATCCTGCTGGAACCGCGGCTGGTGATGCCCGTTGAAGAAGACAATCGGTGCCTGCAGCAGGTCGGCAACACTGGCACGGGAAATGTCGACGATCTGCCAGTTGAGACGATGCTTCCAGAGGCGGGCGACGTGGGCCGTGAGCTGGCGAACGTCGTGGGGATCATTGTTCCAATCGCCCCCGGCCAGGTTCCCCGGAACGCCGTACCGCAGCTTGTTGATGAGTACCGGCGCGAGACCTTTCGACAAGAACAGCAACGCAAAACTGGTGGCAATCACCGGACGTTCCAGGCCACCGCCGTGCCAGGCGCCGCTGACCGGGTCCTGCACTTTCACAAGCCATTCCGCGCCCTCGCGATACCAGTCGTGTTTGCCAAAGTAGCGGCGGCCGGTGAGCCGACCGGCTCGCTCCAGGCCGTACAGGTAGTAGAACGTCCAGCTGGCTGCGCGCGGGTTTGTGATCCGCACGACTCGGCCCCGCTGGTCGATGCTGATGCCTGTGTTCCTACCGAGCCAGTCGATCGCCCGCCGGAGCGGCTCCGGTTCACGGACTCGGCCGCAGCCGACAATCTGTCCGTTGACGAGCTTCTCTTCGGTCTGTTCAAGCTCCATGCCAGCGATGACCAACGACGCAATGCCTGCTACGGTCATCGAACCGGTGCCACGACTCGACCCCTGGTAGCCCCAGGCCCCGTCGCGTCCCTGGTAGGCGAGAAAGTGATTGCGGACGCGGAGCCAGACGCGCGGTTCGATCGGCACGCCCGCCTGAGCGGCCGCGTGCAAGCCCAGTACCGCGTACTGCGTGTTGGAGTTATCCCAACGGGTACCGCCGATGCCGTAGCCCCAAGCCCCTGATTCCGGGCCACCGCTGGGCACCTGCATCATTTCCAGCACCCGCGCGTTCCGCTGGATTAACGGCAGGTCGCGATCAAGCTGACCGGCCGCTTGCAAGGCCATCGTGTGCAGGCTGGTAATGTACGTGCGCCACTGACTCGGCTGCGTCGGATCGAAACTACGCAGGAACGCCAGCGCGCGTCGCACGGCCGGATCGTCTGGCCCAAGCCCGGACTCCAACAGCGCCAGGGTCGCCAGAGCGCTGATGCCCTGGGTGGCGACCGGGTTGGTTCCTGCCCACGCCCCGTCCGGGCCTTGCTCCTGCTTCAGGTACCGCTGGCCACGAGCGATCGCGCGCCGCACCTGCTGCGCGGTCACCGGGCCGGTAACCTGCGCGGCCTGAGGGACGGGCCGGGCGAGTGTCACCAGGGAAAATGCTGCCGGCAGCGCCGCGGCTGCTACCAGCGTCACAAGGGCCAGGATGCGGCCGACGGCGGATCGGAATCTGTGCTCGCGGGCTGGCCGTGTTGCCGACGCAGGTCGCATACCCGTCGGCTCCTCCTACAACGTGACTGGCGGCAGCACCACCGTTGCAGCTCGGATGGCGGGGACCGGTGCTCTTCGGGCCCATGCCGCCCGCCGCCGCGTGCCGCTGCGGGCTGTCCGGGTTGCGTCGGGCACAGAGCTGAGCCGACCGATCTGTCCTCGGGCCGATAAGCGTCGGAGCAAGCCGGTCCCTCGCCACGTGCCTCGCACTCTCGCTCCATTCTACTGCCAGCCCGTGCTGCTATACTTTGAGTTCTCCCCGACTTGCCCGGGGGGCCGTCGCAGGACAGATGCAGCCGGATTTCGTTTTGTCTTGTAGCGAGTGTGCGATGGAGAGGAGATGCCATGAGCCGCGCCGACAATAAAGGGTACCGCTTCACGTTCGGTCCGTGGAACGTCAGCACCGGCGCCGACATGTTCGGGCCTGCGGTCCGCCGTGAGCTCCCCTTCTCCAAGATCATCCGCCTGTACAAGTCGCTCGGCTACGACGGCGTCCAGTTTCACGACGATGACGTAGTGCCCGCTGACTGGGGGGTGAGCGAAACCGAAAAGGGGGTCCGGAAGGTGAAACGCATTCTCGACAACGAAGGGCTCTTCGTCGAGATCCTCGCACCACGGCTCTGGGAACATCCTAAGACCATCGATGGGGCCTACACATCCAACTCACCACGCGATCGCAAGTACGCCATCGAACGGAGCAAGCGCTGCGTCGACATCGCGCGCATGCTGGAGACACGCAACATCGTACTCTGGCTTGCCCGCGAAGGTACGTACATCCGCGAAGCGAAGGATCCGGTCACGGCTGTCGGTCGCATTGTCGATGCGATCAACGCGCTGCTGGAGTACGACAGCGAGATCCGTATCTTGCTGGAAGCCAAGCCGAACGAGCCCATGGACCAGAGTTATCTCCCGACGGCAGCTCACATGATTGGAATCGCCTACCGCACCGTCGACCCGGATCGAGTAGGCGTTCTGATTGAGTCGGCCCATGCGATTCTGGCCGGCCTTGATCCGTCGGACGAAATGGCCTACGCGATCTGGCACGGCAAGCTCTGGAGCGTGCACTTGAACGACCAGAACGGCCTCAAGTTCGACGAGGACAAGGCCTTTGGCTCTGTCGACCTACGACGGGCGTTCAACCAAGTCTGGGTGCTGGAGCGAGCCGGCTACGGTAGCCAGGGCGAATGCGTCGGGTTCGACGTCAAGCCGATGCGCACCACGAAACAGGCCGACATCACGAAGCACCTGGCCAACAGCCGGCAGTTCTTCCTGGATCTCGTCGACGTGGCTCGTTCGCTAGACAACGAACTGATCGAGCAGCTGCGCAAGAACCGCGACTACGAAGAACTGGAGCGCTACGTCATTGGTGCCCTCATGGGCAAGCACTGAGTCGCGGTAACCCGCCCCTGCAATGCGCAATCGCAGCATGCCCGAGCGCGCGCGGGCACGCGGGCCGCGATCCGGTCGGTCCGGTCGGCCCCGGTCCCCGTTGTGTACCTACGCCCAGGATCGGCTGCGGCTGCTGGTGGCCGTTAGCTGGCGGACGCAAGAAAGCGACCGAGGGCGTCGAGTCCGGCTTCGAGTTCCTGGACCGATGCTGCGAAGCTCAGACGCACGTAACCTTCGACGCCGAAGGCTATGCCCGGCACGAGTGCTACGTGCGCTTGCTCCAGGCAGGCCGTGCAGAACTCCACCGAGTTGCGCACGGGCTGACCGCCAAAGCTCCGCCCGAGGTACTCATCGATTGCGATGAAGAAGTAGAACGCCCCGTCAGGCTGTGTCGCACGCACGCCCGGGATAGCGGCAAGCTTCTCGCCGACGAGCGCCCGCCTGCGGGCGAACTCTGCGCGCATCTCCGCGACGCACGCCTGCTCGCCCGTTACCGCTGCCAACGCCGCATACTGACTGATTGAGCACGGGTTGGAGGTCTGCTGGCTCTGCAGCCGCTCGATCGCTTCGGTGATCGGCCGCGGCGCTGCTGACCACCCGATCCGCCAGCCCGTCATGGCGAAGCTCTTCGAGACGCCGCTGACGGTGACAGTACGCTGCCGCAGGTCCTCACGCAGCGATGCCAGTGGCGGGGCATAGTCGCCGTCGTATACAAGGTCTTCATAGATCTCATCGCTGACGATCACCACGTCCGTGTCGGCCAGCACATCGGCCAGCGCCAGCAGCTCGGCACGCGTGTACACCGCTCCGCTCGGGTTGCAGGGGGAGTTCAGAATGATTGCTCGCACGTCATCGGACAACGCTGCCTCGAGCTGTTCTGGTGTCATCTTGAAGCCGCTTGCAGGGCTTGTTTCGATCAGGCGAGGCGTCGCCCCCGAAAGCTGCACCAAGGCCTTGTAGCTGACCCAGAACGGGGTCGGGACCAGTACGACGTCGCCCGGCTCGCACAACACAGAGAACACGTTATGCAGTGCGTGTTTTGCGCCGTTGGAAATGACCACTTCGTTCGGCGCGTACCGAACCCCTCGCTCCGCATAGCGGCGAGCCACGGCCTCACGCAGCTCGGGGATGCCGGAGGAAGGCGTGTAGTGCGTTTTCCCCTCCCGGATCGCCTTCTCGGCAGCGGCACGGATGTGCTCGGGCGTATCAAAGTCCGGTTCCCCCAGTGAAAAGTCGTAGACATGCACCCCCTTGGCCTTCAGTTCGCGTGCCTTCTGGGCGGCAGCGATCGTTGCCGACGGCTGTAGTGCCGCTGCGCGCGTGGCGAGTCGATACTCCACCTGAATACCTCCTCCACGTGGTCAGCTCACCTGCGAACTCACCGAATCGCCAACATGCGATTTTAGGCCGGCGGCACGGGAGGCGAACCAATCAGGGGCTGACATGGACTGGCGCCGATCGCTGCGCCACGCAGGCAGTGGCGGGGCCGCCTGGTCCGCGGTAGCCTGTCCTGTAGG
Source organism: Planctomycetota bacterium (assembly GCA_026991575.1). Classification (GTDB taxonomy): domain Bacteria; phylum Planctomycetota; class Planctomycetia; order JALXBF01; family JALXBF01; genus JALXBF01. The sequence continues at coordinate 2,131 of JALXBF010000058.1, read as the reverse complement.
TGCCTAAGATTTATGGTCCGTAGCACGGCACGTGGAGAGACTCTTGCGATGAACCTGCGAAACCGGTTCGCGGAAGCGGTCAGGAAGGTCCTGGAGAAGTATGGCGAAGAAGTTGCCGGCTATGCGACGTTGGTCCGGCCGGCCAGTGAGGAGCGATTCGGCGATTACCAGGTAAACTGCGCGATGCCGTTGGCGAAGCTGCTCCGTAAGAATCCTCGGGCCATTGCCCAGGAGATCGTGGAGCAGGCCGACTTCGCCCCGCTTGCCGAAGACGTCAGCGTCGCCGGCCCCGGTTTCATCAACCTTCGCTTGAGTGATGCCTGGCTGAGCGACTACCTGCGTACGTTGCTCGCCGACGATCGCCTCGGTGTGGAACCAACGACACAGCCAGCGACGTACGTGATCGACTTCTCCTCTCCGAATGTCGCCAAGCCCATGCACGTAGGCCACCTCCGTAGTACGATCATCGGCGATGCCCTGGCGCGGATGCTGCGGTTCTTCGGCCACAAGGTTATCCGGGACAATCACATCGGCGACTGGGGCACCCAGTTTGGCATGATCATCTACGGCTACAAGCACTTCCTCGATCAGCAAGCATGGCAGCGCGACCCCGTGGCCGAACTGGCCCGACTCTACCAACTCGTCAACCGCATGGCGGCACCCGCCGAATGGGAAGAGGAGCTCAGCAAGGCGGAGAGGTTGCGGCACGGGGACAATCCGGAACAGAAACGCACGGCCAGGCAGATCATCGTGGAGCTGGCGCAGCGAGCAGGACTGGTCACTGCCGGGGAGCAGGTATCGGATGAGCAACTGGACGAGCTACTGCGGGAGCTATGGCGGCGGGTTGAGGAGGCCAAGCCCGTCGCCGAGGCAGCTCGTCAGGAGACGGCCCGCCTGCATCAGGGCGACCCCGAGAACCGCAAGCTATGGGAAACGTTCATGCCGCATTGCCTGCGGGAGCTGGAGAAGATCTACCGACGCCTGGACGTCCACTTCGACTACACATTGGGGGAGAGCTTCTATCAGCCCATGTTGCAGGAGGTCGTCGAAGAGTTACTGGCCAAGGGGATTGCTACGGTGAGTGAGGGGGCAGTGTGTGTCTTCTTTGCTGAAGGGGAGCCACCGTGCATCATCCGCAAGAGTGACGGCGCCTACACCTATGCCACCACCGACCTGGCAACCATCAAGTACCGGGTCGAGCAGTTTGCGCCGGACTACATCCTCTATGTCGTGGACTATCGCCAGAGCCTGCATTTCAAGCAGGTCTTCGAGGTTGCCCGTCGTTGGGGCTACGACCGGGTCTGCTTCGAGCACATTGCCTTTGGAACGGTGCTTGGCAAGGACCGCCGGCCGTTCCGTACACGCGAAGGCGGTACCGTCGGGCTGGAAGCACTGCTGGACGAAGCGGTTCGTCGGGCACGGGCCATTGTCGACGAGAGCAGCCCGCACTTGAGTGAGGAGGAGCGTCGGCAGATAGCCGAAGCGGTCGGCATCGGTGCCCTGAAGTATGCGGACTTGAGCCAGAACCGCACGAGCGACTACGTGTTCAGCTGGGAAAAGATGCTTGCCATGCAGGGCAATACCGGTGCCTACCTGCAGTACGCCTACGCCCGCATCCGCAGCATCTTTCGCAAGGGTGAAGTGGACCCGGAGCGCTTGCGAAGCTCGCCGCCACGTATCCTGTTGAGCACGTCGCCGGAGCGGCGGCTCGCGTTGCTGTTGGTCCGGCTGCCGGAGGTGCTCCAGCAGGCAGTGGACGACTACATGCCGCACTACCTGACCAACTATCTGTACGAGCTGGCCGAGACGTTTAGCACGTTCTATAACACGTGCGATGTGCTGAGGGCTGAGAGCGACGAGCTTCGGGTAAGCCGCCTGGCGCTGTGCTATCTCACCGCCCAGACGCTGAAATTGGGGCTCGGTCTCCTGGGTATCCGTACACCGGAGCGCATGTAGCCGGTCACCAGCGCCGCCCGTAGCAGGGCTATGCTCGCGCCGTGCGCATGCCTTGCTGAACGGCTACCGCTTCAAGAGCGGCAGCATCATGCCAGCGGACACGGGAGACGCCTTGGCCCGGTTACCAAGCCGTTGTGTCCGTCCGGTGGCAGGCTTACTTGACGACGTGGTGACG
>JALXBF010000057.1 GCA_026991575.1 Planctomycetota bacterium | reverse complement strand
CCTGGCAAGGCGTGACGGATGTAGTCGCCCCCCTCCGGGTTCAGCTCCGATGTTCCGTGCCTGTACAACGGAACGCTTGCCTGCCGGCATACACGGCCGCCGTGCCGAGCTCCTCTTCGATTCTCAGTAGCTGGTTGTACTTCGCGAGCCGATCGCTACGGGACGCCGAGCCGGTCTTGATCTGGCCTGCATTGGTGGCCACAGCAAGATCGGCGATCGTCACGTCTTCGGTCTCGCCCGAGCGATGACTGATGATCGCCGTATAGCCGGCCTGGAACGCGGTCTGGACTGCTTCGAGCGTCTCCGACAGCGTGCCGATCTGGTTGACCTTGATCAGGATTGAGTTGGCAACGCGGCGCCGGATTCCGTCGCGGAGGATCGCCGGGTTGGTCACGAAGAGATCGTCGCCCACGAGTTGCACACGGTCACCAATCGCGGCGGTCAGTTGCTGCCAGCCGTCCCAGTCGCCTTCGGCCAGACCGTCCTCGATCGAGACGATCGGATAGCGGTCCACCCACTCGCGCCAGAGCTCGATCATTTGCTCGGAGGTGCGTGCCTGCTTGTCCGACTTGTAGAACACGTACTTTCCATCCTGGTACAGCTCGCTGGTTGCCGGGTCGAGGGCCAGAGCGATCTGGTCGCCGGGACGGTAGCCGGCCGCCTGGATCGCTTCCAAGAGCAGCTCAACTGCCTCCTCGTTCGACTTCAGGTCTGGCGCAAAGCCGCCCTCATCGCCGACAGCCGTGCTGTAGCCACGGTCACGCAGGATCCGCTTCAGCGCATGGAACGTCTCCACGCCCATGCGCAACGCCTCGCGGAACGAGTCGGCCCCGAGCGGAACGATCATGAATTCCTGGAAATCGACGTTGTTATCCGCATGCTTGCCGCCGTTGAGGACATTCATCAGCGGAACAGGCAGCACGTGAGCGGTGACACCGCCGATGTAACGGTACAGTGGCTGGTGGGTCGAGGCAGCGGCCGCTTTGGCCACAGCCAGACTGACGCCCAGGATCGCATTGGCGCCCAGCTTAGCCTTATTCGGCGTGCCGTCCAACGCAATCAGGCGACGGTCGATTTCGCCCTGGCGCGTCGGATCCATTCCTTGCAGTGCAGGCGCGATGATCGTCTCCACGTTATGAACCGCCTTCAGCACCCCCTTCCCACCGTAGCGGCCCCGATCACCGTCGCGCAGCTCGACCGCCTCACGGCTGCCTGTTGAAGCCCCAGACGGCACGGCCGCTCGCCCCACGGTGCCGTCGGCCAGGATGACATCGACTTCCACGGTCGGATTGCCACGCGAATCGAGGATTTCGCGTGCCTTGATGGTCCTGATCGCTGCCGCCATCGCGGATCTCCTTAGCAGTGCCTGACGCCGAGAACGCTAATCTTACCCGGTACCCGGGCCGACCGAATCGTTATCGCAGTCGCTGCGGTCGCCGCAGGGAGCCGCTGCGCACCCCCAGCTCATTCCAGAAGGAACGACCGTCTTCGGATTGCCGGCGATGAGAGGAGCGGCCATAACCTTGTGTCCGGCAGCGCCGAGTCCGGCTCGACACTTCGGGGCCAGCGCGGGGTCCGCGCGAACGGAATCGCTAAAGGCCCGGATTGCGACCGAACTGGGCTGGCAGAGCGCTACCGACAGTGGTGCACGAACGACGGTTGACGGGACGATGGGCCAGGTCCTGGTTACCTCGTCGGCTGTGTCCGTGTCGAGGGAACTAGTGCCGTTTCAACTAGAGAAGTTTCCCTCGCGGGGCGGGGCAGCGGGCAACCGCGCTTGCGGGACACGGAGGTTATGACGTAAGAAGGAGCCTCCACAGTGGGTGTCAAAGGGAGAAAACGTGGAGGCTCCAAGGATGGACAGAGTTCGTGTTCGTCGCTTGGCCCCGCCTGAGCGAAGGCGACTCCGTTCAATGAAACGTGCCAGAGGGA
>JALXBF010000056.1 GCA_026991575.1 Planctomycetota bacterium | reverse complement strand
GGCCGCAGGCAGCTGGTGGGGGCTGGGAGGTGGTGGTTGGTGTGTGGAGTGGGAACGTTTTTGGGCCGATAGTAGTCAGATGGAGTGGCAAGCAGGCAGGTTGGGAGGCCTGGTGGCCGCTGCCGTACGGAAGTGGTTTGTTGTTAGGAGGTTGTTGATTTCTGCGGGAGGTGGCAGGGAGTGGTTTGAGGCTCTTGACGGCGGCGGGTACTGGGCTAGAATGGTGATGGCCACCGTGAGGGTGGCGAGCCTTGGGCAGCTGGTGAGGCTGTTTGAGGCGGTTTGCTCTTTGGCAATTCGGGTGGTGGCGAGTGATTGGAGGAGCGTGAGTAGGCTGGAAGTGCGGCCGAGCTCTGGGGCTACGTTCTGCGGGCGAGAGCCTGTGGGCGTAGTTTCTGGGGCGCTCTCCGCCCTTTGACGAGTTAGCGGACCGCTCTGGCGGGTGGATGCCTGTTGGAGCGGAGGCAGCTTTTCGTTGAAGGGTTTGATCCTGGCTCAGAACGAACGTTGGCGGCGTGGATTAGGCATGCAAGTCGTGGGCGAAAGGGGCCTTCGGGCCCTGAGTAGACCGGCGAACGGGGCAGTAATGCGTGGGTAACCAACCCCCCGGATGGGGATAACCCCTGGAAACGGGGGCTAATACCCAGCGGTCTCTCTGAGGCGGAGGCTTCAGGGAGTAAAGGGTGCGAATCCGCCGGGGGACGGGCTCACGTGGTACCAGCTAGTTGGTGAGGTAATGGCTCACCAAGGCTGCGACGCCTAGCGGGTGTTAGCGCATGGCCCGCGCCACTGGGACTGAGACACTGCCCAGACACCTACGGGTGGCTGCAGTCGAGAATCTTCGGCAATGCCCGCAAGGGTGACCGAGCGACGCCGCGTGGGGGAAGAAGGCCTTCGGGTTGTAAACCCCTGTCAGGAGGGCGGAAAGGCCTGGGGGATCTCCCTCAGGCGTTTGACCTCCCTCCAGAGGAAGCACGGGCTAAGTTCGTGCCAGCAGCCGCGGTAAGACGGACCGTGCGAACGTTGTTCGGAATTACTGGGCTTAAAGGGCGCGTAGGCGGCTGGCTAAGTCGGTGGTGAAAGCCCTCGGCTCAACCGAGGAAGTGCCACCGATACTGGCTGGCTTGAGGTGGGTAGAGGTGCGTGGAACTACCGGTGTAGCGGTGAAATGCGTTGATATCGGTAGGAACGCCGGTGGCGAAGGCGGCGCACTGGGCCCAACCTGACGCTGAGGCGCGAAAGCCAGGGGAGCAAACCGGATTAGATACCCGGGTAGTCCTGGCTGTAAACGATGGGCACTAGAGGGCAGATGCTGTCGAGGCGTTTGCTCTCGTAGCGAAAGCGTTAAGTGCCCCGCCTGGGGAGTATGGCCGCAAGGCTGAAACTCAAAGGAATTGACGGGGGCTCGCACAAGCGGTGGAGCATGTGGCTTAATTCGAGGCTACGCGAAGAACCTTATCCTGGGCTTGACATGCACGGATGCCCGCCGGGAAACCGGAGAGGGCTGCCCCGCAAGGGGTGAAACGTGCACAGCTGCTGCATGGCTGTCGTCAGCTCGTGTCGTGAGATGTCGGGTTAAGTCCCGTAACGAGCGAAACCCCTGTCCCTAGTTGCCAGCGGTTCGGCCGGGCACTCTAGGGAGACTGCCGGTGTTAAACCGGAGGAAGGTGGGGACGACGTCAAGTCATCATGGCGCTTATGCCCAGGGCTGCACACGTGCTACAATGCGGCGTACAGCGGGACGCGAAGCCGCGAGGCGGAGCAAATCCCTAAAAGCGCCGCTCAGTTCGGATCGCAGGCTGCAACTCGCCTGCGTGAAGCCGGAATCGCTAGTAATCGCGGATCAGCTACGCCGCGGTGAATGTGTTCCCGAGCCTTGTACACACCGCCCGTCAAGCCACCAAAGTGGGGGGCACCTGAAGTCGCCGGGAGCTAACCCGCCTTCGGGCGGGAGGCAGGCGCCTAGGGTGAACTCCGCGATGGGGACTAAGTCGTAACAAGGTAACCGTAGGGGAACCTGCGGTTGGATCACCTCCTTTCTAAGGAGCAGCTTGCTCCGGGCACCGTGGGCCAGCGCGGGGCCAAGCCCCGGTGTCATACCTCGACCCAGCCTCCCCCGCCTCACCCTCACTCCATCACCCCACCGCCCGAGTCCGCCAAAGAAGCAGTCAACCCAAAAGCCACGTGGCACCATAACGCCACGTGGCTTTTCTGCTGCGCCAAACCCCCCAAGCACCACCACCGCTCAGCCAACCACCCACCCACACGCCACCACAACGATCACCCCCGCTCAGGGCGCAACCGACGAAGGATCACCGCTACCACCCAGGCGAACGACCACATCCCACCGCACAGTCTGGTTCCCGGTCCGGGGCAATTTGCCCGGTCGCGGTAACCCGCCGTCGTCTTGCCCGTCTGAGCCCACTGAGTAGATCAGCACGGCGTCGCGCGCCCGAGTCACGCGGAGCGGTTCACCTGTGTAGATGTCGACTGGCAACGGCTCAATGCCCGCGTCCCGCGCAGCAACGTCCAACGACGGTGGCTCCGTGCCACGTAGTTTTCGATACCGTAACCATGCCAACGCAGCCAGCGTCGCTTCGATTCGGGCATCCACATCAAAGATTGTGACAGCGCAGGCATCGTAGCGCGCAAGCATGTACCCGGCCCATGGCGACTGCTTTGCGTCGCCAACGACGCGTCCCAACGTGGCAACCACTTCACATGGTGTGTCCGCTTCGTCCACCGCGCTGAGAATTCGCCTGTACCATCTGTTCGTTTCCAACATCATCTCGTACGGGTCGGCGGTGAAGTGCCTGCCGAAGTAGTGGCGGATAAAGGGCCCCCACCTGCCCGTCAACGGCGGCAACCTCGGACATCGTTCGCCCGAAATCTGGGCGCACAACGTACGCGCCAGCGCTGGATCCTCCGTAAGCTTCTCAATGGAGTTCCACGTGACTGCGTATGACACCACCAGCGCCCTTTTTAGCAGCCTCCTCGCTTTTTCCCGCTCAGGAGCCAGCAGGGCGATGAGACGTTCACACTCGAACGGTTCCGGCGGAACTTCCCCGAGCATCGCCAGCTCGATCCCGCGCAGGACCATCCAGCGCATCGCGGCCGCGCACACGGCTTCCACCAGACACGGCCGATAACTGAGAACCTCAGCGAAAACCAGCGGGACGCGTAGCACCTCGATAGCCTCCGCCCGCCTCCCCCGCTGCCAGGCATCCGCGGCATACGCGACGCACAGTGCAGCCACGCGCGTGGCTTCTGCTGCGTACTCAACAATCGTCCAACAAGTCACATCGTTGACAAACCGCGCTCGCTTCGGCACTCCCTCTTGCAACAGCCGGCGAAGCTCCGAACGCATTGCCTGATACTCGCGCACCGCCGCCGCCGGCGGCGGCGAACCGGGCGGTCCCTCACGAAGCCAGCGTCTGGCCGCGTCTACCACGAGGCTGTCCGCGCCATGTGCCTGCCAGAACGTGACGTACCGCGCCGCCAGCAGGGTGTCGTCACCCGGTTGACGCCGAATGTACGGTTCGATATCGAGCAGCGGCTGACAACGGCTCCGCGCCACGTGGACCGACCAGACGACCAGCGCTGGCCCCGCCACAGCCGCAACTGCCACGGCGATCGCGATCAAGACAAGCCTGCGGCGTGAGCCGTTCATTGGAGCGCTCCCCTTCGGGACCGGCGAGTGAGATGGATACGGCAGTTCCCATGGCATTCTAGCCACCGCACGTGGCCGGTGCCGTAGAATCAATCCCGGCACCCCAGGCTGACTACAACACCGCGAGGAGTCCCGCCATGATCCGACGCGTCGTCCTGTTCACGTTCGCCGTTTTGCTGACATCGCTCCCTACCGCGGCTCACGCCGACTGGCGCGCCGGGGCTGCGAAACGAGATATTACGCCCAACATCGAGCCGGGCAAGGTGGTCTACGTCGCCGGCTTCGGGAACAATCGGACCGCTACCGGCATCCACGATCCGATCTGGGCACGGGCGTTCGCAATCAGTGATGGCCAGCGAACGATCGCCCTGGTAGTTGCCGACGTCATCGGGCTGTTCTACGAGCCGGACATCGTTCGCATCAGACAGCTGGTGGCGGCAAGAACCCCGGGCGTTCACGTGATCGTGGCCAGTACACACAACCACAACAGCCCGGACACGATGGGCCTCTGGGGACCTGCTCCGCTGATCTCGGGGATCAACCCCCAGTACCAACAGTGGTTGCGACAGCAGATCGCCGACGCAGTCGTCGAATCGGTCCGCCAACTGCGACCGGCACGACTGCGGGTCGCCGCCATCACCAACCGGCACCTGGCGGATCTGCAGGGTGATGGCCGGATCCCGTTCGTCAAGGATCCCCAGCTGTTCGTGATGCAAGCCACCGAAAAGGAAACGGACAAGACGATCTTCACCTTCGTCCAGTGGTCGGACCATCCCGAGACACTCGGTGGTAAGAACCGACTGATCACCGCGGACTACTGTGGCGCTCTGTGTAGTGAGCTCGAGGAGCGTTACGGCGGGGTGGCCGTATACGCCAACGGCGCGATCGGTGGTTTGTTGGGCCCGCTGGACATCCATGTCCCGGTGCGACATCCGAAGACCGGCCAGATCACACGGCCGCGTAGTTTCGAGCAGGCCGAGGCAATCGGACTATGGGTCGCTAAGTACGCCCAGGATGCCCTCCAGAATGCCGAGCCGATTGCGGACACCAGCCGGATCGACCTGCGTGTCAAACAGACCTACATTCCGCTGGAGAACATCCGGTTTCGCGCTCTGGCTGCGGCCGGTATCATCGACCGACCGCTGTATACGAACGGCAAACCGGACCGAAGACGCGAAGTGCGGAAGTTGCCGGAATTGGGCGGGGTGAAGTTACCCGTCGCGCTGGGCCAGGCGCTGCGCACCGAGCTGAACGTCGTTACCTTTGGCCCGGTTCAGATGGTAACGGTTCCTGGGGAGCTGTACCCGGAGTTGGCCAATGGCGGCTACGTGCGCTACCCCGGAGCAGACTATCCGGACGCTCCGTTCGAGCCGGTGATCCGGGAACACATGACGCGCAAGTACAAGGTCATCATCGGCCTGGGCAACGACGAACTGGGCTACATCATCCCTCGTTGTGAATGGGACAACCGTGCCCCGTGGCTGAACAACCAGCCCAGTGAGACGTACGGCGAAATCAACTCCTGTGGCGTGCAGGTAGCCCGTATCGTGACGGAAACGCTCGTGGAGCTGCTTCGCGCGGTCCCGGCCCCCTAATAGGACCTGATCGCCCCCCGCGCTCTGCTGGGGCGATTCGGCCCTGGCACGGACTGCGGCAGCGTACCATCGTCGGACGCGCGCCTGCCGGGTAGCCGCGTTCCCGCGCGTATCCGCCTTCCCTCGTTGGGCTGTCGGAGGCGTTGCAGCCAGCCACGGTGACCGCCTTCCGACAGTGCAACCAACGCTTCCGCTCAATCTTTGCCGCAGCGCTCACTTGGCCCCGTGACTGCCGACCTGCACGGGGCCTTCGGTCCAGACCGCTTCGCGCGGGACAACCGATCAGGTTATCTGTCCGGTGTGCGCGATTGGATCCGATCGAGCTGGTGCGGAACGTGCCCCACCAGGCGGTCGGGTCCGCGACCGTTGAATGACACTCGCAGCGTACGGCGCGGTTGTGTGTTCGCGGCTTGGTCAGTAAGCTGACGGTATCGATCGATGCCGACGGGCGATGCATGCGAAGGGTTAAGCTTGAGGAGAAATCGTTCCGAGTGTCCGCACACCAGAGCAAGTCGGGCACGGATCCGGAACCGCCGCTCGCCTTGCCTTACCTCCTGCCTGACGAAGCATTGCTTGCCGACTGCGACGTGCAGCCGTACCAGGCCAGCGGACCGGGCGGTCAGAAGAGGAATCGTACTCGATCGGCGGTGCGCATCGTCCACAGAGCCACCGGAGTGACCGTCGTTGCCGCGGAAAGCAGGTCGCAGCTGGATAATCGCAAGACGGCACTGCGTCGCCTTCGCGAGCGTTTAGCCCTGACGGTCCGCGACCGGAGCACGCTCGCTCTGCGAATCCGCCTGCCCGAGGTGCGGCGACTCCTGCAGGCCAGCGGCCCGATCCGGATCCGCGAAGGTAACCCGCTCTATCCCCTGATGGCCGGCCTGGCACTCGATGCGCTGGACGTGGCCGAGGGGAGAGTTGCCGAAGCTGCGGGACTCCTGGGCTGCAACACAGCGCGGCTTGTCGCTTTCTTGAAGCGTCACACCAGTCTATGGCAGGCGGCCAACGCGATCCGCGCCCGACATGGCCACCCACCGCTCCGCTGAAGGCACTCGCGCCGTTCACGCGATGATCTCATGGATGACCCGGCCGGCCACATCCGTTAGCCGGAAGTCGCGCCCCTGGTACCGGTAAGTTAGCCGCTCATGGTCCAGGCCAAGCAGGTAGAGGATCGTGGCGTGTAGGTCGTGCACGCTGACGCGGTTGACCGCCGCCTTGAAACCCACCTCATCCGACTCGCCGTAGCTAACACCTCCCTTGACTCCCCCCCCGGCCAACCAAAACGTAAAGCAGTGCGGGTTGTGGTCGCGGCCGGGTTTCTTGCCGGTCTGCGCAACGGGTAGTCGCCCGAATTCACCGCCCCAGATCACCAGCGTCTCGTCCAGCAGCCCACGTTGGGCCAAGTCGGCCAGCAGCCCGGCAACCGGCTGGTCCGTTTCACCGGCGAACTGGGCATGGTTGCCTTTGATGTCCTGGTGACCGTCCCAGGAGCGTTGGTTCTCCATGCCGCCGGAGTAGATCTGCACGAACCGCACGCCACGCTCCACGAGTCGCCGCGCGATAAGGCACTGGCGTGCGAAGTGGGCACACTTCGGGTTATCCATGCCGTAGAGCCGATGGATGTAGGCAGGCTCTTGACTCAGGTCCAGCGCCTCCGGTGCGGCCATCTGCATACGGAACGCAAGCTCGAAGCTTTCGACCCGCGCCGTCAGGTCGGACTCAGCTTCGTACCGCCGGGCAAAGCTCTCGTTGAGCTCTTTCAGGAGATCGAGCTGACGACGCTGGCCGGCTAGCGTCAAGCCCCGTCCCAAACGCAAGTTGTCGATTGGGTCCCCTTTTGGTTTCAGGTGCGTGCCCTGGTAGATGCCTGGCAGGAAGCCGGCACTCCAGTTGGCCGCGTGGCCTTTTGGCAACCCCCTGCCCTTCGGATCGCTCATCACGATGAACGCTGGCAGACTCTGGCTCTCAGTTCCAAGGCCGTAGACCACCCAGGAACCGACACAGGGGAAGCCCATGCGGGTGAAGCCGGTGTTCATCATGAACAGGGCCGGCGAGTGGTTGTTCGACTCGGTATAGCCGGAGTGGATAAACGCCATCTTGTCGACGTGTTCGCCCAGATACGGAAAGATCTCCGAAACCATCTTGCCGCACTGCCCGCGGGGCCGGAACTTGAAAGGGCTCTTCATCAAACCGCCGACCTGGTTGCGGAAAAACCCCGTGGTATCCTTGAAGGAGGGATCGAAGAGCTTGATGCTCTTGCCATCCCACTTCTCCAAAGCCGGCTTGTAGTCCCACGTGTCCACGTGACTGGGCCCGCCATTGATGAAGATCCAGATGACGCGGGTCGCACGAGCGCGGAAGTGAGGTGGGCGGGGTGCCATGGGGTTCACGCTGCGATCGAGCTCGGCCCCCTGGGCCAGCAGCCCCTCGCAGCGCAGCAGGTGAGCCAGCGCGATGATGCCCAACCCGCCGCCTGCCCGGGCCAGCCATTCGCGCCGAGTCCAAAGCGTCGGATTCTCGTACCCTACGCAACCGATCCGCCTGCGACTCATCGTCTCTACTCCGGGATCCGGCCCTGCTACTGTCAGTTTACCGCCGCCGACCGGCCGTGTCCCCGCCAACCCACCGTGAGCGTCCAAGCCGGTGCTAGCGGCCCTGACGTGCCCCGGGCCGCCACCGTCGCCAGCGGTCAGCCCATGCGCGGTCTGCGTGGATTACGATGAGCCAGTCCTGCCCTTCGCCTGTCGACGGAGGCTCGAGACGCACCTGGCCGCGTGCCGTCAACCCGGTCGGTCCACTCAGGGATCCGCTCCGCGGATCTACCCACCAGGCCCACACGAGCTCGTCAACAAGGTGCGCGCCGGCCAGGTCGATCGCGATGGTTCGGCCGGTGGCCATGTACGCGACGACGAACCGCCCCCTGCGATCCCGAGCAACCTGAACATGATCCGTGCCCCGGCCCTCGTCCACCAGAAGCAGCTCCTGAGCCGGCTCACGATCGTAGCCGGGCAGCGACTCAACAAGCCGACGCACCAGCACGACCTGTTTCGCCCCTGGTGCGTCGATGGCCTCGAACCACGGCAGGTGGGCCCCGTGACGTCCTCGTTCGCCGGCTCGGATCCACTCGATAAAGCTACGGTGACCGTAGGTATGTCCGCAGGCACCGGCAAGCACGGCCCAGTAGGCTGCCCGCCGCACTTCCCACGGCGAGATCCTGCGATCACGCGGCTCGTTGCGCCGCAGCGACAAGGACCCCTCGTACGCCACCTCTCCATCCAGCGTCGGCTTCGGAGGCCGCAGGCGGTAGTCACGTGTCACGGTACGGTAGTTCTCAAAACGGAACCTTGTCGTAGTCTGGATCATGTTGAAATCCAGCCATCTTTCCCGGTGGAGCCACTCTGAGGAGGACCGGTTGCCACCGGGTGGGTGGAACGACATCAGCGTCGTGCTCCAGTCGGCCAGACCGTCGAAGTGATCGACACCGTTTGTACCGTCCGCGATGCCCTCTGCCAGGGCGCGCGTTAGTGCCAGTCGGTCGGGGTTCTCGACGTTCCGGCGCGGGCGGTACGCGTCCCCACCAAGGATCCAGATCACATTGCCGTATCGGCCGAATCGACTACCCAGGAAATGCCCGTATCGATACGCAATCGAAGGATCGTTGTCCGGCGCGCTCGGATAGGGAAGGCTGTTGAGCCAATAGGGCAACAGGGCAAGGTAGAGACCGCGGGCGGCAGCTGCCCGAACCAGCCAATCGAGGTCATCCCAGTAGTCATTCCCTTCGCCGGGCACAACGATCGGCCGCGACCAATCGCCGTTCTGGAACGCACGATGGCCCCTGATGTTGACCTCGCCGCCGTGTCCGGCGATCACCGTCTGGACGACGTTGAATCCCAGAGCCGCTCGGGCATCCAGATAGCGCAGCACGCTGGGTTGGTCTGGCCGGTCCGTGCGCGCGAACTTCAGCACCATGCGCCACGCGGTATCGCCCATCCAGAAAAACGGTTCGCCGCCGTCGGTCTCCAGATGACGGCCAGAGGATGCGACCCGCAGGCGAGGAGGCGCGACCGGGCGGTTCTCAGCCCGAAGCGTGGCACCGACGAAATAGACCGCTGGTATGGCCAGCAACAGGAACAGTCTCTTGGACCGCTGCATCACAGGCGTATGGCTCCCTGTAGAAAGCTCTCCATGGACTCTCTATCGATCAACACGCAGCCAGTCCGCTGCGCGGCCTGTCGGGCGTCGGCCGTGAAGCGGCTGTTGGTGATGACCACCGCGCCCGCGCAGTTGTAGTACTGGGCCCCTCCCACCACTTTCAGCACCACGTCGTTTCCCACCGATCCGCCTGCCGGATAGCCTTTCGCCTCGACGGCAATCTTGCGGCCATCGGGAGTCCACACGATCAGGTCCACCCCCTGGTCGCGTGCGGCGGTCGTGAGCTCAGCCCGGTAGCCGTGGACCTGAAAGGCACGTTGCAGAAACCGTTCGAAAGAACGTCCTGCGAGCTGCTGCCAGGGCGTTGCCAGCAGCTCGGCCACCTCCCGGCCCAGGGCCGCCTCCAGGTCCCGGACTGCCGCCTCGGCCTCACGGACGGCTTGTTGGCGCTGCTGATAAAGCGGCGTGAGGCCTTGCAGGGCAGTCCTCACGACCTCTAGCTGCCGTTCCGTGTCGCGGAGCTCCTCAGAGGCGTGCTGCGCCCGGGAGAACCACCAGCCAATAGCCGCCGCGCTTGCCGCCCCCGCGACCATGCTGACCAGTACGGCGGCGGGCCATTCGAAACCGCGACCCAAAGCCACGTGCACGGCGGCCCCGGCAGCCGCCGCAGAACCGATGGTCACCCAGCCGTTCGGAAAGATCCATCTTGTCAATGTCCGGTACAATCGGGCTCGACGATGGAGCCGCCGAACCTGTCGACGCAACCGATCCTGCTCTGCCGTAAGCTCGAGGAACCGCGCTCGTATCGGTGCGAACGCGTGTTTCTGCTCGCTATAGCGCTTGCGCGCTTCACGCAGCCGCTGAGCGACCGAAGCCACGGCGTCGGCCATCGTTATGCTCCCCCCGGTGGCAGTTCCCCCTGCGCCGCCTCTGTCCCAGGCCACGGCTCGCCCCGTCTCCGTCCTGGCCCCTCGGCCCGTGGCGCGCGCTAAGATTGAGGCAGCTACCGCGAGCCGGTTTCAGTTTACCAGCTGTGGCCTGGCTCCACCCGACCACTCCAGGCTGGAGAACCTCCCGTGCGTGAGCGCCTCGTGAAAGCGGTTGCCTTGTTGACGAGCACCGCGGCAATCGCGGCAGCCAGCGGGCTCGTGCCTTTGCCAGCCCCGCATCCGCCCCCCGATCGCTGGTGGAAAGGCAACCTTCACACGCACTCGCTCTGGAGCGATGGGCGAGCGTTCCCGGAGACGGTCGTTTCCTGGTACAAGCGGCACGGGTATCACTTCCTGGCATTGTCGGACCACAACGTGCTTCAGGAGGGAGAGCGGTGGGTGACGGTGCCATCGGACGGCTGGCAGCAGTGGGCGCTGACCGTGTATCGCGACGAGTTCGGGCCAGAGTGGGTGGAGACCCGGCGGAAGAATGGTCGGCTTCAGGTCCGGTTGAAGACGCTGGCGGAATTGCGCACACGGTTCGAAGAACCAGATCGGTTCCTGCTTATCGCGGGTGAGGAGATTACCGACCGTTGTGGCGGAAGGCCAGTTCACTTGAATGCAACCAACCTTAAGGACCTTGTCCTACCTCAGGGGGGTCAGACGGTTGCCGAGGCGATTCGCAACAACGTGCGGGCTGTTCGGCACCAGGCACGACTGCTGCGGCGGCCGATCCTGGTTCATCTGAACCATCCGAACTACGGCTGGGCGGTGCGGACGGAAGATCTGATTGAGGTAACGGAGGAACGGTTCTTTGAAGTGTTCAACGGGCACCCGGGCGTCCACAACGAAGGAGACGAACAGCATATCAGTACGGAACAGATGTGGGATGAGGCCCTGATCGGCCGGCTGCTGGAGGACCCACAGGCAGTGCTCTACGGGTTGGCCACCGACGACGCTCACTGGTACCAGAACGCCGACCGGCAGCGTCCGATTCCGGGTCGAGGGTGGATCATGGTGCGAGCTGCCTACTTGACCCCGTGGGCCATTGTCCGGGCCATCAAGACGGGAGACTTCTATGCTTCCACGGGAGTAACGTTGGCGCGCGTCGATCATTCCGACGAAGCGATCGTTGTTGAGGTGCAGCCCGAAGCGAATGCGAGGTACGTGATCGAGTTCATCGGAGCAGTGAAACCAACCGATTCGACGCAGCGGCCGCAGGCGGAGGTCCTCAAGCGTGTCGCCGGCGTGAAAGCAACGTACCGCTTCCGGGGCAACGAGTTGTACGTGCGTGCGCGGATCACATCCAATCAGCCGCCGGACTATCCAATCCATCCGCACGATCGGGAGAAGGCCTGGGTACAACCGGTGGTACCTGCGCGTTAGCCAGCACATCGTCGCCGCTCGGTCCAGGACACAGCCGCCCGCTTGCCCATCCCGATGGTGCCGGCACGCTCACAGGCGAGCTCGCCCCAAGGTCCGCTTGTCATTGGCCCCGTCAACGAAGCTATTCGCTATGCTAGTAGCCAAGGGCCCGTGGCAATCGGGGGCCAACCGGAGGACAGGGCCATGACCACCAGGAGCATCGAACCGTTACGTTGGGGGATCATCGGCTTGGGGTTCTTCGGAGAGGTGCATGCAGAGACGATTGCCGGCATGCCCGATATCGATCTGATCGCCCTGTGCACCCGTCGGCCGGAGCGGCTTAACAAGTTGGCCGATCAGTTCGGCGTCGCGCGCCGCTACACCGATTACCGCCAACTTCTGGATGACCCGTTGGTTGAGGCCGTCAGCATCACGACGCATGTACACGATCACGCGCAGATTGCCATCGATGCGCTGGCTGCCGGCAAGCACGTGCTGTTGGAAAAGCCAATGGCGGCCACCACTGCCGAGTGCGATCGCATCCTTGAAGCCGCCCGGGCCGCCTCGGGCTACCTTATGGTCGGCCACATCTGCCGGTTTGACCCCCGCGTGGTACTGGCCAAGCGAGCAATCGACGAAGGGCGGCTGGGCCGAATCGTGTCCATGCACGCCCGGCGCAATCTGAGCAAACGGATTGGTCGGATGGTGCTGGACAAGATTTCTGCGCTCTTGGGCGATGGTATTCACGACGCGGATCTGATGCTGTGGTTCACCGGCGCGCGCCCGCAACAGGTCTATGCTGAGCAGGTGCAGGTAGGCCGGCATCGCTATCCGGACATTGGCTGGGCCATGTTCCGGCTCGATAACGGCGCAGTGGGTGTCGTAGAATCGGTCTGGTGCCTGCCGGAAACGACGCCGTACCAGATCGATGCCCGCATGGAAGTGATCGGAACGGAGGGAGCGGTGTACATCAACACAGGCGAGGCGGGAGTTGAGATCCACGACGCTGACGGCGTACGTCTGCCGGACACGATTTACTGGCCTAAGATGTTCGGTGGCCGTTTTGGCGCCCTGCAACAGGAGCTCCGCTATTTCGCCGGACGGATCCGTTCAGGTCAGCCGCCCGATTGGATCACCCCGGAAGAATCGCGCGACGTCGTTGCCCTGATCGAAGCGGCCGTGCGCTCTTCCGAGATCGGTCAGGCTGTGCGGCTCTAATCCGCCACGGTCCCTCGAACGTCCCTGGCCCACGCAGCATGCAATCGAAGCAGCTCTTGAACCAGCTCTGGATACTGGGCCGCCAGGTTGCGCCGCTCGCCCGGATCGTCGACCAAATTGCTCAAGAACCGCTCATCGGGACCATCCAGCAGCTTGCCCGCATCGGTCCTGCCGCGCACGACCAGTTTCCAGGGACCTCGCCGCACCGCTTTCTGCGGGCCAAGCTCCCAGAACAACACCTCGTGCACCGTGCGGTCCGCCCCCCCCGGCGCGAGCAGGTCGACAATCGCCTTGCCGTCGATCTTCACGCTGCGGGGTAGCGGCGCGCCGGCCAGGGCAGCAATCGTCGGATACAGGTCCATGCTTATCACCACGCTTCTGCGGCGAACGCCGCGGGCGAACCGACGTGGTGACCAAGCCACGAGTGGCGTGCGAATGCCCCCGTCGAAAAGGCTGAACTTATGGCCCCGATACGGCCCGTTATCGCCACCGCCTCCGCCGGCTCGTGCTTCGAGCGTCGCGCCGTGGTCGCTCAGGAAGAAGACGACCGTGTTGTCCAGACGGCCCAGTCCGTCCAGCACGTCAAGCAGATCGCCGATGGCCCGGTCCATCGCATGCAGCATTGCCGCGTAGGTGCGCCGCGGCTCGTCCAAATGCATGAACTTGGCCACGTCCCGTTGAGGGGCCTGCATCGGATAGTGTGGCGCGTTGAACGCGAGGTACATGAAGAAGGGTTGCGTGCGCGGTAGTCTCCGCACGAAGTCGATGGCCGCCTCAGCGATCAAATCCGTCAGGTACCGGCCATCGCGGTGGACCGGACGACGATTGTGCCAGAGGTCGTGGAAGTGCGGCGTTGCCCAGTAGAAGTAGTGGCTCCAGTAGTCCACGCAGCCAGCGTGGAACCCGAAAAACTGTTCAAAACCCTGATCGTTCGGCACATAGCCCGGCGCCGTACCCAAGTGCCACTTGCCGAAGAGCGCAGTGCGGTAGCCCGCCGAGCGAAGCACCTCGGCAATCGTCACCTCATTGGTAGGCATTCCTGGATGGCCCGGGCGCGATGGTGCATTGGAGGGCACGCCGGCACGAATCGGATAGCGACCCGTCAGCAACGCGGCACGCGACGGCGAACAGACGGGCGCAGCGACGTAAGCATTCTCAAAGAAAACCCCCTCGCGCACGAACCGATCCAGCGTCGGCGTCCGCAAGTCACGTGCTCCCAGGGCCCCAATGTCCACCACTCCCTGATCGTCCGACAGGATCAGGATGATATCCGGCCGCTCGGCGGCCCGACCAAGCGAAACCGCCGTTAATAGCACGGCAATCGCCCAGCCCAACACGCGTGCATCGCTGCCCATAGACCTCACTCCGGCACGTCCGGTTCTCAACGCACGCAGGACGCTATGATGTTACCACCGAACGAGCGTGTTCTGTGCTGGAGAAGCCAATGCCGTCCCGGACGACGTTGCTGACACAGCTGGTGCTGATTGCCTGCGCTGCGGTTGCCACCCGCTATCTCCCGCAACACACGAGCGAAACGGACCGGCCCAGGGCCACCAGCTCCACTGCGGGCCGAACAACGGGCACCTTCTCAATCTGCGCCTACGATCCCAGGACTGGGGCGCTGGGCGTGGCCGTCACCAGTCGAGTGCCGCACGTGGGGCGAGTTGTGCCGTTCGTGCGGGCTGGCGTGGGTGCCGTGGCCACGCAAGCGTCGGCCCGGGTGGCCTACGGCCCGGAGCTGCTTGCGCTGCTGGAGCAGGGTAAGACACCCGAGGAAGCACTTGCCCAGGCCACGGCGGCGGATCCACGGCGCGAGGTGCGTCAGGTGGGGCTCGTCGACGCGCGCGGCCGATCGGCAGTGTTCACCGGCAAGCAGTGTCAGCCTTACGCCGGTCACCGCCAGGGTAAGCACTACGTTGTGCAGGGCAACCTGCTGGTTGGGCCAGAAGTCATCGACGCCGTGGCTAGAGAGTTCGAGCGAACGGAAGGTTCAACGATGCCGCTGGCCGAACGGCTGATTCGAGCACTCCTTGCCGGCCAGCGCGCCGGCGGCGATAAGCGCAAGGGCAGAAAGCAATCGGCGGCACTGGTCGTGGCCGAACCGGGACGAACGTTCTGGACCGGTTCAGAAATCACGGTCGACATTCGCGTGGCTGAACACCCAACACCTGTGCTTGAGCTGCGCCGTCAGTACGAAACCATCTACCGAGTGCTCGGCTATCGGACATTCTCCGTGATCCGTGGACCGGACGTCCGCCAACTGAAAAGAATGCTCCACGCGGTCGGCTACTGGAAAGCCGACCAATCGCTTACCGAAGTGTTGTCCGGACCGGAAGGCTCGACGTACGACGCTGAAACGGCCGCAGCAGTCGACCGGTTCCGGGCAGACCATGGGCTGCCGGTGCCGGCCGATCGCCTGGGCTACCCGCCGGGCCTGGTCGACCGGCATTTTGTGGACCTGCTGAAGGCACACTACTACGGTTTCGCGGACTGTAAGCGATGCGCTTCAGACGGGACCAAGGCCAGGCCTCCCTTAGCCGATCCAGTCTCGAGGGATGATTGACCACGGCCGCGCCGCGTCGGAGTGCTTTCTCGGTAGTGGCCCGTCGAGCGGGCTGGCGAGCTGTCTCGACCTTAACGGATGTGGATCCACATCGGCGACGACCACGCCATCGCGCCGTTCTGCTGCTCGACCCGCACATAGTAGTAGTACATCTTCCCCGGCACCACGTCATCGTCCGTAAACGACAGTTTGCACACAGGACTACCCGGTCTGCTGACGTAGACATAGCGGTTGTTGCGAATCACGTGCACCGCCCGGATAGGCGCGGTCCCGTGCACTTCGATCTCCAGTCGGGGCCTACCGTGCCAGACAAACTCGTCACCCATGATCTGGTCGCCGCACCGGACCGACAGAACGATGGCGTCGTTGGCGCCATAGCAATGACGACGACGGAAAGCGTCCAGAATCGATTCCCTGGTACACCGAGGGGCGATGATGACAGCGTACGCGATGTGCGTGCTGAAGTGATCGCTGGAACACTGGAAGCCAAGCCGGTAACCCTTCGCTAGCGCCTGCCAGACGAAGCCGGCCCGGTACCGGAATGGCTTACTGGTCCGTGGCGCGGCGCGTGGTGCGCCGAGATGCTCGTAACTCTGATATGGCTGTCGTGCCCCCTGAAAGATCTCCACGACCGGCTCGGCCAGCGGATCATTGTCACGCCAGTCGGTCCCCATGCTGGTGGCGCTGGTGTGAGCGGCGCAGATGCCGCCGAAGCGTTTGACGTAGGCGTACAACATCTTTGTATCCGGGCTGCCGGTCTCGGGTGTACCCCTGAGATCACCGCGGGGCAGAGGCCGCACGCCGCGCATCGGCAGGATCACGTTCCTGTGTCCGTTCGGCCACGGGTTGCTGCGCTCGTAGGAGTACACGGAAACGAACCGCGGCGGCACGTGGAAAAGATCCGTGGTCTTCTGAACCTGCCACCAGTGATACTCGACGCCGAAGCCGTTGTCATGGTCGCCGTTGCCCATCCAGTCCAGCTGCGCCGCATCGAGCGCGTACCGCCACATGTCCTCCAGTAGTCCGTCGCCGTCGCGGTGGGCCGTCAACTCAGTGTGCCGGTGGAACTCACCGCGATACAACCGTAGCACCTGGTCACCAATCGTCACGTGCCATTGTCGGAACCGCGCCAGGTCCTCGCGTTCGTTCGGGTGCACCGGCTCCCGTTGCGGCCTGGGCGTGATGGGAACCATCAGCCTGGCACGCACCACGTCACCGCCATCGGTAACCTCAGCCCAATACAGCTCCGCATTGCGGCGCCGCTGGGTCCGCTGGCGCTGATCCCCCGCGAACACGGCCGCAAAGCGGCCGGCTCTGGGCGACCAGACCGCTGGGCGGCTGTCGAGCGTGAACGCCGTTTCCGGTAATTCGACCGGCCGGGACCAGTCATCACCGCGGAATCGCGTCACGTAGCTGTGCCACACCTCACCCCCTCCGATGTTGTCCGGGTCAGGGTGACGGCGGAACGTCAGCCACAGACCGCCCGCCGAATCCACCGCCAGCCTGGGCAGGCTCCACCGCCCGGCAGGCCGGTCACCAAATGCCGTGCGCAAGGCCTCATATGGCTGCGGCTCGACCGTCCAGACCCGATCGTCCACGATGCGGCGAAGCTCGATCATTCGCTCCTCGTACAGTCCCCTGCCCGGGTCCACCTCACCACGGTTCCGCCCCCAGGACTCGGGTATCGTGAAATCCTTTCCCCACTGTTCGTCACCCACCTCGTAGGCGATCCAAAGCCCCCCGCGCGGGTCCGGGGCAAGTGCTGGCCGAGCCTCAAAACGGGCGGAATTGGCCACGGTAATGGCACGCGGCCGCTGGCCGTTGAGCCGCGCGGCAAGAACATCGTAGTTGCCCGCTGCGTAGCTATCCCACGCAACCCAAACGGCGCCAGCCAGGTCAGAGGTAATCGCCGGCGACCATTCGTTAGCCGCTGTGCAGCCGGGCACGGATACCGGGCGCACACGGACAGTCCGGGTATCACTGTCCAACTCAAGCGACGCGGCTCGGATGTCGAAGTCGTGCCCGTTCCAACTTTGCCACGCCATCCAGACCCGCTTACCACGAGCGGTGGCGACGACGTGGAAGTCAGGCCCCCGGTTGTGGCTGATCCGCATCACGGCACTTCGATCACTCAAGTCCTGCGCAGGCCGCCAAAACACGCGAGCGTACACCTCCCAATCGCCAGCCTGCTGCTCGGACCAGAGCACCACCACCGGCCCGGTCTCAACCGCTGTGACCGCCGGACGCCAGACATCGCGCAGGCCGGGGACGACCTCCACAGGGTCGCTCCACCGCCTACCGTCGCTCGAGCTGCGAAGCAGAAGGCGGTCTCCGTTGCCACGAGCAATCAAGCTGTCGAATTCGTGCTTCTGGATCGCCTGCCTGTCTATCGGAGCGGCTTTCTTGTAGGCAACGTAGACCAGCCACAAGCGCCCGGAGCGGTCGGCACAAATCGCCGGATAGTCCTCCTCCTCGGACGTATTCGTGATCCGCTCGACTCGCGTCGTCGGTCGATTCTGACCGGCTGCTGCAGCGCAGGCACCGGCCAGCGCCAGCATCAGGCTCAAGAAAAGCATGCGTAACCAGGAAACCATCGTGGTCTCCTCATCAAGTAGCTTGACCGATCAGCTGTTGCGCCGCCAGGGTGGACGCTCGCCACGTGGTCGCACCGGAACCGCCTAGAATGAGCGGGTTCCATTCTAATGGCCCCGCCACACTGTGAGGTCGCACGATGAAACGAGACGGTGTGCTACTGTCGATCTGGATCACGTGCGCCTGCCTGGGAACTGCGACCGTGTGGGCCGACGGGCAGCTCGTGCCCGAGCTGCAGGAACCGGTCGTCGAAATGGTGCCCCCCAACAACGGAGCAGGTCCGCTGTGGTGCTATGGCGCACCGTTGATCGTGCGCGACGGTGAGAACGTGTACGTGTCGTTCGCCGAGACCGGCAAGGACGTGCCCCCGCTGTGTAACACCCGGTGGCAACTACTTGCCCGCACGGGCGGTGCTTGGCAGGTGGTGGCAGAGGAGCGAGAGTACCGCGAACGAGAGCCTTGTCCCCTCGTCCGACTCGGCCCTGGCAAGCTCGCCTTGTCGGCAAACCCCTCGCTCGAACCCCCGGGTACCAGGTACGGCCGCTGCCAACCGACCCTCCACCTCTTCGAGCGCGTCGGCAACCGACTGGTCCACCGCCGGGAGCTACCACGATGGTCGAACCAGCCGACGTTTACGGATCATTCGTATCGGGGCATTGCGGCAGACGCGACACGTGGCGAACTGCTGCTGCTCAACATCGACGCCCGGACTGGTGAGCAGTACGTTTCTTTCCGCGACGCGCACGGCCGTTGGCAACCGTGCGGCAGGATCCGTTTTCCGATCCGAGCGTGTTACCCTCAGGTCGCGTTGCGCAACCGCCGCGCCGCCGTACTGGCAATCGGCGACATCATCGAGCCGGTGGCTGCATGGCGGGCGTACAAGCGGGAAGTGCTCAAGCGAAACTGGGACTATGTCTTCCGCAGACTGTTTTACACCTGGACTCCGGACGTCTCCTCAGAGCCATTCCGCCCCCCTATAGAGATAGACAACGTAGACTCGACGTGCGGCCACATCACAAACCTAGATCTTCACCTGGACGAGACGGGCAACGGCCACGTGCTCTATCTGCGGCGCCGCTTCCAGTATCGTTTCATCCAGGAGCGGTTCTTTCCGGGGCAGCGTGAGGTTAAGACGTTGGAGTACGTAGTGGTGCGGAACGGTCAGGTTCTGTGCCGTAGAAGTCTGGTTCGGTTCGAGGCCGGAACGTCCGGCGTGGACGTTACGTATGCCAGGTTTGTCGTGTCGCGTCCCGGCCAGCTATACGTGCTGGTTGCTGCCGTTGACCGCCGCGCGGGCCAGGCGATTGCTCGAAACTACTGGGCAGCCATTGAGGCCAGCTCAGCTCCGCTTGAGCTCCACGAGTTGCCATGGGATCGACCGTTCCAGACGTTTTTCACCGCAGCACCCCGTGGTGGCAGTTGGCCGGCGGACGTGATCGACGTTTTCGGCACGGTCCAGGCCGGCGGCAACCGGCTCTGGTACGGCCGTGCCCGCCTGGTCCGGTGAACGACATCGGAGTCCGCGGTATCGCGGCCGACCAGGGCGGCTGGCCGCGGCGTATCATGGCCTGCGTGGGACGGATAGCTCCCGGCATTTCGCCCCGCTCAGCCCCCCCTGCGTTCACTCCAGGTGCAGCGGGCCATCAGGGGATGGCAGTTGCCCGGGGTGTGAACGCGACCACTGCGGACATTCTGGCGCGAGCCGCTCGGCCATCGGACGAGCACGGCCGACTCGGGCCGTTAGGGGCAAAGGGCCGTTGCGAAACCGGCGGCCAGTGCCTAGACTTCTTGATGCACAGCGACGAGGTGTTCACGACGTCCCGTGGCATGCGGAGGATCCCATGGGCAGCAAACGACGCGGCAAAGGCAGGCGCAAGATCGGCCGTAAGAAGAGGAAGATGCGTTCCAAGATCCGGCACCGCAAGCGCTAGCCGCTCAGTGGCCCCACGTGAGTTGTTCCCCCACCTCGGCCGACCGGTCAGCCCTGGCGGTCGCCCGGTGCGGCCGACGTTAGTAAGTGGGATGATTGCGCGTGTGAGGTCCCCCAGGGTGGTAGCCCGCCGAAGAGCTGAACCGTGCCCCACAACGGCTCGATCCAGCGTTTGCTGTTCAGGCATCCTTGTCCTGCCCGGTGGGTGCGAGCGGACGGTCGGTTGTTGCCGGACGCGCCCGGTTCATGAATCGAGCTAGACTGAGCCGGACGCCCGCACTATGCTACGGGGGCTGACCCGGCGTCGCCGAAAGAGGAGGTCGCGCAAGGATGTGCCCAACGACTCATCTCGCTGTCCTCTGTGGTCTGGTTCTGTTCAGCCAGAGCTCTGCGCCAGGCGGCCTAGGGGATCCCCGGCTGGAGCAATTGCTCCAGGGCTGGGAAGCACGGATGCGGACCATGACCTCGTTACGCTGCGAGTTTCGGCGGCGAGTTCGCCAGCAGGCGTATCCGGACGACATCGAGGAATACGGTCGCGCCGTCTACGTCCGCCCCAACCGAGGCCGGATGGATCTGTACCGTCGGGTCCGGGATGCGAAGGGGCGTGACCGGCTACAGCGCAGCGAGATCTACATCTGCGACGGCAACATTATCCACCAGTACATCTTCGAGACCAAGGAATACATCCGGCACATCCTGCCGAGCAAAGCTGACGGTGAGGAGGCGGCACGCACCGCCTTGCCGTTCTTGTTCGGCATCTCGGCGCGCGAGATACGCCAGCGCTTCCACTTAAAGCTGTACAAGGAAACCGACGACTACGCCTGGGTCCAGATCCTGCCCAAATACGAGGAAGACAAGCAGGACTTCAGCGAAGTAAAACTTGTGCTCAGCAAGAAGACGTACCTTCCCCGGGCCGTGCTGATCAAGGAACCCATCGGCGATCAGTATCTGTACGACATCACCAGCCTGGAAATCAACCCAACCCCGCCGGTCTCCCAGCGTGATCTCCAGCCGCTGCGTCCACCGCGGGACTGGCAGGTTTATGTTTCGCGCATGGACCGAAGCCGGCGCAGCGGCGCCCGGATGCCGACGACGCGACAGCCGCGCTGACCGGCAGTTGGTTAGCTCAACTTGAGCAGGTAGCCTGAGTCGACGTCGATTAGCTGCCCGGTGATGTGTCGCGCGTGTGGCGAAGCTAAGAAAGCACACAGCTCGGCAATCTCTACCGGATGCACGAACTCGCCGAGCGGACAGTGCTCCAGGTACTGGCGTTCGACCTCCGCTACTGGCTGTCCGGTTACCTCCGCACGCTTCTCCACGACACGCTGAATCCGTGGCCCGTGCACGGGCCCGGGGCAGATTGCATTGACCGTAATGCCGAACTCGGCTACCTCCAGCGCCAGGCAGCGGGTGAACGCGTTCACGGCCGCTTTCGCGACAGCATACGCAGCTCGCAACCGGTACGGCATTTTTCCGGCAATCGAAGAGATCGTGATGATCGTTCCCTGGCGCTGGCTTTGCATCAAACGTACGGCAGCAGTCGAGCACAAGAACACTCCGGTCAACTCAACCTCGAGCGTCTCGCGCCATGTTTGGACCGGCAGTTGCCACGCAGGCGCGGGCTCCTCAAGCACGGCAAACGAGTTGACCAGCACATCCAATCCGCCGAGCGTTTGATGAACGAACCGGTACAGCTGCTCCACCGAGCTCTCCGAGCGCACGTCGACTACGTGCTGTTCGGTTCGCCCGGCGTACGCCAGCAGATCCTGGTAGACGCCTTCGAGCCGCTCCTCATTGATGTCCGCGATCACCACATCCGCACCGTCCTCCACAAATCGCCGTGCGATGAACGGGCCGATCGACCCGGCCGCCCCGACAACCAGAACACGTAAGCCCGCTGCCGTTTCCATCCGCCTTGCTCCTGAGAGACGTCACTTGATCGCGATGGGGCGCAGCGTGAATCCAGCCGTCGTGCCTTTGATCTTATTCGTGCAGCAGATGTAGCAGAACTCGTAGACGCGGTCCCGAGCAAGATCCTCCAGGTAGTGAAACTCTGCGAGATGAACCCCCTGATCGATCAACAGGTAGTTGT
>JALXBF010000055.1 GCA_026991575.1 Planctomycetota bacterium | reverse complement strand
GTGCAGCTTTCCAGCGAGCCGGCACCGTTCCTGTCCAGCTTGCGTTGTCGCCATCTGATGGCCGCGCTGGCTCCAAAGCTGCTCGCCGAGCTTGCCCGCCGACCTGATCCGGACCGCACCCTGTACCAGCTGGAGGCGATCAGTCGGTCGCTTGGGGCCCGGGGGGCGCTGTGGGAGCTGTTCCGCGTGCAACCCGGTCTGATGCAAGCAGTGCTTGACATCGCATCTTACAGCCAGACACTCCAGAATCTGCTCTGCAGCAGCCCTGGCATGATGGATGACCTGGTGGACAGCTTCGAGTTAGCCAGCTTGCCCGAGCGCGAAGAGATGGTCCAGGAGTTGAGCGAGCTGCTGCAGGGGGCAAGGGAGCCGATACCGATTCTGGTGAGTTTTCGGGCGGCGCACGAGTTACGCGTCGGCGTGAGGCTCCTGATGGGACGTGATAGTCCGGCGACGGCCGCCAGCACGCTGCGGGCGCTTTACCTGACGCTGCTGGAGCGTATCGCGCTGCTTGCTTTCCAACGCCTGCGCCGCCGCTACGGCCTACCTTCGTTGGCCCGCGGCAGACGGACGCGACCGTGCCACTGGTGCGTCGTGGCCGGTGAGCTGCCGGTGTGGGGAATGGGGGGCTTTCTGGATCCGATGAGCCTGCTGGTGGTCTACGAGGCCGACGGGGTCACCGTGCACGAAACCAGGCGACGCGGCTGGGAGCCGACCACGAATCAGCATTTTTTCCATGAGCTGGCCTGCACGATCGCGGGCATCGCCGGCGGGGGCCAGGCCAACGGGCTGCTTCGCCTCGAGCCCGGCTGGTCGCTTTCCGGGCGAGGCGCGCGGTTGAGTGCGGCGATGGACCAGTTCGATGCCATGGTGGCCGGGCTTACGAGCGAAGCACGTTGGCACGCAGTGGTCGGCCCGGAGCCGCGGTTCCGAACCACCGTGCACCGCCAGCTCCGGGAGGCGGTGCAACCGGACCGTGCCGCAGGCGAGTGGACCGGGGCCGACCCGGTCGATGTCTTGCGAGGCGCGTGCCGATTCTTGGGAGCAGTGACGCTCGTTGCCGAACGGAAGCACGGCCGCCAGCGCGGACTGGAACAGCCCTGGGAGTTGCTTAAGCACCGTCAACTGCGGCTCTTTGACGGGCCCATGCTCCGGTCGCTGGCGCGGCCCATGGAATTTCTCGTGGGCGTCAGGCTGCACACTCAGTTGCATGCAGGTGCCTCGCGCGGGGTGCCGCGGGAGCCGACGTTCAACCAGTTCGTTCGCGAACGCCTGAAGAACCTATGGCCAGAGGGGGCCGAATCGCTGGAAGATGCCGTGCGGCTGGCAACCACCGAACTGGTTCAGATGATGGCGTCGATGAAGGCACCGGTTAGTTAGCCCATTTGTAACGATTGCACCGCAAGTGCGCCCAGCTTAGGCCAATTGCCCGGTCCTGCCCGATGAGTACCGGTCGTTTGCGTTGACGCGGTGCGCGCGGCCATGACGAAAACGGCCGGCCCCCTGAACGCCCTCTCGGTGAAGCGACCCGGCCAGCACCGCCGACAAACGAACCAGACGCAGGCCGCATGCCCTGCCGTCCCCCCCGCCTGACCTGCGGCGGCGTGCTTCTCTTGGGCCAGACACACCGATGTGGGTTGCCATGATACGCATCCGTGTCCGCTTGCAGTTTGTCACGCTCCTGCTGCTGGCGTCCCTGCTCGGTACTACGGCCATCCCCGAAGAACGCTCGCTCCGCGAAAGTGCCGCGGTGCGCGCGTACCGGAAGGCAGCACCATCGGTGGTCAGTATCAGCAGCGAGAAGCGTGTGCCGGCCCCGGTCTGGTCCGGGTCGGTGGTCGAACCCCAGCGCGTCAACGGCATGGGCACCGGCGTCATCATCG
Source organism: Planctomycetota bacterium (assembly GCA_026991575.1). Lineage (GTDB taxonomy): Bacteria > Planctomycetota > Planctomycetia > JALXBF01 > JALXBF01 > JALXBF01. Next base: position 75 of record JALXBF010000055.1, on the reverse strand, counting down.
ACCACCGCGGCTACATCCTCACCAACGCCCACGTCGTGGACCGCGTGGAGAAGCTACGGGTCCGGCTGCTTTCGG
>JALXBF010000054.1 GCA_026991575.1 Planctomycetota bacterium | reverse complement strand
TCTCTCTCTCTCTAGAATCGAGGTGGCCAGCACATGTCGTGGTGGTGAGGACAGGAGTGATGGCAGCGGGGAGGATACGGTGGGGAATTCTGCTAGGCTGGCTGTACATGGCCTGTGGATGTACGGGCCAGGTGGTCGGACCTCGTCTGGAGTTCCGCAGCTCGTGTCCTATCTTTGTCGAGGGTCTGCCCCGGCAGGAGGTCGAACTGCGTCTGCCTTTTTGGAACACGGGTACGGAACCGCTGGTCATCCGCTCCGTGCGGAGCACGTGCGGCTGCTCGGTGGTCTCGATCGAACCACGGGAACTTGCGCCGGGACAGCGGGGGCTCCTTTTTCTGAAGATCACGATCCCGGAGGGTACGCGTTCTGGCCAGGTTTTGATCGAGACCAATTTGCCGGAGGAGGAATCGGTTGCGTTACGTTTCACGGCGCAGGCCGTGGAGCCGGTGCGGGTCAGTGCCCATCGCCTGCGGCTGCAAACTGATGAGGATGGCCACGGTGTGGCTACCGTGCGTATTGACCGGATTCCAGGGCTGAAATCGTACTATCACGTCCAGACTGTGGAAGTTGCCTCGATTGAGGTTCCCAATGTGCAGGCGGAACTGGAGCCGACCGATGGCGGATGGCTGCTGCGTGTGTTGCACGTGGGACCGTCCCCGGAGGCGGCCGTGACCGGCCAGGTTTGGATCCGTGCGAACACTCCTGCCGGTGCGTTCCTGACGAGCGTCGAGGTCAGTGTCGATAACAGTCTGCCGGTGTTTCTGGTGCCACGCCGAGTGGTGGTGAACCTTGCAGCCGAAGGCGATTCGGGTTCATCGCATCGAGTCATTGCACGTGCGTTTGTGGTTGCAAAAGGGGAGCGTCTGCCTGGGTTTGTCGGGTACACGGCACCACGTCCCTTGTGCGTCCGTTATCGCGAGACTGCGTCTCGCCGCGCTCTGATAGAGGTGCTGGTCCCAGAAGGGCAGAGCGGCGAACTGGCCGGGCTTGCATGGCCTACGACTGTCCGCTTGTCGTTTGAGAACGAGGTCTCATTGACGCTCATGCTTGACGGTCCCCATGTGGCATCGCAGCGGCCCAAGATAGGTGCTGGGGAAAACGGCGTGGTGACTCAGTCAAGGGAGGTTCGGCGATGAAGCTTGTCACAGCTCGCACGGTTTTCTTGGTCGGCGTTGCCGTGGTGACGGGAATCCTGGCGGTGCTGGTACGGGCCGGCGCGCAGCAGTACGTCGAGATCCAGAATGCCGATTGCAAGGCGAACCAGACCTGCACCTCAGGCTGCTTCGTGGAGATCGAGAACGGCAACAAGTACTACTTCTGCTGCAAATAGGGCTCGTCGAAGTTCAAGACCTGCGTTAGCCCGTCGTCCAGCGCCTGCTACCAGAAGCGGAGGACCGTCGCGGTCGCGTGCAGCGAATGTTACCACGGCGAGAAGCGGTGCAAGAAGATATGTAGTGGCGATCTAGAGATTGACCAGGTCCATGCGTGTTTTTGATGATGGAGCGTGGGGAGCAGCCCATGATGGTGCCCGAGCGATGGACGCTGTTCGCTGCAACCGTTTCTCTGCTGGTGGCCGCCGCTTCGGCCAGAGCGCAGGATGTGCGTGCCGTTCCGCGAGACGTGGACGAGCTGCTCGAGACGCTCCGGGCAGTTCGGGAGCTGTACCTGACAGGATTCAGGATCAGCTATGTGGTGTACGGGACGGGTTATCCGATGGGGCGGCCCACCATGACGGGCGGGAACCCGAGCAGCTCGGACAAGGTGCTCTGGCGCGAAAGCACACGAGAAGTCACGCTATGGTTGAACAAGCCGCAGGTCTTGACGCGCCGGTCGATCCTCTACCGCTCCTACAAAGGGACTCGCCGCTTGCTTGAACAATATGCTTCAGACGGCATACAGGACCGGTGGTTGAGCGCACCGCTCGACGACGACCCGGAACTCCAAGCGCTTGCGAACGTTGCACC
>JALXBF010000053.1 GCA_026991575.1 Planctomycetota bacterium | reverse complement strand
GAAGGCTCTCGAGAAGCTGCGGACCCTGCTTCGTGACAGCGACCGTGAGACGCGGTACAACGCCGCGGCCGGTCTGGCGCGCAACGGCGACTTCACCGGGATCGCCGTGCTGGTGGAAATGTTGACCGAGCCGGTCGCTCCTGCGCGATCGGATGGCGAAGCGACGAAACAGTACATCACTGAGCAAGCCCTGAACGCTGTGAAGGTAGGGCTCAAGAAGGCCAAGCCCGACGATCCGCAGCTGCGCACGGCCATCGAACGGCTCGCCCGCTCCACCGACAATCCCCGCCTACGCGCCCTGGCGCGCGACGTGCTGCTGTCGCTCTGAGAGACACCCTCTCCTGCTTACCAGCCGTCGTACCAGTGCCGTCCAAATAGCGCGTACGCACAGCCTGTGCTTAGCGCACCGAGCGTCCCCCATGCAGCGAGATTCGTCAGGGCATATCGTGCCAGCTCCGACAACTCGACACCCCCTCCGCCGAGGATCAGCGCGTAAGCAACGCGGAACGGGGCGATCCGGGACGGCAGTGCGTCGGGCGGTAGTCCCTGCGCTGCCCACTCGATGCCCGCGTACGCGACGACCACGGTCAGGTACGTCGCCAGCGTGGCCCAGGCAGCCCTGGGCAGGAGCACCGACCACAGGAACGCCACGCTGACGATAACCGGCACCTGGATGTAGACGACCAGCAACGCGACCAAGAACCCACCGTAGTTCAACTTAAGCGGCAGGGCCACAAGAACGGTGGGCAAGGCAACCTGCACGACGCTTACCAGCAGCATCAAAGCAAGCACCGTTCGCACGGCCACGTACATTTTGCCGAACAGCACATGATGCGGCTTCAGCAACGTGCACCGCAACAGGTCGAATGTGCCCCGTTCTCGCTCGCCGGCTATCGCGCCGCCGGCAAATGCCGGCGTGATGAGAACGGCGAATGACAGCAGAAACCAGCAGTAGACGTACGCTAGCTTCGGAACGAGCTCCAGGCACACTCCCATGAGCACAACGGAGACCGCAGCACTGACCTGGATCAGGGCGCGCAGCATGGAAGTGCCTTGCGAAAACAGTTCTGCCCTCAGCTCCCGATCAAGCACCGGGTTCACCCCATCGGGAAGATAGCTCTGCCGCCGCGGCGGCACCAGCCAGCGATCGGGCCATCGGCGCTGATCGAGCACGAGCCCCACGGGGCGTTTCTTCGGGCGCGTTCCATCGGCTAGCGGTGCGGTCACGTCCTCGTCAGGCGGGTGCAGGAGACGCTGCCGATACGCCACATAGATCGCAGCAACGCAGATCAGCGCCAGCAGACCGAACGCTGGCACGGTCCATTGCCCGATCCGGCGCATAGCGGGATAGTATGCGGCGCCGAGCCGATCGAACCGCCATAGCAGCGGCAGCACGAGCAAGGCGCTGACGGCCAGCACCACCCCGGCGCCGAACACCTGAGCGGCCAGCACGCGCCGCTGGCGCATGCTTGCGGCAAACTGCAGCGTTGCGAACACAATCGACGCGGACATCAGCAGAAGAACGTCGCCCACCAGCTGCTGCCAGTCTACGCCCCCCAGGTAGCTCAGTGTCACCAGCACTGGCAACACCGAAAGCTGAAGCAGCAGCACATAGGCCAGCGCGACGGCCAGTTTGCCAAAGATGAGCGTGGCGGGTTCCAGTGGCGTGGACAGTAGCAGCACGTATGTGCGTTGCTCCTTCTCGCGAGCAATCAGCGGGGCGGCAATGACGCTTGCGACGATCGCAGCGAGCAAGAACTGGGTGACCACAAGCACAGCCCGTAGAGCCTGGGCCCGCGCGGCGGCACGGAGCGGGGAGACCGTCGTGGGCGGCCACAGATAGAGCACGACCCCCGCGCAGACGATCACGAACAGCCCGTGCAAGCACACCGCGTCCCACGCGCGGAGCCGCACGATGAGCTCGTGCTTGAGAATCGGGTTGTCCTGCCAGGGCCAACGCCGTGCCATCGGCTCCGCTCACGCCACAATTCCCTGCGTTACCCGCATGAAGATCTCCTCCAGCGTCAACTCCCGCTCGGCAAACCGGACGACAGTTACGCCGTCTGCAATCAGCCGGTGGAGCAGCTCAGCCAGTACGGCATCGTCCCCTGCAGCCTCCAACAGCAGCGAGCGACCGCTGCGGGTCACCTGCAGCACCGCCCCATGGCCGCGCAAGCACCGCTCGGCACGCTCCGCGTCCTGGTCATCGATCAGAACAACGTCCACAAGCCGGTGCTTCTGCAATTGCCTGCGGAGCTCGTCCAAAGTCCCGGCGATCACCAACCGACCGCGCTCCAGCACCGCCACCATGTCACACAGGTCCGCGAGCTCGGCCAGAATGTGGCTGGAAATCACCACGGTCTTTCCCATCCGCTTGAGCTCACGGATCAACTCCTTGATCTCCAGCCGGGCACGCGGGTCCAGTCCTGAGGCCGGCTCATCCAGGACCAGAACGCGCGGATCGTGCAGCAGTGCGCGGGCCAATGCCAGGCGTTGCCGCATCCCCCGTGATAGGCCGTTAACGAAGTCGTTCCACTTGCCCGTCAGATCCAGCAGCTCAACTACGTCTTCGATCACCCGCTGCCGCACCTTCCGTGGCACTCCGTACGCTGCGGCGAAGAAGTCCAGAAACTCCCACACCTTCATCCCGTCATACAGCCCGAAGTCTTCGGGCATGTAACCGACCAGGCGGCGCACTTCCAGCGGCTCAGCCACAATACTCACCCCGTGGACATAACCACGTCCTGCCGTGGGCCGCAGCAACGTCGCCAGGAACCGAAACGTGGTCGTCTTTCCGGCACCGTTCGGTCCGATCACGCCGTAGATCAGGCCCGGCGGCACGTGCAGCGTCAGATTGTCCACCGCGCGCAACTTCCCGAACTCCTTGACCAGCCCCTCGACCGCGACCGCGCACTGACCAGCCGCATGCCCGGCCGTCGCCTCGAGGGTCGCTCCAGGCTCCGCCGCAGACAATGAACCACGCGCCAGCTCATTCATGGTCGCTTCTGTTTCCGTTCGGCCAGGGGTAGTACGACGATGGTCCGCGCAAACCGCTCAGACAGCGCGACCGAGTACTGCACCCCCTCGGGCGTCCCTTCGGCCCATGCCACCAGGAAGCGATCGCCAGCTCGGTCACTTGCCAGAAGCAACTGGTAAAACGGTCCGATGCGGGTATCGCCCACGCGCGCCGCCAGTCCGGCGAGCGCTCTTTCCTCGTTCGGCCATCCTGGTTGTTGGCACTCCAGCTCTAAGATTTCCCCCCGTTTCCAGCGCTCCGTCAGCCAGCACACCCGATTGGGCTCACGCAGGACGACGTCCCGCAGATCCCAGGGAGACTGGTTGACCAAGCCCCCGCTCGCTCGTAGCCCACGCTCCTGAGAGAAGACGAAATACGGGGCTGCCGGAAACGCGTACTCCTCTACTCTCAGGTGCCTCGGTGCCCGCGGATAACACACGACCCCGTCCAGTCGAGTAGGCCGAAACCTGATCCGTGCGGCAGCCAACCCCGGTAAAGCCTGGACCACACCTGGCTCCCGCTCCACGTCCCACGCCAGGGGCAGAGCCCAGCGGTTGCGGAACGTGATGTCGACTTCGGTACGGCGAGCCGTTAGCAGCTGGATGTGCCGGGTCAGCTGGACCGCAGGCAGATCCGGAAACGTTTCCACAACCACGAGCTCACCCCGGGCTCCACCGACACCAAGACCAGCGGCAACGAGTCCGGCTGCCGTCACCAAGCTTAGTACCGGAATCAGGCCCCAGTTCCACAGCCGCCGACGAGTCTGTGCCAGAACATGGACCAGCACCGTCAAGCCGACGTACAGACCGAGCACTGCGGCCACGAGCGTGCGGACTACCGCGCCGCGTCCAGCAACGGCCTGATAGAGCGTCCTGCGGATCAGCTCGTCGAGCGGACCGCCCGGAGCCAGCGCCGCCGGTGAACTGCGGCGGCCCCCGCTGCCAGGATCCCGTCCGACGTAGCGAACCCGGGAAGCTCGCTCGACCGAGACCTGTTCATCCGGGCTGACCCCCGGCCCAAGAAGCAAGCGAACCCACAACTCCGCAATCCCGCTGTAATCACGTAACGCCGGATCGGACAGGTCGAAAGCAACCTCTACGAGCCTGCCTCTGCCCACACGGCGCTGCACCGCAATCGGTTGACCGCTAGCATCGCGAAGCAGAACGGTCGCCAGAGCGCCCGGTTCGAGCACTCGTCCCAGCAACACCACTTTCGGTCGACCGTCGGCGTCCGCTGACGGCTGGCCCACGGATAGCGTAAACTTCGCCAGCTTTCGCGAGGCGGCGGGGCGGTAACGGTCGAGCAGCTGCGACAACTGAGGTGTCACCTCGGGACCGCCCGAGAGGATCAATGTGCCCCCCCAGTGAAGCCACATCAGCAGCCCATCCGTCTGGTCGGGTCCGAGTGAATCAAGCAGGTGTGGCTCGATCACGACGTGACTGATGCCAGACCAGCAGCCCGGATGGTGAGGCAGCGGCACGGCCGACACTTGGCTCCTGCGCACCGTCCTGGCGGCCAGCGTCTGCATGCTGCCACTGGGAAGCGGTGTGGATCGGGTTTGCAATCCGAGCGAGAACGTTCTCAGAGCAGCCGCGTGCGCCCGGGCCTTACCTAACGAGTCGAACGGAAACGCTCGACTACCAACCAGGGCAATGACCGAGGTGCCTTCTCCTGTGACGATCGCATGGTCTTGGGCAACAAGCCGGTCGTGGTGATCCCGGATGGAGACGGTCAGCACCCTACCCAGCCCGCGCGCCGCTGGGTAGAAGACCGGGCTGCGCAGGGTTCCGGTCTGCCTGCGCAACAGGCTCACCGGCCGGCTTACCAACAGCGGGGCTCTTCCTGAGCGGTGCACCGCGATTTGCAGCTGCCCGTCCACGTCGCCCGTAACCGCTCCGTACAACACGCGGACCTCCCACCAGTGGCCGGGGACGCCGACTGGTACGGTCTCCGATGGTGCCAGCGCGACCGCTTCGATCTGGACCCTCTCGGATGCTGCCGCGGTCCGCACCGTCAGACCGGGTACCAGGACGGCCACAGACAGGAGAATGGCACCAACGGCGACTGCAACATAGTGCCGACGGGCGGCAAGTCGAAGCGGTATTGATTGCCGTGTCTGGCTCCCCAACGACTACCCTCCGTTCCAGACGGGCTTCGAGAGGATAGCATAGTCGTGTTCGGGCCACTTTTCAATTGAGCGACCTATCGTTGCATCTTGCGCAGAGCCTGCATTGCGTTAACGGTGGTACCTGCTCCAGGCCACTGTCAGAGTCGGAACCCCGTGGCAGCGCTGACCGGAGAAGCCCCGGAACGAGTCTCTGGCAAGAGAGCGGCCGGTTACAATGGGCTAGCCCGCCGTGCTTGCCGTGGAGGGTAGTATGGTTGAGGTGCTTCGCCGCCTGATCGAGTTGGCCCACCAAGGTACACCCGTCGTCTACTGCTCGGTTGTCGAGACGCGAGGTTCGACACCTCAGAAGCCAGGCGCGGCTTTGCTTGTGCTGCCAGCTGGCGGCCAGATCGGCACGCTTGGCGGAGGTTGCGTCGAGGCGGAGGTAAGGCGGCAATCACTGGCCATGCTTGCCGGAACCGGCCCTGCCGTGCAGCTGTTCCAGTTTCATCTCGACGACGACTACGGCTGGGACGACGGTCTAATCTGCGGCGGTCGCATGCGAATCCTAGCCGAGCGGATCGGGTCGGATGAGCAGCTACGCTATTTCTCCGCCCTGCTTCAACGGCACGAAGCGGGCACGGGACTGACCGAGGCGGTGGTACTGGCCGACGAAGCGATCGACGGCGGTTCGGTCGGCAGCCGTTTGCTGTTCGACGCATCCGGGACCTTTGTGACCGCACTGCGTTTTCGGGGTGACGTGGCAAAGGTGGCTGAGGCCGTAAGACCACTACACCAGCGCCCCAAGCCGTACACGGTGGCGGGAGTCTCCTATCTGCCCCATCCGCCGCGGTGCAGGCTGGTCATTGCCGGTGCCGGTCACGTGGGCAAGGCGGTCGCTCGATTGGCAGCAGAGGTGGACTTTGAGGTCTGGGTCATCGATGATCGCGCGGATTACGCTAGTCCTGACCGGTTCCCCACGGCCACTCGGATCATCGTCGGCGACATTGCCAGCAGCCTGCGTGAGATCGAGCTGGACGAGCACACGTACGTGGTGATCGTCACCCGCGGCCACACGCACGACGAGGCCGCTCTGCACGCGGTCGTCGGACGACCGGCCGGCTACATTGGGATGATCGGTTCGAAGCGCAAGGTGCGGCTCATCTTCGAAGACCTGATCGCCGCCGGTGTCGATCCAGAGGCACTGAGCCGCGTCCATGCCCCGATTGGCCTGGACATCGGTTCGCAGACCGTGCCGGAGATTGCCCTGTCGATCGTAGCCGAACTGGTCGCGTGCCGGAACAAACATCTGCGGCGCGCCGCGGACGCTCCCCAGCGTTCCCCTGCCAAGGCTGTCGTGCGATGACCGACGCGGTTCGCTTCGTTGGCCTGGTTCCCGCCGCCGGCTTGTCCCGCCGCATGGGGACAAACAAGCTGGTTCTGCCGTTGTGGGGCAAGCCGCTGATCTGCCACGTCATCGACTGCCTGACGTCGCTCGCTGACGTGAGTGAGACGTTGGTTGTCATCCGCCGAGATGCCAGCGACGTTGCCGACGTTCTCGCCGACAGGCCAGTGACGATCGTGCGCACCGTTGGCACACGGGACATGCGCGCGACCGTCGAGTGCGGTGTCCGCTTCCTGGAACAGCACCGCACCCTGGTGTCGCACGATGCGCTGGTGATCGCCCCGGGCGATTGCGCAGGCATTCGCCGCGCAAACGTGCTTAACCTGATCAATGCCTACCGCCAGCTCGGCAGCGACCTGACAGTGCCCGTATACCGGGGCCGGCGGGGGCACCCCC
>JALXBF010000052.1 GCA_026991575.1 Planctomycetota bacterium | reverse complement strand
TGCTGGCCGGCCAGCGTGGCCACGAGCGGGGAGCTATACCCTGGTTGGTCATCGCCATTGTGCCACCGCAACTCGCCGCTGTAGCGATCATATGCGGCCAGCAGCCAGTTACCCGGACCGCCCGGGGTGACGATAACCAGGTCGTCCAGCACAAGTGGGGAGCCGGCCATACCCCAGCGGAGGTTCTCGCCGCCGCTGTCTTCCAGAATATGCCGCTGCCAGAGCAGCCGACCGGTGCGGGCATCCAGGCAGCTGAGGTGCCCCTCGGCCCCGAGCGCATACAGCCGGCCGTCGGCCGTCAGTGTGGGGGTTGCTCGCGGCCCCGGTCCCCCGAGCGCCTCCTCAAACCGGGCCCGGTACCGATACGCCCAGAGTTCTTCTCCGGTCAGGGCGTCGTAGCAGGTTACCGCCTCCTCATAGCCACGCTGCTCGATCGTGTACAGTCGGCCGAGTCCGAGAACCATCGACGCATAGCCGCCACCTACGCTGGTCTTCCACACCAGCGGTAGGCCCTCACGCGGCCAGGGCGGCAGCGTCGGGGGGGAGGTGACCATGCCGGTCCGACCTGGTCCCCGGAACTCAGGCCACAGCAGCTGCGTCGCGGCCGAGCCCCGTTCGGGCACCGGCCGGGCTACCGCTGCAGCTGCCGGCCCACGTACCGCTCGCTGGGCCCGTGCGAACCGCCAGCTTTCGACCCAGGGATTCCGCAACACGAGCCGCCACGAGCTGGTATCACCGGAGAAGTCCAGCGAAACACCAACGACGAAGTGTAGCCAGCCGGCGGTCCACAGGGCACTGACCACTGAACCGGCCACGCGCACCGGACGGCGCCACGTGCGGTCGAACAGAAGCCATAGGAGAGCTGCGGGCGGGAAGACGGCAAAGAGCACAAACCACACAGGCCAGCGCCAGGCCGGCCCCGCAGGCGGCATGCGGATGTTGGCGGTCGAGTCCACGCTGGACATCCTCCCGGCTCCGCGCGTCGCGTCCCAGTGGTTGTACCGCCTAGCTTAGCGCCTTGGCCCGCCGATTGCAAGGGGTCGCGGCCAACGCCAGAAGCCGACGGCCCGCTGCACCGGTGGCGTGGCCCCGCAGGGGCTGGACCAGTGCCACGCCGGCCGGAAGGTAGCTACTCGCTGCCGTTGTCCGCCGGCAGGCTCTTAGACCGAATCACACGGCGGCCAGGGCGACGCCTGCAAGGCAGCCGTATGGCGTTCGTCGGCGCTGGGAAGCCTGACCGGTTGCATGCCGGCGGATGGACCCCGCCGTACTATCAAGAGAGACCGCCGGGAGATGCCCATGCCTGAGAGCACTGTCTACGACGTGGCTGTGGTCGGCGGTGGCATCGTGGGCCTGTCGATCGCATACTGCTGCGCGAAGGCCGGCCTGCGGGTTGTCGTGCTCGACGAAGGGGACGACCACAGGAAAGCTTCCTGGGCGACGGCGGGCATCATCGGGGCGCAGCCGTTCGAGCAGGCGAAGACGCCGTTTACAAGGTTGCTCGGGCTGGGCGGAAAACTGCACGCGATCTGGGCCCAGGAGCTGCGCGAGCTAACAGGCATCGACGTCGGTTACCGCCGCTGCGGCCTGATTGAGTTCGCACGCGACGAAACGGAAGCTCACGCTCTTCGGTCGGCGGCCGGCCACTACCGAGCGCACGGCATAGACTGGCAGGAGCTTAGTCCGCAGCGCCTCGCGGAACTTGAGCCGGCCGTTCAGCACGACTATGTGTCCGCCTACCTGGTGCCGGCCACAGCGCAGGCTCGGCCGCCCGCTGTGCTGGCCGCGCTCCGTGTTGCCTGTTCCATGCTGGGCGCCACCTTCTTTACCCCCTCCGGTACGGTCGTGGGGTTTCTCGTGCACGGCGAACGAGTCGACGGCGTGGTCACCGTGACCGGGCCGGTCTACGCGGAGGCGACCGTGGTTGCCGCTGGAGCCTGGAGCGGACCGCTGCTATCACGGTTGGGCTTGCGGTTCGACACCGAACCGGTGCGTGGCCAAGTTTGCTTGCTGGCCGGTCCCGTGGGGCTAGTGCGGCACATTCTCATGGTAGGACGCCGCTACATCGTGCCCCGCTTCGACGGGCTTTACCTTGTTGGCTCGACCCAGGAGCGGGTCGGGTACGACGGTTCCGTGACCGCTCACGGGGTCGGGCATCTGCTGGCCTTTGCCTGTGCCTTGTGCCCGCCGCTTGCGGACGCGAAGCTTCATCGCACGTGGGCTGGTCTACGGCCGGGTAATCCGGATGGCAAGCCGTTCATTGGTCCGGTGCCTGGCTACGAGCGTCTTTTCATCGCAGCGGGGCACTTGCGTAGCGGCTTTGTGACTGGGCCGGCTACGGGTCTGGTGATGAAGCAGTTGATCGTGGGCGAGGAGCCAGAAGTGCCGCTTTGGCCGTTCCGTCCGGATCGGCCGGTGACTGCAGCCACGCTGGATGACGACGAGGACTCATGAAGCAGTCCGCGGGAACGTTGCTGTACCGCTACGGTCCGCAAGGACTGGAAGTGCTCATTGTGCATCCCTCCGGGGCGTATAACCGGCGGGCCCCTTGGAGCATTCCCAAAGGGGAGCTCGAGGGGGACACCGACTTGGAGAGCACGGCGCGGCGCGAGACGGAGGAGGAGACCGGCGTTCGGCCGGGACCGCTCGAGTACCTGGGATCGATCGACTACCGCCGCAGCCGTAAACGGGTGCACTGTTTCGCCGGGCCGGCACCAGAGAATGCCGAGCCAACCACGGCCTCATGGGAGGTGGATCGGGCCGAATTCGTGCCGGTCGACCGAGCCCGCGAACTGCTGCATCCAGACCAGCGACCGTTCATTGACCGCTTGCTGGAGCGGCTCGGCAACGCAGAGCAAGGCGCACAACGGTGAGACTGACTCCCAACGGACCGAACTCTGGAGCGGGCGCGATGGCTGTGTCGGTGTACATCTTCGGTGGTTTCCTTGGCGCAGGTAAGACGACGCTACTGAGCCGCGCAGCACGGGAGCTTCTCGAACGTGGCCGCAGGGTAGCTGCCGTGCTGAACGACCAGTCTCCTGGCCTGGTCGACACTCAGGCCGTGGCCGCAGAAGGTCTACCGGTGGCGGAAGTGGCCGGCGCATGCTTCTGCTGTTCGTTTGACGAGCTCCTGGAGCGTCTGCGCGGTTTACGCCGCAGCGCCTTGCCGGATGTCATCCTGGCTGAGCCGGTTGGCAGCTGCACGGATCTATCCGCGACGGTCTTGCAGCCGTTGAAGCGGCTGTACGCTGAGGAATTCGTCGTGCTGCCTCTGGCGGTCCTGGTCGATCCACGGCGTGCGTTGCGGATCCTGACGAACATGCCAAAGGGGGGGTTCTCACCGCGGGCAGCCTACATCTACAAGAAGCAGCTGGAGGAAGCCGATGCGATCGTGGTCAACAAGATCGACCGCCTTGATCGACAGAGCCGCGAGCATCTTCGGGTGATCCTGCGGGAACGGTTCGCGCATGCGCCGCTGTTCGAGATTTCCGCGCGCACGGGCGAAGGTGTGCCGGAGTTGCTCTCGTGGATGGAACAGAACGCCGCGGCAGCGAGTCAGAGGATTCCGGAGGTGGATTACGACGTGTACGCGGCTGGCGAGGCGGAGCTGGGCTGGATGAACGCCGTTTGCCGCGTCAGCCGGCCCGAAGGCACGGTGCGGTTGGATGAATTAGTCCAGCGCGTCTGCGGTGCGATGGCTGAGGCGATTGCGGAGATTGCCGGCGCGGAGATCGCGCACCTGAAAGTACTCGCGCTCGGCAGCGGTGCGACCGCGCTGGCAAACTGCGTGTCGCTCAGCGACGGGCCGGTGCTGTCACGCAGTAGTCTGGCACGGGCAGCGTCGGCCGAGGTCGTGGTAAACATCCGAGCATTCGTTGCACCGGAGACACTGGCCGAACAGTGGCAGAGAGTGTGCGAGATGCTTGGCCGAGACGGCTATGCCGTCGAGCCGCTCACCTGTCGCTGGCTCCGCCCCGGGCGACCGGTGCCGGTTTACCGGTTCGATGTTCCGGTGTAGCTCGAGCAGGTCGGATGGTGCCGGTTTTTCCGATTCCGCTAAAGCTCCCCGGCCCACCGGTCGATAGCAACTAAGGGACAGAAGAAAACGACGAACGTGCTTCAGACTGAGGCACGACGCGACGCCTCGCCAGAAGGATGCTGGCAATGCTGCTGCACGGATGCAGAGCTCAGGCGTAAGGCTCGCCTGCGGGGTGGCCTTGCGCCTTTTTTCACATCGCGGAGCCCGTTGCCAGTCTGGCGTCGCCACATGTCCTCATGTCCCCAGGGCGGAGGCTGGACGACCATGATCGGTACCCGCTGGAGCTGCCGCCGGTCGCAACGAGCGGTCTACCGAACCGTCCCGCTGCTGGCCGTGGCGATCATCATGTTTCTGGCTGCGCCCGTCCAGTGCGCCGACGCGCCGCGCACCAGCCGCACAGAAGCCGCCGAGCGACCTGTGATCCGAGCAGCAGCCAACCACGGCCTCTGGCACCGCTTCCGTAGCTGGTGGCGGAAGGTCCGCCGCAAACGTTCCCGATCGCTGCAGGTGCCAGCGGCCGAACCGCGCCGACGCGGCTCCGTTCGGCAGGCTGACACACAGCCCCTCACGCAACCCAGGGACCGGAGCCGGGCCACCGCGATGCGAACCAGACGCGGCCGGTCCTTGGTTCCAGAGGCGGGAGATCCTGAAGCAGTTTCGCCCGCGAAGCAGAGCAGGGATGCTGGCATCAGGCAGGCTGAATACGTGCTGCCGGAGGACGACCTGCCCGTAGCCCAGTCCGTCGAGATCACCGCAACCAACGTCGAGATAGCTTGCCTGGGCCCACAGATTGCCAGCGCCGGCGATGTCTTCGTGCAGCGAGTCGTCGTGCGCAATGCGGGCCAGGATCCTTTGGAGGAGGCGGTGGTTGAAGCGCGGTTCAGTGGTCCGGTAGAGATTCTCAATCCGGGACCTGACTGCAAAGCGGTTGACAGCGGAGTGCTATGGCAGGTTCCGCGGCTGAAGCCGGGGGCGCAGCAGGAGCTGCGGCTAATCGTGCGCCCGCTGGCTGCCGGGCCCCTGCGGTGCACGGCACGGTTGAGCAGCACGACGGTGGCCGAGACGGTCACGGAGGTGCGCAGCGTGCGGTTGGCCGCTTCGCTGGACGGCCCGCGCCTGGTCGCTCACGGTGATCGGATTGAGCTGGTGCTGAAGGTGCGTAACGAGGGCAACGCCGTGGCACGCGGGGTCGTCGTGCGGCACGTGCCCGAGGGACCACAGGCGGCAAGCCACGAGGGGGCGTCTCGCTTTGAGCTGGCGGTGGGCGATGTGCCGCCGGGGACGGAGCGCACCGTGCGCGTGCCAGTGCTCGTCATGAAAGGGGGGCGGATTCGGCTGAAGTTGCAGGCAGTCGCACAAGGGGGCCAGATGGCGGAGGCGGTCTACGAGGCGAAGGTGAGGGCTCCCGTGTTGGTTGCCAAGCTGTCCGGTCCTGCCCGCTGGCTTCCAGGCCGGTCCGCGGCGCTGACCGTCCGGGTCGTGAACCGGGGCGACGTCGCGGCGGAGGACGCCGAACTGCTCCTGTACCTCGCTCCTGGCATCAGGATTGCGAAACTGCCCGAAGGAGCCCGTGCAAACCGCACGCTTCGCACCGTGACGGTGCCCATCGGTCAGCTGCCTGTCGGTGGCTCGTGGCAGGCGTCGCTGGAGCTGGTACCTGAGGTGCCCGGTACCCGACTGGTGCGGTGCTGCGTCGTGGCCGCGAACGGCGCCGTTACCAAGATCGATTACCGCGTGAGGGCACGTGGCGTTGCTGCGTTGAACGTCGAGATCAAGGAAGCGCACGATCCGGTGATGGTTGGCGAGACCACGCGGTACGTGGTGATCGTGACCAACACGGGCACAGCGGACGCCCGAGACGTGTCGGTGGCGTGCCGCTGGCGCGGTGCCTTGCAGGTCGAACGCGTACACGGCGGATCGTTGGCGCTCGACTCGACAGGTCGCTTCCTCGAAGATCTAGTCAGCGTGCTACGGCCCGGTGAGTCCGCACGATATGTGATCGAAGGGGTGGTGACCGACGGGGAAAGTATCGAGATCCGCGCCGAAGCACGGTCCGTCTCCTGTCCTGTCGTGGCGCGCGACGAGGAGTCAACCACAGCAGTCCGGTAGGCACGTAAGCCAGCCGGTATAGGACGGGCTGGTGGTGTCAGTGCTACCGTAGCCGGTGCCGGTCAGACGACGAAGTGTTTTGCTAGCACGACGACACCGCCTGGGCTGACATGGAAGCCGCGTCGGCGGTCCTCGTCCGGATCCAGCCCGATCCTGGTGTTCTCCGGGATTTGCACCCCCTTGTCGATAATGGCCCGTCGGATGATGCAGTGCCTGCCAACGTTGACGCCCTCAAAGAGGATCGAATCTTCCACCTGTGCGTAGCTGTTGATCCGAACCGATGGGGACAGGATCGATCGTCGCACACGCCCACCGCTGATGATGCAGCCTTGCGAGACGATGCTGTCGTGAGCTTCGCCCCGGCGCGCGTGCGGCCCCTCTTCGGCAAACACGAACTTAGCCGGCGGGTACTGCGGCTGATAAGTCCGGATCGGCCAATCCTGGTCGTAGAGGTTCAGCAGCGGATCGACGGAAACGAGATCCATGTTTGCTTCGTAGTAAGCGTCGACGGTACCGACATCGCGCCAGTACAGTGCGGACTTGCGGTTCTCGTCGACAAAGGGGTAGGCGTAAACCCGTCGGCCCGCCTCGATCATGGCAGGGATGACGTTCTTGCCAAAGTCATGTTCGCTGTCCGGTCGGCCGGCGTCGCGGAACAGTTCCTCGTAGAGGGAGCTGGCCGGGAAGCAGTAGATTCCCATGGATGCCATGCAGCGTTCCGGATCCTCCGGTAGCGGTTTCGGTTCCTCGGGCTTTTCCTGGAAGCCGATGATCCGCTGGTTGCGGTCCAGTTCCAGGACACCGAACGTACGCCGTGCCTCCTCAATTCGCACCGGTAAGCAAGCGACGACCGCGTCGGCGTCAAGTTCGTGGGTGTACTGGATCATGGGCCAGTAGTTCATCTTGTAGATGTGGTCGCCTGCGAGGATGAGCACGTACTTGGGATCGAGCGGCTCGATGGAGTAGATGTTCTGGTAGACGGCATCGGCAGTACCCTTGTACCACTGTTCGTCGATCCGCTGTTGGGGCGGAAGCACGTCGATGAACTCACCGAACTCCCAAAACAAGAAGCTCCAGCCAAGCTTCAGGTGCCGGACGAGACTGGCGGCTTTGTACTGGGTCAGGACGAAGATCCGGCGCAGGCCACTGTTGATGCAGTTGGACAGGGTAAAGTCGATGATCCGGTAGATACCGCCGAACGACACGGATGGCTTGGCACGCTCGCGCGTGAGCGGATCGAGTCGGGATCCTTTACCTCCGGCAAGAATCATCACGAGCACATCACTCGGCTTGATCATGGTCTCCCTTCAAACCGATCCACCGGTCTGACTGCTGCCCAGGGGCTGTCCACAGGCGCTGTCGACGATCACCACGGAAGGGCACACGCTCAGACGATGGCCCCACCCGGCCGACGGTCAGGCGGCCGGGCGGGCCTCCTGCCGGTCGGGGTCCCATACCATCACGCACCGGTTCCGGTAGGCGAGAACTCCCATCGTAATGGCCACCTGTACCCGGTAGCAGAGATCAACGGGGGCGGTCACCGGTGTGCCATCGCGGACCGCACGGAACAGGCTCTCCCAGTGATCCATCTGGTTACCGGTCCGTTCGCCTCTCAGCACCAACTCGGCCTTCCCCTTCCAGCGTGGATCCGTCTTCACATCGACCACGCGGCGTTGCGGCACCACAACCGCCTCAGTCGTGCTACGCACGAAGATGGTTGCCTCATAGCCGCCAATCGTTTCTTCGATCCTGGTGTCGTTGACCATCGAGCCCAGTAGCGTAATGGTTGGGCCGCCGGGATAGTCGATGAACATGTTGAACAGGTCAGGAACTTCGCGGTCGTCCGGAAACCCCTGGGGCGTGATGTGGTTGCGGTTAAAGACCCAGATCCCCCCGGCCGCGACGACCCGTTCGGGAAAGCCCAGGTCCATGGCTTTCGCCAGGTGAGCCAGCAGGTGGAAGAACAGGTCGGTGGCCACCCCGCCGGAGTAGTCCCAATAGCAGCGGAACTGGAAGAAGCGTCCGGGGCCGTTTTCACGGTACCAGTCCCGGTACGGTGCGAGCGGCTTGCCGCAGAGCTTGACCTTGTGACCTAACCAGGTATCCCAGTCTAGATCAGGACCGGGTCGGGCATTGGGGTGGAATTCGCCGTAGTCGCGCCACTGGCCCGCCCGGTTGTTGCGGCAGTAGGCGGCGTTGGCCAGCACAACCTTACCGATGCCGTTTTCCTTGATAAATTGGCGGATCTTATCGAACAGGTCTGCCGAGCAGCTCTGCGGCCCGACCTGGACGATCCGGCCGGTGCGCTGCTGGACCCGCAGCAGTTCCTTTGCCTGCTCGATCGTGTGCACCATCGGCTTTTCCAGGTACACGTGTTTGCCTGCTTCGCAGGCGTCGATGGCCAGTTTTGCGTGCCAGTGATCCGGGGTTGCCACCAGCACGATGTCTACGTGTTTGTCGTCCAGTGCCTGGCGGTAGTCCATAGTCACCTGGGCGCCATTCTGTACCACGGATTTGGCCCGCGCGAGCCGGGGGCGGTACACGTCACAGAGCCAGGTGACGTCGACGTTTGCCTTCCGCTCATCCCGGAAACGCACCAGGTGGCGCAGGTGCCCGGTGCCCATGACACCGAGTCCGACAGCGGCGATGTGCAGCCGGTCGTTGGCGCCAACGACCCGCGCGTACGACTTGGCGGTGAGCGTGGTTGCAGCGCTGGCTGCCGCAAGCGACTGTTGCAGGAAGCGGCGACGAGTCGGGCGATCCTGTTGCATGGCTGCCTCCTCGGGTGCTGTCGTGCACTGCATGTCAGTTTAGCCCGTTCTGGCGGACCGGTGCTGGCCGTGGCCTGGCCGCGCACGCTGCTAAGATTAGCGTACGACGGTTCGTTCGTTGCGTTACCTGGCCGCAGAGCTGGTGAGGAAGTCCGACCGTGTCTAGTCCGACAGGTGAGCGGATTCTGCCGACCGACATCGAAGAGGAGCTTAAGGAAAGCTACCTCACGTACGCGATGAGCGTTATCGTCAGCCGGGCGCTGCCGGATGTGCGCGACGGCCTGAAGCCGTCGCAACGGCGGATCCTGGTGGCGATGAACGATCTGGGCCTGTCCCCGACCGCCTCGACCACCAAGTGTGCCGCGATCGTGGGTGAGACCATGAAGAAGTATCACCCACACGGTGACGAGGCGATCTATCCGACGTTGGTGCGCATGGCCCAGAGCTGGAACATGCGCTACCCGCTCGTTGACGGCCAGGGTAACTTCGGCAACATCGCAGGCATGCCACCGGCAGCGATGCGGTACACGGAGGCCCGGCTGTCGCCGATTGCCATGGAGATGCTTGCCGACATCGACAAGGACACGGTCGACTTTGTGCCCACCTATGACGAGCGGAACCGTGAGCCGGTCGTGCTCCCGTCGCGCTTTCCCAACCTCCTGGTCAACGGCTCCGGGGGCATTGCGGTTGGCATGGCCACGTCAATTCCCCCGCACAACCTGGGCGAAATCTGCGACGCCGTCGTACGGGTCATTGACGACCCCGATGTGACCTTGGACGAGATCCTGGACATCGTGCAGGGACCCGACTTTCCGACCGGCGGCATCATCTGCGGCCGAAATGCGATTCGGGAGGGGTACCGGACCGGTCGATCGACCATCGTCGTGCGTGCCCGGGTGCACGAGGAAGAGGGCAAAGGGGGGAGGGTGAAACTGGTCGTTACCGAAATCCCCTACCAGCAGGCGCGCGACCGGGTCATCCAGCGGATTGCCGAGCTGGCGGCGAACGATCGGATCAAGGGCATTCAGAACGTAGTCGATGAAAGTGACCGCCAGAACCCGGTGCGGATCGTCATTGAGTTGAAGAAGGATGCGGACAAGGACGTCGTGCTCAACCAGCTCTACCAGTACTCTCCGCTTCAGGATTCCTTCTCCATCATTCTGCTCGCGTTGGTGGACGGTCGGCCTCGAACCCTGTCGCTGCTAGACCTGATCCACGAGTTCATCCGCCATCGGGTCAACGTCATCCGGCGTCGCACGCGCTACCTGTTGCGGCAGGCGCTTCAGCGGCAGCACGTGGTGGAGGGGTTCCTGATGGCGTTGAGCTACATTGATGAGATCATCCGATTGATCCGCACGTCGGAGAACGTTGCCGAAGCACGTCAGCGGCTGACCGGATTGGATGTTCCGGCTGAGATTCTGCGGCGTGCGCTGGGGGCTGAAGACTTTGCTCACTACCAAGCTGAGCACGGCGCGGCCGAGATCTACCACATGAGCACAGCCCAGGCTGATGCGGTCCTGCAGATGCAGCTGCAACGACTTACCCGGCTGGAACAGGACAAGCTGGTTTCCGAGTACCGGGATCTGCGTGCCAAGATCAGCAGCTACCGGGAGCTGCTTGCTGACGAGCGCAAGATCCTGGCGGTCATCCGTGAGGACATGATCGAGCTGAAGCAGAAGTACGCCGACGAGCGGCGCACGGAGATTTCGGAGCAGGAGCCTACCGGCTACTCGGTGCTGGACCTCGTCCCCGACGAACCCAATGTCGTAACCATCAGTCACGAAGGGTACATCAAGCGGATGCCACTGACGGCGTGGCGTGCTCAGGGGCGGGGAGGCAAAGGGATCACGGCGGCCGGTACCCGCGAGGGGGATTTCCTCGAGCACGTCTTCGTCGCCAGCACGCACGCATACTTGCTGCTATTCACCGACCAGGGCCGGGTGCATTGGCTTCGCGTGTATGAGATTCCCGTGCAGAGTCGGGCCAGCAAGGGGCGGGCCATCGTGAACCTGGTCCGGCTCCAACCGGGCGAGCGGATCACGAGCTTGATCCCCGTGCGGGAGTTCCGCGCGGACGAATTTCTCATGATGGCTACACGCCACGGCATCGTGAAGAAGACGGCCTTGAGCCACTACTCCAGGCCGATGCGTGGTGGCATCATCGCGCTGAAGTTGACCGAGGGGGACGAACTGATCGGAGCAGCGATCGTACGAGAGGGCGACGACATCCTGCTGGCAACTCGTGCCGGCTATGCCATCCGATTTGCGGAGGATGACGTCCGGGCAATGGGACGCGTGGCACAGGGGGTGAAGGGAATCGCGCTGCGAAGTGGCGATGAAGTCGTGGCCATGACGGTTGTCGACCCGGATGGAACATTACTGACCATCTGCGCCAACGGTTACGGCAAGCGGACGCCGTTCGGACCGGCCGAACTGGCCGGTGACGAACACGAACCCGACGAGCAACAGCACGAGCCAGACCGTGCTGAGGAGGGAGACGACGAGGCTGCGGCGGGCGACGGTGCCGAGGGCAACGGCGCCGCACTGCGGTCCGGGGCCCGCTATCGCCGGCAACGCCGCGGTGGTAAGGGCATCATCAACATCAAGACTACCAAGCGCAACGGCCCGGTGGTGACGGCTATCAGCGTGCGCGACGAGGATCAGGTCGTGGTCACCACCGAACACGGCATGGCCGTGCGGCTCCGCGTCTGTGACATCCCGGTGATGGGACGCAGCACGCAGGGCGTACGGATCATCCGGCTCAACGAAGGCGACCACGTCGCGTCCGTGGCCAAGATCGCCAAGGAAGACATCGACTAGGCTGGCACGCGAGGCAAACAGTATGGAGTACCGACGTATCTTGGTGACCGGCGGCTGTGGCTTCATCGGTTCGAACTTCGTTCGCTACATGCTCTCCCGGCATCCCGAGTTGGAAATCTGGAACCTCGACGCACTGACCTATGCCGGGAATCTGGAGAACCTCAAGGATCTCGAAGGCGACCCACGCCACCACTTCGTGCGCGGCGACATCACCGACCGCGCTACCGTCGAGCAGGTGATGGGCCAGGGAATCGACGCTGTGGTGAACTTTGCGGCCGAGAGCCACGTGGACCGGTCAATCCACGACTCCACGCCATTCATCCGCACCAACGTACTTGGAACCCAGGTGCTGCTGGACGCTGCCCGCAAGCACGGCGTGCGTCGGTTCATTCAGATTTCGACCGATGAGGTCTACGGCTCGCTTGGCCCCACGGGCTATTTCACCGAAGAGACGCCGCTGGCGCCGAACAGCCCGTACTCGGCAAGCAAGGCAGCCGCCGACTTGCTCGTGCGCGCCTACCACCACACCTTCGGCTTCCCTGCCATCATCACGCGGTGCAGCAACAACTACGGCCCGTACCAATTCCCCGAAAAGCTTATCCCGCTGTTCATCGCCAACGCGCTCAACGACCAGCCGCTGCCGTTGTACGGCGACGGCCTGCAAGTGCGCGACTGGATCCACGTGCTCGACCACTGCCACGCCATCGACCTCGTGCTGCAGCGAGGCCTGCCGGGTGAGGTCTACAACGTCGGCGGTCGCTGCGAGAAAACGAACCTCGAAGTCACCAGGACCATCCTCCAGCTGCTCGGCAAGCCCGAGTCGCTCATCCGGTTCGTCGAAGACCGGCCCGGCCATGACCGCCGCTATGCCATCGATTGCTCCAAGATCGAACGGGAACTGGGCTGGCGGCCGCAAGTGCCGTTCGAGGAGGGACTCCGTGAGACGATTCGCTGGTACCAGGAACATCAGGATTGGGTCGATCGCGTCCGCAGCGGGGAGTACCGCCGCTACTATGAACTGCAGTACAGGGATCGGCTGGCGCGCGCCTCGACCGAGATGCCCGGGTCGCAGCCGCACTAGGCATCCGACGACGGCAGCCGGCCGGGCGTATCCTACGCCCGGCCCCCCGGGTGACCGAGCATGCCTTCCTGCGTCGTGGCGTCTGAGCAGTAACCTCCGGCAAAGGAGAAAGCCTGCAGCATGAAACGGGCGCTGATTACGGGAATCACCGGTCAGGACGGCTCGTATCTTGCCGAGTGGTTGCTCCAGCAGGGGTACGAAGTGCACGGTGTCGTGCGCCGCGCTAGCACCGAGAACTTCGAGCGGATCCAACACATCCGAGATCGCATCACGCTGCACCAGGCCGATCTCCTTGACCAGTTGTCGCTGATCTCCGTGCTCCAGAAGGTTCGCCCTCATGAGGTCTACAACCTGGCCGCCATGTCGTTCGTGCCGACCAGCTGGGTTCAGCCGGTGCTGACAGCCGAGTTCACGGCGCTGGGGGTAACCAGGATGCTGGAGGCCGTGCGGCTGGTCGATCCGTCGATCCGCTTCTACCAGGCGTCATCCAGCGAGATGTTCGGCAAGGTCAAGGAGTGCCCGCAGGATGAGAACACACCTTTCCATCCCCGTAGCCCGTACGGCGTGGCGAAAGTCTACGGCCATTGGATCACGGTGAACTACCGGGAAAGCTACGGCATGTTCTGTTGCTCCGGCATCCTCTTCAACCACGAGTCGCCACGGCGCGGCAAGGAATTCGTCACGCGGAAAGTCACCTATGCGGCGGCCAGGATCAAGCTCGGCCTGCAGGACAAACTCAAGCTCGGTAACCTGGATGCCCGGCGAGATTGGGGATACGCAGGCGACTATGTGCGTGCCATGTGGTTGATGCTCCAACAGGACCAGCCGGATGACTACGTGATCGCCACTGGCGAAATGCACAGTGTGCGGGAGTTGGTCGAGGTTGCCTTCGATTACGTTGGGTTGGACTGGGAGAAGTACGTCGAGATCGATCCCGCTCTGCTGCGGCCCGCCGAGGTAGACCTTCTCTGTGGTAATGCCGCCAAAGCGAAGCGGGTGCTCGGTTGGGAGCCCCAGGTGAGCTTCACCGAGTTGATCCACATGATGGTGGATGCGGATCTGAAGCGAGTGCAGAAGGAGATTGCCGCGGGCAGGAGCGACGACTGCTGATGCGCGCACTGATCACCGGCATCACGGGCTTCGTTGGCAGCCATCTTGCCGAGCACCTGGTCTCGTCGGGCGACCAAGTCGCGGGCATCAGCCGCAGTGGCCGGCCACCGGCCGACTGGACCGTGGCCGAGCAAGTGACCGTATTCCGGGGTGATCTGCTGGACCCGCGGTTCCTCCGCGAGGTCATCCAGACGGTGCAGCCGGAGGTGATCTACCATATCGCCGCGCAGGCGAGCGTGCCCGCCAGCTTTCAGGACCCGGCGCATACGTGGCGCATGAACCTCGAAGGCACACGCACCCTGTACGAGATCCTCTGTTCGTTGCCGCCGACCCGGCGACCGCGCGTCGTCTTCGCCAGCACCGGTAGCATCTACCGCGCCGCGACCGGCCCCGTAAGGCTCGATGAAACGGCAGAACTGGCGCCGGCCAGCCCGTATGCGGCCAGCAAAGCGGCGGCAGACCTGCTGAGCTTTCAGGTGGCTGTGAACTACGAGCTGCACATCGTTCGGCTCCGTTGCTTCAACCAGATCGGTCCCAGGCAACGTCTTGGCTTCGTTGCCGCGGACGTGGCCTGTCAGATCGTGCGCGCTGAGCGCGGTGAGCAGCCGCCCGAGATTCATGTCGGTGACACGAGAGCGGTGCGGGACTTCGTCGACGTGCGTGACGTTGTCCGCGCGTTCCGGCTGGTCGTGGACCGAGCAGAGCCGGGCGCTGCGTTCAACGTGGGCAGCGGCGTGGGCCGTACGGTCGCCGAGTTAATCGATGCGTTAGTGGGCTTGAGCACGGTACGGCTGCGGGTCGTGCAGGACAGCGGCCGGCTGCGACGAGGAGACCCGAAGTCGCTGGTGGCCGACCCGAGCCGATTGCGGGCGGCTACGGCCTGGCAAGCGGAGATTCCGTTCGAGCGGACGCTGGCCGACGTACTGGACGACTGGCGGCGACGGTTGCCGCCGCGCGCCTGAGCGTAGCCGCAACCAGGACCCCCCGCGCGCAGAACCGACGCGCCGCGTCGATGTGGCGGCGACCACCGGGACTACGATGTGATCGCTCCAGGCCATGGCCGCTGCATCCCGCGGCGCATGCCGTACGGGTATGGCCAGAACTGCCGCTGGCACCCGGGCTACCGCACGCTCTGCCGCCGGCGTTGAGCCTGCGCTCGCAGTGTCAGCAAGGGACCGGTCGGCTGCCACGCGAAAAGGAGCCGGGATGAACGTGTTACTGGTGGCCAACCTAGGCGTTGCCGCGATTATCTGCACCGTGTTACCCGTGATGGCGGGGCTGCTCATTGCTCGGCGGTGCCACGTGTCCTGGCGGTACTGGTTTCTGGGCGCGGGGGTTTTTCTGCTCTTCCAGGTGCTCACGCGGATCCCCGCCATGGCGTGGCTGCAGACCCGGCCGAGCGTGCAGAAGGCTCTCAACGATCCGATCTTGCTGACAGTCTTCCTGTTTGTCGCTGCACTGACGGCGGGACTCTTCGAGGAAGGGGGACGCTGGTTGGCGCTACGCTTCGCGGTAAAGCCGCCTCAGCGGACCGTTGCCACGGCGCTGATGCTGGGGGCAGGTCATGGGGGACTGGAGTGCATGTTCGTGGCGCTGATCCAGGTGAGCACCCTGCTGTCGTACCTTGTGATCCACCTTCTGTCCGTCGACCAGTATCCGGAGTTGGCCGACGCATTCGCGCAGGCTCGCAGGCAGTTCGCGACGCTTTCCGGTTGGGAACCGTTGCTTGGCGCGTGGGAACGGCTCTGGGCTCTCCTTCTACAGATCGCCCTCTCACTCATGGTGCTGCGAGCTTTCACGATCCACAGCCAATGGTGGTTTGCTGCCCTGGCCGTGCATACGTTCGTGGACTTCACGACCGCGGGCTTGCTACGGTTGCTGTCGTTTCTCCTGCCGCGTGCCGCCGCCATGGTGGCGACCGAGTGCGTTGTCGCCGTCTATGGCGTCGGTGCACTTAGCTTTGTCATCGCCAACGTTCGCTCCGAACCGCCCCGGTCTGAACCGAGCGCGCAGCCACCTTGAACGGAGCCTCCGGATGGCGGCGGCGAGAGGCACCGCGCGGATAGCTCCGGCCGGAAAGAGACGGCGAGCCGGGCTGGGGCGGATCCGGGAACTGTTGGCCAGTAGTGCACAGGTCAAGCCGGACCGGTGCATCGCCGGCGCAGCGCGGCGCTTAGCAATAAAGAGTGACCCGTGCAAAGAGGAGCGTGCCCATGGTACGAATCGTTCCGTTACTCAGCGGCCTGTTTCTTGCGACCTGCCTTTCGGAAGCCTGGGCTCAGCAATCCGCGGTTCTGGGTGAGGATAAGCTGCGTGAGTTGCTGAAGGACATTCGGGTGCCGGACCAGTGGTGGTACAACGACCTGGCTGGCGCGGCGCAGGTGGCGGAAGCATTGGGCAAGCCGTTGATGGTCGTTTTTCGGTGAGTGCCGTGACTGGCCTGCCGGGGCCTTGACGAACAGGTTGTTCGTCACAGCGAAACGCAGCGCCGGCTCTACGCGCGCTTCGTCGTTGTCCGTGTCGTGTCGTTCAACGGTGTTGACCTTGCTCGTTTCCAGTTCGACTACGATCAGACCTGGGCCGTGCTCTTCATGCACCCGGACGGCACCGTGTATGGTCGCTACGGCACGCGGGCGGGCAATCGTGATCGGTCCACGACGCACATTTCCGTGGCGGGGCTGACCCACGCGATGCAGCGGGCCCTTCAGCTACATGCACGCTACCCGGCCAATCGTGCGGCCCTGTCCGGCAAGCAGCCGCGTCCGGTACCGGTTCGCTATGCGGCCCAGTTCTCTTGGTTGCGGAAACGGACGCAGCAGAACGATGCCACGAAGCGTTGCGTGCATTGTCACATGGTCGGTTCCTCGCTGGTGCGCTGGCGGTGGGAACGGGGCCAGTTAACGGAACGAGATCTGTTCGCCTACCCATTGCCGGAAGCAGTGGGTATGAAGATGCGTCGGGACGATGACCTGGTCATCGCCAGTGTGCAGCCCGGCTCGCCGGCGGATCGAGCCGGGTTGCGTCGGGGAGATCGCGTGGTGCGGTTGGACGGACAGCCGCTGATTTCGCAGGCGGACATCCAGTGGATTCTGCACGGAGCCCGCGACGGTACGCACCTTGAGCTAGAATACGCCCGTTCCGGACGCCAGGCTCAGACGGTGCTGCGGTTGCCCCAGGGGCAGTGGCGACGGGGTAACCTGACCTGGCGTGAGCTGGCCTGGCATTTGCGCCCCGGCATGAGGGTGCGGCCGGCCAGCCAGGCGGTACGCTTGCGGCTCGGCATTCCGCCTGGCCGGATGGCCCTAGAGGTGGACATGGTCTTTCGCTGGGATCCGCGGGCGCGGCGCGCTGGCATTCGCAAAGGGGACGTGATCATCGAAGCCGATGGCCGTCGGGATCTGCTGACCGAGGAGGCGTTCCTCGCTCAGCTGTGGCTCAACCACGGCCCAGGAGACCGCGTGCCGGTGACCGTGCGCCGGGGTGAACGGCTACTGCAGTTGCAGCTGAGCATGGCGTGGCATCCGCAGCAGTACTGAACGCCTCGCCGGACAGACGCTAGCGCTCCGAAGCATCTGCGTGCCGCCGGCTCACGACCTGCCCGGATCGCGGCGCAGTTCTTCAGCCTGGTGCCGCCGCGCCGGTTCGTCCGGGCCCGACTCAGGGTGGGAGGACAGCGAACCATGACGGACAATCTCAGACGGGTAGGTTTCGTTACGGTGGTCGTCGGTTTGCTTGTTGCCGCGGCGGAGGCACAGGACGAGCTGCCGCTCATTACCGACGTTGAGTACCAGCCGCTGGCGGCGCAGGTGGCACGCTTGGTTCAGGCGCTAGATTACATCGGTGCCCCCCTGCCTCAGTCCGATCGCGAACAACTCGCGCGGTTGATCCGATCGGACAAGCCAAGCGAGGCTGTGCGGGCAATCCAGCGCGTGCTCGACAAGCACGTGTTGTTCTTCGTGAACATCAATCCGGAGAGTCGGGTCAAGGTGAGAACCGGACCCGCAGCGCCGGTGCTCCAGGAGCAAGGCTGGCGCAGTTTCCTGGTGAAGGTCCATAACGAAGCCGGCGTCACTGCGGAACTGCAGGCGGAAAGCCCAAATGCGGCGCCGCTGTACACGCGATCCAGTGGCACGCCGGATCCGTTCGGCAAGATTGATCCCGGCAAGGCGAAGCGGTCGGATCAGGTCGTGCGCCCCGGCGACGTGCCTCATCGGTTCCTGGACATCGCAGTGTACAACCGTCCCCCTCTGACGCGCACGCTCTCCGGGCTGGAACTTGAGTACAGGATTGTGCAGCTGTATAGCCGTGACGCTGGAAAACGCGAAGCGACGATCGGGTTCAACGTGGGGCAGGGCACTCAGGATATCGGGTTTCGCAACGAAGTGCCCGTGTTGTTTACCTGTTTGCCGTCTACCAAAGTCGTCTTCCGAGTGCTCGACGATAATGGCTCGCCGACGATGGCGCGGTTCGAGATCCGCGACAGCCGTGGTCGGGTCTATCCGGCTCCGGCACGCCGTCTGGCACCGGATTTCTTCTTCCATCCCCAGGTTTACCGCCAGAGTGGTGAGTTCGTGAAGCTGCCTGCCGGTCAGTACACGATCCGCTATGGCCGGGGCCCGGAGTACGTGGTCCTGGAGCGGACGGTGGAGATTCCCGAGACGGAGGCGGTAACGCTGACGTTCCGCCTGCGGCGATGGGTACACCTCAAAGAGCTGGGCTACTACTCCGGCGACCATCACATCCACGCGGCTGGCTGTAGCCATTACGACACACCCACCGAGGGGGTGTACCCGAAGGACATGATGCGGCACGTCCTCGGCGAAGATCTCAACGTGGGCTGCGTTCTGTCCTGGGGCCCGTGCTGGTATTTCCAGAAGCAGTTCTTCGAGGGGCGGGTTCACCCGCTGTCACGCAAGAACTACATCATGCGCTACGACGTGGAGGTTTCCGGGTTCCCGTCGTCTCATGCCGGTCATCTCTGCTTGCTGAACCTGAAGGAGGACGACTATGAGTACCCGGACGGACGGAAGACGAGCCGCATCGAGGAATGGCCGAGCTGGGATTTGCCGATCCTGAAGTGGGCCAAGGCGCAGGGCGCCGTGGTCGGTTTCGCCCACTCAGGGTGGGGGTTGAACGTTGACACCGACCAACTGCCCAATTACCTGGTACCCCCCATGAACGGCATCGGCGCAAACGAGTACATCGTTGATGTGACGCACGATGCCGTCGACTTCATTTCTGCGGTCGATACCCCGTACGTGTGGGAGCTGAATATCTGGTACCACACGCTGAACTGCGGCTTCCGTACCAGGTTGTCCGGTGAGACCGACTTCCCGTGCATCTTCGGGCAGCGGGTGGGTATCGGCCGTGTGTACGTGAAGCTCGACGGTGAGCTAACGTACGCAAAGTGGATCGACGGCCTGAAGCGCGGCCGCAGCTATGTGACCGAGGGTAACAGCCACTTGGTCGACTTTGCCGTGAATGGTGTGGAGTACGGCCAGGGGGACGTTCACTTGAACGAGCCGGGCGAGGTGCGCGTGACGTTAAAGGTCGCCGCGCTGCTGCCGGAAAAGCCGGGTCCAG
This sequence comes from Planctomycetota bacterium, assembly GCA_026991575.1. Classification (GTDB taxonomy): domain Bacteria; phylum Planctomycetota; class Planctomycetia; order JALXBF01; family JALXBF01; genus JALXBF01. Next base: position 3,169 of record JALXBF010000052.1, on the reverse strand, counting down.
AAGGTCGTGCTATCAAGGCCCGTCCCTACTACCAGAAGCCGTACTGGCACATCGAACGGGCCAGGGTCGGCAGCAGTCGCAAGGTGCCCGTGGAGATCGTGGTCAACGGCTATCCGGTCAAGGAAGCGACGAGGACGATCGAGGCAGACGGTAGCTGGCATGAGATTGCCGTGGACGTGCCGGTGGAGCAGTCCAGTTGGATCGCGGCTCGGATCCTGGGCTCATCGCACACCAATCCGGTCTGGGTCATAGTGGGGGGTAAGCCGGTGCGGGCCAGCCGGCGGTCGGCCGAGTGGTGTCTGAAGGCCGTGGACCAGTGCTGGCAGCAGAAAGTGCGAGCGATACGGAAAGAGGAACGCGCGGAAGCCAGGGCTGCTTACGAGCATGCACGCCGCGTGTACCGGAAGATTCTGACGGAATGCACGGAGCCATAGGGAGCCGCTGGAGTGCGTCAGGTCATCGCAATCGTGAAGCCTTTCCGGGCACAGGCCGTTCTGGAACGACTGGGACAACTTGGAGTTACAGACTGCGTTGTCCGCGAAGCGCGCGGCTTTGGGCGGCAAAAGGGACACCTGCGCCGGTACGCCCGCGATCGCACGTCGCCGGCATTCGTGCCGAAGGTTGAGATCGTCTGCTGGGTCGAAGACCACGCCGTCAGCCGGGTGGTGCAGGCAATCGTGAGCACGGCTCGCACCGGCCGGATCGGTGACGGCAAAGTCTTTGTCATACCGGATGTCCTGGATCCGTAGCGATCACATGGTGGGGGAATGCGTCGATGGCGAAGAGACTGGCCGTACTCTGCTCCGGTGGTGATGCGCCCGGTATGAACGCTGCCGTACGTGCCGTGGTCCGTACGGGAATTGGGCAGGGCTGGGAAGTGCTGGGTGTGGAGCGAGGCTATGCCGGCCTGATTGAGCGGTTGTTCTGCGTGCTGACGCTTCGATCCGTCTCGGGCATAGTGCACCGCGGTGGCACGATCCTGAAGACTTCACGGTGTCGCCGCTTTCGCACGCCTGAGGGGTTGCGGGCTGCCGCGGACGCACTGCGGGCGCACCGCATCGACGCGCTGGTAGCGATCGGTGGTAACGGAACGGCGCGGGGGGCCATCGAACTGCAACGCTACTGGGACGGCCATGTTCTTGTTCTACCCGGCACCATCGATAACGACCTGGCGGGCACCGATTACACGATCGGCTACGACACGGCAGTTAACGTCGCGCTGGAGGCAATTGACAGGTTGCGGGACACGGCCGAAGCACTGGATCGGACGTTCATCGTCGAGGTGATGGGGCGAGACAGTGGCTTCAACGCGCTGGACGTTGCCATCGCCGCGGGGGCTGAGCTGGCGCTGATCCCAGAGGCCCCTAAGTCGCCGGCGGAGGCATTCGCGGAGATTCGTCGGGCGCACGAGCGTGGCAAGACAAGCTGCATCGTCGTCGTTGCAGAAGGGCATCCGCATGGCGACGGCCGCGCGATTGCCGAGTACTTTGCCAGCCAGGACAAACCGGATAACTACCGACTCTGTGTCCTGGGCCACGTCCAGCGCGGAGGGCCACCGACTGCCCGAGATCGGATCCTGGCTACGAGGTTGGGCGGCTATGCGGTTCGAGCGCTGGAGCAGGATGCCACGGGCATGCTCGTGGGCGAAGTCAACGGCAACTGCACGCTCACGCCGCTGACCGAGGCGGTCAACACAAAGAAGAAACCACGCCACGAGCTGCTGCAGCTGCTGGAAGCAACCGCGCTGTAACGGGGTGCCGGCCGCGGCCAATCCCGCGACCGTCACCCCTTGTGCGGGCTTGCCTGCCGCTGGGCTTCCGCGTCACACGGCAGACTGGCTTTTTCCTCTAGAGAAGCTCGGCGATTGGTTTCCCGTCGGTGATCATCGGTGTCGGCCGGCCCGCCTGGTTGTAGTAGTGCAGATCCAGCGGCAGACCAAGCACGGTGAAGATCGTAGCCATCAGGTCCTGTGGCGTAATCGGGGTGGTCTTGGGCACCTCGGCCTTGGCATTCGATTCGCCCACCACCTGGCCCATCCTCAGGCCGCCGCCGGCCAGCGCCAGCGTGGACAGGGCAGGCCAGTGGTCGCGGCCGGCGTTGCGATTAACCCGCGGGGTCCGGCCGAACTCGCCGGTGATCACAAGTAGGATCTTCTCATTCAGGCCGCGCTGCACGCAGTCCTGGACGAACGTTGCCACGGCGTGGTCCATCTGCGGGCAACGGTTCCGCAGAGCGGCGGCGATATTGCCGTGCATGTCCCAGCCACCGTAGTGAATCGTGACGAAGCCTGCCCCGGCCTCGCACAGACGCCGCGCCAAGAGCAACTGGCGCCCCAACCCGTTGCCATAGCGCTCGACGACGCGCGGGTCCTCTTTGTTGAGATCAAACGCGTCGCGCGCGTCGCTGAGGATCAGCTCAAAGGCCTGCTGCTCAAAGCTGTCCATACCCTCCATCAAACCCGCCGCGTCGATGTCCCGGCGCAGCCGATCCAGCGAATCCAGCAGACGCCTGCGGGTGACCAGTCGGTCTGCAGGCAAACGCAGGTCCATGTTCCGCCGCGCCTGACCTGACGTGTCGAACGGCTCGTACGCCTTGCCCAGCCATGCAGCACCATCGGCGTAAATCCCGTTTAGCCTCACATAGGTCGGCAGTCCCGTCCTGGGATTGTTCGGACCACGATAGCGCGCAGTGATGGAGCCGATCGACGGATGCGTCGGCAGTCCGCCGTTGTCGGCCAGGCGGTTATCGTAGCCGGTCATCACCCAGTGCGTGCCGCCGGCGTGACCCGCATTGCGATGCGAAAACGATCGGACGAACGCCATGTAGTGGGCAACCGAGGCCATCTTCGGCAGCAGACCGCCCAACTGCACGCCCGGAATCGTCGTGTTCACCGCGCCAACCGTGCTGCGATACTCCGAAGGTGCATCCATCTTGGGGTCGAACGTCTCGACATGGGTCGCGCCGCCGCCGAGCCACAGCCACACAACGGCCGTGTCGCGCGTCGCTCTACCCTGCGCGGCCGCCTGGGCACGGGCACGCAAGAGCGTTGGCAAGCTGAGGCCCGCTGCAGCAAAGCTCCCGATGCGAATGAAATCACGGCGGCTCAGCCCATCGCAGCACCCAGCACGTCGGTTGGTGACAATCGTCAGCATCGCTGCGCTCCTTCTCT
>JALXBF010000051.1 GCA_026991575.1 Planctomycetota bacterium | reverse complement strand
TAGTGACGACGTCTCACCGCGAGGAGGTCGAGCGCATCCTGAGCTGGGCATGCCGCGAACTCGGCTTCGAGCCCACTGATTCGGTGCCCGTGCTGCTCCGCGCGCTGCGGCTTCTCTCCGGCCGACTCGCCCTGCGCGCACTGGAGGGCCGGACGGCCGCGCGTGAGACCGTGGCGCTGGCCGCTGCGTTGGCGTACCTGGAACGGCGGGGCGAGCTGCGTGATTCGATCCTCGTTCCGCTGGCGTACCACGAAGAAGTGCTCGGCCGGCAAAGGGGTACACGAGGGGGCTACTGCGACTTCGTCCGCATCCGCTTGTCCCAGCGCGGCGTGACGGCAACGTTCTATGAGGTTAAGTCGCGCACCGACGAGCCGGCAATGCAAATTGTGGAACGGATCGCCCAGGAGCTTGATCGCAGCGAGCAAGCCGTGCGTGACCTCTTCTTTAGCGGTTCCTCGGATCGCAACGAGGACGGCGACGGCCAGGAGCGGATCGACCACTGGCTGCAGCGCGCGTGGCTGGTCGGTGTGCTGCGGCACTACGCCGCTCAGGCCTATCGCCACGGTCTTATCGCAACGGAAAACCAATATCACGCGTTGCTGACCGGCCTGACCCGTCTCGAACGGGGCATCACCACTCTGGTGGCCCAAAAGCGGGGATTCGTGGTGGCGTTGTCCGCTCTGCCCACCAGACCGATCCATCGCGGTGACGTGACCGTGCAGTACCTGACGGCACGCGACTTCGATGAGGCGGGGCTGAGCGTTGTGCCTACGGGAACGACGGTGGTTCTGGCCACGAGGGATGCTGAGCCGAGTCCCGGCGGACCACCGAAACCCGTCGGTCCCCCTCAGCCCGCGGGTTGCGAAGAACACCCCGATGCGGAAGAAACTCCCACGGCTCCCGGAACCGCACCCGAGGAAAGGACCACCAAACCGGTCGAGCCCTCCGAGACCAGCGTGGCCACGCCGCGTAAACCGGCAACGCACCAGCCTGCGCAGCAAGCCAGCAGTCCGACCAGAACCGACCTGGAGGACGCAACGGACCGGGCACAACCGCAGCGGCTCCAGAGCGGGACACGTTCCCCGGCCGGTGCCTCATCAAGCCCACCTCGGATCGTGCTGGGCAGAGTGGTGGGGTCCGATGAGGAGGTGTGCTGGAGACCCAGCGTTGTCGGCAGCCCGCACGTGTTGATCCTGGGCATCTCAGGGCAAGGGAAGTCGACGACGGTTGCTCGCATGATTCGCGAGCTAACCCGGTCGGGTGTTGCTTGCTTTGTCTTCGATTACCACGGTGACTTCTGCGGCGCCACCAACCGGCTCACGGAGGACCTGGAGCTGGAGATCCTGCGCCCGGATCCGCTACCGTTCTCGCCCCTGGAGCTGGTGGGTCCGGCTGACGATCGGGCATGGCGGAGTGAGTGCATGGCGGTGCGCGAGATCCTGGCCTACGTCTGCAAGCTAGGAGAGATCCAGGCCTTTGTGCTTCAGGAAGCGTTAGAGGAGGCGTACAAGGAGCAGCTCGAAGGTGGTCGGCTTCGCCGCATCCCGACGCTCAGCCGGGCGTGGGAGCTGGTTCGAGAGCGGGCCGAGCAGGAGGGCCAGAAGAAGCTGATCTACCGCTGCAAGCAGATCTTTGAGTACGGCCTGTTTTCGGACGAGGCGCGCCGTGCGGGCGAGTTTGCCCGTCTGTTGCAGCGGACGACGGTGCTGGACCTGTCGGACCTGAAGCAGGAGGAGCTGCAGAACGCGGCGTCCGCTTTTGTTCTGCGGCGCGTCTACCGTGAGTGCCTGTTGTGGGGGGCTGCAAACCGAATTCGCCTGGCCCTGGTGCTGGACGAAGCGCACCGACTGGCCAGAGACAAGACGCTGCCGAAGATCATGAAGGAGTTGCGTAAATTCGGGGTCGCCGTGATTGTGTCCAGTCAAAACCTGCAGGATTTCCACCAGGCCGTGCTTGAGAACGCCGGGACGAAGATTGTGTTTCGGTTGAACCACCCGGAGTCAAAGCGAGTGGCCCCCTACGTGCGTCTGCCCGGCGAGAAGAAGACCGAGCGGTTGATCGAGCAACTGACTACCGGCCGCGCCATTGTCTGGCCCCAGGACTCCCAACATGCCCACCTGATAGACATGTACCCTTAGCTCCCTCAGCATCCCCCGCACCGTGACGCCAGACAGCCAACTGCTGCAAGCACGCAACAACTCCGTACACTCGATCACCCCGGCCGGGCAGGTACTACGTGGGGCCAATTGCCCTTGAGCGGCCGGCGCGGGAGGAGCAGAGTTTCGAGGAGCAGGACAACGCCATGCACAGCGGCGCGACCATCTTCAGCAGCCACCACGAGCCGAGCCGGCGCGACGACCACCGACCGGGACTCCAGCAGCTTGCACCGTACCACCCAGCTGCCGAACGGCACCGTTGGACACATTTCACGACGGCTGCGCCACCGTGGAAACGGCTCAGCTGCTGGTGCGGTGCGTGCCTGGCTCGAACATAGGCACGCACGCTGTCGCCGCTAGCGTGGTGCCACCGGGCAGGGCTCCGAGATTCGTATATGACGGAGAAATGCCCGACCGGTCGCCAGGGTCGCTTGCAGGCTGACGGTGGCACGGCGCTCCGGCTGCCGGCGCCGATGGAGCGTGCACAGGGAGCGGACCTGCGGCCTAGTTGGGCCTTGCTGCCGGTCGGACGCGGCCAGGAGGGACGCTCGGATCCTCGTACTGGCGGCCGGACTTGCCGGCAGCCTCGGTGACGATCTCGCTATCCTTGAGCTGTGCCCCCGTGCCCACTTGGTTCTGGACCTCGGCCGCACCCACCACGCGCGATGGAATCCATGGAGCCAGCCGTCGAAGAGAAGCAAACCCCCCGCCAGTCGCAGCGGTCGTCGGCTCGCAGCGTACGGTTCCACCTGCTCGTGCCGGTTAACGCCGTTCTCGGTGCGGCTATCCTGGTGTTCCTCGCTGTCGATTACCGGTCCGAGCTGGCCGAACGGATCGAGGACAAGCACATGTCGCTGCGCGAGGAGGCGGTGACCCTTGCCTTGGCCGTGCAGCGGCTCAGGTTCCAGGGGCTGGACGCAGTGCAGGCTTACGTGGACGATGTCTGCGGCCGCATGCGGGACGCTCAGTCACCCGGCCACCACATCGCGCTGCGGATCGGCGACAAAATGCTACAGGCCGTCGTTCACCACCGGGCGTCGCCCGAGATGGTACGAGCCATGCAGCAGGCCGCGGCCGATCCGAGCCATCGCGCTCGCTTCGGCGATCACGAACTGGTCGTCGGCCATGTTACCGTGGGCGACATTACCGTCTACATCTCGGAGTACCTCACCACCGTCCGCCGACAGCTACATGCCGAGTACTGGACGAGGCTGGCGGGCATCCTGGCCCTGGGGTTGCTTGCCGCCATCATGCTGGATGCCGTACTTGTGCGGGTGATCGTTCGCCCAACACAAGAGCTTGCCGCGACGATCCGCAGCATCGGGGAGGGCAATCTGGGGGTGCAGACGAAACACTTCGGCTGCGCCGAGTACGAGTACTTGGGCCAGGTGATCAACGACATGAGCCGCGCGCTGGCACGGGCCGAAGCCGCGCGGCAGCGCGAAATGGAACGCGCCCGCAGCATTCAGCAGCACTTGTTGCCCCACCAAGTACAGGTACCCGGACTGGATGTGGCCACCCTGTTCCGACCCGCCGAAGAGGTGGGCGGCGATTTCTACGACGTGCTGCCGCTGCAACAGGACCGGTGGCTGTTCTGCGTTGCTGACGTCACCGGTCACGGAGTGCCCGCGGCCATGGTGGCCGCCATGCTCAAGGCCCTCGTGACTCACGCCGTCGAACACGATCAGGACCCGGCCGAAATTCTCGCTTTCGTCAACCGACAGCTCTGCGCCCTCGGCCTTCCTGACCACCTCGCCACCATGGCGCTGGCACGCTGGAGCCCGGCGGACTACCGCCTTGAGTATGCGAGCGCGGGACACGAACCGCCGCAATTGCTTACGCGCGGCGAAGTGCGTTTGCTGCCGTCGACAGGCATCCTGCTCGGTGCGTGGGAGGATGCTCACTACAGGACGCAAGAAGTGCCCATTGCACGCGGCGATCGGCTGCTGCTGGCGACCGACGGGGCACCAGAGGCGCAGAACGCCGCGGGCGAGATGTTCGGTCGTAACCGCCTCGGGCAGCTCCTGCGCGAGACAAAGGACGAACCGCTGGCCGTGGCACTCCACCGCATCGCTGGCGCGATCACCCGCCACCGAGGCTCACAGCCGCTAACCGACGACCTGACGCTGGTCGCGGTCGAGTTCACGTAACGCCGAAAACCAGCGGCGTCGGGGCGCCCCCTCTTGCCGGTGAGCCACCCTCGCCCATCGATCAACGCAGCTCTTCAACACGAAGTGTCGGCATCGACGGGTCGGCCAGCGTGGCCTCGGGTAGAACGATCTGAAAAGCCGCTCCCGCAACAGGCTGCGTGCTAACGCAGCCGATCAATCGAACCGGATCGTGGCGGTGTAGCACCGCGGCTGCCGCTTCGGACGTGGCGACCCAGGCCAGCACGGCAGCCACATCGCTCAACTCACCGATCGCTGCCGCCGCTTCCTCTGGCCCGACCACAGCAAACAGCGCCACGCCAAGCTCCGCGGCTCGATCAGCCGCCACCGCCGTTACCCGTCCGACCACCAGCTCCCAGCCATGAGCTTTCATCCGGTCGATCTCCTCCGCACTTGCGACCGGCCCGGCCACGTAGCAGGCCCGCGGCTGCCACCGTCGGCCAGTCAACAAGAAACCATTCCCCCCAATCGCCAGATGACGGAGCCCGACCATGGCCTGACCCAACAACGTGTCGATGCCGGTGCCTGAGCCTCTGGCCACCTGGAGGCAATACCGGTACGGCTCGGCCGGACTCCAGTAGCACGGTTCGGTAACAACGGCTCGATAGGTCAGCCACCGGCCCCGCCTTTCGGTGAGCGTAGCCGTGTAGACGCTGGCGACCGTGCGTCGGCCCGACCAGTACGGCCCGATCAGGCGAACGGAAGGGGGGGAGTGCACGCAATCATTCGACGCCGGCAGCTCAAGCTGAATGTCGAGCTGCGCCTCGGTGGCCCAGAGCCGGCGCGGGACCAGGCGGATCGGCAACTTCAGTTGCTGTCCGGTCACGGTTGCGTCTCCTCGATGTTCTCCTCCCGCGGTGTGTCAGCAGACTGCTGCTCAGCAGGCCTGCCGCCGGGTTCCTCTGAGAGTCTCCTCGCGTCGGCGGTACGGCCCACGTCCTTGTAGGCTGCTGACAGTACACGGACTGCCAGCCGTCGAACCCGAGGTGCGAGCTGTGTGTTCCTGACGATCGGCTCCAGCAGTTCGATGGCCTCGTTAGGCTCGCCTGCCGCGCGCAAGGTGGCTGCCAGCATCACGGCGGTCAGTTGGGTTTGTGGGTCGTTTGGTCCCAAGGCCCGGCTGCGTCGTTCCAGGAGCTTCCGGTACGTTTCGGTCGCTTCCTCGATCCGGTTGACCGCGCGGTAGGCGGCTGCGAGGTTATCCATCAGGTCAAGTGTGCGGCGATCGTTTGGTCCGACGGCCTTCTCGAGCCCGCGGAGCGTTTCTTCGAAAAGCGAGATTGCCTCGTCGGCTGCGCCTTGCAGGAACCGCGTCACGGCTACATTTCGTTGGATCTGCAGGGTGTTCACGTGCTCGTCACCCCAAAGCTCCCGCGCCCCCTGCAACGCCTCCCGGAACGCTCGCTCCGCCTCAGGCAGCCGCTTCGCTTGTTGCAGCAGCGCCCCGTACAGCGTCAGCGTCCGAATCGTGTCCCGGTGGCCGAGGCCTTCGTGCTGTTTCCGCCAGGCGATCACCTGCTCCAGAAGCCGCAAGCCATCGTCCAGGCGTCCGATCTGCAGGTAGGTGTGCGCAAGGTTCGTCGCCAGCAAGACGGTTACTGGGTGATCGTTGCCGAGGGCGTTGATGGCTTGCCGGTAGCCCTCCTCATAGCAACGCACCGCCTCGGCCCGCCTGCCGCTCCGCGAATAGGCCAGGGCTAACTGGTTGATTGCACGCAGCGTGCTTGGGTGCTCGGAGCCAAGTACTCGCTTCTTACGCTCCACGACGTCTTCCAGGATGGGTACAGCCTGGTCGGCCCGGCCGGTCTGAGCGTAGGCGGAGGCAAGGTTCTGGCGCGCGGCGAGGACTTCCGGATGGTCCGGTCCGAACCGCGGTTCGCTGCGGGCTAGTACCCTTTTCAACAGTTCGATCGCTCGGTCATACTGGCCCCGGTCGCCGTAGGCAAGGGCTAAGTTGTTGCTTAGAGCCAGCACGTCAGGATGATCCTCACCGACGCGCTGCCTGATCTTAGCCAGGTAAGTCTCGTACAGCTCGATCGCTTTGTCGACTTGTCCGGTCCGGCGGTACAGTCCGGCCAGCTCGTTGACCGCATCGACCGTGTCGGGGTGGTTCGGGCCGAGCTCGCTGGCGAAGACCGGTAGCACCTGTTCCAGCAAGCGGACCGCGTCCTGTGCGCGACCGAGTTCACGGTATGCGATGGCCAGAGAGTGCATGGCACGAAGCGTTTCGATGTCCTGTATGCCCAGCCGGCGCGACCGTTCGGCGACGACCTCTTCAAAGATGTCGATCGCCTCATCCAGTCGCCCCATGCGCCGATAGCAGTGGGCCAGCTGCTCACGCACGGCGGACCCGAAGCCGGGAGGGTCGTCGGTTGCGGGCTCGGCGAGCAATTCTTCGAGCAGCTGGGCGGCTTCGTCGTAGGCTGCCTTGGCCAGGAGCAGGGCCGCGAGACTAAAGCGGGCCGCGCGCGTGTCGGGATGGTTGGCGCCGCGTTCTTGGCGGAGCGTGTCGAGAGCTTGGCGCAGGATCGGTTCGGCGCGGTCGAGGAAGCCCAGCGAGACAAGGGTGTCGGCCAACCGATGCTGCATCCTGGCTACCAGCACCGGATCGCCGACGGTTTCGCCCCGGAGCTGATCGGCTGCGAGTGCCAGGCGCTGGCCGAGCACCGTCTCCAGCGGTTGCCCGCTACGTCTGATTTGTCGCAGGTCGATGTCCTCGAAGATCTGCAGGAGGATCTGATTGCTGTTGGCCAGTTGCTGGAGGCGTTTTTCGGCGAGGGCTCGGGCTTCTTCGGCCGCTTTCCGGGCGGCCGCTTCACGCACGGCCCGATGGGCGGCGAGTTGGCGGGCGCGGACCGCGGCAAGCCAGCCCCACGTCGTGCCGGCCACTCCGGCCGTGAGCACGGCAATGACGGCCAGCAGGGCGACGGCGATGAGCCTGCGCCGCTTGCGCTCCTGTTCCGCAAGCACGGCTGCCCGTTCGCGCGCGAGCTCGGCTTGACGCGCACGCCGCTCGGCGTCGGCACGAATGCGGGCAATCTCATCGGCCACCTCGGCAGCGGTTTGGGGACGGTTGGCGGGATCGGGTGCCAGGCAGCGGCGGCAGAGGGCGACCAGCTCCGCGCCGGCGCGGCATGCATCGAGTGCCTGCCATGCTTCGCTCAGGTCCGCCTCACGGGCCTTGCGCAGCGTCTCCTGGCGACTGGCCGCCAGGTAAGGGGGACGTCCCGTGAGGATGTGTAGCAACATGGCACCGAGGCCGAAGACGTCACTGCGTTCATCCATGGCCTCGACGTCGCCACGGGCTTGTTCCGGCGGCATGTACTCCGGAGTCCCCACGGCCGTGCCCGAAAGGGTCACCTGGTCCACGGCCGGCGCCTCCACCGTGCTGCCACTCGTGGCTGCGATGACCGACGGTGGCTCCTCATCCCACCGCACCACCTTAGCCAGGCCCCAGTCCATGACCTGGACTTCGCCGAAACGCCCGACCATCACGTTCGACGGCTTCAGATCGCGGTGGATAACCCCTTGCGAATGTGCGTAGGCGATGGCATGGCAGACTTGCTCAAAGACCGCCAGGCGATGCCACAACCGATCGCCGCCGTTGTCATCCTGGTTATCGCCGCCGCGCGACTCACCATCAGCGTCACCGCGACGCAGCAGCCGGCTCAACGTCTGGCCCTCGATCAGCCGCATCGCAAGGTAGGGTCGGCCGTCCGGCAGAGTGCCCAGTTCGTAAATCGACGGCACGGCCGGATGCTGGAGCCGGGCCGTGATATGCGCTTCCATCAGAAACCGTTGCACCAGCGCCGGGGAATCCGCCAGATCGGGCCGAAGCACCTTGATCGCAACCGTCCGGAACAGCCTCAGGTCCTGCGCCCGGTAGATGATGCCCATGCCCCCACGGGCCAGCTCCCCTTCGATCGCGTACCCTGCAGGTGGCTCCGGCGGTGCCTGTTCCGGCGCGACGACCCGTTCGGTGAGCGGTCGGGTGGGGGATTCGACGGTTGGCTCGCTGTGGCTGCTCAGCAGCGACAGTTCGGTGCGACAGCGGTCGCAGTTACCCAGGTGCTCGGTGATGCTGTTCGATTCAGCTTCGGTGAGCTTGCCGAGCACGTACTCATGCAGCGTGGCTTTCGTGGGGCAGTCGCCGCGACTATCCATCGGCACCTCCCTCTGCTTCGGTTCCCGGCGCGCTGGTGCAGTGCTGCGAGCCGGAACATCAGTAGAATTGGTGACCTGCCGATTCGCTCATACCTTATCAGGTTACCCCAATGTCAGAACGGCTGCTGAGCACCTTCCCTGACGAACGCGGCAGATTCGGTCCCTACGGTGGCCGCTACGTGCCGGAGACGCTGATCCGGGCGCTGGACGAGCTGGCGGAGGCCTACGAGGAGGCGTGCCGGGACGAGGGGTTCCGGCGCGAGCTGGACGGGTACCTACGCGAATTCGTCGGCCGGCCCAGTCGTCTGTACCACGCGCGTCGGCTGAGCGAGCACTTCGGCGGCGCGCAGATCTACCTGAAGCGTGAAGACATGAATCACACCGGCGCCCACAAAATCAACAACACCGTTGGCCAGGCGCTGCTGACGGTCCGCATGGGCAAGCGACGGGTGATTGCTGAGACGGGTGCCGGTCAGCATGGAGTGGCCACAGCCACCGCCTGCGCGCTCTTCGGGCTGGAGTGTGTCATCTACATGGGGGCGGAGGACGTTCGCCGCCAGAAGCTGAACGTCTTCAACATGCAGAACCTTGGCGCGAAGGTCGTTCCGGTTCACAGCGGTTCGCGCACGTTGCGTGACGCGATCAACGAAGCGCTTCGCGACTGGATGGCGTCCGTGGAAACAACCCACTACATCCTCGGCTCAGTCGTAGGCCCTCACCCGTTCCCGCGCATCGTGCGCGACTTCCAGAGTGTCATCGGTAGGGAAACCCGCCAGCAGTCGCTGGAACGGTTCGGCCGTCTGCCCGACGTGATCGTTGCTTGCGTCGGGGGCGGCAGCAATGCGGCAGGGATGTTCTATCCGTTCATTGACGATGAGGGGGTGAGATTGATCGGGGTCGAAGCCGGGGGCACCGGACCAGAACCCGGCCAGCACGCAGCTACGCTATGCTTTGGTCGGCCCGGCATTCTCCACGGCACGTTCAGCTACGTCATGCAGGATGAGGATGGTCAGACGTTGCCGGTACACTCAGCCTCAGCCGGGCTCGACTACCCCGGCGTCGGCCCTGAACATGCGCTATGGAAGGAGACCGGTCGCGTCGAGTACACGCAGGTCACCGATCAGCAGGCACTCGAAGCGTTCAGGACGTGCGCCAGGCTCGAAGGGATCCTGCCTGCATTGGAATCGGCACATGCCCTGGCGTACGCCTTCAAACTGGCACCACAGCTGCGGCCGGATCAGATCCTGGTCGTCTGTCTGTCGGGCAGGGGGGACAAGGACACGGCCGAAGTGGCTCGGCTGCTCGGAATGCACGTGCCATAGCGGCCAGGCCGAGTCGTGGCACGATACGGGGTGCTCCCGCGTACGTGAAGCGGATTGCCGTCCAATGACAGCCAACCCGATCGACAAGGTGTTTGCCGAGGCACGAGCCGCCGGGCAGTGCGTGTTCATGCCGTTCATCGTGGCCGGTGACCCTTCCTTGGCGGCGACCGGCAGGTTATTGATCGAGCTGAGCCGACGGGGGGCATCGCTCATCGAGATCGGCTTCCCGTACAGTGACCCCATCGCCGATGGCCCGACGATTCAGGCCGCCTACACGCGGACGCTGGCCTCAGGGATCAAAGTGGCGGACGTGCTGGCCACCGTGGCGGACGCCGGGGCACAGTGCCGCTGTCCGCTGGTAGCCATGGTCTCGTATTCGATCGTCTACCGCCGTGGCCCGGCACGATTCGCCGCCGAAGCGGCCGATGCGGGGTTCTCCGGGTTGATCGTTCCAGATCTGCCGGCCGATGAGGCGGCTGAGCTGTTTGAGCACTGTAACCGCGTAGGGCTGAAGCTGATTCAGCTCGTCACGCCGACGACGCCCGATCGGCGGATTCGCCAGATCCTCGCCCGCTGTAGCGGCTTTGTCTACTACGTCTCCGTTACCGGCATCACGGGCGAACGGCAGAAACTGGCAGACACGGTTACGGAGCGGGTACAGCGGCTGAGACAGGTCACGGATTTGCCGATCTGCGTGGGGTTTGGCGTGAGCCGGCCCGATCAAGTGCGTGAGCTGGCCGGGATCGCCGACGGAGTGATTGTCGGATCGGCGATCGTGCGCCGTGTGGCGGAGCGGGCGGACCGGCCGCTGGAGGAGCTTGTAGCGGAGGTGGGGGCGTACGTGGAAGAGATGGCCAGGGCAGCGCGGGAGGGTTCGAGTGGGGTGCGGCGATCGTGCTCGGGCGCGAAGCGAGAGCCCTAGGAGTGGTAGTGGTTATGTCGGAGGGGCTGAGCCGGGGCGTCCGGAGGAAACAAGAAACGCGCGGCGGTACACGGAGCCGCTCGTCAACCTAGCTGGCGGGCAGGGGGATGAGCCTTTGATTGCTCACCGGGCCTACGCGGGCTGAGCCCCCGCGGCGAGGCGCGTCTGGGAGCACGCCGTCCATCGGATCTCCGCCCTGCCTGCTGGCGACGGGACCTGGCATTGCGTTCACAAGGCCTGAGCTGAGCAGGAGTTGTCGCCGGTGCTTGACGCGGTGCTTCGGCACCGGCTATAGTCGAGACGGCACTTTCGGGCGGCACTGGCAGCCTCTCCGTGGCCTCAGGCACGCACGTCCTTTGGCCTTCCGGTCTGAACGGACATCCGTGCGGTAGTGCCCCGGGCTGAGTGTGCTGCTGCGATTGGAATTCAAACCAATAGCAATAATGGTTTAGTGCTGGCGCAACGGAGCCGCAGGGGTTAGTCGGAGGAAGAGCCGAATGAGTGCTGAGGTCCTGGACTGGAGGGCCTCGGAAGAGCCGAGTGACATCGTCCACCGGGTCGTGGAGTGCCTGGCCCAGGGCGGCGTTGTCGCGTTGCCGACCGAGACGGTCTACGGGATCGCGGCGTCGGTGCTGGTCCCGGAGGCGGTTGAGCGGTTGGTTCATGTGAAGGGCAGGGATGAGGGCAAGCCGTTTGCGCTGGCGGTGAAGGGGGCGGATGAGGCGCTGGACTGGGTACCGCGAGCCTCGGCTTTGGGACGGCGGCTCATGCGGCGGTGTTGGCCTGGCCCGATCACGCTCGTCTTTCAGACCGGACGCGACAGCCTGGTTGAGCGGTTGGACGAGCGGGTACGACGCCGCGTGTGCCCGGAAGGAACTGTTGGTCTGCGTGTGCCAGCTCATATGGGCGTCTTGGAGGTGCTACGGTATCTGCCCGCGCCGATCGCGCTTACGAGCGCGAACCTGTCGGGTAGACCGCCCGCGGTCAGTGGCGAGCAGGTGGTTGAGCAACTTGGTGAACGGCTCGACCTGATCATCGACGACGGGCGTTGCCGTTATGGCGAAGCATCCACGGTCGTGTTTGTTAGCGATGGCGAGCTGCGGGTACTGCGTGAAGGCGTGATCAATGAGACGGTGGTTCGTCGGCTGGCGCGGTTTGTGATCTTGTTCGTGTGTACGGGAAACACGTGTCGGAGTCCGATGGCGGAGGCACTGTGCCGGAAGATGTTGGCTGAGCGGTTGGGGTGCCGGCCCGAAGAGTTACCGGATCGCGGCTTTGAGGTGTTGTCGGCGGGAATCGCTGCGCTGGAAGGTGCGCCGTCGACGCCGGAGGCTGTGGAGGTGGTGCGGGAACGGGGCGCAGACCTCAGTGGCCATGTGGCCCGGTATGTGACAGGCCCGATGCTACGTCAGGCGGACTTGATCGTTTGCATGACGCCTCATCACATGGAAGCCGTGCTGCACATGGCGCCGGATGTGGCGGACCGATGCCGGCTAATGCGGCCCGATGGCGGCGCGGTTGCCGATCCGATCGGTGGCAGCTTGGACGTGTATCGCCGCTGTGCCGCGCAGATTGAGGAGAGCTTGCGGGTGCTTCTGAGAGAGCTGGTTCCATGAGAATTGCCGTGGCGAGTGATCATCGCGGGCTGAGTGTGAAGCGTCGTGTGGTCGAGTTGCTTCAGCGCAACGGCCATGAAGTGCTCGACTTTGGCCCGCACGCCAACTCGCCCGTCGACTACCCGGACTACGCTCTGGCAGTGGCGCGAGCGGTCGCTTCGGGCGAGTGTGAACGGGGGATCTTAATCTGCGGCACGGGCATCGGCATGTGCATCGTCGCCAACAAGGTACCGGGGGTACGCGCAGCCCCCTGCCACGACGATGTGACCGCCGAGCTGAGCCGCAGGCATAACGACACGAACGTGCTCTGTCTATCCGCCGACCTGCTGGGCCAGCGGCTCATTGACCGCATGATCGACATCTGGCTGAAGACGCCTTTCGACGGAGGCCGCCACGCTCGCCGCATCGGCAAGATCGAGCGGATCGAACACGAGTACATGCGCGTGCCGGAATGGCTCCGCCAGAACTCATCTCAATCTCAGCAGTCCGCTTGAACGGCCAGCGGCTACCGGGTGCAGTATCGCCCTGGTGGGCCTGATCACACAATGCCCTTGCTGGTCACCGCCATCGTCGCCATCGGAGGGCGTGCTCAGTCGCCCGGTCCGACGCACCAGTGATCGGGTACCTACCCGTTACGGAAAACGCTAACGGCCGCAACCGTTGCCGTCACCGGTCGGGTTTGGCCCCGGCTACTCGCTCAGCGCTGCCACCACCAGGTCGCCAACTTCCGAGGTTGAGTAGCCCATCCTGCCCGCTGCCATGCTCTTTAGCTTGGTGCCTGTTACCGACTGAATGGCCCGTTCGACCCGCCGCGCCGCCGCCACTTCCCCGATCTGCTCCAGCAACATGCTCAACGCGGCAATCGCGGCGATCGGATTGATCACCCCCTTGCCCGTGTACTTTGGAGCCGACCCGCCCATCGGCTCGAACATGCTTACCCCTTCAGGGTTGATGTTCGCGCCGGCCGCGACGCCCAAGCCTCCCTGAATAATCGCACCCAGGTCGGTAATGATGTCGCCGAACATGTTCGACGTCACAATCACGTCGTACCACTCGGGATTCTTCACCATCCACATGCAGCAGGCGTCGACGTGGTTGTAATCCGTGGCAATGTCCGGGTAGTCCGCAGCGACTTCCTGAAACACCCGATACCACAGCCCGCTGGCATACGTGAGCACGTTCGTCTTGCCCACCAGCGTCAGCCGGCCGATCTTGCCGGCCGCCTTTTCCTCCTCGCTCAGCCGCGGCCATGGCCCGTTGGCGTGCCGTTTGCGACAGTACTCGAACGCCCAGCGCAGGCAGCGTTCCACGCCCTTGCGCGTGTTCACCGAAGTCTGGATCGCCACCTCATCGGGGGTTCCTTCGCGGAGCGTGCCGCCGGTGCCAGCATACAGGTCCTCCGTGTTCTCACGCACCACCACGAAATCGATATCCTCCGGCCCCTTGTCCTTCAACGGCGTCTCAACCCCTGGATATAGCTTTACGGGCCGCAAGTTGATGTACTGATCCAGTTCAAACCGGATTCTCAGCAGCAGTCCCCGCTCCAGAATCCCAGGCGGCACGTCCGGATGACCGACCGCACCCAGGTAGATCGCATCCACCTGACGCAGTTCGTCAAGCACCTTGTCCGGCAGCACCTCGCCGGTCTTCAGGTAGTAATCCCCCCCCAATGGATACTCGATCAGCTCGTACTCAAACCCCTCCAGCTTAGCGACTGCTTCCAGCACCTTCAGCCCTTCACGAACTACCTCCGGACCGGTGCCATCTCCCGGGATCACAGCGATCTTGTATGCCACGGCTCCGTCTCCCTGCTGCTGTTCAGTTCACCAAGTGGCACGCCGGACGTTGATTCTACGAGCGTGCGGCATCGGTCCCGCCCGCACCGGTCCGAGCCCACAGCGGACGGTGCTGGATGGCACCGGGCAGTACAATGAACGACCCTGCAAGGGCGGGCGGGAGTGCGCGATGCCCACCGAACTGACACCTGCACGTCGCGACGCGTTGATCCGATGGCTGCGTTCCGAGCTCCGCGGGGAGGTCCGCTTCGACCGGACCAGCCGACTGCTGTACGCCACGGACGCATCCATTTACCAGATCGAGCCGCTTGGGGTCGTGTTGCCGCGCGACCGGGACGACGTTGAGAAACTGGTCCGGATTGCCGCGGACCAGGACTTGCCGCTGCTACCGCGTGGTGCGGGCACGAGCCTGTCAGGCCAGGCGATCGGGCGAGCAATTGTGGTGGACTTCTCCAAGTACATGAACCGGATCCTTTCCTATGATCCCGCCCGCCAGACCGTCCGTGTGCAGCCGGGCGTCGTGCTCGACCAGCTCAACCGGTTCCTGGCTAACTACGGCGTCGAATTTGGTCCAGACGTCGCTACCAGCAGCCGCGCAACGCTTGGGGGCATGATCGGCAACAACTCGGCCGGCGCACGTTCGGTGGTCTATGGCAAGACGATCGACCATGTCGTGGAGCTATCGGTCCTTTTCTCCGATGGCTCTGCCGCCACGCTTGCGCCGCTATCTGCCCAGGAGTGGCAGCAGCTGCACCAGGCGCCGGGCCGCGAGGGCGAGGTATGCCGGGCGGTCGAGCGGATCCTGCGCGACTGCCGCGACGAGATTCGCCGGCGGTTCCCCCGGGTACTCCGCCGCGTCAGCGGCTACAACTTGGATGAGATGCTGCGTGCTCAGCAAATTGCCGACGGCGTCCCCCCGCAACAGACCTACCCTTTCAGCCTGCCCCCGCGCATGCCACTGCCTGACCCGCACCAGCCCTGGAACCTTGCCCGGCTCGTGGTCGGTTCCGAAGGCACGCTGGCCATTGTTACCGATGCACTGCTTCGTGTCCATCGTCGGCCTGCCCTCCGCGTGCTGCTGCTGCTTGCTTTTGAGGAACTGATCGCGGCCCTGGACGCTGTCGGACCGTTGCTTGAGACTGGCCCGAGTGCCATCGAGTGCCTCGATCGACTGCTCCTGCAGCTGGCCGAACAGAACACGGACGCGGCACGCTACCGCGCCTTGATCCCTGGCGAGCCGGACGCGGTGCTGGTGGTTGAGTACAGCGGCGAGTCGGAGGCGGAGCTGCTGGCGCGGTGCCAGGACGCGCTACGCCGCGCCGCCGAGGGACGTTGGTCAGCGCACCGGCTCGTGACCCAGCCAGGTGAGGTCGACGCGGTATGGGCGCTGCGCAAGAAGGGCGTGGCGCTGCTGTACAGCATGCCGGGCGGGAGGAAGCCGATCGGCTTCGTCGAGGATACGGCGGTCGAACCAGCCCGGTTGGGCGAGTTCGTGCGCCGCTTTCGCAGTATCCTTCGCCGACACGGCGTCGAGGGCTCCTTCTACGGGCATGCCAGCGTGGGCTGCTTGCACATCCGACCGCTGCTCGACCTGCGCCAACCGAAGCATGTCGAGATCATGCGGCAGATTGCTCGTGAGGTAGTCGAGCTGGTGCTGGAGTTTGAGGGGGCGCTAAGCGGCGAGCATGGCGACGGCCTGGCACGCAGCGAGTTCAACCGCGTTGTTTTCGGCGACCGGCTCTACGAGGCGTTCCGGACCATAAAGCGAGCCTTCGATCCGGCCAGCCTGCTCAACCCGGGCAAGATCGTCGATGCGCCCGCCATGACCGAGCACCTCCGCCCGTTCGCTTCCGGCCCGAACACCGCCGCGGCTGGCGGCACGCTGGTTGAGCCCACCTTTCGACACCGCACGCATGATGGTTTTGCCGAAACCATCGACTCGTGCATGGGAGCGGCCGTCTGCCGCAAGCTGACCGGAACGATGTGCCCATCGTACATGGTGACGCTGGAGGAGATGCACAGCACGCGTGGCCGCGCCAACCTGCTCCGCGCCGCCCTGGCGGGCCTGGACGTCGACGAAGAGGCCCTCCTGGAAGCGCTTGACCTGTGCCTGATGTGCAAGGGGTGTAAGGCCGAGTGCCCAGCGAATGTGGACATGGCATTGCTGAAAACCGAGTACCTGCACGATTACTACCGACGCCACCGTCGACCGATTCTCGACTACGCTGTCGCTTACGCTGGCCGACTCAACCGGCTTGCCGCACTGGCCCCCCGCCTGGTCAACTTCCTCACCGGGCGCGACTGGTTTCGCGGGCTGCTGGAGTGGGCTGTCGGTATCGACCGACGCCGGCCGCTGCCGCGGCTTGCCCGCCACTCTTTCCGGAACTGGTATGCTGCGAACCGTCGCCGGCTGCAGATGCCCCCCGGCAGCTCCGACAACCGGCCCATCTACCTGCTAGCCGACTGCTTTAGCACCTACTACGAGCCGCACGTGCTGGGCATGCTGGCGCGATTGCTCCACACGGTGGGCTACCCGGTTCATCTGGCGCCGCTACGTTGCTGCGGGCGCACGTTCCTGTCCAAAGGGATGCTCGATGAGTTCCGCAGCCTTGCGCGCACGAACGTGCAGGGACTGAGCCAGATCCGGCGTCAGGGGGGAGTGGTCGTCGGAGTAGAGCCAAGCTGCGTGCTGACGTTCCGCGACGAATACACCGAGCTGCCGATCGCGGAGGGCCGCGAGCAGCTGCTGCGCGAAACGGTGCTCTTGGCAGAGGAGTTCCTCCTGAGCGTACTGGATCGCATGCGGCTGAAGCTGGCACCGTCAAACCACGAAGTGCTCATCCACGGCCACTGCCATCAGAAGGCGGCTGGGCTTGCCGACCTGGCCCAGCGTCTGCTGCAGCAGGTGCCGGGACTGGTCGTCGAGCTGCTCGATACTGGCTGCTGCGGCATGGCGGGCTTCTTCGGGTACGAGCGCCGGCACTATGAGATCAGCGTCGCCATCGCCCGAAGGGACCTGCTGAAGAAGCTGACCCGTCGCCCCGGCGCGATTCTCGCTGCCGGCGGCTTCTCCTGCCGATCACAGGTCCGGGACCTCACGGACCGCACGGTGCTGCATCCAGTCGAGCTGTTTTGCCTGGCCGCAGGCATCGGTCATTCGGATACGCTATAGCTGGTCTCCTGTCGCCGGTGCACACCGCACACCGGCGGTCGTGCGGCCCAGGGGGAGCGGCCAGGTGCAAGGTACATGAGGAGAGCGGAGCGATGCGCGCAGCGGTGCTTGAAGCCGTCAAACAGCCCCTCGTCGTCAAGGAGCTTCCTGATCCGAAACCAGGGCCCAACGAGGTGCTGATCGAGCTGAAGGCGGCTGCGCTGAACCGGCGCGATCTGTGGATCATCGAGGGCATGTATCCTGGAATCGTGACCGGGGTGGTGCTTGGATCAGACGGAGCCGGGATTGTCGCCGAGGTGGGCGAGGAAGTGTCGGGGCGTCTGGTAGGTCAGGAGGTCATCATCAACCCTGGCTGGGACTGGGGCCGAGAGGAACGGGCCCAGAGCGATGCGTTCCGCATCCTCGGAATGCCCGACCACGGAACGTTCGCCGAGTATGTGGTTGTGCCGGTGGAGTACGTCTATCCAAAGCCAGCTCATCTGAACTGGCATGAAGCGGCCGCTCTGCCGCTGGCTGGCGTGACCGCCTACCGCGCTACCTTCACGCAAGGCCAACTGGCTCCAGCCGACAAGTTGCTGGTCACCGGCATCGGGGGCGGCGTGGCCACGTTCGTGCTCCAGTACGGCGTGGCGATCGAGGCAGAGGTTGCGGTGACGTCGTCGGCCGAAGAGAAGATCGAACGTGCCGTGCAGCTGGGGGCGAAGTCCGGGTACAACTACACCGAGAAGGACTGGTCCAGGGCGCTGTTAGAGGAGTTTGGGGCGGTGGACGTGGCCGTGGACGGCGCCGGTGGACCTGGCTTCGTCCAGCTGATCGATGTCCTCGCTCCAGGTGGCCGGCTGGTCAACTACGGCGTCACGGGCGGCGTGCCGCCTGTCTGCCCGCTACCGAAGATCTTCTGGCGACAGCTTCGCATCATCGGCAGCACGATGGGCTCGCCGCGCGACTTTGAACGCATGCTCGATTTCGTCAATCGTCAGCGGATCCGGCCCATCGTCGATCGGGTTTTCCCGCTCACAGAGATCAGCGCCGCCCTGGAGCACATGAAACGAGCGCTACAGTTCGGGAAAATCGTGATCGAGATTCAGTGACGGTCAGGCTCGCCTGGCGGCAGCCGTACAATGAGCGCTGCCGGAGAAAACGCCACACCGTGGAGGTCGCACCATGCGTCGTACGCTGATCGCGATCGCCGTGATTGCGTCGCTTGTTGTCGGGGCGGTACTCGGCGGCTGGGTCCAGAAACACGCGGCCGCCCGGCCCGCTGAACCGAAGAAAGTCGTCCATGTGGTGCTGTTCAAGGTGAAAAATGGTGTGTCGAAGCAGGATGCCCGGCGGCTCATCGACGATGCCCATCGGCTGCTGAAGAAAATCCCCGTGGTCAAGGAGCTACATGTCGGGTACAGGGCCCCCGGTGATCGCCCGGTCCACATTCAAGACTACGACATCGGCTTGTACATCCTGTTCGACCGGCTGGAAGACGTGGACACGTACCTGAAACATCCGCTTCACGTAGAGTACGCCGAGCGGGCCCGTGAGGTAACCGAAAGCGTGCGGGTGGCGGACTTCTACAGTCAGTAACAGGCCGGCGGTGAGTCCGGCGGGAGGAAGGCCATGAGCACGGAAACCACTTGTGTCTACAAGGTTGCTACCGACAAGTCGTTCCAGGACGCTTGCGTGGCGGTGCGACGTGCGGCAGAGGCCCACAAGTTCGGTGTGCTGGGCACGTACGAGTTTTCCGAGATCCTGAATGCGAAAGGTTTCCCGCGTAGCGAGCAGATGAAATCGATCGACATCTGCAACCCGGGTCATGCCAGCAAACTGCTGGACGCTGAGCCGCTGACCGGGCTGTGCATGCCCTGCAGCATTCTGGTGTACACGGAGCAGGGTAAGACGTACCTGGCGGCGATGATGCCGATCACGGTCATGCCGCAGATCTTCCCGGACAAGGCCGAGGCCGTCCGCGAGACGCTGGAGAAGGTAACCGAGGAAGTAAAAGCGATCATCGACGAGGCGGCGGCGTCCTAGCCGACGCGGACCCGAACCCAGAACCGAGCGTGAGCGGTAACGAGCGCGATCCGGCCGACCGCCGCGGCCTGGGTTGGTTTGAAGGCGGCCGGGGGTTGCTTGCGGGGGGTGCGCAGACTGTTCGTTGGCGACCCTACGGGGCGGAAGACAGGGGGGGCGAGCGTATCGGGGCGGGAGGTTCACGCTACCGCTTTAGCTCGGCTAGCTGCGGTGGTTCTGCCTCGGCGCGGTAGCGGAGTTCCCCCGCCACGAACACATACTCCGCGCGGCCCCGCACGGTCCATCCCGCGAACGGGCAGTTACGGCTCTTTGAACGGAACCGCTCCGGGTCGATCGTCCAGGTCACCTCGGGGTTGATCACCGTCACGTCCGCCTCGGCTCCCGGCCGGAGCGTGCCGCGATCGATACCCAACACGCGTGCCGGATTGATCGTCAGCTTTCGGATCAGTTCCATCCAGTCCAGGTGCCCGGGCTCGATCAGCGTCTTGATACAGATCGGCAGCATCGTCTCGAGGCCGATCATGCCGAACGGGGCGCGGTCTAGTTCCAGTTCCTTCAGGGCAGGGGCATGCGGCGCATGGTCGCTGGCGATGACATCGATCGTGCCGTCACAGAGTCCTTCGATGAGCGCGTCGACATCGCGCCGGGTACGAAGCGGCGGATTGACCTTAAAAACCGGGTCGAACGATTCGAGCGCCTCATCGGTCAGTGCCAGGTGATGTGGGCAGACTTCGGCCGTCACTCGGATGCCGCGGCGTTTTGCTGAGCGTACGAGCTCGACCGAGCCGGCCGTGGACAGGTGCTGCAAGTGGAGCTTGCCGTCTGTATCGGCGGCCAGCAGGATGTCGCGGCTGACCATGATCTCTTCGGCCACGGCGGGCATGCCGGGTAGTCCAAGCCGCATCGATGTGAACCCTTCGTTCATGACACCGCCTTTGGTCAGATCAAGCACTTCCGGATGGTTCAGGATGGCGCGGTCAAACATGCGGGTGTACTGCAGCGCGCGCCGCATGATCTCGGCGGACTCGACCGGTGAGCCATCGTCGCTGAAAGCGACCGCTCCGCCTTCGACCAACTGGCCCATCTCGGCCAGCTCGCGGCCCGCCCGCTGTTTGGTCACCGCGCCGACCGGGTAGACCCGGCAGTATCCGGCTCGGTCAGCCTGCAGGTACACGAACTCGGCCGCCTCGCGCGTATCGATGGCCGGTTCGGTGTTGGGCATGCAGGCCACGGAAGTAAACCCACCGGCCAGTGCCGCTGCCGCTCCAGTGGCGATCGTCTCGCTCTGCTCGTTCCCCGGTTCGCGAAAGTGCACATGCATGTCGATCAGACCAGGGGCGACAATCATGCCGGCAGCGTCGATTTCCAGATCGGCCGGTCCGTCCCATGGTCCGATCTGTAGGACCACGCCATCGCGGATGACCAGATCCGCGACCCGGTCGATGCCCTGGGACGGGTCGATGACCCGTCCCTGCCGAATCACCACGGTGCCCACGAGCTATCCTCCCGGAGAACGCCCGTCTCATCTGGCGCTACGGTTCTATTCGGCCGCACTTCTTGGCTGGCCACCGCTGACCAGGTACAGCACGGCCATGCGCACGGCCAGGCCGTTGGTCACCTGGCGCAACACGGCAGAGTGCTCGCCGTCGGCGACGCCCGGTGTCAGTTCGATCCCTCGATTGATGGGGCCAGGGGCAAGCAACAGGACGTCATCCTTGGCCCGCCGGAGCCGTTCCTCGGTGACGCCGTAGAGCGCAAAGTATTCTTGGATCGACGGGAATAACCCCCCGCGCTGCCGTTCGAATTGGATGCGCAGCACGTTGAGCACATCGCACCGCGGCAGGATCTCATCGAGCGAGTAGGCGATTTCGACGTCCAGCTTCGTGATGGAACGGGGGATCAACGTCGGGGGGCCGCAGACGATGACGTGCGCGCCGAGTTTCTTCAGTGCCCAGATGTTGGACCTTGCCACGCGGCTGTGGGCGATGTCGCCGATGAGTCCGACGGTCAGCCCGCGGATCCGCCCCTTGACCTCACGAATCGTGAACACGTCCAGCAACGCCTGTGTCGGATGCTCATGACCGCCATCGCCGGCGTTGATGACCGAGCATTGCAGCTTGCGCGCGAGGATATGCGGCGTGCCGGGCGTCTGGTGCCGCACGACCATAATGTCCACGCCCATCGCCTCGATGTTCTTGGCCGTGTCGATGAACGTTTCGCCCTTGGCCATGCTGGAAGAAGAGACCGTGAAGTCGACAGTATCGGCCGATAGCCGCTTGGCAGCCAGGCTGAAGCTGGTGCGAGTCCGTGTGGATGGTTCGAAGAACAGGTTGACGACCACTTTTCCCTGAAGCGCCGGTACCTTCTTGCGGGAGCGTTCCGAGACTTCTCGGAAAGCGGACGCTGTGTCCAGGATGGCTTCGATCTCCCACGGTTCGAGATGCTCAAGGTCGAGCAGATGGCGGCGTGTCCAGAGCTCGGTCGACTTTGCCGGGCCGGAGACTTCGGTAGCCATGATTCGCTCCCGCCTCAACGGCGCACGATGCCATCTTCTCCGTCTATTTCCCTGAGCCGCACCTCGATCCGCTCACGCGGCGTGGCGTCCACGCGCAGTGCCACTGCGTCCGGCTGAATCGGCAGCTCGCGTCCGCCACGGTCGACCAGCACGACCAGCCGGATCGCCTTCGGGCGTCCCAGGTCGCAGAGCGCATCCATCGCGGCCCGAACCGTACGGCCAGTGTAGAGCACGTCGTCGACGAGCAGGATGACCCGGTCGTCTACCGGAAACTCAATCTCCGTGCCCTTCAACACAGGCCAGCGCGGCGCGATGTCGAGGTCATCGCGGTAAAGCGTGATGTCCACGGCTCCGATCGGTAACTGCCACCCGTAGCGAGTCTGCCACCGCTGTGCCAGCCGCTGAGCCAACGGAACACCTCGTGTCCGGATGCCCACTAGAGCCGTACGCTCCGGATCACCAACTAAAGCGGCCGCGCGGTCGGCAAGGTACTCCAGAAGCGCGTCCAGCTCCTCTCCGGTTACGATCACCTGCTCGCGCTGTGTGGTCATCGCTGTCCTGCGAGTTCCGGGCCTGATTCCGTCACCTGGCCACGGTACTGACCAAGGAACAGGTCGCGGCCAAGCACCAGGTTCCGCATTTTACGGTTGGCCACACTCCTGGGCAGCATCCAGAACCCGCAGTCCGGGTGCACGTACCGGAGTCGCTCCTCGCCCACGACACTGACAACCTTCTCAATGTTGCGAGCTACTTCCTCGGGGGTCTCGACGACGTTGTCCTTGATGTCAATCACTCCGATACCTAGCGCGATCTCAGGCCGAACCTCGCGCACTATCGGCAGCTCGTCATAGCCCGGCCGCGCGAACTCCAACACCAGATGGTCGCACTCCAGAGCGTTCAGGAACGGCAGCAACTGAGCCCAGTGGCCGCGCTGAATCCGCTGGCCACCGTAGTTGCCGAAGCACAGATGCACGGCCCTCTCAACCCCGTCCGGCACAGCTCGAAGCACCGTGTTGATCGCCTCGGCCGCCAGGTCCCCCAGTTCCGGGTGGCCTGTGACGTTTGCCTCGTCGATCTGGATCACATCCGCATGGATTCCCCGAACCTGGTTCGCAAGCACCTGCGCGATGGCCATCGTCAACCGTTCCCGGTCCCGATAGTAGGCATCCATTAGGACCTGCGCGAGCATGAA
>JALXBF010000050.1 GCA_026991575.1 Planctomycetota bacterium | reverse complement strand
GCTGTTACTGCCGCTGGCTGTGTTACCAGGTTGGCTCAGCCGGTTCGTGCCGGCCACGTGATCGGTTGGCGGCGGCAACGTGTCGCTGGCCCTGGCAGCGTGCTCCGCGGTGCCAGGTCGCACAGCGTCAGCCGAGTCGTACCGTTCTCTGAAGGTATCCGATGGCGTCGCGCGCCGCACTGACCGCCCGGTAACTGTCGCGGCTCAGCTCCAGGTACACTCCGTACGGATAGCCCACGGCAGCCAGCGCCTCGAGGATGGAACGAAACTCCATCTCGCCTGTACCCGGCACCAGATGCTCGTGCTTGCCCTGGACCATGTCCTCGAGGTGCACGTTGAAGAGCACGTCCGCGAACTCGCGGACACGCACCGCCGGATCGCCGTCGGCCAGGCAGTGCACATGGCCCACGTCAAGCGTGAGCCCGAAGCACGGGTGTCCGACGCAGTCTCGTAGCCTCTCGAACTGGTCCATGCGCTCCACGAACATGCCGGGCTCTGGTTCAAATGCCAGCCGGACACCGTGGTCACCGGCGTATTGGGCTAGCTCGCGACAGCCTTCCACAAGCAGCCGCCAGCTGGCCTCGGCAGGCCGCGATGGCTCATCCCGCCCGGACCAGAACGACACCGCGTCGGCTCGGAGAAACACAGCCAGGTCCACCGCCCGCTTCAGAAAGTTCATGCGGCGCCGGCGGGCGCTAGCGGTGGCAGCAAGCAGGGTCGGCCAGTGCTTACGCCAGGGATCCAGCAGGTAGCGTGCGCCCGTTTCGATGACACAACGCAGCCCGTACCGGGCCAGCATCGAACGCACGTGCCACGCCTCCGTTCGGGCACGGCGCGCAAAGGGGTTCAGGAGCCCGTGGTCCACGGTTAGCGCAACCGCACGGTAGCCAAAGCTGCGCAGCAGCAAGCACACGTGCTCAAACTGGTGGTGCACGAAGCCGTTCGTGTTATAGCCCCAGCACAGCTCCGGGATAGCAGGCGGCGGCACGTGTGTGGCGGCGCTGTTGCGGTCCTGATCGTGATCGTGGGCGTGGCTGGTGCTGTGCATCGCTGTGGTCTCCCAAGCAGCCTCGCGGCTGGCGAGCCCGGGGGCAGCGTTCCTCGGGGGGCGGATCCCGGTTGCACTGGCAGAAAGGGCCCGGGCCGGCTATACTGAGTGCTCATTGAGGGTTGCGCCGCTTGCGCCGTGTGCCTGCTTAGCTGCTCGGCCGGAGCAGCGGTCCTGGAACGACCGGGCCGGGCTTTCCGTGTTGGTAGAATGCTAGTACTTTTCCCGCGACCACTGCGTAGACGAGGAGCTGCGGAAAGTCGTTGGAGTGCACTAGGGTGAAGGCAAATTCGCCAGCGTTGACCAAGGTGGCCGTGGCCGGCAGTGGGCAGAACCTTTCGCGCGTCCGTACCCTGACTGGTGTCCAGATTCTCGGAATCGGCAGCTATGTGCCCAGCCGGGTGGTTACCAACGAGGAACTGGAACGCACGCACGGCCTTGACCCGAAGTGGATTGTGCAGCGGACCGGCATCCGTGAGCGGCGGTATGCGGCGCCGGACGAAGCCACCAGCGACCTGTGCTACCGCGCCGCCCTGCGTGCGCTGGATGCTGCTCATGTCGATCCGGCCGATATCGACTTCCTGCTGGTAGCTACGTTTACCCCGGACATGTCCACCCCGTCGACGGCGTGCCTGGTGCAGGACCGGCTTGGGCTGGTCTGCGGGGCGTGCGACGTGCAGGCAGCTTGTTCAGGGTTCGTGTACGCCTTGGCCCTGGGCATGTCCATGGTGGTGGCCGGGCAGAGTCGGCTGTGTCTGGTCATTGGCGGCGACTGCAACAGTCGAGTCATCGACCCGAACGACAAGAAGACCTACCCGTTGTTCGGCGACGGGGCGGGTGCGGTGGTGCTGGCGCCGGGCGGTCCGGACCAGGGGCTGTTGGCATACCGGCTCGGCAGCGACGGGTCAGGTGGCGAGCTG
Organism: Planctomycetota bacterium; assembly: GCA_026991575.1. Taxonomy (GTDB): domain Bacteria; phylum Planctomycetota; class Planctomycetia; order JALXBF01; family JALXBF01; genus JALXBF01. The sequence goes on along the minus strand of JALXBF010000050.1, from coordinate 21,334 downwards.
CTGATGCGGCCAGCCTGCGGTTCGCGCCAGGTGCCCACACCCGAGGCGCTGGAACGCGGCGACCACTATCTGAAAATGGACGGCCGCGCCGTGTTCCGCTGGGCGGTCAACACGATCTGCGACTCCACGGAAGAGGTGCTTGCCTACTGCGGACTGACCCCCGAGGACATTGATCTGGTGATCCCGCACCAGGCAAACACACGGATCATCAACTCGGCGATGGACGTACTGGGCTTCCCGCGGTCCAAGGTCTTTCAAAACCTGGACCGCTATGGCAACACGTCCTCTGGTTCGATCCCGATTGCCATGGACGAAGCCCGCGCCGAGGGCTACTTGAATCGAGGTGACCGCGTGTTGCTCACCGGCTTTGGCGCGGGCCTGACCTGGGGCACCGGAATCCTGGTCATCTGACGCTTAGCGGCTTGCGGCCGCCAACTTCTGCTCGATTCGCTCCGCCTTGGCCTTGTTCAAACGCCTCACCCACCGGGCAAACGACTCTACGGCAGTACGCCCATAGATTGGCAGCACGATTCGGCGTCCCGCCGTGTATGGCTTGCCTGGACGTAAGCCGACCTCGCGGACCATCTTGGCCAGCCGACGCACCGTCGCGTTGTCGCGCACGGGGATGCGCACCTCGTAGCCTTTATGCGACTTGGCACCCTGAGCGCTCGACCGGGGCGCCCGTACGCGGACGTACCCTCGCTCGGAGAATGCTCTCACAAGCTCTGCAGCCGGCTTGGCCTTGGCCGCCTTACCGCGTGTGGACTTGGCCTTTGCAGCACGTGCCATGACATCACCTCCTTCCACGGCACAGGGTGCAAACCGATCTGTCGCCGCAACCCCCCTTCTCTCCAATGTAATTTTGGTACACCGGGAGCGTTACGACAAGGGGGGTGGCAACAAGCGCGGGCCGGGCCCACCCAGGCCACGACAGTAGCCGCCCACGGTCCCATAGCGGGAACCCACCCGAGACTGCCCCCGAAGTCAAGAGCAGCGTCACGCAAGACGTCACCCGCGTTGCCTACCGGCCGATCAACGCCAGCGGGCCATGACTGTGCCGCGGGAGGTGGGTCGCGCCGTGTGATCGGCTTCCGTTCCCCGGAGGCTGAGTCTGACCGCCCGTTGCTGGCCGGCGACGAACTGGCGATCGTCCAGGCCCGCGCACCGACGGAACTGCTCCTTCCGCTGGGACGCTTCATGACAGTCCCAGCAGTTCGGCACCCGCCAGTCCTCGCGACGTCTCCTTCGCCTGCGGGTGACTGCTACCACCGAGGGGCGCGCAGAGTTGAGGACAACGCAGGCTGGGGGCTGCTTGTGGCTGGCCGCGTTGCCCATCGCGCAGCACGGCCAGACTGGCCGAACAGGCGACGGGGCACTCAGTCAGGCGTGGATGACGCGAGAGCGATCGGTTAGCAACGGACAGAACCGTCCCGTCCGGCCAAACCCGCTTGGACGAGCCCGCGTTGCGGTCTCATCCACTGCTGCTGCGGCGGCGACGACGGCGACGCCGGCGCCGACGCTTGGGCAGCTGCTGCCCGTTGGGCGGCCCGTCCAGCACCCTCAGCTGCCAGCCGCTAACTTCGCACGAAACACCCCGCTTCAAGAAGTCCAACTCGATCACAAACCGGAAGTTCTTGCCCCGGCGGACGACTTTGCCTTCCAGGCCACGCAGTGGACCGCTTCGGATCTCGACCCATTGCCCAGGCTGCAGCCGTTCTTCCGGTGTCACGGGAACTCCTGAATCCAATAAGCGGCGTATATCCAGCAACTTCCGGTGGAATTCGTCCTGGTCCGGCGCCTTCAGCGTTCGGACGACGTGCTCGACCTTCCAGCGCAGATCGATCTTTTGATCGATGTTGGCCCGCACGAAAAGATACCCTGGAAACAGTGGGAGGTATGACGTAATGAGCCGGTTGCGGTGGTAGAACTTGCGCGCGTAGAGCGGCAGGTAGAACGGGGTTCCGAACAGCACGAGCCAGCGGGCCACCACCTTCTCGGCTCGCGGTCGAGCGTGGACGACGTACCAGCAGTCGCTCTCATCGCCAGGAGGAGCGTCTCGGTCTAGCAAGTCCTCCGGAAACACGTAGGTCTCGAGCGGTAAGACCGGCATCGGCTCGCTCCAGGTGCAAACTGGGCACCCAGAGACGGCGTTGACCCCGGTTTCGGAGGCTGCTAGCATGAATACGGTAGTCTTGCGGCCTCGAAAGAGGGGGCGGCTCCGGCCATATGCGCGGTGCCCAATGCTAGTGCCGGAGACCGCACCCCCTTCGGGGTCAGCCGTTCTGTGCCCTTTGAACTATCCCGTCAAACACTTCCACCTGCCTCTTTACCGTCCCACACGAGGCCTTCTGTGGACACGGTCGCTCAAGTATAGCTTCACCATGCGGATGGCCTTCGGGCAGGCCCCGGCCGTATACGGGGCAGCAGGTCCTGAAGATGGGAACCCCCCGATGCCTCCAGCGACCCGACTGAGCCGCGCAAGGGAGGGGTAGCCAAGCTGACGTTAGATAGTATGGCGCGAGTCCAGTTCGTGACAGCGAACCGCACCGCTTCAACCGAGGCCGAGCCGCCGGACGAAACGGCTATTCGTATTATCCTGCCCCCTGCGCCGGTCCGCAAGCGCGATTCTGGGTGCCGGCCGGGTTCAGGGTCGCACCGAATCCCTTGCCCAAGCTCCTACCAGCGGTCTTCTTGGCCACAAGCCCGCCCGACCGTGCCCGTCATCGTCTCGACCACGCAATGACTCCGCACGCGTGCTGGTCCCGATCACCGGGAATCGGCCGATCAGGACAATCACCCGCACAACCCCGCACAGCCGGCTCGCCCGGCGGGAACAACAGGCTGCCGGCGGGGTGACCGGTCTTCAGCCACGAACCCCGCATTCCACAAAGGCATGCCGCGTGGCTTCCCCGTGGATCGGCTCCAGCTTACCCGAGCCGTTGTCTGCCGGCACAGCCTTAGCCGCGGCTGCCTGCCAACCGGTCAGCCACCAGCTTGACTAGCGTCAGGGCATTCTCCACGGCGTAGGCGTAGGCATCGTTGTTGAAGTAGGCAAACACGTGATACCCGCAACGGGCCGTCTCCACCATCCACTCGGCCCACTCAGCCAGCGCAGCTTGCTGGTAGCAACCGCCGTACCGCTGGCCGGCGCCATGGAACCGCACGTAACTCAGACCGGCCGTCACCACCCGCGGATGCGGCCTAATCAGATCGTGAATGCACAGAGCCGTGCGGTACCTGCGCAGGAGCCGGAAGGTATCCGGCACAAGCCAGTCTGGATCGCGGAACTCCACAACGCGCCGCCGAATGCCCCGAGCCGCCCTCAGGAATGCCTCCAAGCGTGCCATGTTCGGTTTCCAACGCGGCGGCAGCTGAAAGAGGATCGGTCCCAGATGGCTGCCCAGCCGGCGCACACGTGCGACAAACCGCTCCAACGGTTCCTCGACGTCCTTCAGCTTCCGGACGTGCGTCAGGTACCGGTTCGCCTTCACCGCGTACACGAACCCACGCGGTGCCTGCTTGCGCCACCGGTCGAACGTCTGCTCGGAAGGCAACTGGTAGAACGTGTTGTTGATCTCCACCGTCGCAAAATACCGAGCGTAGTGCTCGAACCACCGCTCCGGAGGGCAGTCCTCCGGATAGAATCGCCCGCGCCAGTGGGGGTAATTCCAGCCGGAGGTGCCGATCCAGATGTGCACGCGTCGACCGCTGTCTGAAAGAAGCTCCAGGTGCGTCGTCATCGACTGCTTGCCCCCTAGAATAGCGCTGCGTAACCGGACCATTGCCACCGGACCATTGCCGCGGCACAAGGAGCGGTGGAGTCATGAAACGGTATCCGGATCCTGCTGAGATCGAACAGCTCAAGCAGCAGTGGACCAACAAGCAGGTCAAGGTGGACACGAGTCGCCCTGAGCTGCGCCGCTTTGCCGGCCTCGTCGGCACGGTGATCACCGTCAACATGAACGGTAAGTGCCTAGTCAACTTCCAGGAAGGCTGGGGCCGGTACGACATTGACCCCGCTTACCTGATTCCGGTCGGGGAGGAAACCGACCCGGAGTCAGCCCAGGCTTCCCCCTCGGGCTAGCGCAGTGGCGTGGTCTGCCCCGGGCGTTGCTGGCTGCCACCGACCGGACGCCAGAGCACGGCGGCGAACGGCCCGGTCTTCAACCGTACCACCACCTCATACTCAATCCCCGGCACGGGCGGGGGACCTCCCGGGCCAGCGAGCTCAAAGGACGCATACCATGGCCTGTCCAGCTGTTCGGCTTCCCGAGCGTAGCTGGGGATGCGGCGGAGGTCCCACGGACAGAACCTGACTTTTTCGCCCGTCAGCAGTGCCACCGGAAACGCAAGCCGGTAGTCCGCGTACCCGACCATGCCTGTCACCCCATGGCCCTGACACCATCGGGCTAGCGCCGTGGCGGGACTGTCAATTACGTGCAGCGTCCCGTCCGGGCCGATCATCTTCTGCGCGCGGTAGTAACTGCCGGCCAGCAGCCCATAGTACCCTGCCCAGCCAAGGAACAGCGCCCCCGTGGCCAGGACGCAGACCAGCCAAGCCGCTCCGCGTGCTCTCCGTACGATGGCGCGGCACGCGACCAGCGCCGCCATCGCGCATGCGGGGTAGACCGGAACCAGGTATCGCACACGGCTCCACTGCTCGCCGTACCGAAAAAGCACAAACGCCACGCAACTGAGAAGCCCCGCGGCGCAAACGGCCACGGGCAAGAGCTGGTATCGAGCCGACCGTACAGGGTGACGGGCCAGCATGCACGCTGCAAGGACAGCTAGCCCAAGCTGCATACCTGCAAGCCAACGGCTCGCTTTCTCCAGCCACCACGGCATGTGTTCGCGGCCCACGGCCAATCCCCACAACGCGGCGTGGAAACGGGCATACTCGTTGCAGACGCCCTCCAGGGACAACGCAAGTGGCAGGCATTGCCTGCGAAGAACCCACCAGCGATCGGCCAGCCCCACAGAAGTCACTTGCTGCTCGAACCGCCAGAAATCCGGGTACTGGTTCCGGTCCGGCTGGACGTGGTCAGCCACTATGCGCAATCCAAGTACGCCGCCAATGGCTGCAGTGGTCGTGCCTATCGCGACTGCCCATGCCCGCGGTCTGCTCAGCCCGCGGGCAACCACCCAGGCTCCCGCGGTGAGCGGGACAAACAAAGCGTAATACGAATACGTGTATGCTCCCAGGAATTGCACCGCCGCGAAGCGCCCCCAGCCGGCCGACGCATGCCGGGGACGGCCGTCGGCGAGCCGAACAGCAGCTAGCGCGAAGAAGAGTACCCACACATGACCGCCGTGGGCTTGGGTGCTCGCCCAGAGCTGGAACACCGGAACAGCCAGCTGCGTCAACAGCCAGGCAAGCGCCCACGCCGGTGACCAGCGACGCCACAGCCATTCGGCGACGAGCACGGCAATGCCAATCCAGGCCACCAGCGGTGAGCAAACGAACGCAAGCGGTTGCCAGCCCAGGAGGGCCACGAACGGCAGGGCCGCAATCCCCTCGACGATTCCCTGGTAACGTTGCCCGTAGTAGAAGAGCAGCAGCGCCCGGCCTTCGACCAGGTGCTTGATGCTCAGCGCGTTGGCCGCTTCGTCGTCACCGAAGAGTGCGTCGGCGTTGTGCAGGAGAGGGAGGCGGAGCAGCAGGGCAAGAATGACGAAGACGCACGCTACCGGCCAGAAGCTGGCGGCACGCGGCATGCGAGCCGCGGGAACACCGCCCGGGCGTGATTCCCCGACAGGGCTACTTGGTTCGCTTCGTCCGGAGGCCATGACCAATGCGCCACGCAGTGGCAGCCAGCATCACCATCATCAGACACACCCCGGGCCAATCGCCAACCCATCGCACATACGGCGTCTGACGGCGTACGACCGGAATCGTTGTCCGAAGCACCAGCTCACACCACACCCCCTTGGCCACGTCGCCGCCGGCGACGGCAACAAGCCGACCGTAAGCGTCGACCACGGCGGATATACCCGTGTTCACTGCTCTGGCCAGCGGCCGACCGCACTCAACGGCCCGGAACAGGCTGGTCGCCAGGTGCACTTCGTGCTGGACCGTCCGCCCGAACCAGCCATCGTTGGTGAGATTCACAAGGAAATCGACATCCTCTTCGGCAACGTACCGCCGACTCAACCACGGAAGCGTGTCCTCAAAGCAGATCAGCACGCCGAACCGCCATCCGGCCACCTGATAGACACCCAGCCGCTGTCCGGCAGTCAGGCTGCCCGCACCGCGCGTGTTGGGCGAAAGCCAGCGAAGCCACGGCAGCCAGCGCTCCAACGGTACGTACTCGCCAAACGGCAGCAACACGAGCTTGTGATACGGTCGCTCCCAGCGGCCGTCGGGACGAACGAGGACCGCCGAGTTGTAGGTGCGCAATCCGCGCCGGTCAACCTCCTGAACATTCAACCCCAGTAGCGTGGCCGCGCCGCTCTCCTCGGCAAGCTGCACGATCCGGGCGCGCACCAGCTCCAGGTAGGCCTGAAGCTCTTTGCTGCTGACGCCAAGCAACCGGCGCAGCCGCGCGTCGTCCAGCGGTTCGACCAGTTCCACCCAAACATGCCGCCAGGTGGTCTCAGGCCAGACCACCAGGTCCACTTCCCCTGGTGGAATACGGCGATTGAGCATCAGGAACCGCTGTTCGAGCCGCTCGGCTTCTTCCGGGTCGACCTTCACGGTCTGCGGCACGTTGGTTTGAACCAGGGCCAGCCGGGGACCAGAACTCCTGGCCGATGCCTGCCTGAGAAACAACCAGCCACCGGCGCAGTTGCCGAGGAAAAGCAGTAACGTTGCCACGATGGGCACCAGCCTAACGTGCCGCGGCAATCCCACGGGCCACGCCACCAGTGTAAGCGCTGCGTTACACGCAGCCAGCAGAAGGGACAGACCGTAGGTGCTGACGGCCGCCACGGACTGGAAGACGGCTGGATAGTGGTAGAAGACGTGGGGTAAGTAGAACCAGGGGAAACCTCCGAGGAACCAACCCCGCACGTACTCCAGCCCCACCCACGTGGCCGCGGTCATGCCACACCACACCCACGGATGGACACCGCGGTATCCGTGCGCCAGGGCGGCCGAGCATGCCCAGTAGCACCCGAGGTACACGGCCAGAGCGACCCAGCCCAGGTAGCCGGTCGGGTGAGCGATGCGAAGCCAATGAACGGACAGCAAGCCAAAGGTGGTTCCTGCCATCAGTCCCAGCAGCGCCGCCTGCGTAGTCCCGTTGCTCCGCACCGCAGCGTGCCACAGCGGAACCAGCGCCACGAGGACCAGGGGACTGAGCCGAAGGGGGGGAAAAGCCGCCCAGAGAAGCACACCGGAGGCTATAGCCCACAGGAACGGTGTCCCTGGCCACTTGCGCTTGCGCACTGTCTTGTTGCTGTCTGGCTCAGACGCCACGACAGCTGTTTCCAACCCGCCGGTTGAGGTCTTGGTTGTTCTGGCCATTCAGCCACTTCACCGCGGTGGCCGCCACGGTTCCAGTGGATGTCCCGTGCAGCAAGAGGCCGTCCTCAGAGAGCCGACGGCAAGCTCTTGGTATGCCGCCCTGGGTGCATTCAGCTCTGTGGCGGGTGCCCTGGCCCCCGTGCTCGCGGCACGGGCAGCAATCGTCCCGCAGGAAAGTAGCAGCTGTCGCTGCGAACACTCCCGCGGAGTCGACACCTCAGTCCAGCACCACTGCTTCGGCGGCAGCGCCCGCAGCAAGCGAGTGTGACCCTTCGGGGAGGAAGAGGAATCCGCTTGCCTCGGCAAGCGTACGCAGATCGGGTGACCCCTGCCAGGCCAACGGTTCGGCCATGAGTCCGTTCTTGCTGTACCAGAGTTTGGCTGGCCAGAACGTAGGCCGGTCGGTGCGGAGCTGCCAGGGGCTGGCCAGTTGCACCGGCAGCCGCGCAGCAGGAGCGGCCGGATGGCCGGCCATGCGGCGGAGCGCCGGCCGAACAAACAGCGCGAAGCAAACCATGGTGCTGACCGGATTGCCCGGCAGTCCAAACACTGCAACGGTGGAGTCCTGATTCTGCGGGTACGTTCCGAACCACAACGGCTTTCCCGGCTTCATGTGCACGCGATGGAAGACGCACCGGACCCCAAGTGACTCCAGCACCACGGGTACCAGATCCCTCTTTCCCATCGAGACGCCGCCGGTGAGCAACAGGCAGTCGGCCGTCTGGAGGGCGCGGCTGATTGCCTCACGCAGCGATTCCTCCCGGTCCGGCACATGCTCGGCCAGCACCAGCAAGCCACCTGCTCGGACAACAGCTGCCGCAAGCATTGGACCGTTGGAATTGCGAATCTGTCCCGGTCCGGGACGGCAGCCTGGGTCCACGAGTTCGTCGCCGGTCACCAACAGCGCGACCCGTGGTCTGGGGTAGACGAGTGGCTCCGGTTTTCCGACTTCGGCAAGCAGACCGACCTGGGCTGGCCCCAGCACGGTACCAGAGCGGAGGACCACATCGCCAGCTCGGATGGTCGCTCCGCGTGGCATGACGTTGGCTTGTGGCGCTACCGGTTCGCGTACGATCCGGACCAGCGCCTTGCCGTCCTCGGCCCTCTCCTCTGTCGTATCCTCCACCATGACAACGGCATCGGCACCGCGAGGCACCGGTGCCCCGGTCATGATCCGCACCGCCTCGCCCTCCGCGAGCGTGCCGCGGTAGCAATTGCCTGCGAAAAGTTCGGCCACGACGTGAAACTGCCTCAGCCCCCTGGCGAGATCCTCGGCGCGAACGGCGTAGCCATCACGCAGGCTCTTGGCAAAGGGGGGCACGTCGAGATCGCTAGCGACGGACTCTGCCAGCACAAGGCCGACTGCTTCCGTCAGTGGAACCGGCCGTGGTCGGAGCGGCCGGACGGCAGCGAGTACCCGTTCGGTGGCCTGATCAATCGTTAGCATGGGTAGCTTCGGAAGGCATCGTGCGGCCGATGAAGTTGGCCAGAAGACGGATGCCTGGTTCGGCGGTCAGGAAGCTCTCAGGATGGAACTGCACGCCTTCGATAGGCAGCTCGCGGTGGCGAATGCCCATGATTTCCCGTTCGTGGCCTGGGTCATCGGTCCATGCCGTGACGATGAACTCGTCGGGAAGCGCGTCCGGGTCGATGATGAGGCTGTGGTACCGCGTGGCCTCGAACGGGTTGGGCAAGCCGCGGTAAACGCCCTGGCCGTCATGGTGAATCATGGACGTCTTGCCGTGCATGATGCGTGGTGCGCGGACAATACGGGCACCAAACACGTGGCCGATACACTGATGCCCAAGGCATACTCCGAGGATCGGGACGCGCCCGGCAAAGTGACGGATGACGTCATTGGAGATGCCCGCTTCCCGAGGGGTACACGGTCCAGGCGAGATGATCACGTGGCTGGGGCGCAGGCGTTCGAGCACGTCGAGTGTCACCCGATCATTGCGAAACACCTGTAGCTCAATGCCTGGGTCGATCTCACCCAGACGTTGGACGATGTTGTACGTGAACGAGTCGTAGTTGTCGATGAGCACGATCATGGCCGGTGCGCTCCGGCAAAGCCCCTTGGATTCTACCGACCGGCGGAGCGGTGCAATGCTTGGCCGGTCCGCGACAGCGTGATATGATGCGCAAGTGCTCGAGGGAAACGGTCCTCGTCCGCTGTGCTTTTCTCCGAGATGGCCCTGCTTGAGAATTAACACGACGCCCGCTGTGCCCCCGCAAGGGTCGCGCCGGTGGTGCTCTGTTCCAGGAGTAGCCGTATGGCCAATAACGAGGCCGACATCCAGGTCGTGGAAGCCGCCGTTGAGTTTGAACGGCATCCGTACCGGACGCCGCTGAAGTTCGGTGCGTTCGTCAACACGCACACCGAGCTGCTTAACGTGCGTGTTCGGGTGCGGGGCCGCTATGGCCTGACCGGGCACGCCACAGGATCGATGCCGCTCGGCAACACCTGGGCGTTTCCCTCTCGCGTAGAACCGCCTGAGCGCACCCTGGCAGCCATGCGCCGACTGGCCGAGCAGATGGCGGAACGCATCGGGGAGCTGGGCGACTGGGGGCATCCGGTTGAGCTTGCCCATCGCTGGGAACCTGTCTGGGAAGAGCTTGCCGAAGCCGTGTCCCGCGAACTGGAACTGAAAGAGCCCCTACCGAAGCTTGCCGTGCTGGTGGTGGCCAGCGCATTTGATGCTGCGGTGCTTGATGCCTATGGCAAGATGCATGGCATGAACACGTTCCGCTGCCTCGGGCAACAGTGGTTCAACGAGGATCTGAGCGCTTTCCTCGACGACCGCTTTCGCGACGAGTGGTTGGAGGATTACGTCCGAACGCGGCCGAAGGAAAGCCTGGCGCTCTACCACCTCGTCGGTGCATTGGACCCGCTGACGGAAGCCGACCTCAAGGAACCGGTCGGGGATGGGCTGCCGGAAACACTCCAAGATTGGATCCGGCAGGATCGGCTCACGCACCTGAAGATCAAACTACTCGGCAACGACGCCGACTGGGACATCGACCGGATCCTGGCAGTGGACGCGGTAACGAGCGAGGTGCAACGGGAGCTGAAACGAACCGAATGGTGCTACTCGCTTGACTTCAACGAGCAGTGCGAGAACGTTGACTACCTGGTGCACGTGCTGCGCACTGTTGGCCAACGGCGGCCCGAGGCGTTGGAGCGCATCCAGTATGTCGAGCAGCCAACGTCGCGGCACCTGGATCAACAGCCGGACATGAAGCTGCACGAAGCAGCTAAGCTGAAGCCGATAGTGGTCGACGAGGCGCTGACCGACTACAGCGCCATGCAGCGGGCAGTCGCGATGGGCTATACCGGCATCGCGTTGAAAGCGTGCAAGGGGCTGTCGCAGTCGTTGGTGCTGGCAGCGGCAGCTCAGAAGGACGGTCTGCTGATCTGCGTCCAGGACCTGACCTGCCCCGGGCTAAGTTTCCTGGAGTCCGTCGAGTTGGCGGCACACCTTGAGCCGGTCGACGCCGTTGAAGGTAACGCTCGCCAGTACTGTCCGGCGGCCAACGCCTCGTGGGCGACCCAGTACCCACAGGTCTTCGTGGTCAGCAACGGCCGGATCGACCCCAGTGAGCTGACTCACCCCGGCCTGGGCCACTGACCGGATCTGCTCCAGCCGTAGAATTCAGCGAAGCATGCCCACTTGGCACGGAGCAGACGATCCATGGCCACCGTCGAACGGGACACGCGGACCGAGCCGTTGCCGTTCGAGCCATACCGCGAACTGGCCGTCGGCACGCTCGTGGACCGGATCCGGGCCGCGAAAGAAACACTGGCCGAAGACCTCGTCATCCTCGGTCACCACTACCAGCAGGACGAGGTGATTCAGTTCGCCGACCTGACCGGCGACAGCTACAAGCTGTCGCGGTTGGCCGCGCAGCGCGAGAACTGCCGCTACATCGTCTTCTGCGGCGTGCATTTCATGGCCGAAACAGCCGATATCCTTGCCAACGCCCCCCAACGCCGAAGCCGGCGTCGCGAAACGTATGGTAAGGATCGAGAATGGGTAACGGTTGTGCTGCCCGATATGGCAGCCGGCTGCTCGATGGCCGATATGGCCGACATCGACCAGGTCGAGGACTGCTGGGATCAGCTCTCGGAAGTTTACGAACCGGACAAGGAAGTCCTGCCGGTCACCTACATCAACTCGGCAGCCTCACTGAAAGCATTCTGTGCCGAGCACGGCGGCCTGGTCTGCACCAGCAGCAACGCCCGGGCTGCACTGCAGTGGGCTTTTGCCCGCCGGCCCCGGGTGCTGTTCTTCCCCGATCAGCACCTGGGCCGCAACACCGCACGGGCCATGGGAATCCCGCTCGAAGAGATGGCACTCTGGCAGCCAGGCCTGCCGCTGGGAGGAAATACCCCCCAGCAGCTCCAACGCGCACGGATCCTGCTGTGGAAGGGCCACTGCAGCGTCCACCAGATGTTCCGCCCGGAGCACGTCGAGCTGTTCCGTCGGCGGTTCCCGGGCATCAAGATCCTGGTCCATCCGGAATGTCGCATGGAGGTCGTGGACGCGGCCGATTACGTGGGATCGACGGAGTATATCATTCGCACCATCAAGGACGCGCCGCCGGGGAGTTGCTGGGCGATCGGTACGGAACTACACCTGGTGAACCGGCTTAAGAAAGAGCACCCGGACAAGGAGATTCACTTCCTGTCACCTATGGTGTGTATGTGCGCGACGATGTACCGGATCGACCTGCCCCACCTCTGCTGGGCACTGGAGAATCTGCTACGCGGGACACCGGTCAATGTCATTCGTGTACCCGAGCCCATCGCGCACTGGGCACGCGTCGCTTTGGAGCGCATGCTTACCGTACGCTGAGGCCGCCGGCGCCGAACCAGCCCTCAGTCGAGGCTCAGTGCCGAGATCGCCTCTTCGACCGTGTCATATAGCGGGAACAGCGTATCCAGCGCCGTCAGCCGCAAGAGCTCCTGTGCAGCGGGTGACGCCCCGCAGAGGACCATCGTGCCACCGCGCGGTCTCACCCTAGCCCAGAAGCGCAGCAGGAGCGAAATGAAGATGGACCCGAAGTAGTCGATCCCGGAGAGGTCAACAATCACCGTCGGCTCTTCGGTCCCTTCGAGCTGCTGATCCAGCAGAGAGGCCACCGTTTTCGTCAGCGCCTCGTCCAGATCCTCCAGTCCCCTGGGAGGATACACCACCAACATGCCGCCGATCGGTTTGAACCGAAAAGCTTCCGCTTCCACGGCCACCGTCTCCTTCCCGAACCAGACCACTGACCGGCCGTTCTTGTAGCCGCTCTTCCCGTTTCGTGCCACGGTTGGGCCTCCCCGCCGGTCAGTCTCCGACAACTGCGTTGCCCTTGCTGACGCATGCTCCTTGATGATGTGACACCATTCGGTCAGCGCAATCCCGGAGATCAGACCAGGGCTGTACGCGTGTTCCACGCCAATTGTGGACCGGAAAGCTCCGGTCGTTTCCCACCCGTCTAGCTTACCGTGGCCGGAGAACCGCGTCCAGCTTTTTCCGGCACGTGCCCAGCGGCGCCGCCGGCGCCCCCAAGGACCGGGCAGCTCCGGGCCCTGCCACGCCCCGACGACCGTCCGCGGCGTACAGCATGGCAGGCGGAGCGTGGCCGCGGTGGTGTTCCAGGCGGCAGCACCGCTATGGCCCGTATGGCCTTGCGAGTTCGCATGTTCCAGAGTAAAGTAACATTCGTTTCAGCCTTCTTGGCCGCAGATGCACAGCGGACGGGATCCAGGGTGCTTGTTGACAGCCGAGCCCGCAGCGTTCAAAATTTGGACGTGGCGGGCGCGTACCAGGAAGGTCAGTGACGTACACTTCCAGGATGGGGTCCGGTACGCCCTGTGCTGCGTGAGCCGCTCTTGCGGGCGCACCGCAGCGGGCGCGTTGGTCCGCACCGTAACGCTGGTTCGGATCCCGAGCAAGCTATCAGGGAGACACAAGCGTGACGCTTGTCGGCAAGATTCTGACCGTCGTCATCACTGCGCTCAGCCTGGTGTTCATGAGCCTGGCGATCGTGGTCTACAGCGCGCAGACGAACTGGCGTGAAAAAGCGCAGCAGCAGAGCCAGCAGATCGCCAAGTTGCAGCGCGAGATCAACGATCTGAAGAAGCAGCGCGATGAGCTGACGCTGCAGTACGACGAAGCACGCAAGAAACTGGCCGACCAGCTCGCGCGCGCCCAGGAAGAGCTGCGCAACCAGCAGCAAACCATGCGGCAGCTCCTGTCCGCCTACCAGCAGGAGCGGAAGCGTGCCGAGACGGCCAACGCCGAGAATGTGATGCTGGTGCAGGAAATCCAGGCACGGCGTCGAGAAGTCGAGACGCTGCGGCAGAATCTTCGTGTCGTCCTGGACGACAAGGACCGTGCGGTGCGTGAAGCGTTCGAAGCCCAGCAGAAACTGATCGAACTGCAGGGCGAACTGGAAGTCGCCCAGGAGCGAAACAAGAACCTGCAGAAACGAATCGCGGAGCTGACCGCCATTCTCGTGCAGCACGGTCTGCCCACCGAGGCACGCCACGTAGCGCTGCTGCAACAGCCCCCCCACGTAGAAGGGGTCGTGCTGGAAGTCGACAAGCAGAACCGCTACCTGAAAATCTCCATTGGCACCGACGACCAGATCGTGCCGGGACACCGGTTGCACGTGTACCGGGAGCGGACCGGCAAGTATCTGGGCATGATCGAAATCGTCGAGGCTAGCGAAGACCACGCCGTGGCGCGTGTGTTACCGGAGATGAAACAGGGCCGCATCGAGGTCGGAGACCATGTCGCTACCTACCTCACCGGAACCGGGGAGTAAACGGATCGCCGTCCGCAAACCCGGGATGGATGTCTACACGGCGCTGCTGATCCTGGCCGTGGTGGCGCTATTGATCGGCATTCTGTTGTTTGTCCTCGAACTGAGTGAGTACAACTGGACCGTGAACCCGACCGCGTGGCTCCACAGAGCACCGCTTTCGGAACGGCTCGGCATCCTACCCCCACCATTGCGGCTTGGCTAGCCGGGCATCGGTGCTTCATGCGCACACGGCCCGTTTGCGTCGCACCGGCTACCCCTGCACGATCGGTCCTCCCGCCAACTGACCGACGACGTGGATCACGGCGGTAGTGCTGCCAGCCGCGGCAGCGCGGCCTCGGCCAGTTCCCGAATCAGCCGCGCCGCGTTATCCCCTCCATGCCCCCCATGCTCCAGACAGACAACCGCGACCCACCGTGGTCGCTCGGCCGGAAAGAACGCCGCGCACCAGGCGTGCGCGACTTTGCCGTTGCCGGCTTCTGCGGTCCCCGTTTTCGCGCCCGTCGTAACACGCGCCCCATGCAGCGCTCGATGGGCTGTGCCGCGTGGCGACCGAACCGCCAGCACCATCGCGTCGGCCACCACACGGAGCGATTCCGCTGCAACGCCAACGGGGCGTCGCAGCGGCAGCCGCTGACCGGTCACCGAAGGCCTGACAAGGTAGCCGCCGTTAACTACTGCAGCCATCCAGCAGGCAACCTGCAACGGCGTCACCAGTAGCTTCCCCTGCCCGATTCCGAAGTTCAACAGCTCCACCGGTGGATCGCTGTCAGCAAGGCCGAACCGGGGCAGGCGGCCATGCTGTTCGCCCGGCAGGTCGATCCCGGTTGCCGCCCCCAGACCAAACTGACGGGCTGCCGCCAGCAACCGGCTTGGTCCGAGCCGGACCGCCAGCTCAAGAAAGAACGGATTGCATGATTCAGCCAGCGCCTCATGCACGCGTAGCAGCCCGTGCTCGCCCCCGGTTTCAGCAACCCAACACCGAAAGCGCCCAGGATCCGTGCCGTAGTAGCCCCGACAGCGTATCGTGTCTTCCGGTGTGATGACCCCGTTCTCCAGCGCTGCCACTGCCACGATCGTTTTGAACAGCGAGCCAGGGGGCAGAGCCATCTGATGGAAACGAGCCAACAACGGGGCGTGCGACGCGTGAACGAGTCGCTGCCACGCAGTCCCCCCTCGTAGGGCGAGATTTGGGTCGTAGCTCGGCCAGCTTGCTGCAACCAGCACTCGCCCGGTTTCCGCGTGCATCAGCACGATCGTGCCGGAAGCCGCCTGTCCGCTGCGACACACCTCAGCCAGCGCCCGCTCCGCCAGCCGCTGCAAGCGCAGGTCCAGCGTCAAGCGGACCTCCTGCCCCGGTTCCGGCGCGTGGCCGCCGGCAACCCGATAGCTTCTCGCGCCCACCCGCCGCTCGTACAACCAGCCTGGTCTGCCCGCCAGCACCCGGTCATAGGCGGCCTCGACACCGGCTATCCCTCGAAACGACCGCCGCCGGCCGCTGCCCCGCGGCCGACTCCGCGCCACGTAGCCGATCACGTGCGCCGCCACCGTGCCCTGCACGTAGCGACGACGGCTGTGGACCTCAAGCCGGACACCCGGAAGCTGACCAAGGCGCGACACGAGCGCCAGCGCATTGCTGTGGTCAGAGAATGTCACAATCGGGTAGTACCACGTCTCCTCCTTGATGATCAGCTCATCTGCCCGCGGCACCCGGGGCTGGGCATCGGCAAAGAGGGCCGCAAGGCGGGTCAGCCAGTTTCTGGGGGGGGCGATCGCATGCTGAGTGACCTTCTTGCGTCGCCGTGCCAGCACGGCTGCCCGAATCCTGGCCACCCTCATGCGGATTGCGCTTGCCCGAGCTTCGAGCTGGCGCAGAGGCCTGCCGGTCAACCGTGCCAGCGTGGGCAGCAGTTCCAGCACTTGCCTTCTCAGTGCTTCGTGGTCGGCAGCCTCGCCGACCGCCGCCGCTTCCGCCGCCAGATCACGCAGCCAACTGTCACGGATCGGCCGTTCTAATGCTCGGTAATGAACAGCAATCACCACACGACTGTCCGACTGTGCCGCCACCGATCCATCACGAAAACGGATCGTTCCTCGGCGGGGCTCCAGCCAGCGCGTGCGAACGACCAGTTCGCCATGCCGTGCCTCGAGCAACGGTCCGACAACCCACTGCAGGTGCACCAGGCGGGCCAGAATCGCGATGGCAGCCAGCAGAACGGCAAGCCGCAGCAGCCGCAGCCGTACCGCGGGAAGCACTGATTTGGCCTGCCTCCGTTCGTTCGCCACCCTCCTTTCTCCCCGAGTTCACGCCGCCTGCTCAACCGAAAGCCGTCGGTTCCACAGGTCCACATCTCGGGCACAGAGCGACAGTCCCCTGATGACCGCATGGTCCGGCCGCTCGGCCAATCGCGCTGCAAGTCCGGTCTGTTCTGCGATGGCGTCGCGCAGTCCCGGCACCGCAGCGCCACCCCCGGTCAGCAGAATGCCGTTCTGGCAAACGTCGGCTGCCAGCTCAGCCGACAATCCCCGCAGCGCAGCCCGCACGGACCGGCCAAGTTGCTCGTTCAACGGTCGTATCCGTTCCAGAAGGCGTTGGACATCAACGGTCCGCGTGGCCGGCAGGCCAGTGCCGCTGTCCATGCCAACCAAGGCAACATGTCCGTCAGGCGGCAACATCCCGAGCGTTGCCTTGATCCGGTCGGCCTCGGCCAGTGAAATCCGCAGCCCTACCTCCTCAGCGGCCGCTGCCGCAACTGCTTCTGTGTAGGCTTCTCCTCCGATCGCGACGCAGGCGATGTGCTGGGCCATGCCCGATGACACGATGCCAACCTCCGTGCCAGCGGCTCCCACGTGGACGACTGCGGCGCCGGAAGCTTCGCTTGCGGGAAACGGACTGCCAAGTGCCGCGGCCAGTGTCAGCGGCACCAGGTACACGGCGCCGAAGCCGGCCGCTCGCAGCGCTTCGGCCAGCAATCGGCCCGCCGCCGGACCGGCAGCTTCGCCGGCTGCCGTCACGGCCACCGGTTGGCGGACTCGCCAGCGCAAGCCTGCCTCGGCCAGCAGAACCCTCAAGAGGTAAGCAGCCAATGCTGGGTCCGTCACGAGGCCGTGTCGGACTGGCCGGCGTGCCAGCCAGCCCTCGGGTGCGTATCGCAGGAGCTCGACGGCGCGGTGGCCGGCCGCAAGCGGCCGGAACCGCTGCCGGCGGCCGACCGGCTTTCCGGCAACAACGCTCGGCCCTTCAGCAACAGGTCCGTCGCCGGGCCTGGCCAACCGAGTGAAGCAACTGCCAAGATCGACGGCGATAATGGCTGAGCGTCCGATCACTTCCGAGTATGTCCGGGACGTCCCTTGCCCTGACCGCGCACAACGATACGAAGCTTTCGGCCGCTGCCGGCTTCGGTTGTTCCCGGCTCTTGCGTACGGCGTCCCATTGGGACCGCTCGGTCGGGAACGTTGCGGGCGATTGCGGCACTAAAGGCTGGAAAGCCGGCCGGTTGGCTTGAGGTGTTATCCGATTACCCCGTCAACGACAAGGCGGTCCGGCGGGCTCATAATTAGACGATGGCACGCGAGCGCGTCCTGGTAGCAATGAGCGGTGGGGTTGACAGCTCCGTGGCCGCGTGGCTGCTGCGTGAGCAGGGCTACGAGGTCATCGGGGTGTTTATGCGCAACGGAGCTGTGTTGCCCGCCTCTGCCTGCGACGCGGCTGCCACCGACATCCGACGATTGCCGGTCGTCGGCCAGGGCAGCAACGGCGGTCGGGCACGCCAGGGATGTTGTAGTGCGGCCGATGCCTATGATGCCCGTCGGGTGGCCGACAGGCTCGGGATCACGTTCTACGCGCTGGATTTCGAGCGTGATTTCCGCCGCATTATGGACTACTTCGTGGAGGAATACCGGGCGGGCCGCACGCCGAATCCGTGCGTGTTCTGCAACCACTGGATTAAGTTCGGTTCGCTGTGGCAGTATGCCGGTGCCGTGGACGCAACGTACGTTGCCACCGGGCATTATGCTCGCATCGAACACCGTCCTGACGACCACCGCTCACCGTACTGGCTGATGCGGGGCGTCGACCGGGACAAGGACCAGTCGTACGTGCTCTTTGGTCTGCCACGTGAGCGGATGGACCGGGTGCTGTTTCCGGTAGGCCGTTACCGGAAGACGGAGATCCGCCAGTTTGCGCGCCGGCTGGGACTGCGCGTGGCCGACAAGCCAGACAGCCAGGAGATCTGCTTTGTACCAGACAACGATCACTTTGCCTTTATTCGCCGATACCGCCCTGGCATGGACACTTCGGGAGAGATCGTCGATGTCGAGCACGGCGTGGTCGGCCACCATGACGGATATGAGCGGTTCACGATCGGCCAGCGTAAGGGATTGGGGGTCGCTGTAGGGAGCCGGCGCTACGTGCTTCGCATCGAGCCGCAGACACGCCGTGTCGTTATCGGCCCGAAGCACCTGCTGTACCGTCGCAGCATGACTGTGGCCCAGGTGAACTGGCTGATCCCTCCCCCGAACGGATCGCTGAGATGTGACGTGCAGATCCGGTACAATCATCGGCCGGCATCTGCTACGTTGCACTGCGACAATGGTGCTGCCGTGACGGTCATGTTCGACGAGCCGCAGGCGGCGATCACACCCGGGCAGGCTGCTGTCTTCTATGAGGGTGACCGCGTGCTGGGGGGCGGGGTCATCGACGCGGTGGGCGACGACCCGGCGGATAGAATCAGCTGATCAGGCAGGTCGTTCGTGGTCGGTCCGTCGGAAGGCCGGTGTGCACCGCGTTGTGTGCCTGAAATGGAACCGACGGGCCGCCGGGTACGGGCAGTCCTCGAGGAGTGACTCATGGTGCACCGACGTTGGTCGCCGTTCGCGCTGCTGTTGGCGCTGCTGGTCACGCTGGCCAGCGGTTGTAGTTCTCAGGGCACGGACTCAGGCGGGCAGGCCGATCAGCAACCCGCCGGCTACTATGTCGCCACGCCTCGAAAACCGCCCGAAGGGGTTGAACCACGCTATCAGCTGATGACAAACGGCAACTCGCCGTTCTGGGATGCCGTTCGTGTGGGCATGGTGGACGCGGGCAAAGAGCTGGGCATCCGGGTGGATCTGGTCGTCAATGACGGGACCCCCGGTGGTCAGGTGGAGCGGCTCCGTCAGATCCGCACGCTGAATGACGTCGTCGGTGTAGGCATCAGCGTCACGCAGGCACGTGCCGCAGGCGTTATCGACGAGATGCATGCTTTGCAGGAGGCCGGTGTCCATGTCGTGACGATTGATTCGGACGTGGACCGGAAGCTGTTCCGCGACGCCCGATTCGCTTTCGTTGGCACGGACAACTTTAAGGCAGGGGAAGCACTCGGGATCGCTATTCGACACCTGAAGCCCGAAGGGGGCAAGTACGTGACCTTCGTTGGCATTGCTGCTGCTCAGAACGCCCGCGAACGGATCGCCGGCGTAGCCAAGGGGGTTGGGCCGAAGTTCGAAGCAGCTGACCACATGGCAGATGACACGGATCGGACACGAGCTCGAGACAACGTGCGGAACGCGATCCGCAACCATCCGGACGTGAACGTGCTCGTGGGTATCTGGTCCTATAACGCCCCAGCGATTGTGGATGTGGTCAAGGAGGAAGGCATCCGCGACCGCGTGCTGGTGGCCGTCTTCGATGCGGAACCGCTGACGATCCAGGCCATGGAGGAGGGCTACGTCGACGTCATGGTGGTGCAGAACCCGTACAAAATGGGTTATCTGGGCATCAAACTGCTGAAAGCACTGTACGAGAACGACCAGGCCACCATCCGGGAGCTGTTCCCGAACTACGGTCAGCCTGATGGCGACATCCTTGACACGGGGATCAAGGTGGTCGTGCCGGATGAGAGTTCGCCGCTACGACCAGAGATGTTCGGGGAAAACGTCGAGTTCATGACGCTGAAGCAGTTCAAGGCCTGGCTCGACGAGCACGGCCTGACCGGTTCGTAGTCCAGTCGGTGCAGCTTGAGGAAACTGGTGAAACGGCGACTTGCCCTCTTCAGCCGCAACGAATTCGGTTTGCTGCTGGCGATCGCGGTCGTTGTCGTCGCCACCGCGATTCTCGATGCTCAGCATGCTTACTTGACCAACCCCGGCGTGATCGTGCGCGAGGTGCTGCGTTCGACGGCCATGCTGGGGATCTTCTCGCTCGGTAGCGCGATTGTGATCATCTCCGGCGGCATCGACCTCTCCAGCGGTTCGATGATTGCCTTCAGCGGCACGATCTGTGCGGCGACCATGGTCCTGCTTGCCCCGGAAGCGATGCGCGACGCCGAGCCGCTGCCGCTGTGGGTTGTGTACGCAGCCATGGTGGCTGGCCTGCTCAGCGGCGTAGCCGTCGGCACGCTGCACGCCTGGCTCATCAACGTCCTGCGCATGCCCCCGTTCATCGCGACCCTGGGCAGCCTGGTCGGGCTGCGCAGCGCGGCACGGGTCATCGCCGAGCGGGTCACAACGTTGATGTTGGGCACCAGCCTCGGCAGCACCCAGATCGACATCTTCGACCGGAATTTCCGCGTGATCGCGCAGAACCAGTTCATCCCGTTGGCAACCTTTTTGCTCGCCGTCGCCGGCTGCGGCTTCCTGATGCGGTTCACCGTCCTCGGCCGGCACATCTACGCGATGGGAGGCAACGAGGAGGCGGCCCGACTAAGCGGCATCTCGACCGCACGCCTGAAATGGTTCGTCTACACGCTCAGCGCCGTCCTCAGCGCCGTAGCCGGCATGATCTACGTGGCCGACCAGGGCGTTGCTGCTCCGGAACAGCTAGCCCGGGGCTATGAGCTCAACGCGATCGCCGCTGCCGTCGTCGGCGGCTGCAGCCTGACCGGCGGCGTCGGCCGGATTACAGGCGTGGCCCTCGGCGTGCTCTTCCTGCGGGTCGTCATCGACGCAGTCTCCAAGATCATCGACACCCAGGCCGATATGTACGAAGGCATGATCGTCGGCATTGTGGTCATCGCGGCCGTGGCGCTCAGTCGTCGGCGGGGGAGCGAATAACATGCCGGCCGCCCGCAAGAA
>JALXBF010000049.1 GCA_026991575.1 Planctomycetota bacterium | reverse complement strand
ATGGTGTGCTCCTGGCTGCTGGATCAAAAAGCCCGGGGCTGAGCGGGCTCAGCCCCAGGCGTCGTGTTCTGCTCTTGTCGGTCCGGAGCGACCGCACTGCTAGCTTGCGCGCCGCTGCGCGGGTCGCTGCGGTTGTTGGACCGTGCTGGAGCGTTATTGAAGAAGCGAGAGGACGATCTGCGGCACCTGGTTGGCTGCCGACAGAACCGACGCACCCGCTTGCAGCAGCACCTGCTTGGAGGTGAAGTTGGCGATCTCTGCTGCGAAGTCGGTGTCACGGATGACCGATTCGGCAGCCCGCAGGTTCTCCAGCGTCGTCCTCAGGTTGTTGCGGGTGGATTCCAGCGTGTTCGTCTGGAACGCGCCCAGATCACCGCGTAGGGTGCTGATCTCGTCGATCGCCTGATCCACGATCGCCAGGGCGTCCTGGGCACCCTCGGCTGACTGGACGTCGATGTCCGCCAGCTTGGCGAACATGTTGCCGTTCAGACCCAGGGCCAGGGCGTCCGGGCTCACCTTCTTGATTGCGAATTCGACGGTCTGGTTGGCGTTCGGTCCAATCTGGAAGACCAGGCTCTTATCGACGACCTGGACCGTGCCCTGCGCACCGCTGACCGTCTGAATGATGTTGGCCGAATCGATCGCGATTTCAATCGCAATCCCTTCACCGGCTGCGCCGGTGTCGCCGATCAACACACGGCCGGTACCTGTTGCCGCACCACCACCGATCGTGCCCGCGATGTCCACACCGGTGTCGGTCAGCTGTGTCGTGCCGAAGCCGGTGGAATTAGAAGCTGCAGCGGTGTCGGAGACGACCGTTACGGAGGCACCCGATCCGAACTGCTGCGTGTACAACCTGGTAGCACCACCTGTGCCGCCATTGTCGGCGACGACGCCCGTCTGAGCGGTGTACTTGTTGATTTCGTCGATGACTTGCGTCTGCGTCATGCCTGCCGAGAGTGCAATGGTAACACCGTTGATCGTCAGGTGCTCATCCTGCGCCAGAGCAGCGGTCTGTGCCGTCCCTGCTTCCACAACAGCGCGCTCCGCCGCCGTCGTGATGTTGACCGCATAGGTACCTTCTGAGGCCTTCTCTGTCACACGCAGCACGGTCACGTCGGCATCGGACGCGATCCCGGTCATGCCGGCCGAGCCGTCGAGCAGCTTCTTGGTACCGAACTGTGTCGTCTCGGCAATCCGCTTGATCGTGTCGAGCGCGTTCTTGACTTCGGCCTGATTTGCCGCCAGCGCGTCGGCATCGTTCACAGCGCTGTTGGCGGAGTCGAGAGCGAGTTCGCGGATCTTTAGCAGCAGCCGGTTGATCTCGTTGAGCGCACCCTCAGCCGTCTGGATCATCGCGATGGCTTTGTCGGTGTTCTCCAGCGCCTGCTCCAAACCGACGATCTGAGCGCGCTGCTGCTCGGAGATCACCAGGTTGGCCGGCCCATCCGCACCACGGTTGATCCGAAGACCGGTCGAGAGCCGTTCCAGCGACCGGTTCAGCGCTTCGCTGGTCCGCGCAAGGTTGTGCTGCGCGTTCAATGCGGGAATGTTGTTCGTAATAACCAGTCCCATTGCTCGGAAACCTCCGGTTCTGCGCCACTACCTCGCATGTCGGCCTGCCGGCAGGACCGTCCCACCGCGCAAGGTCCGACTGCTCTTGCCCATTGGCCCGCTTCCTTGCGCTGACCAGCCGTCCGTGATCGCTGGGTTTCGTCGAATTCCGTCCCAATCTTCGACGGCTGCTCGCTGCCTTCTGGAATGGCTTTTGCTACGCGGGGGCCCACGCTCACGACTTTTCTTGAAGTCAACGGCAGCACCGAGCCGACAAAGCTTAAGGCCGGTACCAGTTTTGCGGCTTGTAGGGCCGCTGGCGGCGAAGTTCCGTTCAAGGACGTCATCTCCTGAAGCGATGGCCAGGCAACTTGCCCTCACAAAGGTAGCTCGCGGTGTCTACCTGGGCCTGCAGCTCGGGCTACTGGTGACTGTGGCGGTCTTGCTCGGCCGGCAGGCGGTACGCCGGCCGCAACCTTCGCCGTTGACCCCTGCCGCGGTGCCCCCGCCGACAGCCGAGCTGAAAACAAAGGCTCCGCCCCCAGAACCCGTCCAGCCAACCAAACTGCTCGATCTGGGTTCAGCCGACCGGCTGGCGTCCGAGGGGCGCTGGGAAGAGGCCCGTCAGAGCTACGATGAGATCGCTCGCCTCTCGGCCCGCGGCGTGCGCATCACCGCGATGTACCGCGCCGCCGTATGTACGGAGGCTTTGGGCGACTATCCCGGCGCCGAAACACGCTACGCGGCACTCCGCGCCGAGGTCACGGACCCAACGGCAGCCGCAGTGCTGTTGATCAGCCAGGCGCGCTGCTGGCTCCGCATGGGCATGGTGGACCAATCGGTCCAGGCAGCCGTGGACGTGCTGCTGCAGCAGTCCGGCGAGCTGGGCGATCACCCGGTCGTGCATGAGGCACGTTACCTGTTGGCGCTGGCAGCGAGCCGGCCGGCCGCGGACCAACTGGCTACCGCCCTCGGGGGAGATCCGCTCCTGAAGACGGCTGCTGCCGAGCCGGAGTGGATCCCGGCCTACTCGCTGCGATGGATCCAGCCCGTGCTGCTGGCCACCGGCCGCCCCAGTGTACAGAGCCCGGCGGACGAGTTCTTCCAGGTCGAGCGCCTCGGCGCGGGCGCGGCCGATTTGCGGATCGATATCTTCCAGCGGCAAATCCCCGTGCAGGAACTACTGGAAGCCACTGCTCGGGAAGGGGGGGTAACGATCCAGCTCACAGCAGCCGCTGCCGAGCGGATCCGTGAACATCGCTTTCGCGTGCACGTCCGCCAGGCGCTGCTCAGCCAACTACTCGGATACCTCTCCGTGCGGCTTGGACTGAGCTGGACCGCCGACCAGGACAGTCGCTTGACCATCCGGACCACCGAGGAGCTGACCGGTGACGCCCGCTCAACATGGCGGATGAGTCTGGCCGAGCGGTTGACGCGCGAAGCCAACGTCTGGCTGCCCAACCATCCGGCCCTCTCGGTGGCCTACCTCCAACTCGGCCTGCTGTACCTGGCATATCAACAGCACGCACAGGCGCTGGCTGCCTTCGAACGGGCCCTGGAAGAGGACAGTTACAAGCCGGCCGTCATTGCAGCCGCCTTCAACGCGGCGATCGTCTCGCTGTTGCAACGCGATTATCCCGCTGCGACCAAGCGGCTGTATTTCGTAGTTGATGCCGCCCCGGGCAGCGCCATCGCCTCACGTGCCCATCAGCTGCTGGGCAGGACGCACTTGAATCGCGGCCAGTGGCCCAACGCGGTCTCCGAATGCCGCCGCGCGCTGCTGACTGCTCCTGACCGCCGCCAGCGAGCGCTGTCGGCATTGTGGCTGGCCATGGCGTATTTGTTCGACGAGAATGCCGCCGCAGCCCAGCAGACGCTTAAGCGGGAACGCCGGCTGCTTCGCTCGGTCCCCTGGACCCCTCTGTACCGCTTCCTGCATGCCTACACCGAATACGTCCAGACAACTGATCCGGACCGCTACCTGCGAACCGAACTGCTGGCTTCTGTCGTGGAGATGCCCGATTTTCGCCACCTCGGCACCCCCGGGATTTTCCTCGCCGGTGACGCCGCCCGACGCCTTGGACTGGAAGACCTGATGCGTGACCTCTACGAAAAGCACATCGACGTGCTATGGCCAGGCCGTCTGGCAGATCTGATCCACCAGCGGCTGGTGGAGTACTACCGCGACCGTGGCAAGTACCGGCTGGCCCTCGAGCATCTCTTTGCGCAGTCGAGCCACGCTGGCGAGTCCGGGCTCGTGGCTGCCAAGGTGCAGCAGGCAGTGCTGTACCTTGAGGACGGCAACTACGCGAAGGCAATCGCCACGGCCCGTGCAGCACTCAACGACGCCAGGGACGAGGAGACGATTCGGCGGTTGCTGGGCATCATGGGGGAGGCATATCGACGATCCGGTGATCACCAGCGGGCGGCTCTCTGCTTCATGGGCCGCCTGCCGCTGGAGTAACCGATCCGCAGTGAGGCGAACCGATGTATCGGTGGTTTCCCTGGAGACGTCCTCGAAATCGGTTGGCGGCCACGGTGCTTGTCGGGCTCGCGGCGGCGACCGGCGTACCGATCGGTGCGGTGACCGGCGCCGAGGAGCCCGCCGGTGGCGACCCGGCCCGAGCGGTCCCGGACGAAAACCCCAACCGCGAACTGCTGGAACGGATCCAGCAGAAGCTCAAACAGATCAACCAGATGATGCAGCAGCGACGATCCCCGGCAGTTCCGCCGACGCCGCCGTCGCTGGCGCCGCGTCACAGAGCGGAATCGGCGGCCGGTCCGTCGGGGGATCCGGCCAGCGGCCGTGGGGAGCCACGAGCTGCCCAGGATCGGGAATCGGCGACCACACTGACACCCCCCGCGTCGATTGACCCAGCGCCAACGCCAACTGCGGAGCTGCCACCGCCACCGCCCTGGCCCGAGGGGACGGACCCAGCGTTGCAACGGCGCAATCGAGTTCAGGAGCCGCGGCAGGAGCTGGTGCGACAGCCTTCGTCGACCGAGCGCGCACGCAGCAAGTCGATCGAGTCGATCCCTCTGCTGGAGAAGCCGGTGGACCTGATCAAAGCAGCCCGGTCGCTGCTAAAGGGGGGCCAGTACCGCGAGGCGCTTCGGCTGTACCGGGCTATTCCCCGTGATGCGGTCAGTGCCGAGCAATGGCACTGGCTGCAGTACGAGCAGGCGCTCTGCTGGAAGAGGCTCGGCGACATGGATGCCGCGGCCCGGATCTACCGGGAGTTAGCTTCGGCGGCGACGGATCCAGAACTGCGCGAATCCTGCCGCTGGCAGCTTGAATCGCTCCAGTGGCGGCGCCAGGTTAGCGAGCAGCTCCGCCAGCTGACGGCCGGCCGGGAGGCTGAGCGCAAGGAGGAGTCGACCCAGTGAGCGACGACCGCCTGGCACTGGAAGAGGTGATTGCCGAGGGCTACGAGGCCCAGGCCGAGTGCTACGCTCGGGCCATTGAGTTGTTGGAAGCCTGGTTGGCCGGTGAGGCGACCGAAGAACCGGAGGCGATCCTCGCTCTGCTCGAACGTCAACAACAACTGGTAACCCAGGCTGCAGAGATCGACCTGACGCTGCAGGCCGCGCGTGCGCGGTGGCACGCGCTGGGACCTGCCAAGCCGGGCCCGCGGCTGCAGGAGGCACTGGAGCGTGTCCAGGAGCTCATCGGTCGCCTCATGAGCCTCAATGACCTGCTTCGGGAACAGGCGCTGCGAGCCAGGCAACAGGTGCGTGCAAAGCTGGACCGGCTGCGTGCGGAAGATGCCGCACGGTCGGCCTATCGCAACCGTTAGCGACTGCATCATGGAGGCGTCATGGCCGACCCAACTTCACTCCAACAGTGGCAGCCGTCGGAGGAGGATCCACGACAGGCGGCGCTGCGCGCCGAGCTCGTCCGGCTGGTCTCCCTGCTGGACAGTCCGCTCGCGCTGGTCGATGCCGCCAACGTGGTGCTGGCGTGGAACGACGCGGCCGAACGCCTGACGGGCATCGGCGCGCCGGAAGTAACCGATTTGCCGATCGAACTGGCACTTGGCCGGCTCCGGCTGCCGCACCGGCCACGTGATGCGTTCCGGTTGGTCGGGGCGGATACGGGCGATTCTCGGCGCGAGCCGACATCCCGGCAGGACGAGTCGTTCCGCCCGCTGGCCGCTCATTGCATCGGCATCGGCTACCCCGTTGGGCCCTTCACCGTGGTCGAGATCCGCCGTAGCGACGACTGCGACAAGAACCAGCCCGGACCGACTGCGCGCCGCCTTGCCGAGCTGGACCAGTTCCTTGGGGACACGGCCAGACAACGTGGTGACGGCCGGCGCCCGCTGGGCCAGCCCGTACTGGCCGTGCCCCTGCGCAGCGGTGTGCCGGCGAACATGGTCGTCGAACTGGGCACGGTCGAGGAGTTGGAGCTGTTCGCGCGCTATTACCGCAGCGCACCGCTGCTGCTGGCGCCGCGGCCACGCGGTCAGGAACTGCTTCAGCAGGTGGCTCGTGTGGCTAGCACCGATGTGCCAGTGGCGGTTGTCGGCGAAAGCGGCACGGGGAAGCGCCTGGTCGCACGGTTGCTGCATCTGTGGAGCCTCCGGGCAGCTCAGCCGATCGAGGTCGTCTACCTCGGACCGTCGCTGGCTGACCGATTGACCGAGGTTCCGAGCGAACCGGTCGACGTCGGCCAGGACGACGAACTGGTTGATACACTCGTCCGTGCCGTGCACGCATGCCGACGCGGCACGATTGTGTTGCACCGGGCCGAGATGTTTCCCCATCGTTGGCTTGCCTGGCTGGTGAGGTCGTACGAGGAGGCTCACTGGGGCAATGCCCGCGCATCGGGAGGCTTCCCCAACGTGCGGCTGATCACGACCATGGGCTCCGAACCGAGAACGACCGTGTCGGGAGATTTCCGGCAGTTGCTTGCAACGCTGGCCCTGGTCCGTATCGAAGTGCCGTCCTTGAGGGAGTGGCCGGAGTTGATTGAGCCGCTGACGTGGTACTTCGTCAGCCGCTTCAATCAGAAGTACCGGGCCGATGTCCGTGGCGTTGAGCCTGCCGTTTTCGATGCGCTGCGAAGCCGATCGTGGCCCGGAAACGCGCGCGAACTGCGGAATGTGATCTCCCGTGCCTGCGCGCAGGCGACTGAGGGGACCCTGACCGCAGAGCTTGTACTGGCGGCTATCGAACCCGGTCGAGCACAGCCATTAGACGAGCGTGCCAGGCTGATTGAAGCGCTGGAGCGCGCCGGAGGGAATCGGCGGCAGGCTGCCAGGCTGCTGGGTATTTCGCCTTCGACGCTCTATCGCCGCATGCGGCGGTACGGAATCGCTTCACGGCAAGTATCAGCCGATTAGGCGGCGGCACGGAGACGGTTGCAGCCGTCCGGGTCGTCTAGGCACGGGACGAGTTCGATGACCAGTGGCGGTGTCCGGGGGGCCAAAGCGATGAGTTGCCGGTTCAATCTTCCCCGGGCTGCCGCCGCACGCAGCGCGTTGAGCACCTGCTCATGCACGGCCTGCGCGACGACCCCCGCGGTGGTCGTGGTGGCCATGAGCTGCTCCACGTAGGTGAGTGCCACCGCGGTCAGTTGGCCGAGCACGCTGAGCTCGGAGCCACGCTTGCCGTGCGGAAAGCCTGAACCGTCCAGCGCTTCGTGATGCTCTCGGATGGCGCGTACGACCGGAGCAGCGACAGAGCGGAGCCCGCGGGCAATCTCCGCACTGCGGATCGGGTGCGTCTCGAAGCGGGCCACTGCATCCAGTGGCACGCAGTAATCACTGTCACACAGGCGGAGGCAGCCGACATCGGCCAGCAGCGCGGCTTGCACGCCCCATTCGGCCAGCTCCTTGAGCGTTGGCTGATCGCGGCAGATCTCCAACACAATCCGCGCGGCGCTGACCGCTGTGGCAGCGATCTGCCAGGTAGCCCGCGGCAGTCTACTGCGAACCAACATCGGCTCGGGCCAGTGTTCCGCGGCGCTGTGAATGAGCTGGCAGACCTGGGTCAGCTTGGACCAGGCAATGCCACCCACCCGCACGAACCAATCGAGGATAAGCTCGTATTCCAGCGCCGCCTGTCGCATCGCCTCAGCCGCCTGCACACGGGCGGCAACCTCAGCTGCCCTGTCCTCCACGGCGGCCACCAACGCGGCGATCCGGCGCTGTGGGGGGTTACTGATGCGACGTCGCGCGAGCTCCTCGGTGGCTGTCTCCGCTAGCGAAGCTGCTTCGCCAATTGCCCCTACCAGCTGCTCGGCACCGCGCTCCTGAAGCACCGGCGCGGCTGCCAGCCGCCGCAAGCTAGCCAGCGCACGCCGTAACCGCAGCGCATACTGCGACGCCACGGCCACCGATGGCTGGCTAGTCCCTTCCGGTGCGTGCCATAGTCCACACCGCTGCTCGGATGCCGACGTGCGAGCGGCCTTCGCCCGGGCTCGGGCACGCTCCAGGGCGGCGTAACGAATCACCGTGGGCCGCGGTGCAGGTTCGGGCTGGTCCAGACGATAGGTCCGCTGGGGCTCCCTCGGTATCCCGCCCTGTTGCCGATCCATATGCGTCCCCTTTGGCTGTGCATGCTGCGGACGTCGTGCGGGACAGAGACAGACTGCCCCTCTTTTGCTGTATCGGCCCCGGCGGGTTCGCCCGTTTAGGGTTCGGCGTGCCGGTGAGCTGACGGGCTGCGTGGCCGCTCGCGGCCGCTATCGTCCCGCTCGCTCCCCCCTGGCTCTGCTAGGTACCCCAGTCGCGGGAATAGCGGAAGTCGCGGGCAATCGTCCGATGCGACACCTTAGCAAACAGGGGCAGCGTCCGCTTGTACTGGCTCCGTCGCACCCGTTCGGCCACATCCTCGATGAACTCTGGCGCGAAGCCCCCCTCAATCAGCATCGACTTGGTCCAGCGGGCGTCGATCATCAGCACCAGCAGCCGGTCTACGTCGCGGTAACGCAGGCCAAGTTCCGCTTCGTCGGTCTGACCGATCCACAGGTCCGCCGTTGGCGGCTTGTGTACGATGACCTCCGGGACCCCAATCCAGCGGGCCAGCAGCCAGACCTGCGACTTATACAGGTCGCCCAGCGGGTTGAGCGCGCAAGCCATGTCGCCGTACTGCGTACCGTAACCCAGCAGCAGCTCCGTCTTGTTGGACGTGCCCAGCACCAGTGCGTGGTGGGCCATGGACAGGTCGTAAAGGATGGTCATGCGTTCGCGCGCCATCTTGTTGGCGCGGCGGAGGCGATCGGCGTCGGGAAACTGGGCAAAGTAGGCATCGATCTGGGCGGTGATCGGTACCGTCAAGAGCCGGATCCCGAGGTCGTCGGCCACAAGCTGGGCATGAGCGAGCGATTCGACACTGGAGGTCCGGTATGGCATCCGCACACCGATGACGTTCTCCCGACCAAGGGCCCGGACAGCCACGTACGCCGACAGCGACGAATCGACCCCGCCCGACAGCCCAACGATCACACGGTGAAACCCGGCGCGAAGCACCTCGTCACGCACGAATCGCTCGAGCACGCGAGCGACCAGCGGACAGTCGATCTGCAACAGCTTCTCCGCTGCGGCTCGCGCATCGGCCGTGATCAAGCGGACCGGAAAACGGTCCTTCGTTCTTGTCTGTGCCGGCGTCGTGCTCATCGGATGCCACTGTGCCGTCGTTCCAGCAGGTTCTGAAGTTCGTGGTACGTCAATAACAGGTTTTCGTCCCGGCGTAGCGGCGTGCTGATCCGGTACTGCCGTGTCTGCCGCGGATCGTATTCCACAATCAGCAGCTGTTCATCGATCAGATCGGCCCGAGCACGGAGTGTGCCGTCCGGGTTAAGAAACTCGCTTCCGCCCCAAAAAATCACCCCTTCCTCGCAGCCTGCTCGGTTGACGAACGCCACCGGCGCAGCCAGGTGCATGGCCGCGCACGCGTTCAGCACGTGCCAGGTACGCTGCGGGTCTGGCTCCGGGCTGCTCGGGCCACGAAACGGCGAGTTGGCCACGAAGAAGGCATAGTCAACCTCATGGGCCGCCAGCAATACGACAAGGCTCAGGTGCCAGACATCCTCACAGATCAGTACGCCAATCTTGCCGTAGGGGGAGTCAAAAGTGCGCAGGCATCGGCCAGCCGCCCAGTAACGCTGTTCGTCGAACATACCGTAGGTGGGCAGGTAGATCTTACGATGAACGCCCTGCAAGCAACCTTGCCAGCAGACTGCCACCGCGTTGAAGTAGCGGTAATCGGGGGTTTCCTCCACGAACCCAAAGGCGAGCATCCCCTTTTCGCGGGTCAGGCTGGCCAGTTTTGCCAACTGGGCCGCATCGCGCCGCAGCGCCACCTCCGGAACCAGATCCCGCAGGAAATAGCCTGTAAGCGACAGTTCCGGGAACACGACAACTTCGGCCCCGGCGGCGAATGCCTGCTGCACGAGCTCTACGTGCAGGGCCAGGTTCTCCTGGAGGCGTGCCAGTCGTGGCGCGATCTGAGCTAGCGCGAAACGTAGCATTCCGTAGGCCTCGCTCGGCGTGCTTCTTTCATCGTATCGGTGCGGCACGCCGGTTGCTACGACCGCCGCCTGGAGGCGATCATGGCCGTTGCGGTGATTATCCCGGCGTACAACGAGGCAGCTACGGTGGCCCAGGTCGCGGCCGTTGCCCGCCAGGCACGCGGTGTCGACCGTGTCATCGTCGTGGACGACGGTTCAGCGGACCGGACCGCGGAGGCAGCTGCGTCCGTGCCCGGCGTCCAGGTGATCCGGCTGGAGCGGAACCAGGGCAAGGGTGAGGCGATGCGCGCGGGGGCCGCCGCCGCTGCCGACGCAGAGATCCTCGTCTTCCTGGATGCCGACCTGACCGGCTTGAAACCCGAGCATGTCGAACGCTTGATCGAGCCAGTGCGGCGCGGCGAGGCGGTCATGGCCTGTGGCCTGTTTGATCGCGGTCCGTGGCTCAACTGGTGGTTCTTGCACGTCTTTCCCGTGCTCACCGGCGAACGTGCCCTGCGGCGCGAGCTGTTCGACGCGCTGGAGCCAGACGAGCTGCACGGCTACAAGGTCGAAGCAGCGCTGAACTCCCTGTGCCGCCTGAACCGCTTTCCGGTACGCTACTTCGTGCTCGACGGCATGTTCCACGTCGTCAAGGAACGCAAGCGTGGACCGTTGCTCGGCCTGCTTGGAAAGATCGCCATGCTCACCGTCGCCGCCTGGAGCTACGTCTACTTCCACCTCAAGCGATTCCCCCGCTACGCGTGGCAACGGATCCGATCTGCATTCGGCTCAGCCCGAGCGTATCGCCACGTGGTGTTGCCCCGGCACCGTGCAGAAGCAAACCTGGCCAGCGACGGAAACCAGGACCGGTCAGGCTATGCTACAGTGAACAAGGAGCCCGCAGCGAAGACGGAAAGAACATCCGTGTGACCCGCACTCAGGAGCAAGTTGCGATGGCTGCAGACGAACGGTTTCGCGACGTGCTCGTCCCCGTCGACTTCACACCCACGTCAGAGCGAGCACTTCGTTTTGCCCTGTCACTGGTCGGTCCGCGCAGTGAGGTGCTGGTGCTGCACGTGGTGGACATCGACTTCGTGGAGCGGGTCGTGCACAGCGGCTTTGCATCACGCGAGCAGGCAATCGACCAGCTTCGCAGCCAGGCAGAGCGGCAGCTCGATGTGCTGCTGACCGACGTGCGCCAGCAACGGGACGATGTGGAGTTCGAACCAATGATCGTCGTCGGCAAGCCGTTTGCCGAAATCCTCCGCATCGCCCACGACCTCGACTTCCGGATGATCGTCATGGGCAGCGGCAGCCGCAAACGCGAGGACATCGAAGCGTGGCTGTTTGGTTCCACGGCGGAGAAAGTGTTGCGGGCTGCCATGATCCCCGTCGTCTGCGTGCCCGGCTAGAGGCATCCGCGGCCATGGTCTGGGCCGAACGGCCGGCCTGGCGCGGGGGGCGGTCCATGACGGAGGTCCTCCTGACAGATCGCCGTAAGTGGCGGCACGGTTAGCGGGCTCGGCCGGCAACACTTCCCAGAGCGCCTCGCCCACGGGGCTCTGCCCATCGTGCCAGGAATCCACGCGGCAGTAGCGCGCGACGCTGAAGACGGAGCCAACTTAACCGGGCCGCGGGATGACCCGGCACTTGGAGACAACCAGGTGGCCCACGACGCGGCGGGCCTCTCCGCAGGACACAGCTCGTTACAACCGCTCGGGCTGGCACCGTCGACCCTGCGATCCAGCTCAGCGCGTGGCCGGCGCGTGTTGTTAGGCCGATTCCTATGAACTGGGTTCAACCGTCTGCTGCTGGTGTACGCGAGTGCAGCAATTGTCGGACTTCCGCCCCCACTAGCGAACCTGCCGCACGCGACCCGTTCGGACACGTGCCATGCCTGAGAAGTACTGGGACAAGACCAAGCGTCCGCTGCCGAACCTGTTCTTCGTGCTCCCGTTGCTGATTGCTTACGAGGTCGGAGTCCTGCTGATAGGCGAGACCAACGGATTCAGCGTGCGCAGTGCGGCCGATTCCTGGCTCCGCTGGACGCTCGCCAACATCGGAATCGAGTCGACGTGGATCGTACCCGGCCTGATCGTCGCCATCCTGGTTGGCTGGCAGATCTACGAGAAAGATCCCTGGGTGCTGGAACTGCCAGTGTTTCTCGGGATGATCGGCGAAAGCATCGGGCTCGGTGCCGCACTGGTTCTCGTCGGCGAACTCCAATACCAGCTGTACGTCAAGATGACCGCTCCCCCGGCCGCCTCGATCCTGGACGAGCTCGCCTTGAAACCGTGGTTCGTTCAGTCGGTCGGATACCTGGGGGCCGGCATCTACGAGGAGGCGATCTTCCGACTGATGCTGCTGCCGGCCGTACTCTGGATCGCGTCCAAGGTACAGCCTTCGCCACGCTTTGCCACGGCCATTGCCATTGCCGTCTCCTCGGTCGCCTTCGCCGGGGCTCACTACCTGGGCCCGGGTGCCGAACCGTTCGACGGCTTCACGTTTAGTTTCCGGTTGGTGGCGGGCGTTTTCTTCTCGACGATTTTCGTCCTGCGAGGTTTCGGCCTGGCGGTGGGGGCTCATGCCGCCTACGACATTCTGGTCGCCGTCGTAGGCCTCCACGTGCTGTCGTGACCTCATGCCCGGCGACCTCAACTGCTCCGACGCGCCGGAGAAGCCGATAGATTTGCTGACACTACCACTCTGGCTCCAGCGGTCCGGCCTCCGGCAACAGCTCGCGCAGGGCACAACGCTCGCAGTTCGGTGCCTTTGTCCGGCAGTGCCGCTCTGCAATCAGTCGCAGACCGAAGTACAGGGCACGGAGCTGCTCGTGCGAAACCTCCGCGCACACCAGGTATCCTGGCACCGACTCATCGGCGTCACCGGGCAGATCGGCCCAGCCATGCCGCACGAAGACACGATACAGCGGGCGGTCCAGCGGCAGAACCGGGCATCCGTAGACCAGTAGCGCAACGCGTGCCGCCAGGTAAGCGGGCGTGCCACCGGCGTGGACCAGGTCGTCGATCCAAGCTGTGATCGTGTCAGCCTGAGGGGTACCTATCCGATCCTGATCCTGGGCCTGCCACCACGCAAGCAGACGACGTGCCGGCGCCAGGGTGGCCGTGCGGCTGGGACGGCCAAAGACGATCCGTTCCAACCACCCTCGGCTCGATGTGGCAGTAGGCGATCCTTTCGCCAGCATTGCTGCCACACGGTGAACGACGCCCGGTAGCCGACCGGGCGAGACGATCCCCAGCAGGGTTGCGAAGACCAGCCGCTCGGTCGCGTCACGGCACTGCGCGTAGGCCTCTGCCAACTGGTCATGGTGCGGGACGCGGACAAGCAGCTCAGCCACCGGCACCATCTTCATCGGACTCCGCGGGGCTCTTCTGGGCCGTTGTCCGCCGAAGCGGCCGAGTCCGCGGTCAGCGGGCTCCACCAGGCAGGGCTACCGTAAACCCGGCACTCATACGGTAGCAATCGTTCCGTGGGGATTGCCTGCAGCTGGCCGCCGTAACGGCGGTGCTCGCTGGAGAACAACACCCGCGTGCCGCGGCGTGACCGTTCGTCGCGCAGCGGGACCTCGACAGGAGACAAGTTGAAGTAGCACAGTGCGGTCCCGGGGCCGGGGAGCCGGTCACCGCGGATAAGGCGTAACACGACCGCTTCTCGGTCGGGGTGCGCCATCAAGTTGGCATGGCGGTGAAGGCGGTCACGCAAGGCCGGCCACTGCCGCCGGGCACGGAGCAGATCAGCGTACAGGGCACGCAGGCCACGGCGGTTCGGCTCATCCCACCGCCAGCTTAGGACGGCGGCACGGAAGGTTTCTTCGCGCGTCGGGTCCAGTGGTTCTGCCTCCCAACCGAAAGCAGCTGCTTCTTGACGACGGCCGCGCCGCACGGCGGCCCGTAGTCGGTCGTCGCGGAAGTCGCAAAAGAAAGGGAACGGGTTGGTCTCACCGTACTCCTCGCCCATGAAAAGCAGCGGCGTGAACGGGCTGAGCAGCAGGAGTGACGCTGCCAGGCGGTAGGCCGGCGGCGATAGCAACCGTCCGATCCGATCGCCCCGCGGCCGGTTGCCTACCTGGTCATGGTTCTGGATGTAGACGACGAATCGCTGTGCCGGGTGCGAACCTGCCGGGGCACCGTGACGTCGTCTGCGAAAGCGGCTGTAGATGCCGTCGAAGATGAAGTTCTGGTTCAGGCACTTCACGAGCTGTTCGGGCCGTCCGTAGTCCGCGTAGTAGCCGGTCCGTTCACCGGTCAACAGCGCGTGCACCGCGTGGTGGAAGTCGTCTGCCCACTGGGCATCGTGCCCGTAGCCGCGTCGCTGTTGGTCGTCGAGCACGCGCGGGTCGTTGAGGTGGCTTTCCGAAATCAGCAGCACGTTTCGCCCCACCGCCCGCGCTTCCAGCCGGACGGCCGTGGCCAGTTCCGCCAAGATGTGCTGGACGCTCGTGTCCATAATCGCGTGGATGGCGTCCACCCGGAGACCGTCGATGTGGAAATAGCGAATCCAGTACCGGGCATTCTGCAGCACGAATGCTCGAACGGCATCGCAGTGGGGACCGTCGAAGTTGAGCGCATCGCCCCAGGGGGTTCGGTACCGGGAGCTGAAGTAGTGCCCGAAGGCCCAGAAGTAGTTTCCTTCGGGGCCGAGGTGGTTGTAGACCACGTCAACGAAGACCGCCAGCCCGACCTGGTGACACGCATCGACGAAGCGCTGCAGCCCGTGTGGTCCGCCATAGCTGTTCTGCACGGCGAACGGGAACACACCGTCGTATCCCCAGTTCCGCTGTCCGGAGAACTGCGCGACGGGCATGAGCTGGATGGCGGTTACGCCTAGCTTGCGCAATGTTTCCAACCGCTCGATTGCGGCATCAAACGTGCCTTCGGGCGTGAACGTCCCGACGTGTAGCTCATAAAGCACCAGTTCATCCAACGCCGGACCCTGCCACTCGGCGTCGTGCCACCGGAATCGATCCGGGTGCAGCACGGCCGAACTGCCAAAGACGCCCTCCGGCTGCCAGCGTGACGCAGGGTCTGAGTGCAAGCCTTCACCGTCGAGCCGGTATCGGTAGCGGGTGCCTTCCTCGGGTGGCTCATCGACCATCAGCTCGTAGTAGCCGCCCGGGCGTGGTTCGAGGCGTAACGGTCGATCCGGACGGTGGTCGAAGATCAGGTCGACGCGCCTGGCCTTCGGGGCCCACACCCGGAAAACGAACCCGTTGGACGGTTCCAGGAAGGCACCGACCTGTGGCCAGTAGAGCGGCGGCTGGTTGAGGCTGGCGATGTCTTGGTCGGTCATCGCAGTGGTGCGCGGATGCGTGGCATACCGGCCGGTGGCTGCAGGCGGCCGGGTTGATGGCCGCGGGGTCCTTTCAGGCGGCGAACGGTGTTGGGATTCTGGCTTTGTCCTTCTGGGTCACGCACATCAGCATGATCATGTAGTCACGCAGATGGCGGGTGAGCAGAAAATGCTCCCGCACGAATTCATGCCCGGTCCGCCCCATGCGTTGCCGCTTTTCGGCATAGCGAAGCAGGTAGCGAATCCGGTAGGCGGCCCCTTCGGGTGAGTAGACCAGGAACCCGGTGTGGTAGTCGTGAACCTGCAGCGTGATCCCGCCGCAGGCGCCGCCGATGACGGGTTTGCCTTTCCAGAGGGCTTCCGTGACGGTTAGCCCGAAACCTTCGCGCAACGATTTCTGCAGCACGATCGTGGCCGAGCGCTGCAGTGCGTTGATTTCACGGTGCGAGTTGGGTGGCAACATCAACACGATCAGGTCCCGATCGCTGCCGGCATGTTCCATCACTTCGCGTAGCACCTCCGGCCCCTCCGGATCGTCGTCCGCCGGCCCGCCGGCCAGGCAGAGCTGCAGGTCAGGGTAGTAGGGCTTCACGAGCCGGTAGGCCTGGATCACACCGATCGGGTCCTTGAAGCGGTCGAACCGCGAGACCTGTAGTAGCAGCGGGCGGTCCGGGTCGACGTTCAACCGCCGCAGTGTTTCGATCCGTTCGTCTTCGGGGAGCGGGCAGTTCTTGTCGGACAGCGGGTCGATGGATGGTGGGATCAGGAACATTGGGCAGGGCAGTGGTCTGGTGAAGGCAGCCATGTGAAAGATGGCTGCGTCGTACCGGTTGATGGCGGACTCCAGGTGTTTCCAGACCCGCCGTGTGGGCCGGGAGGCGTCGACGTGGCACCGCCACACCCAGCGCTTCACCCGATTCTTCGGCGTGAATTCCGGCAGGAAGATCGGCTGGGGATCGTGCACGATGACGATGTCGGCTTCCAGCGCGAGTTTCTCGGCGTTGTCGCGGTTGACGTCGCGGTGCAGCTGGAGGTCTTCGTCTTTGAGGGGAACGGGAAGGCCCTGGAGGTTGTTGTGGATTGCTTTGGTGACGCGGTAAAAGTCAGGGGGGCCGGTGATGACTTCCCAGTGGGCATCGATGCCCAGTTCCCGCATCAGTGGCACCATCCAGGAGAGAATCTCGGCCACACCGCCTCCGGTACGGGTGGAGTTGACGTGCACGACGCGTGCTCCGCGAAGCCCTTGTGCCAGGTAGCGGAGCCGGGTGATTTCCTGATGGCCGACGACCTGTTCGTACGTTTCGAGGCGGTTCATGCCGGCGGTACCACTCCCTTCTCCGGTAGGTACTCACGAAACACTTCGATCAGTTCGCGGCGCAGTTGCGAGAGGTTTAGGAAGTGGAAGTCGATGGAGCGGATCCTCTGGGCAAGCTGTTCGTGCCCGGGGTGTTTCTCCAGCCAGGCGGAGAAGTCGTCGGATCGGCCGCTGCGCCGCCAGGCTTCGTGCACGTGGTAGAAGAGGCTCCGGCGGGACAGCCGGGGGATGGCTTCGGCCAGCGCGACCGGGGTCGTGATCCGCTCGCCCGTGTCGTAGGACACGAGCCGCGAGCCGACCAGATGGAGCTCAAGGCCGGGGCGGCAGTAGGGCACCCGATCCAGGTGCCAGAGGTGGTCCTCAACCACGTTAGCCAGCTCGGTCCGCAGCCCGGCGATGTCTCGATGGCGGTACGGGTCGATCAGCGCCAGCCGCTCACCCAGCACATGCTCACCAAGCGGGCCCCAGCACCAGCGGGCAAAGTCGTTGGGAAACTCATAGAGCTCGAAATGGTCCTCCAGCGCGCAGCGCATCATGTGGTGCTCGATCACGGCTTCCGGTACGGTCCGGATTGCATCGAGCAGTTCGCGCAGACTGGAACAGGAGCGGCCGACCGCGAAACGGGCCAAACTGCAGTCCTTGACTTCGAAGGGCTCGACCCGGTTGTCGGCCATGTCTGCTCCGGATCCCAGGGTTTTGCCAATCAGCGGTCAGAACAGTCGAGGCCGCCGGCTGCGGAACACTACGATAGCAAGCGGCGGCAACGTCAAGTTGACCGAATAGTCGCGGCCGTGCCACCGAACGGGCGTAGCACGCACGCCACCGAGGTTGCCCACGCCGCTGCCGCCGTAGAGCGTGGCGTCGCTGTTGAGGATTTCCTGCCAGTAGCCTCCCCAGGGAACACCCACTCGGTAATTGTGACGGGGCACCGGCGTGAAGTTGCAGACCACCAGCACCGCTTCGTCCGGATCGTGGCCCCGCCGCAGGTAGCAAAGCACGCTGTTTTCCGTGTCCGAGCAATCGATCCACTCAAAGCCATCCGGTTCGCAGTCTCGCTCATGCAACGCTGGCACGCCCCGGTACGTCGTGTTCAGGTCTCGCACCCACCGCTGCAGGCCGCGGTGCAGGGGGGCATCGAGCAGGTGCCAGTCAATGCTGGTCTCATGGTCCCACTCACGCCATTGCCCGAACTCACCACCCATGAACAACAGCTTCTTGCCCGGTTGGGTGTACATGTAGCCGTACAGTAGCCGCAGGTTCGCAAACTTCTGCCATTCATCGCCCGGCATCTTGCCAATCAGACTACCCTTGCCATGCACCACCTCATCGTGCGACAGCGGCAGGATGAAGTTCTCATGGAACGCGTACAGCATCCGGAACGTGAGCTCGTTCTGGTGGTACTTGCGATAGATCGGGTCATGGCTGAAGTACTGCAGCGTATCGTGCATCCAGCCCATGTCCCACTTGTACATGAAACCCAACCCGCCGAGGTACGTGGGCCGCGAAACCATCGGCCACGCAGTAGATTCCTCCGCCACGGTGATCACGTCGGGAAATGCGGCGTAGATCTGCTCATTCATCTGACGCAGGAACCGGATGGCTTCCAGATTCTCCCGCCCGCCGAACTCATTCGGGATCCATTCGCCTTCCTTGCGGGAGTAGTCCAGATACAGCATGCTTGCCACCGCGTCCACACGCAACCCGTCGACGTGGTAGCGATCCAGCCAGAAGAAGGCGCTACTTAGCAGGAAGCTGCGCACCTCGTGGCGGCCATAGTTGAACACGGCGCTCTTCCAGTCCGGATGCCACCCTTTCCGCCAGTCAGCGTGCTCGAACAGATACGTTCCGTCAAAGTAGGCCAGGCCGTGGGGGTCCGTGGGAAAGTGCGACGGTACCCAGTCCAGGATGACGCCGATGCCTTGCCGGTGCAGGTAGTCGATCAGGTACATGAAGTCCTGTGGTGAGCCATAGCGGCTGGTCGGAGCGAAATAGCCCGTGGTCTGATAACCCCAGGACCCGTAGAACGGGTGCTCCATAACGGGCAGGAACTCCACGTGCGTGTAGCCCATCTCGCGCACATAGTCGGCCAACAACGGCGCGATCTCCCGGTAGC
The DNA here is from genome assembly GCA_026991575.1 of Planctomycetota bacterium. Lineage (GTDB taxonomy): Bacteria > Planctomycetota > Planctomycetia > JALXBF01 > JALXBF01 > JALXBF01. The sequence continues at coordinate 53,621 of JALXBF010000049.1, read as the reverse complement.
TCAGCCAGCGAGCTCCCTCCTCCACCACGCGCCGCCACGAGCCCAGGTGTAGCTCGTAGATTGCCAACGGTGCGGTCAGCTTCTGCCGTTCGGCCCGCTCCTGCAACCACTGGCCGTCGGACCACTCATAGTCGAGCGACCAGACGATCGATGCTGTCTTCGGGGGCGTCTCGTGCAAGAAGCCGAACGGATCGGCCTTCTCCACACAGTAGCCGTGGAAACGCGAGCGGATGAAATACTTGTACAGTGTCCCCTGGGCTACGTTGGGCACGAACCCCTCCCAGATTCCCGACGAGCCGCGTGGCCGCAGCGGGTGAGCGTCCCGGTTCCAACCGTTGAAATCACCGATGACCGAAACGTACTCCGCGTTCGGTGCCCAGACCGCAAAGTAGACGCCGGGCGGATCCTTCAGCAGATGGGCACCGAGCTTCAGGTAGAGCTTGCAGTGCGTGCCTTCGTTGAAGAGGTACAGATCGTCGTCCGTCAGCAGGCTCACGTCATAGCAGACGGGTCCGCACCCGTCCGTTGCGCGCGTCACCGTGTTGACCCGTTGTACTTCCAGCGTGTCCATAGCGTCTCTCAATGCTCCAAGGCCAGCGTGCCGCCATCCTCCTGCGGCTGTCTCATCGGAACGCCCTTGGCCTGTCGACCTGCGGCCCGGTCGCAGGACAATCCCTCCGCGGCTGAAGAGGAGTCAAACCCGATCGGTTCGGTCTCGGCAGCCATCCCGGACATGGTGCGCAGCCCGGTGAGGCGGCCGTCCGTCAACTGGGGTCCAGCATCTCCGTGATTCTATTCAGACCCGCCAACGGGATCCGGACCCAGTCAGGACGGTTGTTTAGCTCATAGACCAGTTCGTAGCAAGCCTTCTCGATAAGGTACACGGCGCGAAGCGTCGCCTGTTGCTGTGGCTGCGGTGGCACCAGGCTCAGCCGCTTCACCGCAGCCAGATACCGTTGCCAGAACAGAGCCGTTGCTCGGTCCGCCCACGCGGTCAGCTCGGAGCCGGCCTCAGGCAAGTCGAACGCCACTGCATTCGCCGCATAGTCAATGGATCGGAGAAGACCCGCAACGTCCTTCAGGACGAGTTCCTTGCGGCGCCGCTCGGCAAGCGGCCGGGCCGGTTCGCCTTCAAAGTCGATGACATAGAACTTGCCCTGCTCGTCCACGAGGAGCTGGCCCAGGTGGTAGTCTCCATGAACCCGGATCCGCCGCGGGGGTGTTTGCAGGGGCGCGGTCCGCGCACGATCCAGGGCGGCGAGCAACCGCGGTGCTCGTTCCAGCAGCCTCCTGGCTAACGCCGCTTCGGATTTGCCCAGTTCGCCAAGGCTTGCCCGCAGAAGCTCCAGAGTCGCACGGCATTCGCGCTCGACGCGGCCAATCAACTCGCCCAGGAAGCTCGCGTCAGCGGCCACCGGGCGAAACGCCGGATCATGGGTGCCTGATGCCAGCGCCCGGTGTAATGCTGCCGTGCAGTCAGCCACCGCCTCGACGAACTGGTAGGTTTCCTGCCACGTGGCCATGCGGCTGTCCTGGCGGGCTCGATCGCGAAGGAGCTCGCCCAGCACTTGCCAGGCATCGCCTCGCACGTTGTTCAGGGCCTGCTGTGCCAGAGCGAGGCTCCACGGTTCGTCGTAGCCTTCGACGCACAGTTCCAGCCCCCCGTAGACGGCCGGCGCCTGCTTGAAGCCGGCAACCTCCGTCAGGAACCGGCCCACCTCAACGTCCGGGTTGGGCCCGGGCACTAGCCGGCGGAACAGCTTCAGGAACACGTCGCGGCCATAGAGGACAGCGCTGTTGCTTTGCTCCAGTGACGGGACGAACGAGTCGGTAGGATCCACCCGGTTCAGGACTAGCCGGCCCGGCCCGGTCACGAAGCCACGGACGGCCCCGCCCTCTCCCCGGAACAACACGCCAGTGCGAATTGCTTCCACGAGTGCCGCTCGGCTTTCCGGCACGGGCAGCCCGTCGCAGACCAGCAGTTCGCCGTGGGCGGTCTGGACCGAAGCCAGGGCGTCTTCGACCGCGACTTGCAGCCGTTCGGGCTGCGCAAGGGCCAGCGGCACTGCGTAGTGATCCGGCGCGCCTGTTTCGTAGCGGACCAGCACCACACAGAGCACGGTCGGGATCGGCTCGACCGCCAGTGGCACGATGGTTACCGGGCTCAGGCTGCGTATGCGCCGAGCCTTGCCTCCGAACCACCGTTGCCGCTCCAGGAAACTGGGCAGCTCAGCGGTCGCCAGCTCCGTGATGTCCGCCGCCGTCAGTCCAGTGCGCTGGTGGACGGCTTCTGTCAGGTTAGCGACGCGGTCGGCCATCAGAAGTACTCGTAATCCCGTTCCGTACGCACGGTGGGACGGATCCGCAAGATCGCAGCGGGGCAGACATGTGGGTCCAGTTCGTAGTAGTGTCGTGCACCCTGCCAGAAGAAGCGGCTGTCGCCGATGAGCTCGTGCACCTCAAAGGGCGCGTTCGCCGCGATGCCGAGCTGCTCCAACGGCAACTCAAGCCAGCCGCCCTGACGGTGAAACGGATCCAGGTTCACGATCATGACCAGGATGTTGGACCGGTCCGGCAGGGCCTTCGCGTAGGCGATCATCTGCTCGTTGTCGATGGTCAGGAACTGCAGGTTCCAGTTGTACTGCAGGGCGGGGTTCTGGTCGCGGATCTGATTGAGAACAGCGATGTAGTCGCGGATGTTGCCCGGTCGGTCCAGGTCCCAGTGGCGGATCTCGTACTTTTCGGAGTTGACGTACTCCTCCGTGCCGGGAACGGCCTCTGCGACGCAAAGCTCAAACGGTGGGCCGTAGATGCCCCAGGTCGCTGCCAGCGTTGCTGCCAGCGTTGCCCGCACCTGGAACGCCGGTCGACCGCCGTGCTGAAGGTAGGCGTGCAGGATGTCGGGCGTGTTGGCGAAGAGGTTGGGACGGAAGTACTCGCGCATCTCAGTTTGGGTCAGCTCCGTGAGGTATTCGATCAGTTCTTGCTTCGTGTTTCGCCAGGTGAAGTAGGTGTACGACTGAGAGAAGCCGCACTTGGCCAGGTACTTCATGATCTTGGGGCGGGTAAACGCTTCCGACAGGAAGATCACGTCCGGATAGCTCCGGCGCACCTCGGAAAGCAGCCATTCCCAGAAGGCGAACGGCTTTGTGTGCGGGTTATCGACGCGGAAGATTCGCACCCCCTGGCTGCACCAGAACAGGACAACTCGCTTCAGTTCCTGCCATAGTTGCTGCCAGGCGGGGGATTCGAAGTCCAACGGATAGATGTCCTCATACTTCTTGGGCGGGTTCTCGGCGTACTTGATCGACCCGTCCGGTCGCTTGCGGAACCACTCGGGGTGTTCCCGAACGTACGGATGATCGGGCGAGCACTGAAACGCGAGGTCCAGGGCGATCTCGATACCATGTTCGGCAGCGGCAGCGACCAGCGCGCGGAAGTCGTCCAGCGTGCCCAGTTGCGGATGGATCTCGGTATGTCCCCCCTCATCGGACCCGATCGCCCAGGGGCTACCCGGATCGTCCGGGCCGGCCACCAGCGAGTTGTTCCTGCCCTTGCGCTTGGTGCGTCCGATCGGATGGATGGGCGGCAGGTACAGCACGTTGAAGCCCATGTAGCGAATGTACGGCAAGCGGCGGATGACGTCGCGGAATGTACCGTGGCGCCCCGGTTCGTTCGCAGCTGAGCGGGGAAACATCTCATACCACGCCCCGTAACGGGCCCGCACGCGTTCCACCAGCACGCGGTGCACCGGTTCGTAGCGGACTGCCCCTGGGCGTGGGTCATTGGCCCGCATGCGCTCTTCAAGCAACGGGTTCAGCGCCGCATCGGCGCGGCTGGTCGGGGAGAGTTGTTCGTCGGCCAGGAGCGTCGCCTGCTGCTGAAGCCAGGTGCGGTCTTCCGTGCTGGCTGCAGCGGTAGCGACCGAGCGCACTAGCGCCGCGCCTTCGAGCAACTCAGAGCGAATGTCCTGGCCGGCGTCGAGCTTTTTCTTCAGTGCATCGCGCCACGAGCCGAAGCGATCGACCCAGCCTTCGACCGTGTACTCGTACTGGCCGAGTTCGGTGACCGTGAACTCGGCTCGCCAGCGGTCGTTGCCCAGCGGAACCATCTCGATTTCATGCCACACCGGTTCGCCAACCGCGCGGTACTGCAACACAGCCCGCAGCCGGTCGTGGCCATCGGCGAACACGTCTGCCTCAACGGTGACCGATTCGCCCACGACCCGCTTGATCGGGAAGCGGCCGTGGTTGACGCTGGGGCTAACTGCTTCGATGACGACCCGTGCCGGCGGGGCCTGAGTGTTCCGTTCGACAAGCCGCTCAGCGGCTGGCTGTCGTTTGTGTTGTTGCCAGACGATTCCGCTCACGTTCTCTCTCCTCCGCACCCCCGCTACGGCGCCTGCGAAGGCTCGTCCTGATGTCCGTGTTCGTCGGACTTGAACCGGCCCGGCTGCTTGGGTACCCAGCGGAAGACGACCGCGGCGCGGGCCTCCAGCGGGAACGGCTCACCCGGCCGCCAGTGGGCACGGGCCCGTGGGCGCGGCACGCTGGCCAACCGCCAGTACCACTGGCCCGGCTCGTGCATTCTGGGGAGCACAAAACGTACGGGATCGGAGCCTCCGTTGAACAGTAACAGCAGCGTGTCGCCCACGATCGGCATGCCGCGCTCGTCGGTGTCGTTGATCGCTTCGCCGTCCAGGAGCATGCCGAGTGCTTTCAGGTGGGGGTCGTGCCAGTGCTGGTCCGCCATGGGCTCACCACTGGGATGAAGCCACGTGACGTCTCGGCGGCCGATCAGCGGCACGACTTCGCCTTTCAGAAACTTGCGTCTCCGCAGGACCGGCTGCTCCCAGCGTAACCGGATCGCCTCGCGTACGAATTCGAAGAACCGTTGCTTACGGTCGTCGAGTTCCCAGTTCAGCCAACTGATTTCGTTGTCCTGGCAGTACGCGTTGTTGTTGCCATGCTGCGTGTGGCTCAGCTCGTCCCCGGCCCGCAGCATCGGCACCCCCTGGGAACAGAGGAGTGTGAGGATGAAGTTCCGCTTCTGCTTCTCCCGCAGGGCAAGGATTTCCGGGTCGTCGGTGGGGCCTTCCACGCCGCAGTTCCAGCTGAGGTTGTCCCAGGCACCATCCTGGTTGTGTTCGCCGTTGGCTTCGTTATGCTTGTGGTTGTAGCTGACCAGATCTTCCAGCGTGAAGCCGTCGTGGCAGGTAACGAAATTGATGCTGGCGTACGGCCGGCGACCGGAAGTGGCGTACAGGTCGCTGCTACCGGCCAGCCGCGTGGCAAACTCGGGCATCACCCCCTGGTCACAACGCCAGTAGCGGCGGACACAGTCGCGGTACTTGCCGTTCCACTCGGTCCAGAGCACCGGGAAATTGCCGACCTGGTACCCCCCTTCGCCCAGGTCCCACGGCTCAGCGATCAACTTCACCTGCGAAAGCACCGGGTCTTGGTGAATGATGTCGAAGAACGAACCGAGCTTGTCAACCTCGTATAGCTCGCGGGCAAGGGCACTGGCCAGATCGAAGCGGAACCCGTCCACATGCATCTCAAGGACCCAATAGCGCAGTGAGTCCATGATGAGTTGCAGGACGCGGGGATGCTGCATGTTTAGCGTATTGCCGCAGCCGGTGAAATCCATGTAGTACCGCTTGTTGTCCGGCACAAGCCGGTAGTACGCTGCGTTGTCGATACCACGAAACGATAACGTTGGCCCTAACTCGTTGCCTTCGGCCGTGTGGTTGTAAACCACGTCCAGGATGACCTCGATGCCCGCCGCATGCAGCGCCTTGACCATGTTCTTGAACTGACGCACCGCCTCACGCGGTGACCGGGACGACGAGTAGCGCATGTCGGGCGCGAAGTACGCCAGCGTGTTGTACCCCCAGTAGTTCACCAGCCCACGTTCCACCAGATGACGGTCATCGACGTGATGGTGCACCGGCATCAGTTCCACCGCCGTAACGCCCAGGTCCTTCAAGTAACGGATTACCGTCTCGGTAGCCAGCGCAGCGTAGGTGCCGCGCAGCTTCTTTGGGATGCCCGGCATCAGCTTCGTGAATCCCTTGACGTGCAGCTCGTAGATTACCGTCTCGTGCCATGGCCGCTGCGGGTGCCGGTCCGAGCCCCACGGGAAGTAGTCGTCGATCACCATCGCAAGCGGGGCCCAGGCGGCATTGTCACGGTCATCGAAGGATAGGTCCGCATCCGGGTGACCCACCCGGTAGCCAAACAGCTCATCACACCATTTCAAGTCACGACCGATCGCTTTCGCGTACGGGTCGAGCACGACCTTGTTCGGATTGAAGCGGTGCCCGTTAGCCGGATCGTACGGACCGTACACGCGGTAACCGTACAGCTGACCCGGGCGGCAATCGGGCAGGTAGCAGTGGAAGACCATGTGGGTGCGTTCAGGCATGCGGATCCGCACCGACTCGCGCTGCGCCCGGGGCGAATCAAACAGGCATAGTTCGACCGCTTCGGCGTGCTCGGAAAACAGGGCGAAGTTAACGCCCGAACCGTCCCAAGTTGCCCCCAGCGGGTATGGTCTCCCTGGCCAGACACGCATCCGGATGTTGTCCTCCGTGGTGCACGACCGCTGATTGTAGGAGCCGCTCTTGCCGCGGTGAAGGTCGGATGGCAGCCGATGCGGTCTGGAACCGCTCGGTGCCGTTCGGCCAGCAGGAGCGGAGCGGTAGCCGGCCCGCGACGGTAGGTACCGATCGCGACGGGCCGATCAGCGGGCAAGCGCCTGCTGCGCCGACCGGGCGGCCCGCCACTGGTGCGACGGACCGCGAGGCAGCGGGGCGGCATTGCCCTGGGGCACGCGGTACAGCCGTGGACCGGCGCGCCCAGGCTCTCCCCGCCCACGCCGCACTAAGCGGTACGCCACGCTGCCGCGTCCTCGCCGTCCAGGCGGAGCGTCAAGCACTTTGCACTGCCGCCGGCTTTCTGAAACTCCGTCAGCTCGACCTCGTGCGGCTCGAACCCATACAGCCGCAGCGTACGGTGCAGGCGCGGGCAGCCGGTCGGAGTGATGACGTGCTCTCCGACGACAACCGAGTTGCAAGCGAAACGATAGGCTTCCTCTTGGTTCACCTCGATCAGTTCCGGTACGGCCTGCTCGATCGCTAGCCTGCCGTAACGATCGAACGCTTCCGGGTACCAGACTGCGCAGCCGGGGCGCAGGGGGCAGAAGCAGGTGTCCAGGTGGTAGAAGTACGGGTTGATCAGCTCGGCAACCACCAGCGGGCAGCCAAGCTGTTCGGCCACCCAGTGATGGCTGCGCACGTCGCTTCGGAAGAGGTAGCCCCCGATCAGCGTTTCCCCACAGAACAGGGCGTCGCCAGCGCCTTCGAAGTAGTGCCCTTCAGGCAGTTCGACCACCTGAAAGCCATGCTCGCGAAACCAACGCGCGAACTGCTCCGCTTCCGGCTGCCTCACGTCGTACCGAAATCGGGATAACAGCACTCTGTCCTTGTAGACGAGCCCTGCATTGGCCGTGAACACCATGTCGGGCAGGCCGGCTACCGGTTCAATCAGCTCGATGCTCGCGCCGAGGCTGCCGAGCAATTCAACCAGCCTTTGCCACTGCTGCATGGCCCGCCGCCGGTCCGCTGCGCGACGGCGACTCATCCAGGGGTTGATCTCGTACTCGATGCCAAAGTGATCTGGTCGACACATCAAGATTCGTGCAGCCATCGGCACTTCCTCAGATCCCGTAGCACTAGGGGCTCGCCGGTCTCAAGCCACCAGGGCGATCGGTCGCAGCGACAGCGTCTCGCGGCTTGTCCCCTCTTGCCGCTACTCTGCCGACCATCTCCCCGGAGCTTCGTTGCGAAGCGTTCAGAAATGTAACTCGACGATGTCCCCGTCGTGCAGCACGTGCGACCGTTTCACCGGCTGACCCGGGTAGACGCCCTCCCCCCAGACGCGCGCGCTCTTGAGCTTCGCGGCTAACTCCCGGTGGATGTGTTCGGCCAGGTCCATGACAGTGCTGCCGGCCGGAAGGGTGAACGGCTTCTCGCGATCGACCGGCTTGCCGGGCGGCTTCGAGTAGACGCGGATGACGTTGAGAAACTGATAGATCCGATCGCGCAGCGTGCCCAACCCTTCGGCCGTCTCGGCCGACACCGGCAAGATCTCGAACCGGTCACCGTAGGCCTCCCTGAGCAACTCCAACCGCTCACCGGCGTCGGCAGCGTCCAACTTGTTGGCAGCCAACAAGCTCTTCTTCAGAAACATTGTGCCGTCGCTGCCGGCAGCCAGCTGCTGGAAGCGATCCGGCTCCGTGCACAAGTAGATACGTGCCCGCTCCAGCCGGCCAAGACACGACTCTAGGGCATCAAGCATGTCATCGCTGCTCAGGTCGGCCACCAGCACAGCAGCGTCGGCTGCATGGATAAGGCCGGGGATCCAGCCTTCCAGGTACGAGTCCGTAACCGGCGGCAGGTCAACGAGCTGAACCGCGACGTTCTGCCAGGGCATCATGCCCGGCTGAGGCCGCTGTGTGGTGAACGGGTACGGGGCAACTTCCGGGTGGGCACTCGTCAAAGCAGCCAGCAGCCGGCTCTTGCCCACGTTCGGCGGCCCGATCAGCACCACCTGGCCCGCTCCCTCCCGGGGCACGCGATAGCTTACCCCCCGTTTGCCCTTCTTGCGCTCTTGCTGCAGCTCTTCCTTGAGCTTCCGGATGCGGCTCTTGATATCGGCCTGGAGCTTCTCGGTACCCTTGTGCTTCGGGATCGTGGCCAGCATCTGGCGGAGAGCTGCCAGCTTCTCTTCCGTGGTCTGAGCCCGCTTGTACGCTTCTTCCGCTTTGTGGTACTGAGGCGTCAGGTTCGCTGGCATGGTGCTTGGAACCACCGTCGGCGTGTGGCGAACCGTGACCTACCGCTTCCTCCATGGCAATGGTAGCACGGAGGGCATGCAGCGGAGACCGCAGCCGGCGGCTGCGCCGCACCGCCCGAAGAAGGGCGGCTGACGGGTTGACGCCACTGAGGGCGATCGAGTCGGTCAACCGGCAGGTGCCGTCGCGGTGCGGTATCCCGCAAGCTGTTGTTGAAGGGCGGTCTCATCGATCGGGCCCAGCCCGATGAACGCGGCCGGTACCAGGCGATAATGCGGCAGCAACATGCGGACGTGTTCCAGGGCGATCCTGTCGTACTCTTCCAACGCCGCATCCACTGGTTGATACAGCCCGCGGTATAGCCAATCGGAAGCGATCTGGTGCAGGCGTCCCATTGGGCGTTCAGCGGAGCGAACGAGTTGCGAGGAAAACTTCTTGCGCACGCGGTCGAGCTCCTCCTCTTCGATGCCGTTTTCTTCTACCTCGCGGCAGACTCTCAACAGCGTCTCGACGTTTTCCTGGAGCCGTTCCGGCGCACAGCTCAGGTACGCCATGTACGCACCCGTGTCGGTGAACGCATGGCGTTCGTAGTCGGCAGAATCGGCCCGACCGGGGTCGATTAGTTCCCAGAACAGGCGGCTGCCAGTGCTGTCGCCGATGGCGGCCGCCAGCGAAGAAGCAGCCAGAGCCTGGGGGTCTCCCGCTCGGGGAGCCGGCGACATGCCAACCAGATAGGCGTGCTCGACTTTGTCGTCGCGGAACACCCGCACCAACGGCTGGGGGGCATGGCCGGTAAGCTTCCGCCTGGGCCTGCCGCCCGGCCAGTGGCCGCAGTGCTGCGCCAGGAGCTGGAGCAGCTCGGGCCAGTCAAAGTTGCCGGTGGCGAAGACAACAATGTTGCCGGCACGGTAGCGTTCCGCGTGGTAGGCTCGCATCTGCTCAACCGTCAGGCTGCTGACCGTTGCTGTCGTACCCAAGACGCTGTGCCCCAGATCGTGACCGGCGAAGTAGGTCTCGATCGCGCGGTCGTAGAGCGTCCAGGTGGGTTGATCCTGGTACATGCGTATCTCTTCGAGAATAACCTGCTTTTCCAGCTCGAAATCTTCGGGCCGCAGTGCCGGTTGCAGGATGTCGGCCAGCAGGTCTACGGCCCGTGCCAGGAACTCCGGCAGCACGACCGCGTAGAAGGAGGTCAGTTCCTCGGAAGTCGCTGCGTTGTAGTGGGCACCAATCTCGTCGAATTCGCGGTTGATGTCCTCCGCCGAGCGGCGCTCGGTGCCCTTGAAGGCCATGTGTTCCAGGAAGTGGGCCAGGCCGTATTCTTCAGGTCGCTCGTCACGCGCGCCCGTCCGGACCACGAACGACACGGCCACCGAGTACACGTGCGGATTCACCTCGGCGACAACCTGCAGGCCGTTGTCTAACGTCGTATGGTGGAAGGAGACGGACATCGTGGTCCTCGCTTCGTGCTGCTGTGAGTCGCGGAGTCGGGTCTCTTGGAATGCACGGCCCCTGAGCTACAATCGGCTAGCCGTCCGGTGGCGGGGATGCCAGAGCGGCGGGCAGCCTGGGCTGTTTCGGGCCGATCGTCACAACGGTGTGGTTCGTGAACGGATGCCGCTTAAGGAAGTCGAGCAGGTCGTCAACGGTTAGCTGTTCGGTTGTCGTTAGGATTTCCTCAACGCTACGCACTCGACCCATGTAGAACCAGTCCCGCGCCAGGAAGCTTGCCCGCCCCCTCGTCGACTCCAAGCTTATGATCAACCCGGAGCGTAGGCCGATCTTGGCGCGTTCCAGCTCCCGCGGTTCGATCTCTCTGCCGACACGTTCCAGCTCACTGAGTAGCAATTCCAGCGCCACGTCCGCTTGCTCGGGCGTCGTGCCCACGTAGCAGACGATACCACCCATGTCACGGAAGCCGACGTACGTGGCTGACACGGCGTAACAGAGCCCGCGCTTCTCACGCAGCTCGGTGAACAGCCGACTGCTGCTGCCGTCCGACAGCACCGAGAGCACGGCTCGTAGCGTCAGGAACTCGGGATCGCGATACGGGACCGAATCGCAGCCGAGGCCGATGTGCGTCTGCGCCGTCTGGAGCTCGATGTGGGCTACGCGGTCGCCGCGTGCCTGGATCGGCAGTGGGGCGGGCTCAGGGCCGCGCCATGAACCGAAGAGTTCCTCGACCACGCGGCGCAGCCGGTCCCAATCGAACTGGCCGGCCACGGCCAATACTCCCCCCGCAGGTGTGTACCGTCGTTCCCAGTGGGAGCGCAGGTCCCGGTAGGAGATCTCGGGCACGGTCTGCAAGGTGCCTGTAGGGGGAAACGCGTAGGGCTTGGGCCAGTGACGCAGCCGCAGCTCGTTGAAGAGCTTACTGCGGGGGTCTTCTTCCTGCGCCTGTAGCTCCTGGAGCAAGGCCTGCCGGACGGCTTCGACCTCGTTCTCCGGCAGATGGGGTCGTTGCACGATGTCCGCATAGATGGACAACGTCTCCGGCAGATTCGTTGCTAACGTGGCTGCCGCCAGGCTGGTGAACTCTGTGTCAACGGCCGTGCTCCGCGCTACGCCGAGACGGTCCAGGTCGGCAACGATCTGGCGTGTATCGCGTGCCCCGGCACCGCGGAAAATCAGGTCCGCAGTCATGTGCGCCGCGCCATAACGGCCCTCCGGATCGTAGCCGCTGCCAGCGGGCAGCAGCAGCCAGAACGCGGCAGACCGGACTGCCGGCATCGGCTCGGCAACCAGCGTCAGACCGTTGTCCAGATGGTGGATCAAGAGCGGTCGCGTTTCCGTTGCCACCCTTTCGGCTCCCGAAACGAGCGGAGTGTGGTTAGCGTTCCGGTTCCACGTCCAGGGTTCGGCGGATGGTTTGTAGGATCCTGACGACACTGAAGCCGAGCTGCTCGTAGAGCCGAATAGCGGGCGTGTTGTCAGCGGTCACCTCCAGGTAGACCTCGCTAAGCCCGGCGTCCCGGAAACCTTCCATGGCCCGTGCCAGCAGTGCCTTGCCAAGGCCGCGACGGCGATACGCGGGCACGACGCCTAGGTTCTGGACCGCGCCCAGCGTGTCCCCCACGCGCACGCCCTGGATCGTGCCGCATGGCTCCTGGCTGTCGGCCGTGACGACCAGCCAGGTGGCCTGCGGCAAGAATCCCGATCGGCCCACGATGTCATGCATGATACGGCGGCAACCTTCCGGAGTCCCCAACGACGGGAACACAAGCGAGTCGAGCTCGCCGGCAAAACAGCGATAGAGTGTGTCGGCGTGTACGGCGAGCAGATCGGGTTCCCAGGCGACCCATAGGAAGCCGGCTGGAAGCGGGAAGTGGGGCAAGGGCTCCAGCGCGCGCGCCATGCGATAGCGTCGGAAGGTCGCGGTCACCATCGTGATCCGACAATGGCTGTTGCGGCAAACTAGCTCGGCTTCGCGGCAGATTCTAACGGCCCGCTGCGCAGCGTGTCAACGCACCGCGTCCGCTGCCACCGAGTGGTGAGCGATCGAGTCAGGCTGGCCGGAGACGGTGCACCGGCATCGTATGCAGGAAACCGCAGCGCATGCTGAAGGACCGCCGGCGGAGACGGCCTGCAGCCGCGGCGCTTGGCCGACGTCGTTGTTGTCCTGGAGCGTGACCGCTTTGATCACGGCTGGCCGTTGCTTCCCGCGGACGGGCCCGCCGGCCAGGGCTCATGCCGGCAACAGATCACACAGCTGCCGCAGGAATGCCTCCACGTCGGTCACAATCCCGATTCCCTGGACCGTGCCCCGATCGATGAGTTTCGTGACGGCAGCCGGGTTGATGTCGACATAGACGGTCGTGACCCAGGCAGGCAGGAGGTTGCCCGTGGCGATTGCGTGGAGCACGGTCGCAATCATGAGTGCGACGCCTGCGCCGCGCAGGTGCTCCCGCATGCGGTCCTGCGCTACCAGGGCGTCCGTGATGACATCGGGCAGGGGGCCGTCGTCGCGAATCGAACCAGCCAGTACAAACGGCACATCGTGCCGCACACATTCGTAGAAGATGCCGGCAGACAGCACCCCCTGTTCCACGGCAGCGCGAATACTGCCGCAGCGGCGTATGGTGTTGATCGCACGCAGGTGATGCTCGTGGCCATGGTGAGCCGGCTCGCCACGGTCCAGGTAAACGCCCAGACTGGTGCCGTACAGGGCGTACTCGATGTCATGGGCCGCCAAAGCGTTGCCCGCAAAGAGCACGTCCACCCAGCCGGCGCGAATCAGCCGGCAGACATGTCCGACCGAGCCGGTGTGCACGATGGCCGGGCCGCCGACGAGGACGATCTTCTTGCCAGAGGCGCGCGCGGCGCGGATTGCGTGAGCAATGCGCTCGATCAGGCTGCGTTTCGGCTTTTCGATCGATACATCGCTTGCCATGAACCGGAACTCACCATGGCCCACCTGGCGGTCGCGCGCCACGGGAACCACCCGGACACCACGGTGGCCGACCACGAACAGTTGACCGCGGCGCACGTGAGCCATGGGCACGCAGCGGGCCGTACGTCGAACCGGGTCGACAGCAATGCCGCAGTCCATCTCCTGATCGGCGACGCGAATCCACTCACCATCGATCCGCACCTCCGTCGGCTGGTTCGTCGTGCTGTAGAACCCATCCGGATAGACGCCGTCCTGGTCAGCAGCCACCACGGTGCAGTCGTGTTGCTCGATCGGGACCGCGCCGTGGAGGCTAATCTGCTGCAGGATCGCCCGCAGCCGATCCGCCGAATCGGCCCGGATTTCGATGCGGGCATAGCTCGGGTCCTGCCGCCGGCGACCAATGCGTACCTCCAGCAGCTCGAAGTCGCCGCCCTGTTCCAGCACGATGTCGAGCACCTTGGGCAGCAGAAGCGAATCGATAATGTGGCCGTGCAGCTCTACCTGTTCCGTATATGCCGATCCTGATGTCATCGTTAACCCCCCTGGAGCCGGTGCACGCCGGTGCGCAAGCTATATTTGACCGAACCCATCAAGGTTGTTGCGGTTGTCGTCGCGGCCGCTTGCCGGGGCGGGGTCGGCGGCGGCTGTTCCCGAGTGTCTTGCTCGGCTCACATGGTACCCAGTGGCGGCGGGCTATGGTTGCCCCGCGACCGGGGCTAGAGCAAGCCGGGCCGCCGCATACGGAACTGGTCCCATCGGTCGCCGTTCTGGCGGTCAAGTCCGAACGACACAGCGGGGGTATCACCGACGATGGACGGTACAACGCTAGACGGGGCAGCCCGAGCAGGGCTTGTGATGACCTCTGTGCCGGATCCGCTCCGCCAACTGTTGGGGTGCCCGTCCGCTCACACCACCGAGGCCGTGCGCCGCGCGCTGGCCATGCTACGCTCCGACAACCGACCACTACTTCAGTTCGGCCAACTCGTTGCACAACTCAGTCACGACATCGAAGCCGCGTCACATTTCATGGTGGAGCACATCCTGGATGAGGTTCACGCCGGTCGCTGCTCGTTGTTCGTTGCCGACGCTGACCGCGGACTGGCGCTGGTTGCCTACGCCGGATTGCCCGAGGAGATCGCCCGGCGGGCCCGGCGGGTTGACGCGCGTGAGGGTGTCGTGGGCTGGGTTTACAGTCGGGGCGTACCGCTGCTGGTGCCCGACGTGTCGCGTGTCCGTTTGCCGGTTGCGCGACCGAACCGGTACCGCAGCAAAGGGTTCATCAGCCTGCCGGTCCGTGGTCCGGACCGGAAGGCAATCGGGGTGATCAATATCACAGACGTCGACCAGGGCCGCACGCTGAGTGCGGACGATATCCGCAGAGCCCAGCGTGCGCTGGCCGAAACCGAGCCGATTCTGGCTGAGGCGTGGCGTTCCTACAACTTGCTGCGTCTCTCATACACCGATCCGCTAACCGGGTTCTTCAACCGCAGATTCCTGCAACAGGCGCTAAACTACTACTTGGTCCTCGCCCGAGCGGAACGGTTCCCCGTGAGTCTGCTGCTGGTCGACGTGGATCACTTCAAGCGGATCAACGATCGCTACGGACATCCCACTGGCGACGATGTGCTCAAACTGTTGGCTGAGCTGATGCGGCAGCACTTCCGTGCCGAAGACATTCTCTGTCGCCTGGGTGGAGAGGAGTTTGCCGTGATCATGCCGCGCCGGAAGCGCTCGGGACAGGCCGATGAGCATGTCGTCGACGCCGAGCTGGAAACGTACGCATTTGCCGAGCGACTGCGAGGGGCGATTGAAGAGTACTCGCTGCATGCGCTGTTCGGCGAGGATGGCCGCGTGACCGTCAGCTGCGGCATTGCCACTTTCCCGCAAGACGCCAGCACACCCAGCGAACTGCTGGCCAAGGCCGACGAGGCACTGTATCGCGCCAAGCGGAAAGGCCGGAATCGCGTGGAGCTCTACTGCCCGTTGTGTGCTCGGAAGGTGGCTCAGGAGCGTGGCGACGACAAGCCAGCGGGAGCCCCAGCCACGACCGCTGCGCAGCGGTCCACCCCGTAGCACATCCAGCCGATAAGCTGCCAGGAATGGACCGGTTCGCGCACTGGCCGTGCAAGCGGCTGCATGGGTCCATGTTTCCATCCCCCGCCGGGCCGGCCCCCTTGGGATCAACATCCCGCTGGGACGGCCGCAACGTCCGCCCTCGCCTGCGGGCCGTCAGGCCAGGGGAGCGAGCCTGCAGCGGGCGCGGGGCGGTTGGTGAGATTGCCCGGCATTGGTGGCGTGGCTAAAATTCGGCGACTCGGGCTACCGGCCCGTCTGGGGGTGTAGCTCAGCTGGTAGAGCATCGCACTTTTAATGCGAGGGTCCAGGGTTCGACTCCCTGCGCCCCCACTGGCTAGCCGTTTCGCCGCCGGGCGCCGCAGACCAGACCCACTCCAGCGGCTTGGGCAACGGTGCCAACTGCCTACCTGGCCCCGCAGGGCCCATCTCGCGCGCACAACGGGGCCGCGACCGCACCTCGCTACCCGTCGCGGATGTGGACGTCCTGCCAGCCGCGGCAGCTTCACGTCCCCCGGCGAGTTCCGCCAGCTTGGCTGCATCCCGCTACCCCGTGATCCTCAAGGCCGCGACGCAGGTGAAGGTTGAAGCCGGAGGTTATGCTTCCCGGCGGGCCGTTTGGCACCTGCTGGCTCGCCGTTGCCTGCCGTCTCGGTCCTGAAACCGTATGCTAGGCCTGGCTGTGGCGGTCGGGCAAAAGGGCAAGAACCACAAGACCGAGCAGGCCTGCCACTCCAAGTGCGCCAAGCCACTTGGTATATCCCTTTGCTTCGGCATAGTTCGCGCAGCCCCAGACGAGAGCCACGATGCTAAGCACGATCACGATGGGCCCAAGGAGACGAACGGGGTCTGCGGCGCTCAAAAGCAGGAAACCGATCACGTTCAGAACCACCCCGATGCCTACGCCAATACTCGCTCTGGTTGCCTTCTCCGCAATCATTACCCAGCTCTCCGACGCCAAATGCCCAACCGCTGCCGCAGCGGCCACCGGTGCACGACGTGGATACGCCCATTATGTCCACTGTATCAGCTACCAGCCTCTTGGGCAGCATGCCCTTTGGTAAGCACAGATAAGCCACTGCGAAGCGACAGACGCAGAATCGCCGGGCTCAGCCGCAGCGGCGTACCGGTCTCGGCTTCCGCCCTCCGAGAACAGTTCAGGGGTGCCCACAGCGGGGCCGGAGTCGGTGCACGGTGGGCACTCAGGCCAGCAGGTACCCAAGCGCCTGTAGGGCGCGGTTGCGAGCTTGCTCGGTCGGGGCTAACGGCAACAGAGCGTGGAAGGCATACAGCACCTTAAGGCGATGCGTTAGCCAGCCCGACCATTGCACCGACTGACGATGTCTGCGCCAGTACTCTGGCGAGTCGGGCAGCTCAATAGCTCGTTTCAGGGTACCTAACTCCTGGTCCACTCTCGGCAGGCCCAGCCATGCTCGGACGTGCTGACGGTGGGCGGCCAGCGCCGCACGGGCCAGCTCCCGTGCGCCTAGCTCCTCCAGATCGAGGAGTGCCCGCGCATGCGTGATCAAGTGAAACAGCCCGCCATAGCCCCGACGCCGCTCACCTGCATGATTCGCCAACACGGAAAGCACGACCCGGGCAGCGGCGCGCGGCGACCGGTACACCGGTACCAGGCGATCGTCGGCAAGGGGGGCCCGCGGGGGCCACTGCCAGCCGCGCTCCCGACCGTAGTAGCCCCGGCCCGGACCCGCGGACGCAAACAAACCGAGCAGCCGCTCCAGACCTGCAACTACAGGTTCCTGCGCGAATTGAGGACGCAGCGCGATAGCCTTCAGCGCCAGGCTGGCAAAGATCACATTGTGGCCCGACTGACGCAACCGATCAACGCTGGCCCAGAGTGCCTTCGTCAGGCGGGCGATGCCGTTACGGACAATCTCGGCGTTCTCGAACGGTTCAAACAACTCTTCCACCGTGATGCCCGTCCGTGCCGGATCAAACCAGAGCCGCTCTTCTCCGGCCCGGATCCGATCTAGCTCATGCCTGATTGCCTCAGCCACCGCCGCATCGTGGCCCAGCCACTCGCGGGCCAAGAAGTAGCCGGCAACGACTGCAGCCCCGAGATGGCCTGCCATCGTGCCGGCCCGGTGCGCACGGGCCAGCGCACACAGTCCTCGGTACAAGTACTCGTCGGGTACCATCGTTTTCTACCCCCGGTCAAGGCGGGGAACTCGCCCACGGGCGGCGGACCACAAGCTACAGGGTAGCTAAACCGTAGCAGGCAGGGCACACGTGGGTGAACACTGGGGATACTACCCTGAGAGCTCCCATGGGCCTCCGAGGGTTGCCGCCTGGACAGCAAGATCCGTCGTTTCCGCCGTGCGGGGCCAAAGAATGCTATCGACTGCAAGTAACGCGTTGGGTGACTCGGAGCGGAGGATGGCTGACCGAAGCGATCGCGGGCTTCAGCGTGACCGTGGCCGGTGCGAGGCGCCGGAACCGATCCACAACAGGACACTGCGAACGGCTACCGCAACCGCCGTTGGACTTGCGGTCGCCATCGCCGTAACGCTCGGCCGGGAAAGACCGCTTGTGGCTGGCCCACGACCAGGGGGACGCGTGGTCGACGTGCGCGCGTTCCTGCCCGCGGATTTCAAGACCGACGGGTCCGTCTCATACCAGGAGGAGCTGCAACGGGCACTGGATGAGGCCAAGAGCGGACCTGTTGTCCTGCGCTTTCCACAGGCCGTGTTCCGCATCACCGACCCTGCCGGGCTTCGCGTCCACTCCCACACGACCCTGCTTCTCCACGGAGTCACGTTCGTCGTTGCCGAGACCGTTCGCCGGGATGGCCAGGTCTTCGTGGGGAGGGACGTCCGTGACGTCACGTTCGTTGGCGGTCGCATCATCGGCCGACGAGATCACTGGCCTGATAGCGTCAACGTCGCGGGGGTGCGGTTCTATGGTCGGTGCCGACAGCTTAGGTTCCGGGACATGGTGTTCGAGGCCCTGTCGAGGAATGCCATCGGGCTCTTTGGAGCTGGTCCACAGGCGATGATTGAGGATGTCTGGGTCGAGAACGTCGTGGGCCGCGACTGCTGCAACGTCTACATCGACTACCTGCAACCGGGCGCGGGGCCGGTCGAAGGCAGCAAGCGAGAGGATCAGGGGATCTTGGCGTTCTACTTCGTGCGCAACTTCCTCGTGCGCGGTTGCACGCTGGAGCGCTCCCGCTCGGATGGCACCCACTTCTATCGCTGTGTGGACGGCCGCTTCGTTGCGAACCGGGTCCTGGAAAGCAAGATGGGCGGGTACTTTGTCGAGACGAGCAGCTACATTGTTGCCAGCAACAACATCATCCGCGGGAACGGCTCCCGGGGAGTCACCATCGAACGCGGGTCTCGTTTCTGCACGCTGACCGGCAACGTGATTGAGGACAGCGGCCGCGAAGGGCTGTGGGCGCCAGAGTCCAGTGGCCTAGTCATCGTCGGCAATATCTTCCGGCGCAACGGCCGCAAGGATCACGGAATCCTTGATGGCGAAATCATGATCGACAAGTCCGCATTCGATCCGTCGAAGACACCACGGGCAGAGGATTATCTGATTGCCAATAACCTCTTCATCACAGGCGCCGGACAGGACGCGACGATCCGCGTCCGCAACCGATCGCGCCGCATTGTCATCCGCGGCAATGTCTTCCTCGGCCCGACCCGTCTGATCCTTGTGGGCGGTCGCGATCAGGGCGTTGAGGATGTTGTCGTCGAGGACAACGTCGGTGCTACGGTGCGCAGGCTTGACCGGCTCACTCCTGGCAGCAGGCGCGAATAAGTGTCCGCAGCAGCATGCACTTGCCCAGGTGGTAGCTTTCATGCTCGTGGATGTGGGCGATTGCCCAGCCTACGCTGCGCCGACCGCCGAACAGCGGCCTGGCAAAGTCCGCCAGCGTCAGCGTGGTGAGGAACGCTCGGTATCGAGGTCGCACGATGCGGTGATACGCAACGATGTCGTCCAGTTCTGAGTAGGTGCCTGGATCGACGGCAGCTCGGGCCATCGTCGGCAGCGGCCACCGCACGGGGGTGCTATCCGGCTGGAACACCTTGTGCAGGTAGTAGTCGAGCATCTCGGCAAGATGGATTAGATTGAATCCAATGGACGCTACGTCCGGACAGGGCTGCCAGCAAAGTTCCTCGGGGCTCAGGTGACTGCGGGCCCACGTGACGAAGCTCCAGAACCGCTCGTCCAGATCATCCCACGCTTCGACCCAGGGGCGAATGGCCGGATCCATTGGGAACCTCCGCCGCGGATTGACTACCGGACCGATCTATCATGCTCACCCTGTGCCGGCTTCCGGCCAGACCTGCCGGCCTGCCACGTAGACGGCCGACAGCTCCAGCGTTGGCGTTACCAGCAGAAAGTCCGCCGCTTTCCCCGGCTCAAGACTCCCCACCAGATGATCCCAGCCGACGATCCGAGCCGGCGTCAGCGAAGCCATGCGGAACAGCTCGGGCAGGTCGCAGCGGACCGCCTCGCCGAAGACACGCACACAATGTAGCAGCGGTACACACGAGGAAGCCAGTCCGGAACCGTCCGGCATCTGGCCAACCCCGTCTCGCTTCACAAACGGGCGTCCGCAGTCGGCCGGCCCGAACACGTACGGACCGTCGGGCTGATCGAGAGCCCGATTACAGTCGGTCACCAGTGCGAGCCGGTCTGGGCCCTTGATCTGGAACGCCAGTTGCAAGAGCTCGGGCGCAAGGTGTTTGCCGTCGGCGATGACTTCCGTGGTCAGGTCTTCGAACAGGAGCGCACCCTCAAGCACGCCTCCCTGCATCGGGTAGGGGCGCCCACGGCGCAACTTCGTCTTGTCCGACATTGCGCAGAAGAGATGATCCACATGGCAGGCACCGGCCGCAACCGCCTGGGCAAACTGCTCAAACGTTGCGTTCGAGTGGCCCACATGCACCCGCAAGCCCAGCCGCTTGGCCCACTCAACCACCAATCGCCAGCCATCGACCTCCGGGGCCACGGTTACACCGAGCAGAACATCGGCATAGGCCTCATACCTGGCCAGCACCTCCTCATCCGGGGTGTCCAGGTAGTCCGGTGCATGACAGCCCACCGCTTCCGGTCCGAAAAACGGACCGTACAGGTGGACGCCCAGGAACCGAGGGGTGGGGGGACCGGTGTCGGGAGAGCGTGACACAGCCGCTTGTGCCACCTCCAGCACGCGGACAAGGCGCGACCGCGGTGCCGTTGTCGTGGTAATGACCAGTGACGTTGTGCCATGCCGCAGATGCGCTCGTCCGGCTGCTACGATGGCTTCCAGCGTACCGTCCATGAAGTCGTGTCCGGCGCCACCGTGGACGTGGATGTCAACCAGGCCGGGAACCAGTAGGCGGTTCTCGGCAATCACCTGGCGGAACGCCGGAGGGGGCTTGCCACGGCCGATTGCGGCGATCCTAGCACGCCGGACGGCCAGCCAGCCTTCTTCGAGCACACGGCCGGGGAGAACGAGACCGCCAGCTTGAACGACCAGGTCGAACGGCACGGGTGCAGTCCGGTCGTGTCTTTCTTTCTTCGAAGAAGAAGCCCCTGCGTTTGTCCAGGCCGGGCTAACGCAGGGGCTGGTGCTCACTATTGGATTTCGCGTCGGGCTGCGTTACTCGACGAGTTGCTCCTGTTCCTCCTGCGCTTGCTCCTGCATTTCGGCAGCGGCGCGTGCCACGATAGCCCCCAGTACCCGCAGCGCGCCTTCATCAACCTCGAGTGCCGTCTCGAATTCTTTTCCGTCGGAACGGCCGATCACACGCACCAGACCTGGCCGGTCACCCAGCACGCGGGCCACTTCGTCGACTTCTGCCGGATTCGGTGCGTGCTTCTTTAGCACCTCGAGCACGGCCTTGATGTTGATCGCGTAGTACACCGGCGGGATGTCTGGGTCGGGGGCAATGTCAAGCGTTTGAGCCACGAAATTCACGTCATCCTGGTTGCCGATGGCAAACCAGAATTCTCCCTCCGGTGCCGCGATGAACACGGGGAAGTCCATCTGCGGCACGTCGATCTGATGCACCGCGCCCCCGCGGAACTCGGCGATGTTCTCGGCGACGGTTGCGCGAGCCCGCGCCAGCTCGAGCACGGCCTTTTCCAGCTCTTTGCTGTTGGGGACGGCCGCGACCCCGATGAGCACCGGGTTTCCGTCGAGACTGACCAGACGCACGACCCAGTCGAACCTGTCGGCCGCCTCGATGCATTTCCGTGCCGCCGGCAATAGGATAGCGACCGCGTCTTGCGCTGCAGCGTCGTCACTCTGGGCAACGCTTTGTTCGACCATGTCGAACAGCTGGAGGAGGGTTTGTTTGGTTTCCTTACTGATGGGCGAGGCGTAGGCGATAGCGAAGAGATCTCCTTCTTCGATCATTGCTCCGAACTGGCTACGGGTGGCGGCCATGGCCTGGGCCATCTCGGCCCAGCTGGAGTTCTCTTTGGGCCGGAGCCGAAACACCAGGCGGGCAAGGCCACGACCGCGGTCCACGTCGATAGCGAGCAGCAGACGGTCGGTTTCCTTGAACAGGAGTCGAAACAGCTGCTGCACCAGCTGCACGGCGAGCTGCTCGGCCTGAGCGTCCGCCCCTTCGCCCTGCTGTAGCTGCTGCTGGGCCAGCGCGATCTGCATTTGAGCGTCGATTGCGGTGAGGATTTCGGGCGGGATTTGCGAGAAGTCGATTACGAGTTCGATGTCATGCTCAGGCTGTGGAATAGCGGTAACGTCAGGCAGGTTCTCTAGCGAGACCGGCAAGATGGCAAGGAACCCGTACCCTTTGGCGGGCTTATAGTAGATGGCCTGTCCTTCGTTTTGGTACAGCACGATACCATTGCCCAGTTCCTGTTCCCGGGCGAACATCGTGCGCAACGTTTGGCGAAACTCGTTCTCGTCGCTCAGGGGCACGTAGAAGACAGGCATTTGCAGTTCGCCAAATTCACCGAACTGCACGAACATGCCGGCCGGTTTGTCTTGGTCTACGCCGCCAAGCGGCACCATCTGAAGCATGGCCTGGATTTGAGCAGCGCCGACCGGTCCGGCCACAACGTTGGCGAGGTATTGGACGTCGTCCAGCACCTCGCCTGCACTCTTGACCTGCAGCACGATCGCCGGCACCTTGGGCTTCTGGGCCCATGCGGGCAGGGCAGTTGCTACCAGCAGTGCGGCGATGGCCGCCAGGCAGCTTACGTACTTGGCCGTTCTGTTCAGCAACATCATCGCATCCTCCGAGAGTCCGCTTGGATTCGTTCTGACTGCCGTCGCGCGCGGTGGTGCGCTACGTCTAGACCCGCTCAGGACGGCCTAAGTTTCAGCAGCACGAAACGACAGCCAAAGAAGGGCCGCAAGCGGTGTAGCAGTGCACCACCTGCGGCCTGTCCATCACCACACGTCTTCTTGCTCTGCTCACCTCTATTCTTGTGCGAACGCGGCATCGAAGATCTGCTCGGACGGCTTGAAATCCGTCTCCCGCAGGAAGCGGCAGGCTTCCGCAGCACCGTGTTCGCGATCCATGCCTGAATCCTCCCATTCGACCGAAAGCGGTCCTTGGTAGCCGATCTGGTTCAGTGCCCGCACGATCGCCTCGAAATCGACATCGCCGTGACCGGGCGAGCGGAAGTCCCAACCGCGGCGGTAGTCTCCGAAGCGCAGGTGTGAAGCCAGGATGCCGCTCTTGCCATCAAGCGTTACGGCGGCATCCTTGACGTGCACATGGTAGATGCGGTCCGCGAACGCCCGGATGAACTGCACCGGGTCGACTCCCTGCCAGACCAGATGACTCGGGTCGAAGTTGAAGCCGAACTCGGGACGTCGCCCAATGGCCTCTAACGTCCGCTCGGCCGTGTAGAAATCGAACGCGATTTCACCCGGGTGGACTTCCAGGCCGAAGCGGATGCCCTGTTCCTTGAACACGTCCATGATCGGATGCCACCGGTCGGCGAATTCCTTGTAGCCTGCGTCGATCTCGGCCGGGTCGGTCGGGGGGAAGTCGTAGACGAGGTGCCAGATCGGGGATCCGGTGAACCCGTTGACGACGATCTCATGGCCGGCCGCCTCGGCCAGCAGCCGCGCAGCTCGAGCCGTGTCCTTCATCTCCTCGGCAGCCCGTTGCCGAACTCCCTCCGGGTCGCCGTCGCCCCAGACGTGCGCAGGCAGGATCCGGCGATGGCGGTCATCGATGATCGCATCACAAACGGCCTGGCCGACCAGGTGGTTGGAGATCGCCCAGACTTTCAGGCCGTACTTGGCCAGGGTTTCCACCTTCCTCTTACAGTAGTCCGATTCCTGCAGGGCCCGCCCAACTTCGAAGTGATCGCCCCAGCAGGCCAGTTCCAGGCCGTCGTATCCCCACTGGGATGCCTTTTCGCACATGGTCTCGAACGGCAGGTCCGCCCACTGGCCGGTGAAGAGCGTTACCGGTCGTGCCATCGTTCCGTGTCCTCCCCCTGTGCTGTCACTGCACGGTTCGGTCGGGGCTTCCATCTGGCACCAGCGTAAGTAACCGCACATTATGCCAGCCGTGCCGGGAAAGTCAAGCAGGTGCTGCCCACCGGCCGACGGGCCAGCGCTTCTTCGGTGCCCGTGTGCTTTGCGTCGGCCCGCTGCGCCCGCGAGCTGCCTTGGCCGGTTGCACCGCCCTGGAGCGTGGTCCCGGCGATCGCCACGGCGGCACAAACCGCGCTTGACGACTAAGTTGTTGAGCGACTAGGTTTCTTTGAGTGACGTATGGTCTTCGGAGCGGAGGATGACGGCGAGTGCGTTCGTTTGGTTCGCAACGGCTGAACGCTTGGTTGTGGTCGGTACGGAAACGAAAGGCGAAGAACCGGCACGAAGAGGCGCGCCGGAAGGCTGGTGAGCAGAAGGCGGCATGGCATGGACGAGTCGGTCATGAGCGGCTTTGCCTCTTCTGCGGGAAATGGTTTTGGGTGCGGCGGCGCGTGAGGGGGACAAGCGTTACGATCCGGTGGTTCGACGTCTGTCCCGCCTGTTCCGATCTGGCAAGCCATCCCCTGATGCAGGCGTTTCTCCGATCGGCCGGGCTCGATGGTCAGGCCCGTGTCGAGACGATCTCGCCAACGACCCCGACCGCAGCGATCAGCCGAACGCGCTCGCCGCGGTGCTAGGAGTAGCGAGGCGGCTACGAGCACGAGGCGCGGCGACTGGACCGGTGGGAAGCACGCACAATGGCGAACTCAGAAACATGGAGCATCGGTCAGAAGGCGTTCCTTGCCTGTGTGCTGGAGGTCACGGCACGCAAACCGGGAAACGTGCATCCGTGGGCACCCGGTAGCGACGCTTCTTTTCTGGATTTCTTAATGTCCGCCCAGGCGATCGTCGAGCCGCTCGACCGGGTTGCCGAGTTAGGTGTCGGCCAGGCTGTCCTGGAGTGCATCCGAGCCACTCGTCGCGTGGTCGACACCAACACCAACCTCGGCATCGTCCTGCTTTTCTGTCCCATTGCGATGGCCGCGAGCTTGCGCGGTGAGCGCCCGGTGGCAGAGGTGCTCAAGGGCGTGTTGCGCGAAACGACCGTGCGCGACTCGGAGTATGTCTACGAAGCCATCCGACTGGCCGACCCAGGGGGGCTCGGACAGGTCGATGCCGACGACGTGCGCGATCGTCCCACGCGCCGGCTCCGCGACATCATGCTCTCGGCTTCGGACCGCGACACGATCGCCTGGCAGTACGCTAACGACTATGAAGACGTCTGCCTGCTGCGCCAGCGGCTCGCCGAACAGCTCCAAAAGGAGCGGCGCACGTGGGAGCAGGCAATCATCTCGTGCTGGCTGTACATGCTCAGCCAGTGCCGCGACAGCCTGATCCAGCGCAAATACGGGGCACGCGTGGCCGAACAGGTCTCGCGCCGGGCCAGTGACGTGCTCCGTCATCACTGGCCCGACACCGCCCTGGGCATCGAGCATTTCTGTGCGTTTGATAGCTGGCTCCGCAAGCATGACCCCCCGCTGAACCCCGGCACGACAGCCGATCTTGTGGCCGCTGCCGTGTTCTGGTTGCTTATCGAACAGCCCGAATTGCTGGTGGCCAAGTTCCGGCAGCCGATCGAAGTCTTCGGCTAGGACAACCAGTACGATGTGCCCCTTCGAAACCTTCGACCACACCGCCGATGTGGGCCTGAGAGTTCGAGCCGAAACGCTCGATGAGTTGTTTGCCGAGGCTGCCCGCGGGCTGTTCAGCGTGCTGCTGGAGAACCCCGAGGCGGTTGAGCGGCACGAGATGGTCGAGCTGCAGTTGCATGCCGAGGATCTCGCCTACCTGCTGGCCGACTGGCTCCGCGAACTCCTCTATATCTTCGACACCCAACACCTCGTCTTCAGCGAGTTTCAGGTCAAGGTTAACGAACGCCGCTACACGCTCAGCGCCCTCTGCAGCGGCGAGCCGCTGGACTGGTCCAGACACCGGCCCGGCACCGAAGTGAAGGCCGTGACCTACCACGGCCTACGCGTCGAAAAGCACGGCGAGGAGTGGCTGGCCGAAGTGATCTTGGACATCTGAACCCCTGCAACGATATCCTTCCGTTGAGCCTCAATCGGTAGCGCGGCAGGCGTCGTCAGACGCGGGAGGTACGGGATGGCAGAGGGTTACCGTGGACCGTTGGAGCGAGTCGGTCCCTATCAGTGGCTAATTCCGCAGGACTACAAACCGGGCATGCGTGTGCCCGGCCTGATCTACGCCAGCGAGGAGCTGATCGAGCAGATCCGCCGCGACCAGGCGCCCGAACAGGTGGCCAACGTTGCTACGCTGCCCGGCATCCAGAAATACAGCCTGGCGATGCCCGACATCCACTGGGGCTACGGCTTCGCCATCGGCGGCGTTGCGGCGATGGACCCAGACGAAGGCGGTGTGATCTCGCCCGGCGGTGTCGGCTATGACATCAACTGCGGCGTTCGCTTGGTACGCACCGACCTAACGGTCGAGGACGTGCGTGACCGTGTGCGCGAACTGGTGGACCTGCTGTTCCGCAGGATTCCTACCGGAGTGGGCCGCACCGGAAAGTACTCGTTTCCGAAGAAAGAACTTCGCAAGCTCGTGACCGAAGGGCCCCGCTACCTGGTCGAGCAGAAGGGGTTGGGCATTCCGCGTGACCTGGAATTTACCGAAGCACATGGACGCCTCGAAGGCGCCGAGCCAGATTTCGTGTCGGACCGGGCATACGAGCGGGGCGAAGAGCAGTGCGGTACGCTCGGTTCCGGCAATCACTTCTTGGAGCTGCAGATTTGCAGCGAGATCTGCGACGAGGAGGCTGCCCGCGTGATGGGGCTGTTCGAGGGCCAGCTCTGCATCATGATCCATAGCGGCTCGCGGGGCTTTGGCTACCAGGTCTGCGATGACTACTTGCAAAAGCTCCGCGGAGTGCCCGAGCGGTACGGCATCAAGCTGCCCGATCGGCAGCTCGTCTGTGCTCCGGTCAACAGCCCGGAGGGACGCCAGTACATCGGCGCCATGCGGGCAGCAGCCAACTTTGCCTGGTCCAACCGCCAGCTGCTCCTGCAGCAGACGCGGGAGGTGCTGCAGGAGTTCTTCGGGCGTCCTTGGGAAGAGCTTGGTGTGCACGTTGTCTATGACGTGGCCCACAACATCGCGAAACTGGAGAAGCACCGGATCGACGGCGAGGAGAAGTGGGTCTGGGTCCACCGAAAGGGGGCAACCCGAGCGTTCCCGCCGGGCCATCCAGAGATTCCTGAGGCGTATCGCTCGATCGGTCAGCCGGTGCTGATTCCCGGCTCCATGGGCACGGCAAGCTGGGTGCTCGTTGGCCAGCCGGGGGCGTTGGAACAGACGTTCGGCACGAGTTGCCATGGTGCCGGCCGCCGGATGAGTCGGGCTGCGGCCGTGCGCGACGCACGCGGCCGGAGAATCGACCAGGAGCTGGAGCGGATTGGCGTTATTGCCCGAGCACGGAGTCGGCGCGAGCTGCCCGAGGAGCAGCCGAAGGCATACAAGGACGTGGACCTGGTTGTCGAAGTCGTCCACAACGCAGGGCTGTCCAAGAAAGTGGCCAAAATGCGGCCGATCGGTGTCATCAAGGGCTAGGACATGCCGGGCCAACCGAGCGCCACCGCTGAACCCGTGCTGGAAATTCCTGAGCGGCTGGTCGCACGCTACACGCCTCTGTCACCGCTGGAGGCGGTCACGAAGCAGTTCATTGCAGAACGCCGGTGGCAGCGGCGCGCGCCAAGCTTTCGCATTGCCGATCCGGAACGGGCCCTGAGCGTCTACGCGCGAATGAGCCCCGAGGAGTTCGACGCCATCAACGCGCGCCAGCGGTGGGCCAGCTGGCGGACTATCCCCCGGGCCATTTCGGGCCGCCTGCCGCTCAGACCCCTGGTGGCCATCGACCTCGGTGCAGGAACGGGGCAGTCCACCGAGGTGCTAGCCTGCTTCTTGCCACCCGGCTCCACGATCCTTGCCCTGGAAGGGGCTGAGCCGCTCGTCCGCGCAGCGCGGCGCAGGCAGTACCGGCACCATGCCTTCGGCGGCGGGCGCCCGGCACGGGTACTGTTCCGCTGCCAGAACATCGTCGACGACTGGCGCTGGCCCGACGGGGCGCCGGTCGCGCCCGGTTCGGTTGATCTGGTCAACGCCACCGGCGTGATCGGACATCACCTGCGCCCCGACGATGCCGCACGGGTTCTGGCGCACGCTGTGTGTGCGTTGCAACCCGGCGGCATTGCCGCCGTGGACCCAGGCCCCGCGGTCCCGGCCAAACTGCTTGTGCGGTTGGCCGAAGCCGCCGGGTTGACGTTCGAGGCGCACGTAAAATCGAACCCGTTGGACCGGTGGGGGCAATGTGTTTTCCGCAAGCCCGGCGGCGCAGGAGACGCCGGCAACCGCTGAGCCGCAGGACCTTGCAACACAGGACCAACACAGCCCGATGTCCGCACCCGCTCGATGGCTTCCGGACGTGCACCGATCGATTGCCGCCGCGCTCGTGCTCGTCCTTGCCACATGCTGGTCCCAGTCACCCGTCGCACCCGCGGCGCAAACGGCCGCCGGGTTCGCCATCGACGTTGAGCTAATCGCTGATCCGGTTGTGCCTAAGGCGGTGGTCTTGAACTGGACTCGGCTCCTGCGGCGCGCCGGGGCTGCCAGTGTGCGGCAGGTCGGCCGAGTACCCGCGGATGCCGCTGCGGTCGAGCCGCTTGGCAAGGACCGCTTGCTGGTCCGCGCCATGCTGCTTCGCTCCGGCTCACTTCGCATCGGTAACAGTGTGATCCGTCCCGGCGACCGTCGCGGGCTGGAGCAATTACTGAGCCGGATTCGTGCCGAGGGACCGCTGGCCTTCGCTCCCAAGACCGAACACTGGGACTTACCCGAGCCGATGTTCGTACACGTGTTCCGCGCCCTGGCTGGGCCGGCCCAATTTCAGTATGAAGCGGTACCGTTAAGCGAGCTGGTGGACGACGTGCGCGCGCGCATCGAACTGCCGATTCGTGTTGCCGAGGGGGCGAAGAAGACGGTAGCAGAACGTCGGGTGGCTGTTGAGCTGAAGAGCGTCAGCCTCGGCACGGCTCTGGCGCACGTGCTCGGTTCGGCCGGTCTCGGGTTCGCACCGCGCCGCACCGGTCCGAGCTCGGTGACGCTGATGATCGACGCTGCCAGTGCGCTGCAACGGCCGTGGCCTGTTGGTTGGAAGGCCGCTGAGCCGCCCGGCCAGTTGGTGCCCCGGCTCTTCGAACGAGTTACGATCCCACCGCGCCGCCTGCCCGCGATGCAGCTCATTGCCTCGCTGGCGGTACACTGTCGTGTTCCGTTCCTGGTCGACCACCTGGCGCTGGCCAAGCAGAAGATCGACATTGGCGAGGTGGTGGTGGACGTTGGCTGTCGCAACCGTGCGCTGGCGCTGTGCTTCAAGGACGCGCTCCGTCCGGCCTCGCTGACCTACAGGGTCAAGGTGGACGAAGCGGGCAAGCCGCTGGTTGTCATCGAGCCGCTTATCCGATTGCAAACCTTCCCACGCGACGCACGCGGGAGTGCATCACGGTGATTGGCGGTGAGGAACTCGTTGGCTGGTTGGAACGCTGCGGCGTCACGCACCTTGTTTGGCTGCCCGACAGCGAGCTCGGCCAATGGGAAGGCGCGCTGGTTGGTTCCGATCAGGTCCGGTTGATCCGGGCGTGCCGCGAGGGGGAGGCGATCGCGATTGCAGCCGGATTATGGCTGGGGGGCGCTCATCCGGTCGTGGCCATCCAGTGTACCGGCTTCTTTGAGGCCGGCGATGCGATTCGAAACGTCGTCTACGACCTGGGCGTGCCGCTGTTCATGCTGGTCGGCTATCGGAACTACGACGCGCGGGATCGGGCCACGGGTGACAGCGCGCCGCGGTTCTTTGAGCCGATTCTGAAGGCCTGGAAGTTGCCATACCGCGTCATCGAGCCTGACGACGGTATCGAAGCGATCGCGGCGTTCTACGAACAGCTCAGGGCGCAGAATCAGGCCGGGGTGGCAGCCCTGGCCGAAAGGCGGCTCTAGGAGGGCGGCGCGACGATGACAGCAGCAGCCACGGCAGACCTGAAAGAAATGCTGGCCGCGCTCCGAGAAGTCAGGGGCGATGCGGTCGTTGTGACCACGATGGCGGCCGAGCGCGAATGGCTGAAGATGTCGCGCCATGCACGCGATTTCTTCTACATGCCCTCCAGCATGGGGCAGGCGCCGGCGCTGGGCCTGGGGCTCGCACTGGCCCGGCCTGAGGTGAACGTCGTCGTGATCAACGGTGACGGCTGCATGCTCATGAACCTCGGCTCTCTGGTGACCATCGCCGATGCAGGCCCCCGCAACTACCGGCTCATCGTTGTCAACAACGGGGTCTATGAGGTCACCGGCAAACAGCCGACGGCCGGAGCCGGGCGGGTCGACTACGCAGCGCTAGCGCGAGCGGCCGGCTTTGCTGTTGCCCGCCGCTACGAAGACGTGACGGACTGGCGTAACGACGCCCGTTGGTTTATGGAGTGCCCAGGGCCTGCGTTTGCCGAATGGGTCGTGCGACCGACTCCCAGCGGCTCGTTGCACGTGATCCATCCGGGACCGATGCACGAGCAGATCCGACGGCTGCGTGAGTCACTGGGTATTGCCGGCACCGACTAGCCGGCCTGCAGCCGCTGCCAGAGGGCCTTGTAGTACCGCAGCAGCCGCACGGCATCGTCGTCGCAGCGACATGCCGGGATCTCCGCCAGCGTGTACCCATCAAAGCCCGCAGCACGCAGCAACTGGAACAGCTCCCCATACGGGTAGCCGTCATCGTACAGCTCGTGGATGTGGACGATTTCAATCCAGCGGCGGAGCAGACCGAAGCTGCGGCGGATCGAACGACGACCTGCAGGAGCTTTCGGGTCGTCCAGATCGGTCTGGTTACAGTTCCAGCAAACGTAGACATTCGGATGATTGGTCTGACGCATGATTGCCTGCATCACGTCGATCCGCGACGTCCCACGGCCGTGTACCTCGACGCGGATACGGATGCCGAAGCCGGCGCCATAGTCACCGAGCTCGCGGAGCGCTGCGGCAATCTGGCGTATGGTTTGCTCCGCGGGGATGCCCCGGTCCGTGTGCAGCCGGTTGGGCCGGACTTTGATCCCGTAGCCGCCAACGTCGTGAGCCAGCTCAATGTACCGCTTCGCACCGTCGATGTTCCTGCGCACAACGGCCGGGTCCGGGGAGTCGAATTCGAAGGCAGTACCCAGTCCGACGAGCTGGACACCCGATCGTTCAAACAACCGGCGCACGCGCGCGCGCTCGGCCGCATCCAGCCTGTCCTCGACTCCGTGCCGATGGGTCGTGCGCAACTCGACGCCGCGCAACCCAACATCCACTAGCACGCGGATGATCTTTTCCAGCGGCCAGCGGGCAGCGATCATGTAGGTGACGATGCCAAGCTGCATGACGCTTGCTCCCCTAGCGATTCACGCCCGGTACCGGCGGCGCGCCGGGTTCTTTGGACGATTCCAGATAACGCCAGTTCTTCAAGAAGAAAATCAAGTCCGCCAGATCCTGCGGCGTCAACTCCTGTTCGAAACCTTCCGGCATCAGCGACTGGCCCGTGGACCGGATCGATTCGATCTGCTCCTTGAGGATCGTGCTCTTCTCGTTGGCCCCCCGCACCAGCGTGATGGCGGTTGCGGTTTCGCCCGCGATGATTCCGGTATAGACCTGGCCGTCTCTGGTGAGCACGACGTAGTTGACATAGTTGGCATCAATGGCGCGGTTCGGATCCAGAATGTCCGTCAGCAACGACTCAGCCGAGCGGATCCTGGTGTCGGAGATATCCGGGCCGACGTCCGCACCCATTCCGGCCACTCGGTGACAGCTCGCGCACTTGTGGCGAAAGATCTCCTTTCCGCGCTGGAAGTTACCCTCAAGCTTCAGGGCAACCCGGTACTGCTCGATCACCTTCTGACGATCGGCCGGGCGAAGCTGTGCGAGGACGCGACGGGCCTCGGCCCGCACCGTGGGGTCCGGGTAGTTGCGAAGCTGCTGGAGCCGCGCCTTGTCCAGTTCCGTGGCAGCCACCTGCCCCCGTTTGATTGCTTCCAGCAGTCTCATGGCGCGGTTCCGGTTCCGCAGCAGGACCGCGGCAGCCGCGCGTCGTTCGGCCGGCAAAAGCGCTTTCCAACGCCCCAGCAAGACGCTCACCGCTTGCTCGTCCCGGTGCAGCCCAATCGCCTGAATCGCGGCGGCACGGAACTGGGTGTTCGCGTCGGTCATTTCGATCCATGAAGCGAGCCGTCTTGCCGCTTGTTCGTCCGGCAGCCAGCCGAGCAGCCGGATCAACTCGGTGGTGACCTTACTCGGCGGCTGCTTCGGATCGACGTCGTGGGCGTAGCTCAGCAGAATAGCGGCAAGCGGTGCTGCCCACGGCGCCCCGAGCATGGTTCTGGGCGAGCGTCTGCGTCGTGCTAGCCCGCTGGCGATGCCTGCGGTGAAGACGATCAGCTCCTGTCGTTCTATGCCCAACTCGCCGCGTACCGCTGCCGTCAACGCTTCCCTCACCGGCGCCTCGTCACCGGCACCGCCGATCAACGTGCCAAGCAGCTCAAGTATCGCCAGACGCGTGTCCGGGTCGGCGGAGTGCCACCTCTTGAGCACAGACAACGCCCTCAAGAGCCGCCAGGCCTGCTTGCCGGCTGCTGAGGCGACGGCCAGCCGCAGCCACGGATCGGCACCGTCACGCGCAAGCGCCGCCGCGAATCGTTTGATATGGACGTGTTCCGGGAAGTAGCCGAGCGTAAGCAGTGCCTGGTAGCGGACGCGTACGGAGCGGTGATCAAGAAGCTGCACGATCCGAGCCCGTGCCTGCGACCACACGGGTTCCGGCAGCCGAACTCCGGTCTTGTTGGTAACGGGCCTGCACCGACGCTCGACCAGCTTGATGGCGTGCTCCACCAGATGGGGATCCTTCGCGTCGAGGGCCGCGAGGACGTCTTCTTCGGTCAGCAGGTCCGTCCCTTCCAGTACCCAGAGCGCGTGCATGCGCGCCGGTGGCCGGGCCTGACGAGCAACCCGGCGAAGGAGCTGTTCGCTGTCGCGGGGGCCGAGTTGCAGAAGCAGCCGGTGCGCCGTACGCCGAACCCACCCGTTCGGGTGGCCGAGCAGTTCAATGAGCCGGTCTGGATCGTGCGGCAACGGGCGCACCGGCTTGCCCGGCCGGTTCTCCGGCACGATTCGCCAGATGCGTCCCAGGCGGTTGCCAGAGTACAGGTCCGGCCGGTTCTTCAGTTCGGGGGGCATGAAGTCCGGGTGCTCGATGACGGCCCGGTACATGTCAACGATGTACAGCGCCCCGTCAGGCCCGGTAGTGGTGTGCACCGGTCGAAACCAATCGTCGCGTGAGGCGAGGAATTCGCGATCCGTCGGGACACGGGTGGCGACGAACGTGACACCGGCGGGGGTCAACAGGTCGCGGTGCACGACATTGGCCGTCGGATCACAGACGAAGGCATTGCCCGCCAGTTCGGGCATCAAGTCGCCCACGTAGATCGACAACCCACACGCTGCCGTGAACGTGCCGCGGTGCAGGTTGGACGTGGTCCAGTTGCTGCTGATGGTGAACAGCCTGGCCGCGGCTCCGTGGTCTGGGATGTCCAGCACTGGCCGCGTCACCGGCAAGTAGGGGACTCGCTCCAGGTAATGCAGCTCCATGACAACGTGCCGAATGTGGTTTCGATTGGAGCAGATGAAGCGATTGCCCCAGGAATCGAAGCTCAGGCCGTACTGGGCACCACCGGCCACAGCCTCATATTCGCCGGTCTGTGGCTGGAAGCGAAAGTCCCTGTCCCGGATCGACAGCAGTACCGCCGACGGCTTACGAGCGTCCCGGACGTTCCCGCCGCGTAGGCCGTTGGCCACATAGATCCAGTTGTCGTAGGCGAATGTGGGCGTGTTGACGTAGAGCTGAGGATTGGTTGTCGAGAACCCAGTGTACCAGACTTCGCTGCTGTCCATGCGACCGTCGCCATCGTTGTCGGCCAGGTAAACGATGTGCGGTGCCATAGCCGCGATCACGCCGCCACGCCACGGTTGGACGCCGTGCACGTAGCTGAGATTGTCGGCGAAGACACTGGCAAGTGTGTAGCGGCCATCGCCGTCGGGATCGGTCAGGATCTTGATGCGTCCCTTCGGTCCTTTGCCGTCCGGGCCGCCAGTCGGATATCCCGGCATCTCCACGACCCACATCCGTCCGGCTTCATCAAACGCCACAAACGTTGGGTCCACGACGTCCGGTTCACAGGCCGCCAGCTCGACACGGTAGCCATCCTGAATCTGAAACGCCGCAGTCGCGGCGGTGGGCGAAAGGGGTGGCCGTGGTGCTTTGGCGACGGCTCCCGCTGCCGTCGACCTCTCCGAACCGTGGGCAGCAAGTGGCGTAAGGGGCAGCAGCGTGAGGCAGGAAAGAAACAGCATGGTATGCCGGTTCATCTTCAGTTCCGCAAACCGATGAGAGTCTGGCCGTGGCGGGGTCCGCGTTCGCATAGGAACGTCGAGTTTGCACCGAACAGCGGATACGTACTGCAGCATACCAGAATTAACGTGCCTTCTTCGGTGCAGGCAAGTGGTGCCTGGCTGCCGTACGATGCGCGCCTGGTTGGCTGAGCGGAGGCACCATGGAACGCGTCGTAGCACTGGGACAATGCGGGACAGTCTGCCGGCTTGGTCTGGCCACGCGCGGCAATGCGGCCGTGGATGAGGCGGGGGTGTGGTTGGCGTTGGAGCGTGGGGTGAACTACTGGAACTGGTGTGGTCATGAGGACGGTCTGCAGCGCGCTGTGCGCAACCTTGGCAGCAGAAGGCGTGACGTTTGCGTGGCGGTTCAGTTTGAGGCCCGTGCGTACGATGAGGCCGCTCGCGAGTTTGACACGATCTGCACGAAGCTGGGTACCGACTATGTGGACGTCGTCACGTACTACTACGTTCAACGCATGGAAGAGTGGCAGCAGATCATGGAGCCGCGCCGAGGGGCCCACCGACTGCTAACGGAGCTGAAGCGGGCCGGAGCGGTGCGGATGATTGGCCTGACGACGCATAACCGCCGGCTTGCTGCGGAGCTTGCTCGCGGCGGTGCCCTGGATCTGCTGATGGTGCGGTACAACGCGGCGCACCGGGGTGCGGAGCGAGACGTTTTCCCAGTGACGCGGGCGATGGGGTTACCCGTCGTCGTGTTCACCGCGTTGCGCTGGGGCCACTTGATCCGGCCACTGCCGGGCAACGGCCGGGATCGACCGTTGAGTGCGGTAGAATGTTATCGTTACGCTCTGTCCCACCCGGACGTGGCCGTGGTCCTCATGGCGCCGGGGAACCGCAGGGAGCTGATGGAGAACCTCACGCTTCTGGACGATTGGCGGCCGGTGACCTACCAGGAGCGGGCGCGCATCGAGGCCTATGGCCGGCTGGTCTACCAGAGTCGTCGCTACTTTCCCTGAGCTTCGCTCTGCGCGTTGCACGGCATTCGGCGCATCCGTACGCTAAGCCGACGCCTGCCCTTGGCAACCAGCACCGCCGGCTGCCGGAACGGCACGCTCCGCTGCGCTCGCGGAGCCGACGTGCAGAGCTGGCGGGCAACGGACGAGAGCGTGCGCCACGGTCCTGTGTGGCGGTCAAGCCGGTGCGGTCTCTGGGAGTCCACTGCCCATGCACATGCAGCATAGCGTGGATCCGCGGGAAGCGCTGGAGCTTCCATCCTTCCGCTCGCTCTATCTGCTCACTGCCACGCTCGGCGTGCTCATCGCTGCAGACCTACTGTTCCGCTGGCTTGGTTGGACCACGCTGCAACAACCGTTCGGTTACGACCTTGCGCTGATTGCCGCCTTGATCGGGGGGGCTCGCATCGTCTATGCGGCGTTGGTCGGCATCCTGGAAGGCAACATCGGTGCCGACATCGCGCTGGCCATCGCCATGCTCGCTGCGTTGCTGCTGCGCGAATACTGGGTGGCGGCCGAGGTGGCATTCATCGCGATGGTGGGCGAATCCTTGGAGGCGGTAGCGTTCAAGCGTGCCCACCGGGAGTTGCGCAAGATCCTTGAACTTGCTCCGCGAACCGCCCGCGTTCTGCGGGACGGGGCGGAAGTCGAAGTGCCCATCGAGCAGGTCGAACCCGGAGACGTCGTCATCGTTCGTCCCGGGGAGCGCGTGCCGGTCGACGGCGTCGTCATCGAAGGCCGCACCACGGTGGATCAGAGCGCGCTGACTGGCGAGAGCCTGCCGGTGGACGTAGGGGAGGGGGACAAGATCTACGCCGGAGCACTAAACCAGTACGGAGCCGTTCGGATCCGTACCGAGCGGGTGCGCGAAGAAACGACGTTGGGCCAGGTCATCAAGCTCGTGGCGCAGGCCCAGACACGCAAGGCACCGATCGAACGCCTGGCCGATCGCTATGCCCGAATGTTCCTGCCCGCCGTGCTGACCGCCGCGGTCCTGACGTTGATCTACACGAACTGGGGGGCTCCCTCCTGGAGAAACCTGAACTGGATGCCCACTCTTGCCGTTCTGGTCGTCGCCTGCCCATGTGGCCTCATCCTCGCAACACCGGCAGCCGCAATGGCGGCCATGGCCTGGATGGCGCGCCGGGGGGTGATCATGAAGGCCAGCGAAGCGCTGGAGCGGCTGGCCACCGTCCGCTACCTGGCGTTCGACAAGACCGGCACGCTTACCCAGGCCAAGCTTCACCTGGGCCGCGTCGTGCCACTGGGCGACGTGACCGAGGACCAGCTCCTGGCGTGGGCAGCGGCCGTCGAGTCGCTCAGTGAGCACCACATCGCGAAGCTGATCGTTTCCGAAGCCCAGCGACGAGGCCTGACGTTGGCGGAAGTTGTCGACTTCAAGGTCCATCCCGGTGCAGGCATCGAAGGAACCGTGCCCGGCGTCGGCCGAGTTGTCATCGGAAACCGACGCTTGATGCAGGAGCTTGGCGTGCGCGGCGTCGAGGCAGCCATAGCCACGCTGGAGGAGCTGGAAGCGCATGGCATGAGTCCGCTGCTGGTGGCCGTGGAGGGCGAGGTTGTCGGGGCCCTGGGGGTTGAAGATCGCGTGCGGCCCGAAGCCGCCGACGTCATCCACGAGCTGCGACACCTGGGCATCCGCGAAATCGTGTTATTGACTGGCGACCGCCGGCCTGTGGCGGCCCGCATCGCAGAGCAGGTTGGGGTTGACCGGTTCGAGGCGGAAATGCTTCCGGCGGACAAGGCACGCTGGATCGAACAGTGGCGCATGGAAGTGCGGGACAGAGACCGGCGACGGCTGCGCGAACGGAGGATCCGACGCACCTTGCCCGGAGTGGGCATGGTTGGCGACGGCATCAACGATGCCCCCGCCCTGGCCGTGGCCGACGCGGGTCTGGCACTCGGTGGCGTCGGCACAGACATCGCCGCGGAGGCCGGCGACCTGGTGCTGATGGGTGAGCCACTGAAGCCGTTGCCCGAACTGATCCGCTTTAGCCGCGCCGTGATGCGCGTGATCCGGCAGAACATCCTTGTGTTTGCCTTCGGCCTGAACACCGGCGCCATCCTCCTCTCGGCCGAAGAAGTGCTTGGCCCAATCGGAGCTGCG
Source organism: Planctomycetota bacterium (assembly GCA_026991575.1). Classification (GTDB taxonomy): domain Bacteria; phylum Planctomycetota; class Planctomycetia; order JALXBF01; family JALXBF01; genus JALXBF01. The sequence continues at coordinate 16,251 of JALXBF010000049.1, read as the reverse complement.
ATCACGCATCAGATCGGCTCGTTCCTGGTGCTCTGCAACGCTGTCCGACTGCTCTGGTTTGAGAAGTGGGAGCGGTCGGCACTGGGACGGATGGAACGGGCAGCCGCCCGCTGGGTGATGCGCGTGGCAGACTTTTTCACCCCGGCTGTCGCCTGGGGCTGGTACCGCCGTCGTCGGCTCGCCGCCGCGACGCTGGCGGCGGCTGCCGCCGCGTACCTGGCCAGCGGGCTGACCGTGATCGGACCGGATGAGATCGGTGCCGTACGCCGTTTCGGCAAGTTCCACGCCGTCTTGCAGCCCGGTCTGCACTGGCGACTCCCCCAACCACTGGAACTGGTCGACCGGGTGCCAGTCGCTAGAGTGCGCGCCGTCGAAATCGGGTTCCGCCGACGGTCCGGACCGCTGCAACAGAGCATGCTGCCAATCGAATGGGACAGCCCGCACCGGGATGGGATGCTGGAGCGGGTGGAGGACGAGTCGCTGGTCTTTTCCGGTGATAACCGGCTGCTTGAACTGAACGCCACCGTCCAGTACCGCGTCGCAGTCGGTGACCCGGTGCACATCGCTCCCGATCGGCTCAAGGACGTCGTGCTCCGCTACCTGTATCGTGTCCGCTACGTGGAGGACACCGTGCGGGTGGTGGCCGAGGAGGTGCTCCGGGAACTGACGGCGACCCAGTCTTTCAATGCGGTCTTGACCCGCGGCCGGCACGCGATCGAGCTGGCCGCGGCAGAGCGAATCCAGCAGCGGCTAGAGGGCTACGGGTTGCCGTTAGAGGTCGTTGCCGTGACACTGCAGGACGTGCACCCTCCGCTGGAAGTTGTCGATGCGTTCCGTGAACTTGCCCGGGCGTACAAGGAAAGGGAGCGGCTGGAAATCGAAGCGGAAGCATACCGCGTCCAGCGCCTGATTCGTTCGGCAGGACAACAGGCCAGCGAACGCCTTGTGGCTGCCAACGTGGCGGGTGATCCGGTTGAGGCGCTGTGGGGCATTCTCCGCCAGCAGTTGCAAGGCACGGCGCGGCGGATCCTGAACGAGGCCGAGGCGGAGGCTGTCATCACGGTCACCCGCGCTCAAGTGGAAGCGACGCTGTTTCGGGCCAGGTTAACGGGCCACCGCGTCGCGCCGCACGTGTCCGCCTTGAGGCTCTACCACCGCACGCTCGCACAGGCGGTAGCTGACCGCGAGATGGTCATCGTTGATCAATCAGGCACCGGTCGGCGGCTGCTCTGGCTGGCCGACACGGACACCGTCGCCCGACTCGGCCGGCTCTTGCAGGAGACGATCGAGCGGCTGGCCGTGCCGCCGCCACCGCCTCCGGAAGAGTGATCCATCGCGCGCGTGCGGCTTGGTCGTGTGCTGAACGCACTAGCGGAGCAAACCCAGATGCATCGCGACGACATCGCCAGCGGCTCGCACACTCGTGACCACGGGCACCATCATGCCCACGGTCCTGAAGGCCACCGGCACGACCCAGGCCATCACCACCATGGGCATCACGAGCACCACCATCATGACCATGATCACGATCACGAGGATTGGTGGGAGGACTGGCAGAGTGCCGGGCCGTATCGGCTGAACCTCACACGGCTGCGGCGCGTGGCGCTGAGCCTATTTGCCCTGGCACTCGTGGCCGTGCTGCTCGTTCGCTCGGTCGTTTTCGTGGACGAGACCGAATACGTGTACGTTACGCTTTTCGGCAAGCCGGTGCGGCTGCTAGTGGAGCCTGGGCTGGCTTTCAAGTGGCCGTTTGAGACGGTGCGCCGCCTGGATCGCCGGTTGCAATTGCTGAATCCGCCCGGACGCGAAATGCTTACCCAGGGTGGTGCCAGACGGGTGTTCCAGATCGGACTCAGCCGGCCCGAGGCGGAGCCGGGCGCGGGACAGCAGAGTGAGCGTCTGGAGGTAGGGCAGAACCTGAATGTCGAGTGGTTCGCGTGCTGGCGGCTGCCTACGCCGGAGTTTGCGGCACGGATGAGCGGCGTGGCAGTGGGCTCGGACCAGGCGCGCCAGGCACACGAAGCCGCTATCCTCCGCTACCTGCGTGCGATCGGTACGATCGAAGCGGCTGAGGCCCGACTCGAAGACCGCATCTGGTCGTTGGTCCGGGCGGAAGTGGGCCAGATGAAGCTGCAGCAGTTCGTGAGCCTGAACCCTGAGGACGTGCTCCTGGATGAGTTGGCACAGAAGCTCGTTGATGCGGTCCGCAAGAGCGCGTACGAGCAATATGGCATTGAGGTCGTTGACGTTCGGATCAAGCGATTCAATCATCCGACCGCCGTCCGTTCCGCCATCTATGACATGATCCGCACAGAACGGCAGGCGGTGGCAGACCGGACGCGGGCCGAAGGCCGGAGCATCGCCGAGACGATTCGCAGTCAGGCGGACAAGGAGGTGCGCGAGCTGCTGGCGCGTGCTGAGCGTGATGCTGCCGAGATCCGAGCGCGCGCGGAAGCAGAAGCAATGAAGGTGGCCAATGAAGCGCACGCGGAAGATCCCACCTTCTACGAGTTCCTGGTGACGCTGGAAACGTACCAGAAGATGCTCAACGAGAAGGCTGTCCTGGTGCTTTCCTCAGAAAGTCCCCTCATGCGACTGCTGACTACCGTCCACGAACTCGCATCGGGTGCGACCATCGGGAGTCGAACCGAGCGGCAGGCTACGGCCGGCGTCGGAAACGGGGAGCCGGCGGGGTCCAAACCCGAAGTGCCGGCGGTAGCAGCCGACGGTCAGGCTGCCGCTGGCGGTGACGGAGGGAAGCCATGAGTCGTTGGATGCTGGCTCTGGCGATCGTCGCACTGGCTGCCTACCTCGCAACGGGCATCTATACGGTGGCTGAGAACGAAGTCGGCGTGGTACGCCGCTTCGGCCGCTTTGACCCACCGCTGCGCGAGCCGGGGTTACATTTCGGCCTGCCATGGGGATTGGATCGAGTGGATCGCATCAAACCGCGTGAAGTGAAGCGGCTAACGGTGGGCATGAGGGGGGCGGCAGACCGACTGCTCGGGATGCCGGCCACCTCACCGCTGGCTCTGTTCCTGACCGGCGATCAAAACCTGGTTGTCGTGCAGGCCGTGGTGCAGTACTCGGTCTCCGACCCGGTGGCGTACCTGTTTGCCACCAGCCAGCCGGAGAAGGTGCTTGCGAGCTTGACCGTAAGCGTTTTGTCCGAGGTTCTGGCGACGCGGCAGATCGACTACGTGTTGACCACGGGCAAGGCCGAGATTGCCGCTGCGGCACTGGCGCTGTTGCAGCGGCGGGTGGCACGGCAAGGGTTAGGGATCGCGGTCCGGGACATCGCGCTGCCTGTAGTGGAGGCGCCTGCGGAGGTGAAGGACGCATTCGACGATGTGAACGCAGCCCGCGCAGAGGCGGAAACGATGGTTGTGCAGGCGCGCCGTTATGCCGACCAGCAGCGGCTCACCGCACGAGCCCAGGCCAATGCTCTCCGGCAGCGCGCCCGAGCCGAAGCGGCCGAGTTGCGCAACCGCGCGCTGGCAGAAGCGGATCGGTTTCGAAAGCTGCTCTACGAGTACCGCCAACAGCCGTCGTTGGTCACCGCCCGTCTATTCTTCGACACCCTGGGCCGCGCGCTGGCCAACGTGCGGCGAACCATCGTGGTCGACGACCGGCACAAGCCAGTCGATATCGGGGTGCTGAGACCGATCGAGAACAGGGAACAACCAGAACGACGTGACCAGCAAGAGCTTCAGCAGCAAGAGGCTATCCGGTGAGTCGGGGTGCGAACCGGTCGCATAAGGCGATTGCTGCCGCGCTGACGGTGGCGGTACTGGCGGTGGCCGCCGTGATGGCCGGGCGTGGCCTGGGCCGAGCTACGCCCCGCACGCCGGAGGAACGCATCGACCTACTCTATGAAGCGGCAGCACGCGGCGACGTGACCGAGTATCTGGACTGCTTCACCGGAACCCTGCGCCAGAGGCTTGCCAATGAGCTGCGTGAGCGCGGTGAGGAGGCGTTCCGCAGTTACCTGAAGCAAAGCCTTGAAGGCGTCGTGGGGCGTGCCATCCGCCACGATCTCACAGAGACACTAGACAACGGCCGAATCCGCATCGTCGTAGAACGGGTATACAAAGGTAGGCCGTGGGAACGGCAGGCCTACCGATTGCAACAAGAGAACGACACCTGGCGCGTCTACCACATCGAACCGGCTGACGTGTTCGAACCTCCTGTGCCGTACGGTACGCCGGCGTTCCCGGACGCGGCACCGCCGCAGATCCAGCAGACCCGCAACGAAGATCAGAACGGCGGAGAAGGCAGACCGGAACAGCAATGAGTGAGTTGGCCAGCGACCGTGAAGGCGGAAAGGCGGGCAGACCTCGCGGCAGGTGGCGACGACGCCTGCTGGCGTTGCTGCTGATTGTCTCCTTGCTCACCAACGCCGTTCTGTTCAACCTCGTTCAGGAACGAACAGGCAGACCGTACCGTGAGGTTTTCGTCAGCGGTGAGCGAGACGCGGAGGACAAACTCGTCATCATACCGATCAACGGCCTGCTGACTGCCTCTTCCGCTTCCGCGCTCCGCAGCACACTACGCCGGCTGGAAAAGGACCAGCGCGTACGAGGCGTGCTCCTTAGAGTGGACAGCCCTGGCGGGACGGTCACTGCCACGGACCGCATGTACCACGAACTGTTGGAGTACAAACGCCAGCGGCAGGACACATCGAACACGGCGTTTCCAGTCGTGACGTTTATCCAAGGCCTCGGTGCATCGGGCGCCTACTACCTGGCATGTGCCACGGATGAAGTGATCGCCGAACCGACCGCTTTGGTCGGATCAATCGGTGTCCGCATGACCTTCTTCAACGTCTCCGGGCTGTTGTCCGAGTGGCAGGTGCAAGTGGAAACGTTCAAGAGCGGCCCGTTGAAGGATGCCGGATCACCGTTCAGACCGCTAACGGACGAGGAGCGAAAGCGGTTCATGCAGTTGATACGGCACTATTACCAGACGTTCCTGGATGTGGTGCGTGAGGGCAGAAGGGATCGGATTGTGGAAGAGCAGCTGCCGCACATAGCCAACGGCGACGTATACGTTGCAGACGAAGCGCTCCAGCACGGGCTCATCGACCGCATCGGGTACCTGGACGATGCGATCGAGCGTGTCCGCGAGCTGACCGGGCTGGAGCGGCTACGTGTCGTCGAGCTGCGCCGCGGCTGGCGACTGACCGACCTGTTTCAGCTCCAGTTATCCACCCTGTTGATGCGACGCCAGCCTTGGCACGGTGCAGAGCGAACCAGTCTTTTCAGCCCGCGCTTCCACTACGTGTACGGATACTTTGCTCCCGAACTGCTGCTGCGCCCCTGAGCGAGGCTCCCCGCGCAGACGCGGGTCACGGACACGTTGCGTCGGTTCCCAAGGCACTGGCCTGCCGCACGCTAAGACCGGGCAGTACAGAAGAGCTGGCTTTCAAATGTCAGAGCGAGATGACGCCGTTCGTCGAGGGTCGGGGGCAGGCCACACGTGTGTTCTTGCCGGTGGCGGGAAAGCGTCAGGGGGCTAACGTTTGGGCTGCGGGGTGGTTTTCCTCTCGTCGTTCGTGTCGCGAGGTTGCTCGAACACGAAGTACAGGTAAACAACGACTCGGTCGCTCTTGCGTCTGCTGCCTTTCTTCTGCTGTTCCTCGCTGGGCTTACCTGTTCCGGAGTGCTCCTCTGGCGGTCGGCGACGCGTGGGCGCTGGACGACCGAAGGGCAGCCGACGGAGGGCACGGCGCGCACTTCGTGTCACGTGTTGGTCAAGGACGGCTAGCAGTCGCAGCAATGCGTTCCGTTCGTCGGATCGGATTGGCAACGTAACGGCGTGCACGCCGTTGAGAGCTGTGGGGGCGATATCGACATCGGCTGGCCGTTTCCGGGCGCGATGTTCGACGACTTCTGGCTGAGGTGCCTTCGTTCGCTTGCTTTCTGCACTGCCGGGCGCCGAGTTCTTTGCGGTCCGTTGCGTTAGTAGCCGCTGGAACCGCTCCTGCATCTCGTTGATCAACTCTTCGGCTTTCTCTGCGGGCAGCTCCAGCACCATCAGTCTACCGGCGCTGTCAGCATCGGTGTCGTCCATTTCGGTGAGCTGCAGGTCATAGCGTCGGCACAGCAAAGAGATTGTTTCGTCGGCCTGCACCGCGTCGACGACGACGGCACAGTGAAGGTCGCCGCTGTCGTCCTCCCATGCGATCGTTCGTCCGACGTGCTTCGCAGCTGCTAGAAGTTCTTCCTCCACGTTCTTCTCGGACCGTTCCTTCGCCGGGCGCGGTGAGGCAGAGTGTCTGTTGAGCAGCGTCGAGAGGTTCCGGAGCCGGTATCTGCCGACGGAAGCGGGCGCTCGCGCGCTCTCGGCGGAACCCGCTCCGGCGGCTTCACGGCGCGTGCCAAACCGAGGCCAGGGCAGGCTGGCAGCAATCTCGGTCACGCGGCTAAGCGCACCGTGGCCCATCTGAGCCAGCTGCTCGCGGATCGGGCCGAAGCCGTTCCAGAGCTGGCCGGTCTCCTTAAGCTGAAGGAACTCGAGCTCCCCTTCGGGGATGGTTTCCGGACCAGATGACACGAAACCCTCGAAAAACGGGGCATCGGCGCCGGTCTGTGGAGGCACAGTGTGTGCTGTACCGGGTGGCCTGTCGACCGAGTGCGTTTCGGGGGCTTGCGGGGAAGAGCGGAGCATGAAGAAAGCAGCCGAAGCAATCAGCACTGATGCCGCGGCTGCGATCGCCATTTGGGGCCGGTAGCGCCGCAACGGCAAGATTGCGGCCGCGGCGGCCCGGCGCCACCACGATGACGTCTGCTCGGACCGGTTGCTGCTGCGGAGGGCGACGCTATCCAGCTGGCGCAGCACCCGCTCGCGCAGCGCATGTCCGGCGGGCTCATAGTTCTGCTGGACGCAGGCGGGCAGCGCCACTTCCTGGAGCCAGCGCATCTGCTCGACTTCTCGTCGGAGTGCCTCGTCAATGGCAAGTTGCTGCTCAAACTGCTCGCGGAGCTCCTCCGGCAAATCGCCATCCAGGTAGTAGTCGACGAGCACGCTGAGGGCGGTGACTTCGATGTGCTGAGCGGTGCTATCACCAGCGGTGTCCTCTGCGGCGGCGCGGAGCACTTCGTGCCAGAGGTGGTAGCTGCGTCCGATGAGTTGGAGGCGACCAAGGATGCGCCGTTCGGCAGAGCGGGGCAGCTGGGCCTGGGGCCGGTATTGGGCCAGCAGTTCTTTCACACGCTGCTGGATCAACACTTCTTCGCGGAACGTTGCGTCGCTTTCCATATGGCGGCGCACCTGCGCGGCCAGTTCCGGAGACAGCGTGCCATCGACGTACTCGACGATGAGCTGCTCCTTGGCAACCCCGTCTTGCGCGTTCCGACGCTGGCTCATCGCAGCGTATTCCTCGCGATGCCTGACCGATCACTTATCCAACACATCGTCAGCACGCGTCCAGCGGCCCAAGTCCGCCTCATCGTTGGCCGCCCTGCGGTTGCTCGGTCCGCCTGCCCAGCAGGCGCCTTGCCAGCATGCGTCGTCCTCGGTTCAGGCGGCTCTTGACCGTTCCCTCGGGCACGCCCATCACCTCAGCCGCCTCCTTGTAGCTCAATCCCTCCAAGTCGACCAGGTTCACCGCCGTGCGGAACTCCTCGGGCAGCTCCAGCAGCGCGTCGCGCACGCGTGCCTGCATTTCACGGCTGGCCGCGATCGTCTCGGGAGTCTCGTCCGTGGTCGGCTCCAGCACGGCCGCGGTTCCTTCGCCGCCGCCACCATCGCCGCTGGTCAGCAGCCCCGAGATCGGCTTCTGACGGCGGCGCCGATTGTGAAGCTCATTCAGCGCGATGCGGCACAACCACGTATACAAGCTCGAGCGCTGCTCGAACTGCTCCAGATTCTCGAATCCCTTGCACAGGGCCTGCTGCACAATATCCTCTGCCTCAGTCGGATCACCGGTCTGACGCAGCAGGAAGTTGTACAGCCGTTGCATGTATCGAAGAGCCAGCTCACCATAGGCCGCCGGGCTCTTGCCCTGCCGCCGCTCCTCGATCGCTCGCTGGACCAGTTCCCTATCGCTGGCCCTGTTACGCTCCCGGTTGGCAGGCCGTCGCTTTGCCACGCGAACGAGCTCCATAACTTCGACCCGTCAGCCGCAGCCCGCGTTCCCGCAGTACGCAGGCGAAGCAATCCTCATGCCCGTTGGGTTGCGCGAGTGGGTTCGATACGGCCGAAAACCATCCTTCCAGCATGCGTATTGATCACACTGGTGACCGTCGCTTCCACCTCTTTGCCGATGTGTGCCCGGCCGTCTTCGATCACTACCATCGTACCGTCATCCAGGTAGCCGACGCCCTGACCGGGCTGGTCGCCGGAACGGACCAACCGGACACGGACCCGATCGCCCGGCAGCACCTGCGGCCGGAGCGAATCGGAGACATCATTCAGGTTCAGCGCATCGATGCCTTCGGCCCGCGCCAGCTTTGCCAGGTTGGCGTCCACGGTGACCAGCTTGCCGTGAACGATCCTTGTCCACCGGACCAGCTTCTGCGCCGGGTCCAACACGTGCCGCAACTCGGGCGGCTCCACGTCCGGCGTCTCAATCGACACATGAGGATCGTTGCGCAGCTCGGTGACCAGCTCCAGCGCGCGACGGCCGCGCACCCGCTCGGCACGGTCCGGGCTCTCGGCCAACCGCTGCAACTCACCCAAGACGAACGCCGGCGCAATGATCGTCGTGTCAAACAGGCCCGCCTGCACCAGCCGCACAATCCGCCCGTCCAGCAATGCGCTGGTGTCAACCACCAGTGGCCGGCTGCTGCGCAGCTCCCGACTGAATTCGACATACGGGATCACGAAACGAAAGTCATCCTGCGTCTGTAAGATGAAGCTGATCGCCAGATAGCAGAGCAGCGAGCTGAGCAGCAGGTTAACCAGCGGCTCGACTACCGTTTCAAACTGTGCACGCGCTTGCAGCTCCAGCGTCTGCTCCACGTACCACAGAGCCGGGCGGATTGCCGACCAGATCAGCTGGCCCATGATCGTGCCCAGCAACAGCCCGAAGAAGATCGCCGACAAAATGCCAATCTTCTTCCGCGGCACCAGCACGTCAATGGCGATCACCGTCACACCGATGATGATCGCCAGCAAGACGACACCGACCGTCTGCCATGCGCCCAGCTCCAGGCGCCATGCCAAGTAGGAGCCAAGTCCGGTCCAGATCAGCAGGAACAGCGTGCGAATGACCCAAAGCGCCATTGGTACGGTCTTCCTCGAATAAGCCGTGTGGTGGCAGGCAGCACTGCCCCATCCCCTTCTTCAGTTTATCGCCTGCGGCGACCGCCGCTAGGCGCACTGCTGGTCGGAAAGTGCGTCGGCCAGCAGTCCGTAGAGAGCTTCCAGCGACTGACTGATGACCTTCGTGTCGGCGACCACCGGCATGAAGTTCGTGTCCCCTTGCCACCGGGGCACCACGTGCCAGTGCAGATGGCCGGGCAGACCCGCCCCGGCAACCCGGCCCAGATTCAGCCCCACGTTAAAGCCGTCCGGCGTGAGCACCTTCCGCAGCACGGTCAGCATCCGCTGCATCGTGTGCATCAGATCCAGGAGTTCCGCGTCGTCCAGCTCGCCCGGCTCAGCCTTGTGCGTCTTGGGGGCAATCAACAAGTGTCCATTGTTGTAAGGAAACTTGTTCAGGATCACCACACTCAGCGCCGTGCGGTGCACCACCAGGTTGGCGCGATCGTCCGAACTGGACACTGCGCTGCAGATGAAACAGGTATCATCCGCCTGATCGCGCGCCTGGACGATGTACTGAAGCCGCCACGGTGCCCATAGGACATCCATCACACTCGTTTCCCCCGTGGATCGAACGAGTCCGACAAAGCGGAAACACTAAATCATATTCGCAGCCGTCCGCCTCGGCCCGCGGCCTCAACCAACCGCTCGGTGCGGCCGTTGCCGGTCCGTGCATCCGAAGCAGCGACAGGGTCACTACGATCGGCACGCCCCCAACCGATCGCCACCTTCGCGACAAACGCGAGCGCCGATCGGCGGCGATGCCATACGATGACTTAGCCACTCTGCGGCGAGACTTCCGACATTCGCGTCCTGCACTCGTTCCGGCACGTTCCGCGTGCAGACGGGCGGCTACCGTCCGCGAGCGTGATGCAGGAACCGACCGGGCGGCGCGGGGCAAGGGGTATGCTAAGATAGCGGCTGATAAGGCGAACATACTGTCATCAATCGCGGCTCTGGCAGAGAACCCGTCCCAGGCATCGCTGGGGGCGAACAGATGAGCGTTCAGTCGATTGCCAAACGTGCTGAGCGGGTTGGCTGGGACCTGACCCTGCCCATGGTGGTGATCTGTGTCCTGGCGACCGCCATGGGGTGGTGGTTGTACCACGCGATGTACGCAGCGCCGCTGCCGGCGACGCTGGATGAGTCCGAGGACGCAACGTTCCGTGTGACCCGAGTGCTGGACGTGCTGAAGGTGGTGACGCAGGAGGTCGAGACGCGGGTCTCCGCCCAGCGGCACCACGAGAACTGGCGCGGTCGGGTGGAAGTTGAAATCGAAGCTCCGGTCAAACTGCTTTACGGGGTTGACCTCACCAGCGATGCCGTCCAAGTCGAGACACGCACACCGGGCTACGTCCGGGTGGTGGTACCTGAGCCGAGGCTGCTGTATCACGATTTCGACCCGAGCCGGATTGTCGAGAAGCGCATGCACATCAGCGGGATGCGCACACGCACCGGTGCCGGCCAGACGCAGCTGACGCTGTGCATCTACGAGGACCTGCCGCGCGAGATCCGCAAGGTGGCCAGCTCACGCAAACTGCTCGAACAGGTCCGCGAACAGTCGCGGGCTCAGCTCAGAGAGCTTTTCCAGGCGGTGCTGCCGGAGGATACGTGGGTCGAGATCCGGTTCAAGGGCGAAGAGGCGATCAGGGCCGGTGCCGCTCGGCAACCTGAAGCGTGAGGGTACCGATCATGGCAGCTCCATCGACTGGTGTCCAACCACATGGTGCGGCCACAGGTTCGCTGCTTGCCGCGTGTTGGCGCTGCCGCTGGAACGTCCTCCGGCTGCTGTGTGCCCTGGGGCTGCTGGTTATCCTGGCCGCCGACGTGCCGCGCGCGATCGCTTGGATCCAGTACCAGCGGCTCCCGACGGTGGATTACCTGGCCGAGGCGGACAGGTTAGCGGAGGGGGAGCTGTACGAGGATGCCCTTGCCTACATCGACGCCGGCCTGAAGGACGAAGCTTACGCTGCCAACTATCGCGACGCATTGCTCGCGAAACGTGCCCAGCTGGAGGCTGAGCGGAAGAGTTTGCTGAGGCGTGCCAAGAAGTTCGCGGCCGGTGCGGTCTCCGGTTACGGCACTTCCACGGAAGGGCTGATCGGTGCCGTGGTCACCGATCTGTTTGTCGTCGGAGACATCCGTGACCTGGCCATCCAAGTTTCGCATGGAGTCGAAGGACAGAAGGTCGACTGGGTCATCACCGGATTGTCCGCCCTGGGCATTGCAACGACGGTTGCGCCAATGGTTGACCTGGGAGCCGCTGTGACAAAGGTGGCCGTGAAGACGGGTAACTTGAGCCGCCGCCTGTTGGACAAGCTCGTGGAACTTGCCCGGCTAGCCAGACGGGGTAACGGAAGACCGTTGGCGCGGTTCGCCGGCGACGTGGCTGTGCTTACCAAACGATCCGGCAGCGGTACCACCGTGCTGCGCGTGCTGCGGTATGCCGATGACCCTGCCGACGTGGCCCGCATGGCACGCTATGCCGAGAAGTATGGTTCGGAAGCGAGCATCGTCGTGCACTCGCTCCGGCGCGACGCGATCCGACTCCTGCGCAGCGGGGACGAAGCGGCAGAGACGGCCGTGCGGCTGGCCGCACGCAAGGGCAAGTACGGCCGGGCCTGGCTGCGTGCCGGTGCCTGGCGCAGACTTGCCCGACCGCACCCGGTGCTCGGTCTGCTGAAAGGCGTCTGGAAGGGTAATGTGCCGGAGCTTGCCGACCGCGTGCTTCGAGGCCTGGCCTATCCTTATCTCTGGCTCGTCCTGCCGGCACTGTCAGCCTGGTGCGGCCTCGAACTGCTCCTGCTGGCTCGTCGGCTCCGGGCGCGCCAGGGGGTGGCAGCTGCGTAGCTCAGCAGCGAAGCTGCCCTAGCTGATGCCAGCAGAAGTGGCTGCGCTGCGCTAGACTGCAACCAGGCAGCCACCGCACCTCGCGGCGGGTACTTGCCGGGCCGAGCTTCCCGTCGTCGACGTGTTCGGGCACAGGTGAGAGAAGTGGTGGGCCTCCTGTCACGCACTGGCGCGTCAGCCCCTCTTTCTGGCAGGCCCAGTGCGTAGTTGGCATGGCATGCGGCGTGGGCAAGCGCGCGCAAAAAAGCGGCGGGCACGACAGCCCGCCGACAACGGTGCGCGTATCCTCCAAGGAGCGGGCGACGGGATTCGAACCCGCGACGTCCAGCTTGGGAAGCTGGCATTCTACCACTGAATTACGCCCGCACACCGCGGACCCCATTGCCGCTCATTTCCATCTATAGCACCATGGCTGCCGGGTTTCAAGACCACTCGCCCTGGTCAATCGCCGGTGGCTGCCGGTAGATCCAGCGGTTCCGGGGCCACGGGGGGCCTCTGCGCAGGCTGGCTCGAATGGGAGTGTGGCGTCGGACCGTGTGCCGGTGGGGGTGACGCCGCGGCACGCCAGCCATCTCGTTTCGCCGCAGCACGCGGTGCCGAGGGCTGCTTGCCGGTGCTCGGGGGTTGCCCGTCCGGGTTGCGCGCTTCGGTGCCGGGGACCGCCGTCCCGGGGGCGGACGCTTGTGCGATCGGTACGGGCTGTACTGTCGCAGCGTCGACTTGCTGGGACTTGCCGTCGGGTGCTGTCTCCGAACGAGCCGGCTCGTCGCCGGAGCGCTGCTCGGCAGGCTCCTCAGGCACCGCCATCTCGACGCGCACGGCCCACGGGCCGGGATGGAAATGGATATTGTCGTAGGACAGCAGCGTGCCTTTGGCGTGCTCGAGGCGGATAAGGGCAATGTTGTAGTTGACCCGTGCTTCGACTTCGGCCAGTTGCGCGCGGCGCAAGCCCTCGATGGCCTGGACCAGCCTCAGGTTCACGACGCTGCGATCCTGCTGCCCCGCTTCCCACTGCGCGATGTTCACTTCCAGTCTCTGCTGCGCGGTACGCAGTTGATCGCGTGCGATGAGGAATCGTTCCCGGGCCAGATCTACTTCTCGATACAGCTGGGCGATCGTGTGGTCCGTTTCCCGCATCGCCTGGTACAGTCGCGCCTTGGCAGCGGCAATCTGCAGCAGCGCTGTCTGCGCGTCGGCCAACTCTCGCCGGTAACCGAGCGGCACGGTCACCTGGATATCGAACTGGTAATCGTTGAAGTTGCCGTCGGTCAGAACATCCAGGGAGCCGTCGAACGTGCTGTCCAGGCCGTTGATCTGGAATTGGGCACCCACGTCGATCTGGGGCCTGAGCTGGCCGCGGGCTCGAATCCAGCGCTGACGCTGCTCGAGCACGTTCAAGCGGTGCAGGGCAAGCTGCGGTCGATAACGGTAGGCCTCCCGGATCACCGATTCCCAGTCCAGTTCGACCGGGGCCAGCGTCGGTTCGTCGACGGCGACGAGGCGGGTTCCGTCGTAGGGGGGCAAGCCGATGAGCGCCCGCAAGCGTGCTTCGGCCACGAGCAGGCCGTCGAACGGCAGACCGGCCGCGCCACGTTGCCCGGCCTTGGCCTGCAACAGCGCCTCACGCAGGCTGTCCAGTTGAGCCCGTGCTTCGAGGAGTTCCGCCGGATCCGCCTTGCCCACTCTGTTGGCTTCCTCCAGGTCGCGCACGTAGCGCCAGCTCTGCTCCACCGCGCGCAGCAGAGCCTGATACTGAACCTGCGACCCATACAGGTTCCAGTACGCTTCCTCCACGTCGCGGACCATGATCATCAAGTTCTCCTTGAACTGCCACAGCTCCTGGTCCGCGTTGATCCGAGCAATCATGATCGGCACCCGGTTGTAGGCCACGCCGGCACCGCCGAAGCGGCCGCCGGCGTCCGGACCGCCCAGTGGATGCCGGATCGCGAAGACCAGCTGGGTTTCGTATTCGGGATTGATCAGACCCTGCAGTAGGGGCGTAATCACCCGGCGGAACTGATAGCTTGTGTTGAACCCGATGGACACCTCGCCGCCGGTGATCAGTGGCTTACGCAGGATGGTTTGCCCTTGGAAGATGTCCCGGCGAAATCCCTGAAACTGCGACGCCACCGAACCAAACGGCACGTCGATGCTGTCCCAGAAGAGACTAGTTTCCCAGCGAGCGTCGAACCGGGCCAGTTGTCGTTCGATCTCGGTCTCGAACAAGGCCGGATCGTAAATGGTCCGACCGAGTGTTCCGAAACCGAGGTTCGGGCCGTTCTCGACCGCGGCGACCCCTCCGCCTGCGCGGACCAGAACCTCGTTGTTTTCCAACGCCATACGGATCGCTTCGTGCAGCCGGATGGGGCGTAGCCGTGCCGCTTCGGGGCGGCTCGGCAACAGCGGTTCAGGCGGCACGTCGACGGGGTCGCTGTAGCTACCGGGTACAACGTCAGCCCCCGAGCGAGCCAGGCCGACCGCATAGTGTTCCAACGGGATGGCCACATCGGGCCGGGCCACAGGGGGCGACAACACCAATGGCCGGTGCGCGGGCACGGCCGGTATGCAGCCGCCGGCAGCTATGAGCACGGCCAGAATCAGCCGAAGGCAGGCCGCTGCACGGATCGACGAGTTGAGCTCACGTTGCCGGTGTCGTACCATCGGAGTTGTCGTACAGCCCGCGCCCGATGCCAGCATGCCGACATGCGAAATCGTAGCGCTCCAGTGTTCAAGATCGGCTGCAGCGCGGTCCGGCTGTAGCGATTTTGCCAGTTGTGGCGCGACGCACGAGACGGAGTCCCTATGAGCCGCTTGGTCCCACGACGCACGCTTTGTCGCTGCACGCTGATCCTTGCCATCGTGCTGCTGTTGCCAGCACTGGCCACGTCGCTGCCCGCTCAGCAGAATCGCGCGCCGCGTTCGCTCCCCGCAGCCCGGACCTACAAGGGCCGCCCGATCGCGCGCGTGATGAGCTGGCGCGGCTGGCGCTGGTTGCTGCGCCCGGATCGCGACCTCTGGGAGCAGCCCGAGCGCGTGCTGGACGCACTGCGCATCCGGCCCGGGCAGATCGTGGCCGACATCGGTACCGGCGTTGGCTACTTCGCCGTGCGAATGGCCCAGCGGGTCGGCCCAACGGGCAAGGTATTTGCCGTGGACATCCAGCCAGAAATGATCCGCATGCTCCAGCAGCGGCTGACCGAATTCGGCGTCACGAACGTCGTCCCGGTACTCTCCGAACCGGACGACCCGAAACTTCCGCCATCGTCGATCGATCTTGCGCTGATGGTCGACGTCTACCACGAGATCCAGGACCCCGATGTCTTCATGCCCCGGCTAGCCAAGGCGCTGCGCCCAACCGGAAGGCTGGCGCTTATCGAGTACCGCGCCGAGGACCCCACTGTTCCGATCCTGCCCGATCACAAGATGACGCTGCGCCAGGTCCGCTACGAACTGGAAGATTTCGGGTTCCGCCTCAGCGAGCTCCACGAGTTCCTGCCCCGGCAACACCTGATCGTTTTCCGTAAGAACACCGGGCACGATCCCGAGCGTTTCCCCGTTGTGTACCTACCAGTTAGCCAAACGGCCAACGCCGCCTCGTGGCGGGCTGCTGGCTTCGCGGCGCATCCGGTGGGGGAACCGGTCCGGTGTGTCGGGTACATGCGGATCGAGCTAGAACTGTTAGCCGCCCTACCGGGGCCCGGGACGCTGCGTTGCGTTGGTCTTGCCGGTGAGAAGGCCGCCTGGACTGTTGAGCTGAGGCCGCCGTCGCTGAAGCTCGTGGCTGCAGATGGGCAGCTACTGCGGGACTATTCGCAGGAGACCCGGTGGATTGCGTGGCACAAGGCTACGACCACCTGGCGACTGACCTTACGCTACGAGGACGGTGCCGTGCGACTGGCCCTGGATGGCTACCCGCTCGGAGCAGTCCCCGTAGCGGTACCCGAAGCCGATTCGCTGACCATTGATCCCGGTAAGGGGGTTCGGCTGACAGCAGTCTGGCTTCAGACCCTGCCATTCGATCGCCGCAGCAACAAGGGACGCCCGAGATAACCGGTCATCCCGGCTCCTGCGACTGCCGTGTTGCTGATGCTGATTGCTCAAAGGGGTAGGGCTGTGTTAGGGGGGGTGGTAGTC